>NZ_JBLUQA010000013.1:0-215840 GCF_048068295.1 Pseudomonas sp. NY15435
CGATGAGTAATCATCGACTCCAGTGCCCAGGTGGCGGAATTGGTAGACGCACTAGGTTCAGGTCCTAGCGGTGGCAACACCGTGGAAGTTCGAGTCTTCTCCTGGGCACCATCTTCAAACGAAAAAGCCGAGCACTGCTCGGCTTTTTCGTTTTCGGCTTTCCGCTATCCGGAACCCAAACCTCGCGTAGGAGCGGACTTTGTCCGCGATGTGCAACAGGCCGGCTCCAAGCTGCCGGTAATCAATCGCGGACAAAGTCCGCCCCTACGAAAAAGGCAGAGCCCTGCGCACCTTCACGCCTTGAATTGCCCGAGACTGGCGCGCAGCTGCCCTGCCAGGCCATCAAGCACGCGCCCACTGCTAGCCGTCGCACTCACCGCTTCCGCCGCGAGACTCGCCTCGGCATGGATCACCTCGACCCGCCCACGCACCGCCGCAGCGCCGGCTGCCTGTTGTTGCGCAGAATGCGTAGCCGCTTCGATAGCGCCGTGCACCTCTTCCACGGCACTCTGAACCTCACGCTGTAGCCGCTCACTGTCCTGCAGCGCGGCCAAGCCCTGCACCGCCTGCTCGCGCGCCTGACCGATGGCGGATACCGCCTCGCGCGCACCCTGCTGCAGCGCACCGATGTGCGACTGGATATCGCCGGTGGATTGCTGGGTCTTGCTGGCCAGCGCGCGCACCTCGTCCGCCACCACGGCAAAACCACGTCCGCTTTCGCCAGCGCGCGCCGCTTCGATGGCAGCATTGAGCGCAAGAAGGTTGGTCTGCTCGGCGATGCCGTGAATAACCGAAAGCACCACCTCGATCTGCTCGCTCTGCCGCGCCAGGCGCTCGATCACGCCAGCGCCACTCTGCACGCGGGATTCAAGGGTCTCGATCAGACCACCCACTTTGCGCGCGATGGCCGCATTGTCCTGCGCCGCCTTGCGGATCTCACCAACCCGCGCCAGTGCCGCCTGCATGGAGCGACTTTCCATTTCCGCTTCCGCTGCCATGCCGGAGAGCGCCTCCAGGCTGCCGGCCACTTCATTGCGCTGCCGATCTGCCGCCGCCTCGGCACTGGCGCTGCGGCTGGCCAGCGCGGCGATTTCACTGCCGGTCTGCTGCGCCACCTGCCCCGCCTCGCGCACGATAGGCTGCAGCTTGTCGACGAAACGGTTCACCGCCGTCGCCATCTCACCCAACTCATCACGGCTGTCCAGCCGCACGCGGCGAGTCAGGTCGCCCTCCCCGGCCGCGAGATCGTTCAGCGCGTCGATCAGCAGGCGCAAGCGATTCACCACGCGATGACCGAGCACCACCGCCAGGCACAGCAATACACCGAGCCCAACCAACAATAGCCCCATGCCGATACGCCAACGCAGGGTCCCAGCGGCGTCTTCGATGGACGCCTTCGCCCCCTGACTCATGCCGTCCGCCGCCTGCTTTGCCGATTGCAGACGCGCCTTGAGCGCCTTGGTGCTATCGGCCGCAGCGCCGGCGAGGCTATCGCCCACCAGTTGATCACCACTGGCGACCAGGGCGGAGAAGCGCTGGTCCAGCGCAGCAATCTGCTTCTCGATGGCATCGGTGGACACCCCCAGGCGCACCGTCCCGATGACCACACCGTTAGGACTGATTGGCGCCTCGACGAGGAACACCGAATCATCATGGCTCGCCGCTTCCAGCACTTTGTCCAGCGCGCGCTCGCCCTTGCCTTTGTCGAGCAGCGCCTTGACCCGCGCATCCTCGCGGTTCAGATAGCGAGTCAGGTGCTGGCCCTGCGGATCGTCATAGACCACGAAGAGCACATTGGGATTGGCCTGAGCGCGCCGAGCATAGTCGGACAGCACCGGCACATCGTTATCCCACATGGCCTTAGGCGCGACGGCGGCCAACAGTTGCGCCAATTCGGTGGCGGACTGGCGCAGGCTTTGCTCCAGCCCCCGACGCAATTCGCCCTGCTCTTCCTCCAGTCGCGCGGAGAGCGCAGAACCCAGGCGCTCCCGGGTGCGCGCAGAAAGGTCATTCAAGCCGGAGGTGACCTCCCGACCAGCTTCTTCCAACTCACCGGCCAGGCGTTGCGATTCGTTACCCAGGCGCGCACCCAGATCGCCGACAAGGCCATAAACAGTGCTACGGGTGAGCCACAGGGCAATCAGCAACTGCACCAGCAGCGCAATCCCCAGGGCGATAAAAGCGGGGCGCAGCAGGCGGCTGCGCAGAAGAGACAGGACGGCGGACACGGCGGGCTTCCTCCGGATGTAACGGATGTCTGGCGCGGAGCGCGCCAATCCGTTTCACCAGCAAAGCGCGTGCCGTCGCGCAGAATGCCCCGGAAACGACAACGGGCCGCATGAGCGGCCCGTTGTGGCATTCAGCTTGGAATCAGCCGAACGGATGGCGCAGGACGATGGTCTCGGCGCGGTCCGGGCCGGTGGAGATGATGTCGATGGGCGCACCGACCAGTTCCTCGATGCGCTTGATGTAAGCACGCGCATTGGCCGGCAGGCCTTCCAGGCTCTGCACGCCGACGGTGGACTCGCTCCAGCCCGGCAGATCTTCGTAGATCGGCTGCAGGCCGATGTAGCTGTCGGCATCGGTCGGTGCATCGGTCAGCAGCTCACCGGCGGCGTTCTGGTAGCCGGTGCAGATGCGCACGGTTTCCAGGCCGTCGAGGACGTCCAGCTTGGTCAGGCACAGGCCGGACAGGCTGTTGATCTCGATGGCGCGACGCAGGATGACAGCATCGAACCAGCCGCAACGACGGGCACGGCCGGTAGTGGCACCGAACTCGTGACCGACTTTGGCCAGACGTGCGCCAACGTCATCGAACAGCTCGGTCGGGAAGGGGCCGGAACCCACGCGAGTGGTGTAGGCCTTGGTGATACCCAGGATGTAGTCCAGGTACAGCGGACCGAAGCCCGAACCAGTGGCAGTGCCGCCTGCGGTGGTGTTGGAGCTGGTGACGAACGGATAGGTGCCGTGGTCGATGTCCAGCAGCGAGCCCTGAGCACCTTCGAACATGATGTTCTCGTTGGCGCGGCGCAGGTCGTGCAGGGTCGAGGTCACGTCAGTCATCAGCGGACGCAGCTCTTCGGCATAGGCCATGCACTCGTCCAGGGTCTTCTGGAAGTCGACGGCCGGTTCCTTGTAATAGTTCTGCAGGACGAAGTTGTGGTAGTCCAGCAGCTCACCCAGCTTGGCGGCGAAGCGCTCGCGGTGGAACAGGTCGCCCACGCGCAGGCCACGACGGGCCACTTTGTCTTCGTAGGCCGGGCCGATGCCGCGACCGGTGGTGCCGATCTTCGCGTCGCCGCGGGCCTTCTCGCGAGCCTGGTCCAGGGCCACGTGGAAGGACAGGATCAGCGGGCAGGAGGGGCTGATGCGCAGGCGCTCGCGCACCGGCACGCCCTTCTCTTCCAGCTTGGCGATCTCGCGCATCAGCGCGTCGGGCGCCAGCACCACACCGTTGCCGATCAGGCACTGCACGCCTTCACGCAGGATGCCCGACGGAATGAGGTGCAGAACGGTTTTCTCGCCGGCGACGACCAGAGTATGACCAGCGTTGTGGCCGCCCTGGTAACGCACCACGGCAGCAGCCTGGTCGGTCAGCAGGTCGACGATCTTGCCTTTGCCCTCATCACCCCACTGGGTGCCCAGGACTACGACATTCTTACCCATAACTCTTATCCCCATCGTGGATGTTCGGTGCCGGCCGCGGCCGGCGAAAACTCGAAGTGACGCGCCTCAGAGCGCAGCCACCTGCCAATTGCCATCGCGAACCAGCAGTTGCTGGTCGCAGCCCGCTTCGGTAGCCGAAGCCGCATCCTGCCCGGGCAGCGCCTGTACCACGCGCACACCCTGACGGCGCAGCTGCTGCACCGCCTGCCACAAGCCAGCACCATCGGCCGGCGCCCAGACTCCGGTGCGCGGCTCGTCGAGCTGGGCGCGGCCGAGAGTGACCAGGGTCTTGAGGTCGGTGGAGAAACCGGTCGCCGGACGAGCGCGACCGAAGTCGGCGCCGATGTCGTCGTAACGGCCGCCCTGGGCGATGGACTCGCCAACCCCAGGCACGAACGCGGCAAACACCACACCCGTGTGATAGTGATAGCCACGCAACTCGCCGAGATCGAAATACAGCGGCAGTTGCGGGAAGCGTGCGGCCAGCGAGTCGGCGATGGCGGTGATATCAGCCAGCGCGGCCTGCACGTTGGCCGGGGCGCCAGCGAGCACTTCGCGCGCCTGGTCCAGCACTTCGCGACTACCGCACAGCTCGGCGAGGGCGCGAAGCATACCGGCAAGCTCAGCAGGCAACCCTTCGGTCAGTGCCGCGACTTCGTCCACGGCCTTGCGCTGCAGCGCGTCGAACAGCAGTTGCTCGACTTCGCCGGACAGGCCAGCTGCCTGGGCCAGGCCACGGTAGATACCGACATGACCAAGGTCCATGTGCACGTCCGGTACCTGGGCCATCTCGAGCATGTCGAGCAGCAGGCTGATGACCTCTACGTCACCGGCTGAACCGGTATTGCCGTAGAGCTCGGCACCCAGCTGGATCGGGCTGCGCGAAGTGGCCAGCGCACGCGGGCGGGCATGCAGCACGCTGCCGGCGTAGCACAGGCGGTTCGGGCCTTCGCGACGCAGGCTGTGGGCATCCATGCGCGCCACTTGCGGCGTGATATCCGCACGGAACCCCATCAGACGGCCGGACGCCGGATCAGTGACCTTGAAGGTACGCAGGTCCAGATCCTGGCCGGCACCGGTCAGCAGGGATTCCAGGTATTCGATATGCGGGGTGACGACGAACTCGTATCCCCAGCGCTGGAACAAGTCCAGCACCTGACGGCGGGCTGCTTCAACGCGAGCCGCCTCCGGTGGCAGCACTTCTTCGATCCCATCTGGCAGCAGCCAGCGGTCTACCGTTGCCATGTCGCCTCTCTCCTTTTTTAGGCCGGGCGGCACTTCAATGAATGCAGTAAAGAAGGACGGTGCCAAGCAGCATGCTGCCCAGCCCGATGAGTCTCAGACTGCGGTCGCCAAGGCGCCCGAGCCCGCTCACGGCGTCGCGCCAGCCACGCGGATACAGGAATGGAAGGATGCCTTCCAGCACCAGCAACAGACAGAACGCCTTGCCCAATTCCTGCCACATGGCTCTCGTACATCATTCTCGCGGACGCAAAAAAGCCGGGATTTCCCGGCTGACCCATGATAACACGATTTCTCCGACGGGCGCTGCCGCCCGCCGGAGACTTTGACTTACGGTTTAGCTTTTTCCAGATAGCGGAAGAACTCGTTGCTCGGATCGAGCACCAGCACGTCCTTCTTGTCGGCAAAGCTCTCGCGGTAAGCCTTGAGGCTGCGGGTGAAAGCGTAGAACTCCGGATCGGCGGTGTAGGCCTTGGCGTAGATCGCCGCCGCCTTCGCATCGCCGTCACCGCGGGTTTCTTCCGACTCGCGATAGGCCTCGGCCAGCAGCACGCGACGCTGACGGTCGGCATCCGCGCGGATACCTTCGGCCAGTTCGCGACCCTTGGCGCGGTGCTCGCGGGCTTCCCGCTCACGCTCGGTGCTCATCCGCTCGAACACGCTGCGGTTCACTTCCTTGGGCAGGTCGATGGCCTTGACGCGAACGTCCACCACCTCGATACCCAATTCCTTCTGAGCCATGCGGTTCAGCGAAGCGGTGATATCACCCATCAGCGCATCACGCTCACCCGACACCACTTCGTGCAGGGTGCGCTTGCCGAACTGGTCACGCAGACCGGCTTCCAGACGACGGGACAGACGCTCGTCGGCGATCTGCTTCATGCCGGAAGTCGCGGTGTAGAAGCGCTCGGCATCGGAGACGCGCCACTTGGCGTAGGCATCGACCATCACCGCTTTCTTCTCCAGCGTCAGGAAGCGCTGGGTCGGCGAGTCCAGGGTCAGCAGGCGGCCGTCGAACTTGCGCACCGTGTTGACGTACGGAATCTTGAAGTGCAGGCCAGGCTTCACGTCCGGCTCGACCACGCGACCGAAGCGCAGCATCACGGCGCGCTCGGTCTGTTGCACCACGTAGACGCTGCTCCAGACGGCAACAGCAACCACCACACCCGCGATGAGGGCGATCAGGGACTTGTTACTCATCAGCGGCTCTCCCGGGTACGCGTGTCACGCTGCTGCAGGTCGCTGGCGACCCGCGAACCGATATCCGGCGTGCTACTGCTCGCGCTGGGCGCGGCGCTCGGAGCTGCCGAACCACGGCCATCCATCATCTTGTCCAGCGGCAGGTAGATCAGGTTGTTCTGACCTTGCTGGCCGGTGACCAGCACCTTGCTGGTCTGGCTCAGGACGTCCTGCATGGTGTCCAGGTACAGACGCTGACGGGTGACTTCCGGGGCCTTGTGATACTCGCCGGCCAGCTTGGCGAAGCGATCCGCCTCACCCTGGGCGCGGGAGACCACTTCATCGCGATAGCCGTTGGCTTCCTCGATGATGCGCTGGGCCTGACCACGGGCTTCGGGCACCACGCCATTGGCGTAGGCTTCGGCCTGGTTCTTCTCGCGCTGCTCGTCCTCGCGGGCACGGATCACGTCGTCGAACGCTTCCTGTACTTCACGCGGCGCGGCGGCGCTCTGGATGTTCACCTGGGTCACCGTGATACCGGTCTTGTAGGTATCGAGGAAGCGCTGCAGGCGATCACGCACCTCGGTGGCCATCTGTTCACGGCCCTCGGTGAGGATCTTGTCCATGGTCGTGGAGCCGGCCACGTGGCGCAGGGCGCTTTCGGTGGCGTGCTGCAGGCTCACTTCCGGCTGGTCGACGTTGAGCACGAAGTCCTTCAGGTTGCTGACCTTGTACTGCACGGTCAGCGGAACCTCGACGATGTTCTCGTCCTCGGTGAGCATCTGACCCTGCTTGCTATAGGCACGCTCGCGGGTGACGTTCTCCTGGAACTTCTTGTCGATCGGCGGGAAGTAAATGTTCAGGCCGGGACCAACGGTCTCGTGGTACTGACCGAAGCGCAGGATCACTGCCTGCTCCTGTTCGTCCACGACGTAGATGGCGTTGTACAGCCACAGCACGGCGAGGATCGCCAGGCCGATACCGAACAGACCGAGGCTACCGCCCCGACCACTGCCGCCACCGCCCGAACCACTGCCGCGCTTGGGTTTGCCGAAAATTCCGTTCAGGCTGTCTTGCAGCTTGCGGAAGGCCTCATCCAGATCAGGCGGGCCCTGGCGACCACCACCACGGCGTCCACCCCAGGGGTCCTGGTCGTTCTTGTTCGAGTTGTCACCCGGCTCATTCCAAGCCATAGCGCTCTCCATCTGATAACGCGAAAACGCGCCTACGGCGCGCCCACCTATGCTACCGAATGCCCCTTACCCTGCCAAAAACAGAGTGCCGGGCTTTATTGCAAAGTGTGTTGCGCAATGAACTCCGCCGGCTGCCAGCCTTCGCGGCTCACCATGCGGTTCAACTCGACACGCGGCAGGCGGACCTGCAAAACGGCGCGTCCTTGTTCGTCGTGATTCTCCGACTGTACCGCACCCAGCTCGAAGAACTGAGCACGAAGTCGCCCGAGGCGCTGTGGCAGGCAGAGCGTTCCAACGAACATGTCCTCCCCCAGCAACTCGGAAATCGCCTGTTCCAGCAGCTCCAGCCCACGCGACTCCCGCGCCGACAGCCAGACGCGGACCGGCTTGCCCAGCTCGTCGCGCTGGATCATTGGTTGCAAATCCGGGAGCAGGTCGATCTTGTTGTACACCTCGAGCATCGGCAACTCGTTCGCGCCGATTTCCTTGAGCACCGCCAGCACCTGTTCGATCTGTGCATCGCGATCCGGCTCGTGGGAGTCGATCACATGCAGCAGCAGGTCGGAGTTGCTGGATTCTTCCAAGGTAGCCCGAAACGCCTCCACCAGCTTGTGCGGCAGGTGGCGAATGAAGCCCACGGTGTCGGCCAGCACGATCGGCCCGACGTCATCCAGCTCCAGACGGCGCAGGGTCGGGTCGAGGGTGGCGAACAACTGGTCGGCTGCGTAGACCTCCGAAGTGGTCAGCGCATTGAACAGCGTGGACTTGCCGGCGTTGGTGTAGCCCACCAGGGACACCGCCGGAATCTCCGCACGGCGACGGCCACGACGAGCCTGCTCGCGCTGGCTGCGGACCTTTTCCAGGCGGGACTTGATCTGGCGGATGCGCCCACGCAGCAGGCGGCGGTCGGTTTCCAGCTGGGTTTCACCCGGACCACGCAGGCCGATACCGCCTTTCTGGCGTTCAAGGTGAGTCCAGCCGCGCACCAGACGCGTGCTCATGTGTTCCAACTGGGCAAGCTCCACCTGCAGCTTGCCCTCATGGGTCCGGGCGCGCTGGGCGAAGATATCGAGGATCAAACCCGTACGATCGAGCACGCGGCACTCGAGCGCTCGCTCAAGGTTGCGCTCCTGGCTCGGCGTAAGGGTGTGATTGAAGATGATCAGCTCGACCTTCTCGGCGTGGACGAGGTCGTGCAACTCTTCGACCTTGCCGCTGCCGATCAGGTACTTGGCTGAGGGCTGATGGCGCGAAATGCTGACGAAAGCAACCGATTCCGCGCCTGCCGAACGGGCCAGCTCCTGGAATTCCTGCGGGTCTTCGCGCGCCTCGGGGTCCTGACCTTCCAGATGGACCAGAATGGCCCGTTCCCCACCACCCGGGCGCTCAAAGAACAAGGCGGACTCCCGTCAAACGTTGCCCGGCTCAGCCGGTTGATCACCGGTGGGCAGGCGCACGGGGCGGCTGGGAACCACGGTGGAAATCGCATGCTTGTAGACCATCTGGCTGACAGTGTTCTTCAGCAGGATGACGAACTGGTCGAAGGATTCGATCTGACCCTGCAGCTTGATGCCGTTGACCAGGTAGATGGAAACCGGAACGCGTTCTTTGCGCAGGGTATTGAGGTAAGGGTCTTGTAGCGAATGCCCTTTTGACATATGCCGCACTCCTTGTAAGGGTAAAAAACTGATTTAGTAGTAGTCGAATTTGGCTTAACGCCGTCCTGAACCCCAAGGATAGACGGCCGGAATTAAGGTCTCGAGCCTATATGGAGACCGCCTCAAAGTATTTCAAGGCACGCGGCAAATTGTCGCTTGCCTGACTGTCCAACCAGTGTAGATCGCTCCAGCTGCGGAGCCAGGTGAACTGGCGCTTGGCCAGCTGCCGCGTGGCGATGACGCCGCGCTCCACCATCTCAGCGTAGGACAGTTTGCCCTCGAGGTAATCCCATACCTGTCGGTAACCCACCGCTCTTATGGAAGGAAGCCCCACGTGCAAGTCATTCCTTGCGCGAAGGCGTTCGACCTCGGCGATGAAGCCCTGTTCCAGCATCTGGTCAAAACGTTGCGCGATACGCTCGTGCAATACCTGACGCTGCAGAGGCGCAATCGCCAGATGAGCCACAGTATACGGTAATTGTCCACCACCTTGCGCGCCGGGACCCGCATTTTCACTCGCCTGGCGAAGGCGGTGTGCAGTCATGGACATACCGCTTACACGGTAGACCTCGAGGGCCCGGACAAGGCGCTGGGGGTCATTGGGATGGATACGCGCAGCCGACTCCGGATCAACCCGGGCCAGCTCCTCGTGCAGGGCGCCCCAGCCTTCGGCGGCGGCCCAGGCTTCCAGCTCGGCACGCACGGCGGGATCGGCGCTGGGCATGTCAGCCAGGCCTTCCAGCAACGCCTTGAAATACAACATGGTGCCGCCGACCAGCAGCGGAATCCTCCCGGCTGCGGTGATCTCAGCCATGGCGGCCAGGGCATCGGCGCGGAATTCCGCCGCCGAATAGGCCTCACTGGGGTCGCGGATGTCGATCAGGCGATGCGGAAATTCCTCCAGCACCTCGCGGGGCGGCTTGGCGGTGCCGATATCCATGCCGCGATAGATCAGCGCCGAATCCACGCTGATCAGTTCCACCGGCAGCAGACGCGCCAGCTCCAGCGCCAGGTCGGTCTTGCCGGCGGCGGTGGGGCCCATGAGGAATATCGCGGGAGGCAGGGACATCGGACGCTCGTTATTACTAAGTGCAGTCATTGCGCACTGCTGAATCGATTGGCGCGCAGTTTACTGCACTTTCCTGAACGCAACCTTACGAAAATCAACGCCCGCGCAGGAAAAGCTTGTCCAGTTCGTCGAGTCCCAGCTGGGTCCAGGTCGGCCGGCCGTGGTTGCACTGGCCGCTGCGCTCGGTCACTTCCATGTCACGCAGCAGGCCATTCATTTCCGGCAGGGTGAGCCGGCGATTGGCGCGCACGGCGCCGTGACAGGCCATGGTGCCAAGCAGCTCGTTGAGATGCGCCTGGATGCGGTCGCTGGTGCCGTATTCCAGCAGATCGGCGAGCACGTCGCGCACCAACTGGGTAGCCTCGGCCTGTTTGAGCAGCGCGGGAATCTGGCGGATTGCCAGGCTTTCCGGGCCAAGCCGCTGCAGCTCGAAGCCGAGCCT
The DNA here is from genome assembly GCF_048068295.1 of Pseudomonas sp. NY15435. Taxonomy (NCBI): domain Bacteria; kingdom Pseudomonadati; phylum Pseudomonadota; class Gammaproteobacteria; order Pseudomonadales; family Pseudomonadaceae; genus Pseudomonas; species Pseudomonas sp. NY15435. The sequence continues at coordinate 10,450 of NZ_JBLUQA010000013.1, forward strand.
GGAGAACCAGCTGCCATGTTCCTCGGCGCAGTCCGCCTCGCGTTCGCTGACGGCAATGGACTCGGGCACCAGCAGCGGCTGGCCGCGCAGGCCTTCGCTGGCCATGGCGGTCTTCAGGCGCTCATACATGATGCGCTCGTGGGCGGCGTGCATATCCACCAGCACCAGCCCATGGGCATTCTCCGAGAGGATGTAAATGCCCTTGAGCTGCGCCAGCGCGTAACCGAGCGGCGGCACGTCCTGGCTACTTTCCGGCAGGGCTTGCGGCACCTGGTCGGCAAGCGGAGCGAAATAGGCCTTGTAGGCGCCCTGGGCCTCCTGGATCGGCGGTATTTCCGGGCGCGTGGGCTGATAGCTGTAGCCGCCACCGCCGCCAGAACCACCCGACGACGGGCTCGGCTGCCAGGCACGCGCGGCGGCCGGGGCCTCCAGCACAGTCTCGGACAGGCGCATCTCACCCTGCGGGCCGAACTCGCCGGCTTCCGCACCGGTCGGGCGCGGCACGGTCAGGCTGGTCGCGCCCGGCGGCGCCAACTGGTCGTCCGGGCGCACTTCCGCCAGCGCCCGGTGCAGGGTGCCGTAGAGGAAGTCGTGGACCATGCGGCTGTCGCGGAAACGCACTTCGTGCTTGGTCGGGTGGACGTTGACGTCCACCACCGACGGGTCGACCTCGAAGAACAGCACGAAGGTCGGATGCCGGCCGTTGTACAGCACGTCGCGATAGGCCTGGCGTACCGCGTGGGCGACCAGCTTGTCGCGCACCATGCGGCCGTTCACGTAGAAATACTGCAGGTCCGGCTGGCTGCGGGAGAACGTCGGCAGCCCAACCCAGCCCCACAGGTGCAGGCCATTGCGCTCCACTTCGATGGGCAAGGCCTGTTCGAGGAAGCCGCTGCTGCACACGGCGCCGACGCGGCGGGCGCGGGAGGCTTCGTCCTTGGCTTCGTGCAGCGAGAGGATGGTCTTGCCGTTGTGGCGCAGGTGGAACGCCACGTCGAAGCGCGCCAGCGCGAGACGCTTGATGACTTCCTGCAGGTGATCGAACTCGGTCTTCTCTGCGCGCAGGAACTTGCGCCGCGCCGGGGTATTGAAGAACAGATCGCGCACTTCGATGCTGGTGCCCACCGGGTGGGCCGCCGGCTTCACCGTGGACTCCATGTCACGGCCCTCGACTTCCACCTGCCAGGCCTGCTCGGCGTCGGCGGTGCGCGAGGTCAGGGTCAGCCGCGAGACGGAGCTGATCGACGCCAGCGCTTCGCCGCGAAAGCCCAGGCTCATCACCCGTTCCAGGTCTTCCAGCTCGCGAATCTTGCTGGTGGCGTGGCGCGCCAGCGCCAGCGGCAGGTCATCGGCCGGAATGCCGCTACCGTCGTCGCGCACGCGCAGCAGCTTGACGCCGCCCTGCTCGACTTCGACGTCGATGCGCTTGGCGCCGGCGTCCAGGCAGTTTTCCAGCAATTCCTTGATGACCGAAGCAGGTCGCTCGACCACTTCGCCGGCAGCGATCTGGTTCGCCAGCCGCGGGGTGAGCAGCTGGATACGGCGCACGTCACTCATTGCTGCGACGCCAGGGAGGTGCCCGGAATCTTCAGCACCTGACCAATCTTCAGCTCGTCGCTCTTGAGCGAGTTGGCGCTGCGGATCGAGGACGTGCTGACATCGAAGCGGCTGGCCACCATCGCCAGGCTGTCGCCACTGCGCACGACATACTCACGCGGTCCGGAAGCCAACTGGCCACCGTCGCGCAGCGAGGCGATGTAGGTACCCGGCGGCGGGGTCTGCACGAAGTACTGGCGCACACCGGCAGCGATGGAGCGTGCCAGGGCCTGCTGGTGCGAACCGCTGGCCAGCTTGGCGGATTCGTTCGGATTGGAGATGAAGCCGGTTTCCACCAGGATCGACGGGATATCCGGGGACTTCAGCACCATGAAGCCGGCCTGTTCCACGCGGCGCTTGTGCAGCGGGGTGACGCGGCCGACGCTGGTCAGCACCTTGTGGCCGACATCCAGGCTGGAGGACATGGTGGCGGTCATCGACAGGTCGAGCAGCACGCCGGCGAGCATCTTGTCCTTGTCGTCGAGGTTCACGCCGCCGTCGCCGCCGATGAGGTCGGAACGGTTTTCCGTATCGGCCAGCCAGCGCGCGGTCTCGGAGGTGGCGCCACGATCGGACAGGGCGAACACCGAGGCCCCGAAGGCGCTGCGGCTGGGCGCGGCGTCGGCATGGATGGAGACGAACAGGTCGGCGCCCTTCTTGCGGGCGATCACGGTGCGGTTGCGCAGCGGGATGAAGTAGTCGCCGGTGCGCGTCAGTTCGGCGCGGAAGCCTTTCATCTGGTTGATCTGCCGCTGCAGTTCGCGGGCGATCGACAGGGTGATGTTCTTCTCGTGCAGGCCGTTCGGTCCGAGGGCGCCGGGGTCTTCGCCGCCGTGGCCGGCGTCGATGGCAATCACGACATCGCGCTTGCCGCCGCTGCTGGGCGCGGGAATCTTGGCGACCGACTGCACAGGGCTGACCGGCGTGGCAGGCACACTGGGAGTCGGTGTGGCGGGGACGTCCGGGGCGATGTCGGCGCCCTGGTCATACAGATCGACGACCAGGCGGTTGCCGTACTGCTGGTTCGGCGGCAGCACGAAGCTCTTGGGCGTGACCTGGTTCTTCAGGTCCAGCACCAGGCGCAGGTCGGTGGGCGAGCGCTGGGCAGAGCGCATCGCGGTGATCGGCGTGTTGCTCAGCTTGAGCTTGTCGAGGGCGGCGGACATCTGCGCGCCATTGATATCGACGACGATGCGGTTGGGCGCACTCAGGGTGAACAGACTGTGCTGCACGGGGCCGGACAGGTCGAACACCAGGCGTGTGTTGTCCGGCGCGCGCCAGATGCGCACGCTCTTGATTTGCGTGGCGGCAGAAACCTCACCGGCAAAGAATGCCAGCAGAACGGACACCCCGATAAACAACGCCCGAAGGCGCAACCCCCAACCCATCTTTTTTCTATGCTCCCGTGGCCAGGGCGGCACACCAGGCTTCGCCCCGTGTTCCGTGCGGGTCTAGGCGCAGCATGCGTCCGCCCGCATGCGGAACAATGGTAATGTCCATGTCGGCCTTTGGCAAAATGCCTTTGCCACGCTCCGCCCACTCGATCAGGCACAACGCGTCGCCTTCGAAGTAGTCGCGGATGCCGAGGAACTCCAGTTCCTCAGGGTCGGCGAGGCGGTAGAGGTCGAAGTGAAAGGCGCGCAGATCGCCGATTTCGTAGGGCTCGACCAGGGTGAAGGTCGGGCTTTTTACCGCTCCGCCATGGCCCAATCCCCGCAGGATGCCGCGCGACAGCGTGGTCTTGCCCGCCCCCAGATCCCCATGCAGATAGATCACCCCGCGCCCGCCGGTCGCCTCGGCGATTCGCCGACCAAGATCGACCATGGCGTCTTCGCCGTCGGCGAACAGATTCAGTTCAGGCATGGGCACAACTCCTCGAGCAACTGACGAACGGCAGGAATCAGATCGGCGGCAGCCAGTCCGCGCCCTTGCGCGCCAAGCGACTCGCCAGCGCGCGCATGCAGCCAGACTGCCAGGCACGCGGCATCGAAAGCAGGCAGCCCCTGCGCCAGCAGCGCACCGAGGATGCCGGAGAGCACATCACCCAGTCCGGCGCCCGCCATGGCGGGATGCCCGTGATTGCACAGCGCCAGGCGGCCATCCGGGGAGGCGACCAGGCTGCCGACTCCCTTGAGCACGACCTCAGCCTGATAACGCTGCGCCAGCGCGTGAGCGGCTTTCGGCCGGTCAGCCTGGACCTCGGCGGTGGAAATACCCAGCAGACGAGCCGCCTCGGCCGGATGGGGTGTGATCACCCAGTCGCCGGACGGACGAGCGACCAGACCTTCAGCCAGCAGGTTGAGCGCATCCGCGTCCCACACCTGTCGACGCTCCAGGCTCGCGGCAGCGCTGACCAGCACACGCCCCCAGGCTTCGCGGCCGGCACCGGGGCCGACCACCAGCACATCGGCGCGCTCGGCAAGGCGCAGCAGCTCGGCAGAAGAAGAGACACCGCGCGCCATCAGCTCAGGCCGGCGAGCCAGTGCAGCAGGCACGTGGGCGGCACGGGTCGCCAGGGAAACCAGACCGGCGCCGCAGCGCAGCGCGCTCTCGGCGGCCAGCAGCACGGCGCCGCCCATGCCGGTATCGCCGCCGATCACCAGCGCGTGGCCGAACAGGCCCTTGTGCGCGGCCTTCGGCCGTGAGGCCAGGCGCGACAGGGATGCCGGAGCGAGTCGGCGCGCAACGCATGTCTCGGGAATCAGGGCCGGATCGGCCTCCAGCTCATCGAACGCCAGTTCGCCGCACTGGTCGGGGCCGCTGGCGGTGAACAGGCCGAACTTGAGGCCGATGAAGGTCACGGTGAGGTCGGCCTGCACCGCGCACCCCAGGACTTGCCCGGTATCGGCACTCAAGCCGGAGGGGATATCCACCGCCAATACCGGCAAGCCGCTGGCGTTGATCGCCGCAATGGCCGAGGCATAGGGCTCGCGCACCTCGCCGCCCAGACCGGTGCCCAGCAATGCATCCACCAGCACGCCACGCAGTTCGGCGCGGTCACTCCAGGCGTCGATATCCACCCCGCCGGCACGCGCCTCACCATGGGCCGAGGCCGCATCGCCGGAGAGGCGCGAGGCATCACCTACCGCCAGCACGCGCACGCGCCAGCCGGCGCGCAAGGCCAGGGCAGCGATCAGATAGCCGTCGCCAGCGTTGTTCCCGTGGCCGGCCAGCACAGTGATTTCGCCGGCATCCGGCCATTGGCGGCGCAGCGCGCGCCAGGCGGCATGGGCGGCGCGGCGCATCAGTTCGAAGCCGGACGTGCCGGCGGCGATCAGGCGCGCGTCGAGGTCGCGCACCTGCTGAGCGCTGTACAGATTAAGGGGCAGTTCGTCGTGGGCAGTCATCGCGGTTCCGGGCGGCAGAATGTGTCGCCTGAGAGCCTGTTCAAAAGCATGCGAGCTAGAGCAGAGCAAGGCAAAAAGAGACGAGAAAGCACAGTTTACTGCTGTAAATGAGCATTCCGAGTCTGTTTCTAACGCAGCTCTGCCGACGCGCAGCAGATTTCGAGCGGCTCTTGGCGTACGGGCGGGCCGACGCCGGCCAGGTCTGGCAGAATTATACGCACCCCGACTTCCGTTTCCCGCCTTCCATGCACGATTCAACACTCGACTACGCCAACCTCGCCCTCTCCATCAAGGACTGGGGGCGCGAACTCGGCTTCCAGCAGGTCGGCATCAGCGGGCTGGACCTGGAGACGCATGGCGAGCACCTGCAACGCTGGCTGGAAGCGGGCTACCACGGCGAAATGGACTACATGGGCGCCCATGGCAGCAAACGCTGGCGGCCGGACGAGCTGGTGCCCGGCACGCTACGGGTCGTATCGCTGCGCATGGACTACCTGCCCGGCGACACGCGCATGGCACAGGTGCTGGGCGATGCCGAGAAGGCCTACGTCTCGCGCTACGCCCTGGGCCGCGACTACCACAAGCTGATCCGCAAGCGCCTGCAGCAACTGGCCGAGCGCATCCAGCAGCGGATCGGGCCATTCGGCTTCCGCGCCTTCGTTGACAGCGCGCCAGTGCTGGAAAAGGCCATCGCCGAGCAATCGGGCCTGGGCTGGATCGGCAAGAACACCCTGGTGCTCAATCGCAAGGCCGGCAGCTACTTCTTCCTCGGCGAGCTGTTCACCGACCTGCCGCTGCCAGTGGACGAGCCGCACGGCACGGAGCACTGCGGGCGCTGCACGGCCTGCATGGACATCTGCCCCACCGCCGCCTTCGTCGCGCCCTATGTGCTGGATGCGCGGCGCTGCATTTCCTACCTGACCATCGAGCTGAAGGGCTCGATTCCCGAAGACTTGCGCCCGTTGATTGGCAACCGCGTGTTCGGCTGCGACGACTGCCAGATGGTCTGCCCGTGGAACCGCTTCGCCCGCGCCACCGACCAGGGCGACTTCCAGCCACGCCACAGCCTGGACAACGCCGCACTGGCGGAGCTGTTCCTGTGGACAGAGGAGGAGTTCCTCAGCCGCACCGAGGGCTCGCCGTTGCGGCGCGCCGGCTACGAGCGCTGGCTGCGCAACCTGGCCGTGGGGCTGGGCAATGCGCCTTCGACCATCCCGGTGATCGAGGCGCTGCGCGCGCGGCGGGAGTTCCCGTCGGAACTGGTGCGCGAGCATGTGGCGTGGGCGCTGGGCCGCCACAACGCCTGAAGCTTGGGGCTATTAGTAGGAGCGAGCTTGCTCGCGAACAGCCCCCGCAGCGGAGTCGGTTCGCGAGCAAGCTCGCTCCTACCAAGAGCCATCAGCTCAGAGCTTGATGAAGTGCTCGCGGTAGTAACGCAGTTCGGCGATGGACTCACGAATGTCGTCCAGGGCCAGGTGGGTGTTGCCTTTCTTGAAGCCGTCGCGCACCGCCGGGGCCCAGCGCGCGGCCAGCTCCTTGAGGGTGGAGACGTCCAGGTTGCGGTAGTGGAAGTAGCCTTCCAGCTTCGGCATGTGGCGATAGAGGAAGCGGCGGTCCTGGCAGATGCTGTTGCCGCAGATCGGCGAGCTGCGCTTGGGCACCCACTTTTCCAGGAAGGCGATGGTCATCGCCTCGGCTTCGGCTGCCGAGATGGTGCTCTCACGCACGCGCTGGGTCAGGCCGGACTGGCCGTGCTGGCGGGTGTTCCACTCATCCATGCCGGCGAGCAGCTCCTCGCTCTGGTGCACGGCGATCACCGGGCCTTCCTCGAGGATGTTCAGGTCACTGTCGGTGACGATGGTCGCCATCTCGATGATGACGTCCTTGTCCGGGTCCAGCCCGGTCATTTCCAGGTCGATCCAGATCAGGTTCTGTGGGTTCTGCATGATGGGGCTCCTCAGCTCAGCCCTCTAGTTTAGCGGGAAGCACGCCGCCGCATGCTAAACTGCGGCGCGATTTTCCCTGTGGATACCCTATGGCCAAGCGTCACCTCACCCGCCGGCAGAGCTGGCGGATCGAAAAAGTCCAGGAAGAGCGCGCTGCCCGCGCCGCCAAACGCGAATCGCGTGCCCTGGAAGAACTGGAAGGCGGCGACCTCGGCCCGGAGCAGACAGGCCAGGTGATTGCCCACTTCGGTGTGCAGGTGGAAGTCGAGGCCCAGGACGGCGACGCCGCCGGCCAGGTATTCCGCTGTCACCTGCGCGCCAACCTGCCGCCGCTGGTGACGGGCGACCAGGTGGTCTGGCGGCCGGGCAACCAGGGCATCGGCGTGATCGTTGCGCAGTTGCCGCGCACCTCCGAGCTACGTCGCCCGGACATGCGTGGCGTGCTCAAGCCGGTGGCGGCCAACGTCGATCGCATCGTCATCGTCTTCGCGCCGCGCCCGGAACCCCACGCCAATCTCATCGATCGCTACCTGGTGGCTGCCGAACACGCGGGCATCAAGCCGCTGCTGCTGCTGAACAAGGCCGACCTGATCGACGAGGACAATGCCCCCTTCCTCGATTCGCTGCTGGGCACCTACCGCGAGCTGGGCTACCCGCTGCTGGAGGTTTCCGCCTTCAACGGACTGGCCCTGGACGCCCTGCGCGCCGCGCTGAACGAGCACGTCAGCGTGTTCGTCGGCCAGTCGGGCGTGGGCAAGTCGTCGTTGGTGAACGCGCTACTGCCGGGCGTCGACACCCGCGTTGGTGATCTGTCGGAAGTCACCGGCAAGGGCACCCACACCACCACCACTGCTCGGCTGTTCCACTTCCCCGCCGGCGGCGATCTTATCGACTCCCCCGGCATCCGCGAATTCGGCCTCGGCCATGTCAGCCGTGACGATGTGGAAGCGGGCTTCATCGAATTCCACGATCTGCTCGGCCATTGCCGCTTCCGCGACTGCAAGCACGACCGCGAGCCCGGCTGTGCATTGCTCAAGGCGCTGGAAGACGGACGTATTTCGCCGCAGCGGATGGCCAGCTACCGGCACATTCTTGCCAGCCTGCCGGAAGACGAATATTGATGGGCAAGTGAGCGTCGGTCGTCCGCGGCGCGGAGGCTGCGGCCCCCCTGTAGGAGCGAGCTCGCTCGCGAACCGCCCAGCGACGGCACTGCAAGTGGACTCTGTTCGCGAGCAAGCTCGCTCCTACAAAAAGCCTCTCGCCGATCTGGGGCGAAAAGGCGAAGAAAAAGGCCAGCTTTTCAGCTGGCCTTTTTCGTTCATCACTGCTGCTTGTTCAATTCGTCGAGCTTCAGCGTGCCGCCGTCATCGAACAGGTTGAGCTTCTGCTTGAGCTGGTCCGGCGGCAGCGGGTCGCCCTGCCCGGTCGCCGGCTTGGCCGGCGCGCCATTGGTCGCGGCAGCGCCGGGAGCTGCGCCATCGGCAGGTTTGTCGCCTCCGCCATCCTGACCTTCGATGGCACGTTGGGCCTTCTTGGTCAGGACGATGATGTCAATGCGGCGGTTCACCGGGTTGAGCGGCTGGTCGCGGTCGAACAGCGCGGACGAGGCGTAGCCCACCACGCGGGCGATCTGGTCTTCCGGGTAGCCACCGGCTTCCAGCGCGCGACGCGCGGCGTTGGCGCGGTTGGCCGAAAGCTCCCAGTTGCCGAAATCGCCGTTGCCGGCGTAGGGCTTGGCGTCGGTGTGGCCGCTGATGCTGATCTTGTTCGGCACCTGCTTGATGGTCTCGGCCAGCGCCAGCAGGATGTCCTCGAAGTACGACTGCAAACGCGCACTGCCCAGGTCGAACATCGGCCGGTTGTCCGAGTCGACGATCTGGATGCGCAGGCCGTCCTGGGTGATCTCGAAGAGAATCTGGTCCTTGAAGCGCTTCAGGGTCGGGTTCTCGTCGACCTTGTTCTGCAATTCCTGCAGCAGCAGCTCCAGACGCTCCTTTTCCACCTGCTCGGCGACGTCCTGAGCCTGCTGCTCGGTAATCTTGGCGTTCTCGTCCGGATTGATGCGCGTCTCGTCGGCGTCCGGCTGGGCCTGGATCTGCGGGTTCAGCGTCTTGTCCGGCGCCGGCGTCGGCGTGCCGCCCAGGTCAATGACGTAGGGGCTGGCGCTCTCGGTAAAACCGATCGGGTCCTGGAAGTAGCCGGAGATGGCCTTCTTCTGCTCCGGCGTGGCCGAGGACAGCAGCCAGAGCACCAGGAAGAACGCCATCATGGCGGTGGCGAAGTCGGCGAAGGCGATCTTCCAGCCACCGCCATGGTGGCCAGCGGCATAGCGCTTGATGCGCTTGACGATGATCGGCTGGTTGTTATCCATGCTTAGCGCCCACGTACCGCCTGTTCCAGCTCACTGAAGCTGGGACGGTGTGCCGGCAGCAGCACCTTGCGGCCGAATTCGACGGCCAGCGACGGTGGCATGCCGGAGGCGGACGCCACCAGGCAGGCCTTGATCGCTTCGTAGAGATTCAGCTCTTCCTTGGCGTCGTGCTCCAGGGCGTTGGCCAGCGGGCCGACGAAACCGTAGGCGGCGAGAATACCGAGGAAGGTACCCACCAGCGCCGCGGCGACATGGTGGCCGATCTCGGCCTGGCTGCCCTGACCGAGCAGGGCCATGGTGATCACGATGCCCAGCACCGCGGCGACGATACCGAAGCCCGGCAGGGCGTCGGCGACGCGGGTCACGGCGTGGGACGGATGTTCGAAGTCTTCCTTGAGGCTGCCCAGTTCCATGTCGAACAGGCCCTCGAGTTCGTGGGGCGCCATGTTGCCGGAGGACATGATGCGCAGGTAGTCGCAGACGTACGCGGTCATGCGTTCGTCCTTGAGCACCGCCGGGTACTTGCTGAAGATCGGGCTGGCAGCCGGATCCTCGACATCGGCCTCGATGGCCATCATGCCTTCGCGGCGGCTCTTGTTGAGCACTTCGTAGAGCATGCCCAGCACTTCCAGGTAGAAGGTGTGGGTGAAGCGGTTGCCGAACATCTTCGGCGCCTTCTTCAGCACGGTCATGAAGGTGCTGCCAGGGTTGGCCTGGAGGAACGCGCCCAGCGCGGCGCCGCCGATGATCAGCACTTCGAACGGCTGGATGATGGCCGCGATCTTGCCGCCGGAGAGCATGTAGCCGCCGAGCACGCTACCCAGAATGACGATGATGCCGATGATTTTTGCCATGGGGACCGGACTGAAACTGTGAACAGAAAGGAGGCATGATTCCCGCCTCCCTGTTGTTATCGGAGATTTCGGGCAAGACTATAGGCCGAAAACACTAAAAACCAGTTCGGCGCCTTACGCATGTCAAAGCAAATGCTTCATCCAGAGCGTCTCAAGGCCTGGCTCACGCAGCTGGAAAATCTGCCTTTGCCGGTTCCGCTGGAGCAGCGCGATGATATTCGCCGCGCGCTGAACGACAGCCGCCGCTCGATCCGCGACATCGCCGAACTGCTGCAGGACGCGCCAACCCTGGCCTTCGCCATCCTGCGCGAGGCCAACCGCGCCGAGAGCGCTCGGAGCAATCCGGCGGAAAGTCTGGAAGTCGCCCTTAACCGCCTGGGCCTGACCCGCGTCACCCAATTGCTCGACAGCCTGCCGGCGATGCCCGAAGCGCAGATGCCCCGCGCCCTGAGCCAATTGCTGCTGATCAGCCGCCATGCCATGCAGCAGGCCAGCGGCCTGTTCGCCAACCGCCTGGCGCGGCTGTGGCAGGAAATCCACTGGGGCAGCCTGTTCACCCTCGCCCCGCTGTGGGCACTGGCCAGCGCCAGACCGGAACTGATGGAAAGCTGGCAGCGCCAGGTCTACGGCCTGGGCCGCTGCAGCAGCGAAGTCGAAGAGGAACTGCTCGGCACTCGCCTGCTGCCGCTGTGCCGCGCGCTGGCCGACAGCTGGCGGCTGCCGGATTGGGTCGGCCAGGGCTACGCCCTGCTCAGTGACGACAAGCGTCTGCTGGTACGCGCGCTGCACGTTGCCCACACCGAACACGAACCGCTCGGCCAGCAACAACGCCTGGACGCCGACCCGGAATTGCAACGCTGGCTGACCCGACCGGCCAACACCATCCTGCTGGCCAACAGTCTGGCCATGGCCGCGCATCAGTCCTGGGGCGGCGTGCACATGCTGCGCTGGCAGCGCCTGACCAGCCTTTATCTGCAGATGCCGCTGGAGGAACTGCAACAGACCGTCCACGGCCTCGCCGCGCAGAGCGCCCGCCGCCATGCCCGCCCACTCCTCTGGCACCCCGCCGAGGCGCTGCTGTGGCCCTGGGATGCGCGCCGCTGGCTCAACGGGCCGAAGGCCGAGGAACCGGCCAAGGCACCGGACACCCTCGCCGAATGGCGCCAGCACTGCACCCGCCTGATGCAGACGCCCAGCCCCTTCGGCAACGCCGTGCAATTGCTCGACTGCGCCACCGCTGCGCTGCAAGCCTGCGGGCTGCAACGCGGGATGATCCTGCTGGCCGACAAGGGCGGCAGTTGGTTGCAGGCGCGCCGGCACTTCGGCCTGGACGGCGAGATTGGCGACTTCAAGCTGGAAGTCGCCGCCAGCCCGGTGCTGCGCAAACTCCTGCGACAACCCGGGCAACTGCGCCTGAGCCCGGCCAACATGGCCGAGTTCTCGGCACTGATACCCGGCTCGCTGAAGGCGCTGCTGCCCAGCGAACATCTGCTGCTGCGCTCGCTGGGCAACGGCGCGCGAGTGGTCATGCTGGTCGTCTCCGACCGTCATGGACAGCCGCTGGCTGACTTGCACGCTCAAGCCTTCGGCCGCACCGTGCAGTGCATCGAGCACGCGGTGAAGCAGATGGCGCGGGGTTCCTGATCCGCGAAAGGTTTGCGCCCCGCCGTCTCCCCTTTAAACTAACCGCCCTCAGAACCCGTTCAACGTCTCGCCGAGCGCAGCTCAGGCAGACAGTGGACAGCTTCTCACGGGGTAGCCCAAGGCGCCTGCTCGCCTTGCCTCCCCCACCTTTTCCGCCGGGAGTCTCCGTCATGTCCGCCTTCTCCGCCCTGCCCCTGGTGATCGAACCGGCTGACCTCGCCAGCCGCCTCGACGCCCCCGAGCTGATCCTGGTCGACCTGACCAGCGCCGCACGCTACGCCCAGGGCCACATCCCCGGCGCCCGTTTCGTCGCCCCCGCGCGTACCCAATTGGGTGGCACACCGGCTCCGGGCCTGCTGCCGGCCAAGGCCGACCTGGAAGCACTGTTCGGCGAACTGGGCCACAACCCCGATGCTGTCTATGTGGTCTACGACGACGAAGGCGGCGGCTGGGCCGGCCGCTTCATCTGGTTGCTGGACGTGATCGGCCACGACAAGTACCACTACGTCGATGGCGGCCTGCACGCCTGGCTCGCGGACAACCTACCGCTCTCCGAAGACGTCCCGGCACCGGCCGGCGGCCCGCTGCCGCTGACCCTGCACGACGAACCCACCGCCACCCGCGAATACCTGCAGAGCCGCCTCGGCGCCGCCGACCTGGCCATCTGGGACGCGCGCAACCCCAGCGAGTACAGCGGCCAGAAAGTCCTCGCCGCCAAGGCCGGCCATGTGCCCGGCGCCGTCAATTTCGAATGGACCGCCGGCATGGACCCGGCCCGCGCCCTGCGCATCCGTACCGATATGCCGCAGATCCTCCAGGACCTGGGCATCACCAAGGACAAGGAAGTGATCACCCACTGCCAGACCCACCATCGTTCCGGCTTCACCTACCTGGTGGCCAAGGCCCTCGGCTATCCGCGGGTCAAGGGCTATGCCGGTTCCTGGTCGGAATGGGGCAACCATCCCGACACCCCCGTAGAGGTTTAAGGAATGTCGTTCAAAGATCGTCTGTTCATCCTCGCCCAGTACCTGCTGCCGCATCACCTGCTGTCGCGCCTGATCGGCTGCGCCGCGGAATGCCGCGCGCCCTGGTTCAAGGACCGCCTGATTCCCTGGTTCGCCCGCCGTTACCGGGTGGACATGCGCGAAGCCCAGGTCGAGGACCTGCGTGCCTATGAGCACTTCAACGCCTTCTTCACCCGCGCCCTGAAAGACGGTGCTCGTCCGCTGGACGAAACCGCCGACGCGGTGCTCTGCCCCGCCGACGGCGCCATCAGCCAGCTCGGCCCGATCGAGCATGGCCGTGTATTCCAGGCCAAGGGCCACAGCTACAGCCTGATGGAGCTGCTGGGCGGCGACGCCGAGCGCGCCGCGCCCTTCATGGGCGGCGAGTTCGCCACCGTCTACCTGTCGCCCAAGGACTACCACCGCGTGCACATGCCGCTGGCCGGCACCCTGCGCGAGATGGTCTACGTGCCGGGCCGCCTGTTCTCGGTGAACCAGTTGACCGCCGAGCAGGTGCCGGAGCTGTTCGCCCGCAACGAGCGCGTGGTCTGCATCTTCGACACCGAGCGCGGGCCGATGGCCGTCGTGCTGGTTGGCGCGATGATCGTCGCCTCCATCGAAACCGTGTGGGCCGGCCTGGTGACTCCACCCAAGCGTGAGCTGAAGTCCTTCTCCTACGACGAAGCCTCCCGTGCGCCGATCCACCTGGAGAAAGGCGCCGAGCTGGGCCGCTTCAAGCTGGGCTCCACCGCCATCGTGCTGTTCGGGCCGGAGCAAGTAAGTTGGGCGGAAAACCTCGCCGCCACCAGCGCCGTGCGCATGGGCGAGCGCCTGGGTGGTGCGCGCCAGGGCTAAGGCCCGCCCTCCATAAGGCGGGTGGCCAACGAGTCGCCCGCCACTGCTTTTCGCCTCATCGTGCCAGCTCCCTGCCATGAAACGCTTTCTGCACCTGATGGGCTGGCGCGCCAACGCCACCAGCCATCTTGAAAAATGGCTCTCCGCAATCGGAGCGCTGTGCGGCATCGCCGCCATCTATGCCGTAACCCACTGGGTCCTGCCCAGCGAAGCGGCCATCTGGGTCGTCGCCTCCATGGGCGCCAGCGCCGTGCTGCTGTTCGCCGTCCCCCACGGCGTACTGTCGCAACCCTGGGCCGTACTCGGCGGCCAGGTGCTCTCGGCCCTGGTCGGGGTGATCTGCCAGAAACTCTTCCCTGACCAGAGCTTCACTCCCGCCCTCGCGGTAGCGGCGGCGATCCTGGTCATGCATTACGCCCGCTGCATCCACCCGCCCGGCGGCGCCACCGCACTGGCGGCAGTGTCTGGCGGCCCAGCGATCAGCGCCCTGGGGTTCCACTACGTACTCAGCCCGGTGTTGCTCAATGTGGTACTGATCCTCGCCGTTGCGGTGGCCTTCAACGGCCTGTTCGCCTGGCGCCGCTATCCCGCACCGCTGGCGCGCCTGCCCGCCACGCCGAAGCTGCCCACAGGTCCGGCCCCGGAGGACCTGTACCACGCGCTGCGCAAGATGGATTCATACATCGACGTGCAGTTCGACGACCTGCTGAAGATTCTCCAACTGGCCCAGGAGCATGCCCAGGCGCAGCGCCTGACGCCCGAGGACATACTACTCGGTGCCAGCTACAGCAACGCCCTGAGCGGCGATGTCTGGGCCGTGCGCCAGGTGATCGACGACCACCCGGACAAGCGCAGCCGCCAGGACCAGGTGGTCTACAAGGTGGTCGCCGGCGCCGGCAAGGGCAATACCGGCGTCTGCCGGCGCCAGGATCTGCTCGACTGGGCCGCCCACCCAGTGATCGCCCAGGGCGACGGCTGGGTACGCAGCACCGCGCAGGACTCGGCGAAGAACGCCCTGCAACGCCAGCTCAAAGGGGAAACGCCACTGCCGTGACCTGTCCGCGCACCATCCGGGCGATGGGCTGCGGCGGGCGACGGATGCTGCTAGAGTTCGGAAAAAGCCGACAGTTATGACCAACCAGTTCGTACAACGAGCCGGATTGTGGAGAAACCATTCCCGCCATGGACAACAGTCCCCAGCAGTTTCTACGTGTCCCCACCCCGACGCACGAGAGCCTGAGCTTCTGCAACGCCAATGCGCGCGAGCTGAAAAACTGGCTGGATCACCTGCCCAAGGCCAACCTCGGGGAGACCGCCCGCCAGCTCTACCAGGGGCTGATCGAACTCAACCAGCTCAAGCTGCCGGTCGAGACGCGCCTTCAATTGCTGGAACTGTTCCGCCCGGAAGTCCACTTCGTCTGCCATAACCTGGAACGGCACTTCCTCAATCAGTCCATCGTTCTGGACGAGCGCCCGCGCAAGGTCGCCAACCTCTGCCAGGCCCTGCAGAACCACCTGGCCATCGGCTACAAGCTTATCGTCGTGCGCGAAGCCTCGCGCTTCACCCGCGAGCGTGCGCAGGTGATGACCGCCGCCATCCAGCGCGCCATCCGCAGCCTCTGCGGCCCGCTGGTGCGTGCCTCGCAGTTGTACTGCCCGGTGCCGGAAAACCTCTGGCTGGAACTCCATCAGCTCTACCAGCTGGCCCGCCAGCACGGGCTACAGCACACCCCGGTACGCGATGCGCTGGCGCGCCAGTCACAGGGGTTGTCCATCGAGCATTCGTACCTGGTAGCGCTGATGCTCGGCTCGGCGCGCTGCAACCAGATGCGCCAGAACAACATTGCCCGCGTCGCCGAAGCCCTCGAAGGCTGGGCGGCACAGGTGAAAGTGCAGGCGGCCGATGCGCCCTCCACCCTGTTCGTGGTGGTGCCGCAGGTGGATGGCCCGCCGCGCTATCGCACCCTGTTCAAGGAAAGCGACCTCGCTGGCGCCCTGGGCATCGACCCGCAGCCGCTGGTGGATGTGATCCGCGAATACCTCCTGCTGCCGCCGGAAAACCGCGCGCAGGCCCGCCTGAAGGTGCCCGAGGGCATCAGCGTCGACCTGCTGCAACACCTCGCCGCCGCTTGGGGCGACATCGCCGAGCGCACCTTCCACCGTACTCCCGGCCAGGGTCAGCTGACCCTTTGCATCGGCATGAGCGCCCTGCACTACTTCCTTGCCGGGCGCAGAAGCTTCAACGATGTGCTCAAGATCCAGGTGCAGGAGCAGGTACCGACCTTCAAGGCCGAAGTAAAGGACGCCTGGTCCGGCGCCTTCGATGCGCAGAAGGTCAACGACTGGCAGCCCGGCATGCCGCTGGAGGAAATCGAATACAGCGCGCCGCGCGCCCCTGACGACAGCGGCCTGGGCATCGCTTCGGAAACCCCGCGCGACGACTACCCGGTGTTCACCCTCAACATCGTCAACCACAGCCCCGGCGGTTACTGCCTGACCTGGCCGAAGGAAATCCCCAGCCAGTTGCAGGCCGGCGAACTGCTCGGCATCCAGGACACCCCCGAGCACAGCTGGAGCGTTGCCGTGGTGCGCTGGATCCGCCAGGTCCGCGGCGGCGGCACACAGATGGGCATTGAACTGATCGCCCCGCTCGCCCAACCTTGCGGCCTGCAACTGCTGCGCAAGACCGAGCAGGGCAGCCAGTACCTGCGCGCCCTGTTGCTGCCGGAGATTTCCGCGATCTCTCGCCCGGCCACCGTCATTACCCCGCGCCTGCCTTTCCAGGAAGGCAATCGCGTGCAACTGAACCTGCACGGGGAGGAGCGTCGCGCCACCCTGACCCGCAAGGTCACCGCCACGGCCAGCTTCACCCAGTTCGAATACCAGGCACAGGATGCAGCCGGCACGACGAGCGATAAGCCCATCACAGCACCGAATGCTCGTGGCGCTGGCGGGGAGGAAGACTTTGACTCGCTCTGGAAGTCTCTGTAGATTCCGGAAGATTCCCTTTCGTCGCCTTTTTGCTGCCGTCCAGCACGGTATAAGCAGCCTTCCTCATGGCCAATGAAAAGAAAACCATCCGCCTGCTGATCCTGGAAGACTCGCAGAACGAAGCCGAGCGCCTGGTCAGCCTGTTCCGCAACGCCGGTCGTGCGACCCGCGTCCACCGCATTACCTCCAACGAAGACCTGACGGACATCCTGCCCCAGGGCTGGGACCTGCTGATCGCCGCTCCCGAAGCCGAGGCACTGGACCCCAGCGAAGCGCTGGGCGCCATCCGCCGCCAGGCCAAGGACATCCCCTTCATCCAGCTGGTCAGCGGCAACGATTCTGACGCCGTGACCGAGGCACTGGCCCTCGGCGCGCAGGACGCCCTGCCGCAGGGCGAGGACGAACGACTGATCCTGGTGGCCAACCGCGAGCTGGCCAACCTCGAAGAGCGTCGCGCCCGCCGCTCCGCCGAAGTCGCCCTGCGCGAAGCGGAGAAACGCTGCCAGCTGCTGCTGGACAGCTCGGTGGATGCCATCACCTACGTCCACGACGGCATGCACATCTACGCCAACCGCGCCTACGTCGGCCTGTTCGGCTACGAAGACGCCGAGGAACTGGAAGGCATGCCGATGATCGACCTGATCGCCGGCTGCGACCAGGCCAACTTCAAGGACTTCCTCAAGGGTTACCATCTCACCAAGGAAAGCACCGAGGACAACGCCGACCTGGCCTGCAGCGGCATCCGCAGCGACGGCCAAGCCTTCGCTGCACGCATGACCTTCTCGCCGGCTACCTACGACGGCGAGCCGTGCATCCAGGTGGTGATCCGCGCCGAAACCGGCAATGCCCAGCTCGAAGAAAAGCTGCGCGAAGTCAGCAGCCAGGACCTAGTCACCGGCCTGTTCAACCGCGCGCACTTCCTCGACCTGATGGACAGCGCCGTGGAGCGCGCGGTGACCGCCGGGCAGCCGGCGACCTTCGCCTACATGCTGCTCGACCGCGCCCAGGCGCTGCAGCTCGACCTCGGCGTCGCCAGCATCGACCTGCTGCTGGCGGACCTGGGCAACCTGCTGCGCGGGCAGTTCCCCGCACAGGCCCAGCTTGCCCGCCTGAGCGACGACGTCTTCGCCGTGCTGCTGCCGGGCGAAGACCCCGAGCAGTCCGCCCCGCGCTTCAATTCGCTGCTGAAGAAGGTCGAAGGCCACCTGTTCGACATTCATGGCCGCACCGCGCAGGTCACCCTGTCCATCGGCACCGCCGGGCTGGACGAGAAGACCACCCGCGCCCAGGACGTCATCGAGCGCGCCCACCGCGGCGCCGATGACGTCGCGCAGAAGGACGGCAATGGCCTGAAGGTTTACAACCCGGCCGATGAGCTGGCCGCCGCCGCCTACCGTGGCGACATCAGCGCGATCATCCGCCAGGCGCTGGAGCAGAACAGCTTCCGCCTGCTGTTCCAGCCGATCATCAGCCTGCGCGGCGACACCCACGAGCACTACGAAGTGCTGCTGCGCCTGCTCAACCCGCAGGGCGAGGAAGTGCCACCGGCAGACTTCCTCAATGCCGCCAAGGGCAGCGGCCTGGCCGAGAAGATCGACCGCTGGGTACTGCTCAACTCCATCAAGCTGCTCTCCGAGCACCGCGCTAAGGGGCACGAAACCAAGCTGTTCGTGCACCTCTCCGGCCCGAGCCTGCAGGACCCGGAACTGCTGCCGTGGCTCAGCGTCGCACTGAAGGCCTCGCGCCTGCCGGCCGACGCGCTGATCATCCAGATCAGCGAGCCGGACGCCATCGCCTACCTGCGCCAGGCCAAGCTGCTGAGCCAGGGCCTGGCCGAGCTGCACTGCCAGATCGCGCTGTGCCAGTTCGGTTGCGCACTCAACCCGTTCAACACGCTCAAGCACATGAACGTCGACTTCGTGAAGGTCGACGGCTCCTACGTGCAGGACCTCAACAGCGCGGAGAACCAGGAAAACCTCAAGACCCTGATGGCCAGCCTGCATGCCCAGGCCAAGCTGACCATCGTGCCCATGGTGGAAAGCGCCACCGCGCTGGCCACCCTGTGGCAGGCCGGCGCCAACTACATCCAGGGTCGCTACCTGCAGGGCCCGAGCCAGGCGATGGACTACGACTTCGCCTCGGACGAATAAGCCGGAACGGAACCTGTAGGAGCGAGCTTGCTCGCGAACAGAGTCAACCCGCACCACACATGCTGGGCGTGTTCGCGAGCAAGCTCGCTCCTACAAAAGCGCACTCGAGCCTGCGAGACAGGAACGACCGCAACAAAAAAGCCGCCCTTCGGGGCGGCTTTTTGTTAGGGCGACAACTCAGCGTTCGTCGGCACCTTCGCGGTCGCGGAAACCGAGCAGATAGAGGATGCCGTCCAACCCCAGGGTGGAGATCGCCTGCTTGGCCGACTGCTTGACCAGCGGCTTGGCGCGGAAGGCCACGCCCAGGCCGGCCAGGCCCAGCATCGGTAGGTCGTTGGCGCCATCGCCCACGGCAATGGTCTGCTCCAGCTGCAAGCCTTCCTTCGCTGCCAGTTCACGCAGCAGGTCGGCCTTGCGCTGGGCGTCGACGATGGGCTCGATGGCCACGCCGGTCAGCTTGCCGTCAACGATCTGCAGTTCATTGGCGAACACATAGTCGATGCCCAGTTTCGCCTGCAGCTGCTTGGCGAAGTAGCTGAAGCCACCGGAGAGAATCGCGGTCTTGTAGCCCAGGCGCTTGAGCTCGGCGAACAGAGTCTCGGCGCCTTCGGTCAGGCGCAGCGAGGCGCCGATCTCTTCCAGCACGTCCTCGGACAGCCCCTGCAACAGCGCCAGGCGCTCCTTGAAGCTGGCACGGAAGTCCAGCTCGCCGCGCATGGCGCGCTCGGTGATCTCGGAGACCTGCTCGCCAACGCCGGCGGCCTTGGCCAGCTCGTCGATCACTTCGGCTTCGATCAGCGTCGAGTCCATGTCGAACACCGCCAGGCGGCGATTACGGCGGAACACCGAGTCCTGCTGGAAGGCGATGTCGACGTTCAGTTCCTGGGCCACGCTGAGGAACTCGGCACGCAGGGCGGCCGGGTCAGCGGGTTCGCCACGTACGGAGAACTCGATGCAGCCCTTGCCCTCGTCGGCCGGCATGTCCAGCGGCATACGCCCGGACAGGCGGTCGATCTGGTCGATGTTCAAGCCGTACTTGGCGGTGATCGAGCTGACCCGCTGCAGTTGCTCGGCGGTCACCCGGCGCGTCAGCAGGGTAACGATGTGGCGCGGCTTGCCCTGGCCACCGACCCACTGGCGGTAATCGTCTTCGGACACCGGGGTGAAACGCACCTGCTGGTCGAGTTCGTAGGCCGTGAACAGCACGTCCTTGAGCACCGACGAAGCCCGCTCGTTATCCGGGATTTCCACCAGGATGCCGAAGGACAGGGTGTCGTGGATCACCGCCTGGCCGATGTCGAGGATGTTCACGCCACCCTGCGCCAGGACGCCGGTAATGGCCGCGGTGAGGCCGGGGCGGTCTTCCCCGGTGATGTTGATCAGGACGATCTCGCGCAAGGCGCTGCCTCCGCCATGGAAAAAAGGCGGTCATTCTACCTGCTTTCACCGCCTGCGGATGCTCCGCTCGCCCGTCCGCCCACCGATCAAGGGACGCCACCGCCGATCGGAATGCACGGCAGATCGACACACCGCGCGGACTTTCGCCGCCCTGACTGCGCCTGCGGCGCTTTGCCCCCCGGTAGGGCCTCGTTATACTGCCCCGCATCTGCCCTAGAGAAGACCGAGCCCGCTGTGACCCGGCCCACCTCCGTCAAGCCCGACAATTTCTTCCTGCTGCTCTTCCACGCCCTGCGCCAGCGCCGCGTGCCGATCGCCCTGCGCATCGCCGTCCACAGCTTGCTGTTGGTCGCCACGGCCCTGGTGATTTACGCCTGCGTGATGGGCCTGCAGTTCAAGCAGGCCATGCAGCAGCAGGCCGACGCCCTTGGCCAGAGCCTGACCACGCAGACCGCGCAGTCAGCCACCGAGTTGCTGGTGTCCAACGACATCCTCAGCCTCAACGTGCTGCTCAACAACCTGACCAAGAACCCGCTGGTGGCCCATGCGGCGATCTACAGCGTGGACAACCGCATCCTTGCCGAATCCGGCACGCGGCCCAAGCAGGGCCTGCTGGGTGACGCCGAAGGCCTGTACTCCACGCCCATCACCTTCCAGGAAGTAATCGCCGGCCACCTGCGCATCAGCCTCGACATGCACCAGTTCGAGCAGCCGATGACTGTCAGCCTGCAGAGCATGGGGCTGATCAGCCTGATCCTGTTGCTGCTCACGCTGACTTTCGGCCTGCGTCTGGGGCGGCAGATTTCCACGCCGCTGTTACAGCTTCGTGTCTGGCTGCGCGACCCGGACGACAGCGCGCCGGGCGCCGGCCTGCAGAACGAGATCGGCGACCTCGCCCGCCAGCTGCAGGCGCGCCTGGCGCCGGAGAAACCGCCGGCCCCCGAGCCGGTGGTCAGCGCCCCCGCACCGCGCGCGAAAGCGCCCGCCAAGAACGCCGCCAAGGAACCGCTGCTGGAAAAAGCCGGCACCGCTGACGAACACGAGTTCGACGAGAACATCTTCTCCGACGAAGAATTGCTCACCCCTGCCGCACGCCGCAAGGCCGACGCTGACGATGACTTCCCCGAGGAAGAGTTCGAGGCCGTGGTGGAAGAGGAAGCCGAAGACGAGATCGGCGTCGAGGAAGAGCCCGAGGCCGAGCCGGAGCCGGTTTCCGCCGGCACCAGCGCCGTGCTGGCCGTGCAACTGGGCGCCCAGGAACAACTGCGCCGCCTGCCGCGCGCGCGCCTGGTCGACCTGCTGGAACGCTACCGCGATTGCCTGGAGCAGGCCGCACGCCTGTACAAAGGCACGCTCTACACCCTCAGCGACGGCGGCAGCCTGATCCTCTTCCACAGCCGCGACCAGGACGAGGAATTCCTCACCAACGCGCTGTGTTGCGGCGAGCTGATGCGTGCCCTGGGCCATGCCCTGCAGATCGAGGTGGCCGACAGCGGCATCACCCTGCAACTGCAACTGGGCCTGGTCCTGGGCGAGGACGTCGCCGACCTGGAACAGGCCGAGCTGCTGCAGGATTCCGCCGCGCAGGACGCCCTGGCGCTGAGCCAGCACAGCCGCAATCTGCTGCTGGTGGAAAAAACCATCGGCGACGATGAGAAAGTCCGCGAGCGCGCACGTATTCGCCCCATCGCCAGCCCGGAAAATGCCTGCTGCGTGGAGTGGCTGAAAGAGCCTTATCCTTCCATGCTCGAACGCCAGCTGTCGCGCATGCGCGCCCTGCGCACCACCTGACCCCAATAGAAAGAAAGGGGGCCGCCAGCCCCCTCGTGGAAAGGATTCCATGACCACCCTGATCACCCACCCCCTGCCCGCTCTGGCCATTGGGCTCGCGCTCGGCTCACGCCTCATCCCGCCGCGCCTGCTGCTGGCCGGCATGATCGCCACCTGCCTGCCCGACCTCGATGTAGTCGCCTTCAAGCTGGGCATTGCCTACCACGACGCCTTCGGCCATCGCGGCTTCAGCCATTCCCTGCTGTTCGCGGCGTGCATGGGGGTGCTCGGGGCGCTGTGCAGCAGCCTGCTGGGCAGCGGCCCACTGAAAGCCGGCCTGTGGATCGGCCTGGCGACCGCCTCCCATAGCGTGCTGGATGCCATGACCGATGGCGGCCTGGGCGTCGCCTGGTTCTGGCCCTGGAGCGACCAGCGCTACTTCCTGCCGCTGCATCCCATTGAGGTTTCGCCCATTGGCCTGTCGCGCTTCCTCAGCCCACGCGGGCTGGAGGTGCTGATGTCCGAGGCGCGCTGGGTCTGGCTGCCCTGCCTCGCTGTGGCACTGACAGGCATCGGCCTGCGCCGGCTGCTTTGGCGCAACGCCTGACTCAGCGTTTGCCGAGCTGCACCTGCAGCTGCTCCAGCAACGATGCCTGCATGCCCTCCACCGGCAACTGGGCGCTGTAGCCCTGGAAGCTGCCGAAGCGCTTCTGGTAGTCCAGCTCGATCTGGAAGCGGTTCTCCCAACCAGGAGAGTTCGCCGGCATCAACTGGTCACAGTCACGGAGCACCTGGGGCGATTCGCAGGGCGTATAGGCCTGCGGGTAGACCTGGCGCTTCCACAGCACCCAGGGCGACAGCGACAGGGCGGCAAGGCGGTTGCGCCGCAGGTCCAGCTCCAGCAACTGCATCAGGCCGTTCCCGCCCAGGTACTGGTGCTGGTAGTCGACCATCACCATGTCCACGCTGTGCCCCAGGTCGTTGAGCATCCGCGTGTGCGCAGCGCCGTCGGCGTGGGCATTCAAGGTGAGGAACACCTGGTCGTTGCGGCGGATCAGCCGGTCCCACAGGAGCGTGCCACTGGCGTTGTCCTCGCGGGACAGCTCCGCCACACCGGCGGCGCTGCGCCGCAGGATGCTATGGGAAGCGAGGATCACCGGCACATGGGGATGCTCGTCGAGGACGCTCTGCGCCCACACCAGGGTCGCCTCGGAGGGACTCCAGTCCAGGGCCAGCAGCAGGAAAGACTGGCCGTAGCGCTGGAACAGGTGCACCTGGCTCAGCCCCTTCGGGTCACTGCCGACATAAGTGCTCTGCCAGGCGGCGCGTTCGGGGCCGAAGTGATCCTTGAAGCGGTCGAGGAAGGAGCGACGGTCATCCGTGCTGGCTTCTTCGTGCACGTCGCGCTCGCCGGTGGCGATGCTGTAGGGCACGCCACGCTCCTCCAGCGTGCGCATGGCGCCGCTGGCGGTCTGCCACTGGGTGGCGACCCCGGCGTTTTCCACCACGTCGCCCAGGTGCACCACCAGCGGAACCTGCAGCACCTCGGCATGCTTGGCCAGCCAGAAAGTCTGGGCGAAGAAAGCCAGCGCCGGCTGGTACGGCAGGTCGGGGAAGCGCTGCTCGCTGCGGAACAGGTGGCGCTTGCGGTGGTTGTTCTCCGCATAGAACTGGGTGTCCGGCAGCAGCGGCAGCACGAAGCTGCCCCCGCCGGAGACGATCTCCAGGGGCGGCAGCGGGTGCTGGCGGAAGAATGCCTGGTCCCGCTCGACCACACCCTGGGTATCGGAATCATCGCAGCCGCCCAGCAGCAAGCAGCAGGCAAGTAGGGAAGTCAGTGCTTTCATCACGGCGTATTGCCCGCTCCGGGGAGGCGCAGCAGGCGGTAGGTGTCATTGTCGAAACGGCCTTCGAACAGCTGCTGCGAGGCCGTGGGCAGGGCAGCGGCGATACGCTCGGCATCGCGCGCCTGGATCATCAGGTAGAGCGGTTCCCGTTGCGCCGCCAGCTGCTCGGGACGATCCAGGAACAGCGGCTGCAGGTCACGATCGAGGTTGACCATCAGCTTGATTGCCCGCGCATCCGGCGCCATCCCATACAGCGCAAGGGGTTCAGGCTGCGCATCGAGTTGACGGAGCAGCTCGCGGGAGAACGCCTGGCTGTCGTACAGACGGTGCTCCACCGGCTCGAAGACCAGGATGTAGCTGGCCCACAGCGCCAGCGCGGCGCCCAAAGCCAGCCCCGCCGGCCGGCGCCAGCGCAGCGCGCCGAACGCCAGCAGCGCGGCGAGCGCCACGATGCAGGCCGGCAGCCGCCATCCCAGCTCGGCGAGCTCCTGCGGATAGCGCTTCCAGGCCAGCCACAAGCCAGCCAGCAGCAGGGCCGGCAATGCCAGCCACAGCCCACGCAGCAAGCCACGCAGGACCCGCGCCAGTCGACTGCCGGCGACCATGAAGGGGTAGCCCGCGACGATCGCCGCCAGCGGTGCCAGCGCGACAATGTAGCGGGCCTTCTTCGCCTGCGGCACCGACAGACCGGCCATGACCACCAGCGCCGCCAGGGCGCATCCTGCCACCAGCCGGAACGCTGGCTCGCGGCGACGCTGCCAGAGCAGCACGAGCGCCGGCAGCGCCAGTGGGAAGGCCAGTGCGTAGTTGCCCAGGGAACTGCGGAAGTAATACAGCGCATCGCTGGAACCGGCGGAACCGTCCAGACGGCCGATCACCTGCATCTGCAGGACATCCTGGACGAAAGCTTCGCCGCCCGCCGAGCGCGCCAGGGCGATCAGCACGAACACGCAGAGGACCAGCAGCGCTGCCGCACTCGCCGAGAAAGCGAACAGGGGCTTCCAGCGCCGGTCCAGCAACAGTTGGCTGCACACCATGCCCGCCGGTACCACCAGCCCCAGCGGGCCGCGCAGCGCAAAGCCGACGAACAGCAGCGGCAGCAGGCGCAGCAGCATGCCCGGCACGCCATGGCGATCGGCGTGGAAGGCAACGTAGAAGGCCAGCAGCCCCACGGCGGCGACCATCAGGTCGAGGGACACGGCGCGCGTCTCGCTGACGAAGGTGGCGGTCAGCAGCAGCATCGCCACGCTGATCAGCGCCCAGGAGCGCGAGAACGGCGCCACCAGGCGATACACCACCCCGGTGGAGATTGCCCCGGCCAGCGCGGTCGGCAGCCAGGCGGTGAGCTCGGTGACCCGCCCCAGCGGCAGCGACAGCAGGTAGGTCAGGAAGGTCGAGGTAGCCGGATAATCCGGATAGGGCGCGCCGTAGGTGGTCGGGAACCAGCCCGGCCCGTGGCGCAGCATTTCGCGGGCGAACAGCACGAACCGCGAGTCGAAGCCAACGAAGGCATCACCCTGCACGCCAAGCAGGAACAGCACCAGCGCCGCCAGCATGACGCAAAGTGTCTGACGCCTCAGGGCGGAATCCGCCTGAACACTGGAGGTGGGGGGGAATGACGACACGCGCGAATCTCTCGCAGACTCCGCGCGGAAACGTCCGGGCGCCAATAGCCTGCACAAGCGCCCGTAGATACCACGCAGACCGTCAAGAAGATGTCAAAACCGGCCAAGGCAGAAACAAAACGGCCCACAAAGCTATGCCTTGCGGGCCGTGAATACTGCGATGGTCGGCTGCGACCTAGAAGCGGTAGACCTCGACATCAGTGCGGATCGGCACCACCAACGGGATCTTCGGCCCTTCTTCCTTGGGCTTGACCGCCTGATCGGTATTGGCCACCTGCGGCTTGCGCGGCGGAGCAGCCTGCTGCTCGGCAACTGCTGCAGCGACCGGTCGCACATCACGGGCCAATTGCGCGGACAGTTTGCGCAGCAGGTCACCCTGGGCGCGCACCTGATCCTGCACGCTGCCGGAGTGCGCCTCTTCCTCACGGAAGACGCGGCTGTCACGCAGCTCGCCCTTCTGGTCGAGCAGGCGCCAGCGCGCTTCCAGCACCGCCGGCTCCTTGGGGCCGGAGTCCAGGCGGCTGATGGTCAGCATGACCTGAACCTGCGGGGTGAAGCCGGGCTTCTCCGGGAACAGCGCCAGGCGCGTGCTGTCCAGCTCGCCCGAGAGCAGGCGCATCAGCTGCTGGCTGACGTTGGTCTCGAGGCTGCCGGCCCAGCGGGCTTCGGTCGACAGATTGAGGATACCGTCGGCCTGGCGCTGGACCATGGTCTCGCGCTTCAGGTAATCGGCCAGGGATACCGGACCGAGCAGTACTGCGACACCGTTGTCACGGGTCGGGACGGGAACCGCGCCCGCATCCAGCTGGTACAGCTGGGTCGGTCGATTCACCGTGCAACCCGCCAGCCCGAGGAGGCTGACGAGGGAAAGATAGGCCAAGGCGCGCAATGCGCTCATCTGGATCACCGTCATTCGCCGAATTTCGGCGCTACTTCCAACAAAACCAATATGACTACAGGCAACGCGCCAAGGCGCCGGTTACCCAAAGGGACGTATCATCCCTTAACCGGCGCCTCAGCTCCAGAGGCAGAATGTATCGAGCCGCGTTTCAATCCTGAGACAGCGATTCTACCAGCAACGCGTCCACTCGCTGGAAACCGCGCGGCAGTTTATTCCCGCGGCGGCCTCTCTCGCCCTTGTAATGCTCCAGGTCGTCACCCTTGAGCGAGAGCGTCCGCTTGCCGGCCTGCAGCACCAGGGTCGCGCCCGTCGGAAGAACGGCGAGATCGGTGAGGTACTCCTCGCGGCTCGCCACGCGGTCGCCTGGCACGCTGATGATCTTGTTGCCCTTGCCCTTGGCCAGTTGCGGCAGGTCCGAGACCTTGAACAGCAGCAGGCGGCCCTCGGTGGTGACCGCGGCGATCCAGTCCTGTTCCAGATCATTCACCGGCCTGGGCGCCATGACCTGCGCGCCATTGGGCAGGCTCAGCAGTGCCTTGCCGGCCTTGTTCTTGGCCTGCATGTCCTCGCCCTTGGCGACGAAGCCGTAACCGGCGTCGGAGGCCAGCACATACAGCGCATTATCCTCCGGCAGCAGGACGCGATCGAAGGATGCGCCCGGCGGCGGCGTCAGGCGGCCGGTCAGCGGCTCGCCCTGGCCGCGCGCAGACGGCAGGCTGTGGGCGGCCAGCGAGTAACTGCGGCCGGTGGAGTCGATGAACACCGCGTACTGGTTCGAACGGCCCGGCGCAGCCGCCTTGAAGCCGTCGCCGGCCTTGTACGAAAGCCCCGTGGCGTCGATGTCGTGGCCCTTGGCGCAACGCACCCAGCCCTTTTCGGACAGCACCACAGTCACCGGCTCGGTCGGCATCAGCTCGGTTTCCGACAGCGCACGGGCTTCGGCGCGGGCGACGATGGGCGAACGGCGGTCGTCGCCGTAGGTTTCGGCGTCGGCGATCAGCTCGTCGCGCACCAGTTTGCGCAGCTTGGCGTTGGAACCCAGGATCGCCAGCAGCTTGGCGCGCTCCTTGGCCAGCTCATCCTGCTCGCCGCGGATCTTCATCTCTTCCAGACGCGCCAGCTGACGCAGGCGGGTATCGAGGATGTAGTCGGCCTGTAGCTCGGAGAGCTCGAAGCGCTGCATCAGGACCGGCTTGGGCTGGTCCTCGGTGCGGATGATATGGATGACTTCGTCGAGGTTGAGGAAGGCGACCAGCAAGCCTTCCAACAGGTGCAGGCGCTTCTCGACCTTGTCCAGGCGGAACTGCAGGCGGCGGCGCACGGTGTCGGTGCGGTAGGTCAGCCACTCGCTGAGCACCTGGCGCAGGTCCTTGACCTGGGGTTTGCCGTCCAGGCCGATGACGTTCATGTTCACCCGGTACGAGCTTTCCAGGTCGGTGGTGGCGAACAGGTGGGTCATCAGCTCTTCGGCATCCACGCGGTTGGAGCGCGGGATGATGACGATGCGGGTCGGGTTCTCGTGGTCCGACTCGTCGCGCAGGTCGGCCACCATCGGCAGCTTCTTGGCCTGCATCTGCCCGGCAATCTGTTCCAGCACCTTGGCCCCGGAGACCTGGTGCGGCAGAGCGGTGACCACGATGTCGCCGTCCTCGACGCGGTACACGGCGCGCATGCGCACCGAGCCGCGGCCGGTTTCGTAGATCTTCTGCAGGTCGGCGCGCGGGGTGATGATTTCCGCTTCGGTGGGGAAGTCCGGGCCCGGCACGAAATCGATCAGGTCGGCGACGGTGGAGCCCGGGTTATCCAGCAGGTGCACGCAG
Source organism: Pseudomonas sp. NY15435 (assembly GCF_048068295.1). Lineage (NCBI taxonomy): Bacteria > Pseudomonadati > Pseudomonadota > Gammaproteobacteria > Pseudomonadales > Pseudomonadaceae > Pseudomonas > Pseudomonas sp. NY15435. The sequence goes on from NZ_JBLUQA010000013.1 coordinate 38,569, forward strand.
GCAGCGGCCACTTCGCGCAGGTTGTGCGGCGGAATGTCGGTGGCCATGCCCACGGCGATGCCGGTGGTGCCGTTGAGCAGCAGATTGGGAAGCCGCGCCGGCAGCACGGCCGGCTCGTCCAGCGTGCCGTCGAAGTTCGGCACCCAGTCCGCGGTGCCCTGGCCCAGCTCGGACAGCAGGGTCTCGGCATAGCGCGACAGACGGGCCTCGGTGTAACGCATGGCGGCGAAGGACTTGGGATCGTCCGGAGCACCCCAGTTGCCCTGGCCATCCACCAGCGGGTAGCGGTAGGAGAACGGCTGCGCCATCAGCACCATGGCTTCGTAGCACGCCGAGTCGCCGTGGGGGTGGTACTTGCCCAGCACGTCGCCGACGGTACGCGCCGACTTCTTGTGCTTGGAGTCGGCGTCCAGGCCCAGCTCGCTCATGGCGTAGACGATGCGCCGCTGTACGGGCTTGAGACCGTCGCCGATGTGCGGCAGGGCGCGATCCATGATCACGTACATGGAGTAGTTCAGGTAAGCCTGTTCGGTGAAGTCGGCCAGTGACCGGCGCTCCACGCCCTCCAGACTCAGATCGAGGGTTTCGCTCATGCGTGCCTCACGGTGTAGATCGCTGGCGCAGCACCAGGGTGCCGTCCTGCTGGGTGAAATCCAGTTGTCTGAGTGCGCTCATGCCGAGCAGCACCTCGTCGCCTTCCATGCCCGGCGCGATCAGCGCCGGCACATCGGTCAGGCGGATGTCGCCAAGCTGCAGGCTGGGCAGGCGCGTACGCCAGCCCTGGCTGCGGCCGTTGGCGGTGTCCAGAGTGATCGGCAAGCCGCGCGGCAAGCCGAGGCGGTCGGCCAGACGCTGCGGCAGGGCTACCTGGGTGGCGCCGGTATCGAGCATGAAGGTCACCGCCTCGCCATTGATCCGGCCGTCCGCCACATAGTGGCCGGCGCGGTTGCCCACCAGCCGCACTTCCACTTCGCCGTTGGCGCGAGTCGATTGCGGCTGCGGATTGGGATTGTGCTGGCGAGTTTCCCAGGCGCCGAAATAGTGGGTGGCGAGCAGGATGCCCGCGCCCCAGGCGAGGAACATCATGATCTTGCCGATCCGCTTGCCCGGCATCGCGTCGCTCATTTGCCACCGAGCCAGCCGCCGGCCGGCGCCGCGAAGCGCAGTACGTAGGGGCGACTGTCACCGTCGGCGCGAGCGTGCTCGCCGTTGTCCAGACCGATCCAGGCGCCCTGGTCGTCGAGTATCAGCGCTTCGGCCACGCCGTAAGGCAGTTCGTAGCGCCGCTCAGGGGCCAGCGCACCGGCGGCGAAGGACCAGCACAGCTCCTGCGCGCCAGTCTTCGGATCGCGTCGGCAGATCTGGTGCGCCAGGCGTTCCAGGGTGAACAGCTTGTCCTTGTACAGCGCCAGGTCGGAGAAATCGATCGGCAGGGCGCGCTCGGCACCCAGCTCCGGCGGCGGCAGCGCGGTGCCACCTTCGCTGAGCATCACGCAGTTGCCTTCGCACTTCCAAGTGCCATTTTCACTGTGCACCTTGAGCAGACCGCGGCGCTGGCGCTCGGCGGCCAGCCACAGCTGCTTGCCGTCGGCGCTGATGGCGATGCCTTCGTAGAGCGCGTTGAATTCCATCAGCAGGCCACTGGCGCGCGCCTGGCGCAGCAGGTTCTGCGGCAGCGGCAACCAACTCGGCTCACCAACGGCAGGCAACAGCAGGACAGCCGCATAACCTTCGCTGACCACATAGCGGTTGCCCGCCTGATCACAGCTGATGCCTTCGAAATCCATGGCGCCACCGCGCAGCAGGCCGCCCACGGTGACCCGCGCACGAGTCCCCCAGGACAGGCCGCTATCGGGCGTACCCGGAACCACGAAGGGTTCGGCGGAGGCCTGCCAGGCCTTGCCCGGCGTCTCGTCGATCAGCAGGCGATAGATACGGTCGTCGTCGCGGTCGGACACCGTCCACATCTCATTGCCGCACAGCGCCAGCCCGGACAGGTTGCCACTGGGCATGCCCTCCACCGGATGCTCCGCGACGAACTGCAGCGACGCCGGCGCCAGGGGCGCTGCGACCGGTGCGACATCCTTCGACGCCTGCTCGGGTGCCTGGGCAGCAACGGCGAGGCCAGCGAACAGCCAGGAGCAGGCCAGCAGCCAGCGCATCAGGCGAAGTCCGCCAGGTTGCCCTTGGTTTCCAGCCAGGACTTGCGATCGCCGGCGCGCTTCTTGGCCAGCAACATATCCATGATTTCCAGCGTGCCTTCGGCGTCTTCCAGGGTCAGCTGGACCAGGCGACGGGTGTTCGGGTCCATGGTGGTCTCGCGCAGCTGGGGCGGGTTCATCTCGCCCAGGCCCTTGAATCGGGTGACCTGCGGCTTGCCACGGCGCTTCTCGGCGGCCAGGCGATCGAGGATGCCGTCGCGCTCGGCTTCGTCCAGGGCGTAGAAGACTTCCTTGCCCAGGTCGATACGGAACAGCGGCGGCATGGCGACGTAGACGTGGCCGGCTTCCACCAGCGGGCGGAAGTGACGGACGAACAGCGCGCACAGCAGGGTGGCGATGTGCAGGCCGTCGGAGTCGGCGTCGGCGAGGATGCAGATCTTGCCGTAGCGCAGCTGGGACAGGTCGGCCGCGCCCGGATCGACGCCGATGGCGACGGCGATATCGTGGACTTCCTGGCTGGCGAGCACTTCGCCGCCGTCCACTTCCCAGGTGTTCAGGATCTTCCCGCGCAGCGGCATGATCGCCTGGAATTCCTTGTCGCGCGCCTGCTTGGCCGAGCCGCCGGCGGAGTCACCTTCCACCAGGAACAGCTCGGCGCGCATCGGGTCCTGCCCCGCGCAGTCGGCCAGCTTGCCGGGCAGCGCCGGGCCCTGGGTGATTTTCTTGCGCTCGACCTTCTTGCCGGCCTTGAGGCGGCGGCCGGCGTTGCTGATGGCCAGTTCGGCCAGCTGCAGGCCCAGCTCGGGATGGGCGTTGAGCCACAGGCTGAAGGCGTCCTTGACCACGCCGGAGACGAACGCGGCGGCCTCGCGGGACGACAGGCGCTCCTTGGTCTGGCCAGAGAACTGCGGCTCCTGCATCTTCATCGAGAGGACGAAGGCGATGCGCTCCCAGACGTCTTCCGGGGCCAGCTTCACACCGCGCGGCAGCAGGTTGCGGAATTCGCAGAACTCGCGCATCGCATCCAGCAGGCCCTGGCGCAGGCCGTTGACGTGGGTGCCGCCCTGGGCGGTGGGAATCAGGTTGACGTAGCTTTCCTGCAGCGATTCACCGCCCTCGGGCAGCCACAGCAGAGCCCAGTCCACCGCTTCCTTGTTGCCGGCCAGCGCGCCGCAGAACGGCTCGTCAGGCAGGCGCAGGTGCTCGGAAACCGAGTCGACCAGGTAGGAACGCAGGCCGTCCTCATAATGCCATTCGATGCGCTCGCCGCTGGATTTGTCCTCGAAGGTCACCAGCAGGCCCGGGCAGAGCACGGCCTTGGCCTTGAGCACGTGCTTGAGGCGGCTGACGGAGAACTTGTGCGAATCGAAATACTTGGCGTCCGGCCAGAAGTGCACGCTGGTGCCAGTGTTGCGCTTGCCGACGGTGCCGATCACTTCCAGGTCGCTGGACTTGAAGCCGTCGGCGAAGGTCATGCGGTACTCGTTACCGTCACGCTTGACGCGCACCTCGACCGTGGTCGAGAGCGCGTTCACCACCGAGATGCCCACACCGTGCAGGCCGCCGGAGAACTGGTAGTTCTTGTTGGAGAACTTGCCACCGGCGTGCAGCTTGGTGAGGATCAGTTCGACGCCGGGCACGCCCTCTTCGGGGTGGATGTCCACCGGCATGCCGCGGCCGTCATCGATCACTTCCAGCGAGTTGTCCTCGTGGAGGATCACCTGCACGCTCTTGGCGTGGCCGGCGAGGGCTTCGTCGACGCTGTTGTCGATGACTTCCTGGGCCAGGTGGTTGGGCCGGGTAGTGTCGGTGTACATGCCCGGGCGCTTGCGCACCGGATCGAGGCCGGAAAGAACCTCGATGGCGTCTGCGTTATAGGCGTTCTGCTGGGCCATGGGGTTCCTGCTTAATCAGTCGAAGAGGTGATGGCTTCAAAGGCGGAAAAGTCGATGTCGCGCCACTGGCTGGACGGCACTCCGGCGAAAGCCAGGAGCGTCGGCAAGTGGCTGACGAAGCGCTGGAAGCTGTGGTCGCCGCCGGACTCGATGCGCAGCGCGGCGCTGCGGTAGTAACGCTCGGCGGCGCGGTAGTCGAGGGTTTCGTCGGCGGTCTGCAGCCACACCTGGTAGCGCGATCCGTCGGTCGGAGCCGGGACTTCCAGTTCTGCCAGCGCAGCGACGTGATCAAGGGTCAGTTCCCAGGTCTCGCCACTGTAATAGTTGGTCTGCGGGCCGAGTTGGCCGTCGAACAGCCGGTGAGGCGCCACGGCCGGATTGATCAGCACGGCCTTGAGGCCATGGCGCTCGGCCAGGTAAGTCGCGTAGTAGCCGCCCAGGGAACTGCCGATCAGCAGCGGCTGGCCCAGTTCGGCGACGGCAGATTCCAGTTGTTCCAAAGCCTGGCGCGGATGGTGGTGCAGCGCGGGCACGCGCAGTTGCTCGGCCAGGCCCAGGCGCTCCATGGCGGCCGTGAACTGGCGCGCTTTCTGCGAGCCGGGCGAGCTGTTGAATCCGTGGATATAGAGGAATGCGGTCATGGGCCGGGAGGCTACAAGCTGCAAGTGGCATGCCGCAAGTGGGTCAGCGTCGCAAGGCGTTCGAAGCGTGACCGATCAATAACCCTTGATGCTGTAGTCGACTTCAAACTCGATGTCGGTCACCCGCGATACACCGGTCTCCACGCGCCCATCCGCCAGCAGGCGCAGCCAGCGATAACCGGGGGCCGGGCTGTCGACGCAGAAGTCCTCGCTGCCCGGCGTGAACTGCACGCAGGTGGACGGCGAGGCCAGCAGGCGCACGTCACCGCGCGTGCGATCGATTTCCTGGTGCACGTGTCCCCAGAGCAGGCAGCGCACGTTCGGGTAGCGGTCCAGCACGGCGAAGAGTTTTTCCGGGTTGTAGATGCCGATACGGTCCATCCACTGGCTGCCGATGGGCACCGGATGGTGATGGAAGCTGATCAGCAGGTGCTTGTCCGGCGCGGCCTGGATGGCGCTTTCCAGCAGCGCGGCCTGTTCGTCGGTCACCTGCCCCGGCACGGCACCGGGAATGGTGGAATCCAGCAGGATCACCCGCCAGGCGCCCAGGTCGATCACCGGATCAAGCAGGTCGCTGCCGGCGGCGACTTCGCGCATCGGCTCCATCTCGTCGTGATTGCCGGGGAACCAGCGGATCGGCGCGGTGATCGGCGCAGTAATGCTGCGAAAACGCTGGTAGGACTCGACCGAGCCATCCTGGGAGAGATCACCCGTGGCCAGCACCAGATCGATCGCCGGCTGCTCCTCGCCGACCAGGCGAACGACCTGGGTCAGGCTGTCAGCGGTGTCCATGCCCAGCAGCCGGCCGTTCTCTTGCGCGAACAGGTGGCTGTCGGAAAGCTGGACGACCAGGACGGAATCGGAAGCGGTGGGCTGGGTGGGCAATGCGCCTTCTCCTGTGAGGCGGGCGTGCGGGGATTCGTGACGAAGTATGGTGACAGGCGCCCCCCTGAGCAAACCGGGAAAGCGTCACAGATCACAGTTAGGGACACGAGTCTGCGATGGGCGGGCAGGATATCATGGCACGCCGCCACTATCGCGCCTTCAGCGTTGCAGCACCGGCTCCAGCTCATGCCCGCAGGACAGGCAGTGGCTCAGCCATTCGCCAAGGAACTGGTTGAGCTGGTTCTTCTCGTCCGGCTGGTGCATCGCCTGGTTCGGATAGGGGTAGATCGCCAGCAGGCGGCGCGCCTGCTCGGCGCCGACCACTTCGGCCATGCGCGCGTCGTGGTACACCCGTACTTCCAGCTTGGGCGCCGGCAGCCAGGGCAGGCCCAGTTCCTGGCGCACCTGCAGCACGGTGGTGTACGGGCAAGCTTCGATCACGTCCAGCGCCAGCACGCCGAGCAGCCGCTCGCCTTCGCTGAGCGCCACGCGGCGCGAGACCTGGGCCTCGCGCATCTCGGGCAACAGGCGCATCAGGCGCAAGTAGTTCGCTTCGCAGGTCGCCTGCAGACCCGCCAGGTCGACGCGATAGCGCTCGCGCAACAGATTCACACCCATAACCCCCTTACCTCGGCGCGATTGAGCGCCAACCATTGAAGGGCGAGCATGCTCGCCGCGTTGTTGATGCGGCCGTCACGCACGCCCTGCAGCGCTTCCTCGAACGGCATGACGTGGACGCGGATGTCCTCGCCCTCCTCCTCCAGCCCGTGGATACCCGAAGCGGTGCTGCTGTCGCAGCGGCCGACGAACAGGTGCACCAGCTCATTGCTGCCGCCAGGTGACGGCAGGTACTGGGCGATCGGCCAGAGTGCGCCGAGGGTCAGGCCGGCTTCTTCCACCGCTTCGCGGCGGGCGACTTCCTCGGGCTCCTCGTCCTTGTCGATCAGGCCGGCGACCAGCTCCATCAGCCAGGGATTGACCCCGGCATCCATGGCGCCGACGCGGAACTGCTCGATCAGCACCACTTCATCGCGTTGCGGATCGTAGGGCAGCACGCACACGGCATCGTGACGCACGAACAATTCGCGGGTCAGCACCGGGCCCATGCCGCCGGCGAACTGGCGGTGCCGCAGGTGCAGGCGGTCGACCTTGTAGAAGCCCTTGAAGCACTGTTCGCGCTTCTGGATCTCGATGTCCTGGGGGCCTGGCTTGAACGTTTCCGACATCCCGTTCCACTCACTCTGCGTTGAACTTCGCGCCATCCTATCGCGCCGCCGGAGCAGGCGCAGCCTCTTTCGCGGGCCGCCGGGCGGCCGGACTGCTGTGACCGTCGCACACTGCCGCCGTTCCACCAAAGTGGTTCATACTCACCCGCCGAACCGGCAGCATCGATGGCGGTCGAACCACTCCATTGCCGGCGAACGTCAACGACAAGGATTCCCATGCGACTTCTGAAACTTGCCGCCCTGGGCAGCATCTGCCTGTTACTGGGGGCGTGCCAGGGTCTGTTCAAGCCCTCGCTCGACGAGCCGCTGAGCGCGAGCCACACCGCGTTCGAACATGCCAAACCCGGTTGCCAGGGCGAACAGTGCCCGCTGTTCAACCTCGACACGCTGAGCTTCGACGATGAGCCGGTGCTCAACGAAGCGATCAACGCGCAACTGCTGCAACTGGCCCGCGAGGGTGATGGTGCGGCACCTGCGAGCCTGGACGTCTACGAAAAACGCTTCCTCGATTCGGCCCAGCCCGGCTGGAGCTCCTACCTGCAAGCGAAGATCCGCGAACAGCATGACGGTCTGGTGATCATCGAGCTGTCCAGTTATCGCTTCACCGGCGGAGAGTACGGCCAGCCCGGCCGCGCGTTCATCAATTATGATCGACGTATCCACAAGGTGCTTACCCTGCAGGACATTCTCCTGCCCGGCCAGGAGGACAACTTCTGGAAGGTCGCACGGATGGCGCACCAGGCCTGGATTCTGCAGAACAAGCTGGACGAGCAGGACCCGAATTTCTCCAAGGACTGGCCGTTCCAGCCGACCGAGCATTTCGCCCTGACCTTCGGCGCACTGACGCTCAAGTACGACATCGACCGCATCGCCCCGCATTCGGTCGGGCATCCGGAGCTGAAGATTCCGTATCCGCGCCTGAACGGCATCGTCAAGACCTACTACTTCCCGGGGCGCGGGACGCAGTAGATCAGCGCGAGAGTGGCCGGGAAATCATCGCGGACGGAGTCCGCTCCTACGCCGGATATCGGCACCTGCATGCGATCAGCCGGCAAGGCCGGCATTGGGCGGGTTCGCGAGCAAGCTCGCTCCTACAGGCCAATGCCGGCGCAACGGCTCGCGTAGGAGCGAGCTTGCTCGCAAATCGCCTCACGCCGAAGCCGGCACCTTCACCCCAACCCGCCCCAGCAGCAACTGCAGCACCGCTGCCACCACCAGCGCCGGCAGGGTCGCGCCCAGGTCCGGCTGGTAGTTCGCCAGCAGGTGATACACCACCACGCCACCACCCCAGGCCAGCAGCGAGCCCCAGCGCAGGCCATGGGGAATCGCGGCAGGCGCGCGGCGGCGCAGGACGAAGTGGTCGATCAGCACCACGCCGAACAGCGGCGCGAACACCGAGCCGATCAGCAGCAGGAAGTTCTGGTACTGCGCCAGCGGCGCGAACCAGGCGATCAGGGTGCAGATCACGCCGATGACCAGCGCCAGCAACTCGACCTTGAACGGCAGCAGGATGCCGCTGGAGACCGCCGCCGAGTGGATGTCGGCAAAGGCTTTCTCCGATTCGTCCAGCAGGATCAGCAGCAGCGGGATACCCATGCCGGCGCCGGCCAGCGCCAGCAGCAGCGCGTTGGCATCACTGCCCTGGGCGAATGCCAGGGTGTAGGCCACACCCAGGCCCATCAGCCAGAAGCAGCCGATGAAGAAGCCCAGCGCCGCGCCGGTGAAGGTCTGCCCGGCGCGCTTGCCGAAGCGCGAGTAGTCGGCGATCAGCGGCAGCCAGGACAGCGGCATGGCGATGGCGATGTCGAAGCCCACGGCGAAGGACAGCGAGCCATCGCCCGCCTTGGCCCAGATTGCCGCCAGGTCGGCGCGATGGAACAGGTCGAAGGTCAGCCAGACGCAGGCGGCGATCAGCAGCCAGATACCCCAGCGCCGCAGCACGCGACGCACGAAGGCGAGCGGGCCGGCGACGGCCAGCAGGGTCGCCAGCGCGCCGAACACCAGGGTCCACAGCGCCGGGCTGTTCCAGGTGCTGCCTTCGCCGAAGGCGCGAGTGGCCAGCAGGCTGGCGGCATCGCGCATGACGATGATTTCGAAGGCGCCCCAGCCGATCAGCTGCATCAGGTTCAGCAGCGCCGGCAATGCGGCGCCGTGGCTACCCAGGCTGAGCTTGAGCGAGGCCATGGCGGACAGCCCGGTGTCGGTGCCGATCACCCCGGCGCTGGCCAGCAGCAGCACGCCGACCAGGGTGCCGAGCAGGATCGCGCCGAGCGCACCGGCCAGGCCCAGGCCCGGCGCCAGCAATGCACCGGTCTGCAGCACCATCAGGCCGATGCCCAGGGAGAACCAGAGGGAGAACAGGTCGCGCAGGCCGAGCACGCGCTGGGCGCTGCCCACGGCGGAAGTCGGTGAATAGTCGATGGCGGTAGTGGTCACGATGCGTGCAGGGCTCGAAGGTTGAATTAGGTTTTTGTTTTTCGTAGGAGCGAGCTTTGCTCGCGAACCCAGCTCGCCGATGACTCTGCTGCTGGGCGGTTCGCGAGCAAGCTCGCTCCTACAGGTACTGCGGGCTCACACCTGTTTGTAGATCACCGAGCCTTCGTCCTTGAAGCGCGCGGCCTGCTCCTGGAACCCGGCCTCGATGGCCTTCTGCTCATCGGTGAGACCGTTTTCCTTGGCGTAGTCGCGGACCTCCTGGGTGATCTTCATGGAGCAGAACTTCGGTCCGCACATGGAGCAGAAGTGCGCGACCTTGGCCGAGTCCTTGGGCAGCGTCTCGTCATGGAAAGCCCGCGCGGTGTCCGGGTCGAGGCCGAGGTTGAACTGGTCCTCCCAACGGAACTCGAAGCGCGCCTTGGACAGCGCGTTGTCACGGATCTGCGCGCCCGGATGGCCCTTGGCGAGGTCGGCGGCGTGGGCGGCGATCTTGTAGGTGATGATGCCGGTCTTCACGTCATCCTTGTTCGGCAGGCCCAGGTGCTCCTTGGGCGTGACGTAGCAGAGCATGGCGCAGCCGAACCAGCCGATCATCGCCGCGCCGATGCCGGAGGTGATGTGGTCGTATCCCGGTGCAATGTCGGTGGTCAGCGGGCCGAGGGTGTAGAACGGCGCCTCGTCGCAGCACTCCAGCTGCTTGTCCATGTTTTTCTTGATCAGGTGCATCGGTACGTGGCCGGGGCCCTCGATCAGCACCTGAACGTCATGCTTCCAGGCGATGCGGGTCAGCTCGCCGAGGGTTTCCAGCTCACCAAACTGCGCGGCGTCGTTGGCGTCGGCGATCGAGCCCGGACGCAGGCCATCGCCCAGCGAGAAGCTGACGTCGTAGGCCTTCATGATTTCGCAGATTTCCTCGAAGTGGGTGTAGAGGAAGTTCTCCTGGTGATGCGCCAGGCACCACTTGGCCATGATCGAACCGCCACGGGAGACGATGCCGGTGACCCGCTTGGCGGTCAGCGGCACGTAGCGCAGCAGCACGCCAGCATGGATGGTGAAGTAGTCCACACCCTGCTCAGCCTGTTCGATCAGGGTGTCGCGGAAGATTTCCCAGGTCAGGTCCTCGGCGATGCCGTTGACCTTCTCCAGCGCCTGGTAGATCGGCACGGTGCCGATCGGTACCGGGCTGTTGCGCAGGATCCACTCGCGGGTCTCGTGGATGTGCTTGCCGGTGGACAGGTCCATCACCGTGTCGGCGCCCCAGCGGATGCCCCAGGTGAGTTTCTCCACTTCTTCCTCGATGGAGGAACCCAGCGCGCTGTTGCCGATGTTGCCGTTGATCTTCACCAGGAAGTTGCGGCCGATGATCATCGGTTCCAGTTCGGTGTGGTTGATGTTTGCCGGGATGATCGCGCGGCCGCGGGCCACCTCCTCGCGGACGAACTCGGGGGTGATTTCCTTGGGGATGCTCGCACCGAAGCTCTGGCCTGGGTGCTGGGCATCCAGCAGGCCGGCGGCGCGGGCTTCCTGCAGTTTCATGTTCTCGCGGATGGCGATGTATTCCATCTCGGGCGTGATGATGCCCTGGCGCGCGTAGTGCATCTGCGTGACGTTCTTGCCGGCCTTGGCGCGGCGCGGGGTGCGTACATGGGCGAAACGCAGGGCGTCGAGGCTGGCGTCGGCCAGGCGCGACTGACCGAACTCGGAGGTCAGGCCGGGGAGGATTTCGGTGTCACCGCGCTCGTCGATCCAGCGCGAGCGTACGTCCGGCAGGCCCTTGCGCAGGTCGATGCGCACGTCCGGGTCGGTGTAGGGGCCGGAGGTGTCGTAGACCATCACCGGGGCGTTCTTCTCGCCGCCGAAGGCGGTCGGGGTGTCGGCGAGCGAAATTTCCCGCACGGGGACGCGGATATCCGGGCGCGAGCCGGTCAGATAGACCTTCTTCGAATTCGGAAAGGGCTGGGTCGACTGGCGATCCAGCTGTTCAAGGCGGGTGACGTTGTTTTTCTGGGTGCTCATCCTGGCTCTCCTGGGGTTGATTGCCGGGGAGAACCTGGGACGAGAGGAGCTGCTTGCTGCAGCGAAGGGACGCATCCCGGAGAGGGCTGGGGCCGGGGCGGAATGCGCCGCGGGATGCGTACTTCTTGTTCCCTACGCGGGTCTTAACCCGATCAGGTTCAACGGGATCCGGAACTATCCGATCTCAGCCCCTCGCAATGGGGCACCCCGACAAGAACGCCCGCAGTCTAATCAAGTGCGCGCGGATAAGCCAACGCCGCCCGGCCGAAAACGCGCAATTGCTTACACGCAGCTACACTCCTGCCTCGGAAGGCTCGTACGAACGTGCCTTGACCGCCACCGGCGGCGACCGTAGCCTTGCCCCACCTCGCATCACTTTCCAGGATGAACGAATGCTGCGCAGACTCTCTCTGGCTGTCGCTGTAGCCGCAACGACAGGCTTTGCCTGGGCTGCACAGCCCGCTCCGGCTGCTTCTCCGCTGCCCACCAAGACCGACCTGATCAGCGTCTATAAAGATGCCGTCGACAACAACGCCGACCTCGCCGCCGCCCAGGCCGATTACCTGGCGCGCAAGGAAGCCGTGCCCCAGGCACGCTCCGGCCTGCTGCCGCAGATCAACGCCGGTGCCGATGTCGGGAACAGCCGTACGTCGCTGGACACCCCGAACGCTACGCTGAACCGCAGCAGCCAGGTGATCCAGGCGACCCTGAGCCAGCCGCTGTTCCGCGCCGACCGCTGGTTCCAGCTCAAGGCGGCGGAAAACACCACCGAACAGGCCCAACTGGAGTTCTCCGCGACCCAGCAGCAGTTGATCCTGCAGTCGGCCGAGAACTACTTCGGCGTACTGCGCGCCCAGGACAACCTGGCCGCCAGCAAGGCCGAGGAAGCGGCATTCAAGCGCCAGCTCGACCAGTCCAACGAGCGCTTCGACGTCGGCCTGTCCGACAAGACCGACGTCCTCGAATCCCAGGCCAGCTACGACACCGCGCGGGCCAACCGCCTGGTCGCCGAGCAACGCGTGGATGATGCCTTCCAGGCTCTGGTCACGCTGACCAACCGCGAGTACAGCTCCATCGAAGGCATCCTGCATTCGATGCCGATCGTGGTGCCGATTCCCAACGACGCCAAGGCCTGGGTGGACACCTCGGTCCAGCAGAACCTGCGCCTGCAGGCCAGCAACTACGCCGTCGATGCTGCCGAAGAAACCCTGCGCCAGCGCAAGGCCGGCCACCTGCCGACCGTCGACGCCGTGGCCCAGTACCAGAAGGGCGACAACGACGCCCTGGGCTTCACCAACTCCGGCGCGCCAGGTGATACGCACTACGGCAAGTGGGTCGACCAGAGCAGCATCGGCCTGCAACTGAACGTGCCGATCTACAGCGGCGGCCTGACCAGTTCGCAAGTGCGCGAGTCCTACCAGCGCCTGAACCAGAGCGAGCAACTGCGCGAGAGCCAGCGCCGCCAGGTGGTGCAGGACGCGCGCAACCAGCACCGCGCGGTCAATACCGACGTCGAGACCGTGAAAGCCCGTCGCCAGGCAATCATCTCCAACCAGAGCTCGCTGGAAGCCACCGAGATCGGCTACCAGGTCGGTACCCGCAACATCGTCGACGTACTGGACGCCCAGCGTTCGCTGTACAACTCGGTGCGCGACTACAACAACAGCCGCTATGACTACATCCTCGACAACCTGCGCCTGAAGCAGACCGCCGGCACCCTCAGCCCGGCCGACCTGCAGGCGCTGAGCTCGTACCTGAAGCCGGACTACAACCCGGACAAGGACTTCCTGCCGCCGGACCTGGCCAAGGCCGCCGAGCAACAGCTCAAGTCCAATCCGCAGTACTGATCCGGCCCCATGAAAAAGCCCCGCATCGCGGGGCTTTTTCTTTGGCGGGTCAGTGCGGCCAGTGGTTCGCAGGTCCTGGAAGGTCCTGCATGAAGTGAAGCCGATCGCGGACAGAGTCCGCTCCTACGCCCAGCTCGGAGGTAGGAGCAACTGTCTTTTTCTGGGGAGTCCGTACCCATTCATCCCCCTCACCCCAGCCCTCTCCCTCAGGGAGAGGGAGCAATCCGATCCGGCTGACGCCAAGGTTTCATCCTGCACCGAACGGTCCCCTCTCCTCCTGGGAGAGGGTTAGGGTGAGGGCCAACCCGGGCGCAGAACTTTCACGAAGGAGCGGACTCCGTCCGCGATGGGTCGAGCCATGCGCGGAGCCGGTCAACACAACGACCGATTGCTCAATCACGGTAACCGGGCGATACCCGATCCAGCATGCGCAGCAACGCGCTCCACGCCAGGTCGTAACCATCCGGATCGCTCAGCTCCCCCTCCGCCAGCGGCCGCGCCGGGGCGTTGAATTGTTGCTCGGTGTGACGACACACCTCCTCCGGCGGGATCACCAGCTCACCGCCGGCCTGGGCCGCCAGCTGGATGTCGCAGGCTTTCTCCAGGTAGTACATGCGCAGGAACGCCTGCTGCACCGTCTGACCCACGGTCAACAGGCCGTGGTTGCGCAACATCAGGCCGTAGTGGTCGCCCAGGTCGCGCACCAGACGCTCCTGCTCGTCCATCGACAGGGCGATGCCTTCGTAGTCGTGGTAGCCCAGGCGTCCGTAGAACTCCAGGGATATCTGGTTCAGCGGCAGCAACCCACAGGCCTGCGCCGCCACCGCACAACCGGCGCGGGTATGGGTGTGCAGTACGCATTGCGCGTCTTCGCGGGCGCCGTGGATGGCGCTGTGGATCACGAAGCCGGCCGGGTTGACCTTGTAGGGCGACGGCTCGACCGCATGACCGCTGAGGTCGATCTTCACCAGGCTCGACGCGGTGATCTCGTCGAACATCAGGCCATAGGGATTGATCAGGAAATGGTGGTCGGGACCGGGGATGCGCACCGAGATGTGGGTGAAGATCAGGTCGGTCATGCGGTAGTGCGCGATCAGGCGGTAGCAGGCCGCCAGTTCCTCGCGCAGTTTCCATTCCTCGGGCGAACAGGTGGCGCGACTGGGCGCCTGCAGCGACGTCATGGTGCACTTCTCCTCAAGGCAAAAGGACGCCGGGGCACAGGCCCCGGCGTCACGGTCACATTCTGGTCATTGGGCGGCCCAGGCGTTGAAGCGCTCTTCCAGCTCCTCGCCGTGGTCAACCCAGAACTCATCGTCCATCGCCAGGCCCTGGGGCAGGTTCTGCGTAGAGGTCGGCACCCAGCCGGCCAGGTCGGACGGCAGGCGTTCGGCGGCCTGCTTGTTGGTCGGACCATACGCAATGTGCTTCACGTAGTCGACCTGGGCATCGGGCTGGTTGGCGAAGGCAATGAAACGCTTTGCCGCATCGACGTGCTGCGAGCCCTTGATGATCGCCCAGTAGTCCATGCCGTAGAGACTGCCCGGCCAGACCAGTTGCAGGTTGCGTCCGCCCTTGTAGGCATCGGCGATGCGCCCGGTGTAGGTGGTGGTCATCACCACGTCACCGGCGGCCAGCCACTGCGCAGGCTGCGCACCGGCTTCCCACCACTGCACGTACGGCTTGATCTGGTTGAGCTTGGCGAAGGCGCGGTCGACGCCGGCCTTGGTGCCCAGCGTCCTGTAGACGTCCGCCGGCTTCACGCCGTCGGCCATCAGGGCGAACTCCAGGTTGTAGATCGCGCGCTTGCGCAGGCCGCGTTTGCCAGGGAATTTCTGCACGTCCCAGAAGTCCGCCCAGGATTGCGGCGCCGGCTTGAGCTTGTCGGCGTCATAGGCGATGGCCACGCCCCACACCAGCGCGGCCGAGCCGCAGTCCTTGGCGGCGTTGGGAATGAGCTGATCCTTGTTGCCGATCTGCTGCCAGTCCAGCGGCACGAACAGGCCCTCGTCGCAGCCGCGGGCCAGGTCCGGGCCCTCGATCTGCACCACGTCCCAGTCGGCGTGGCCGGTGTCGGCCATCACCTTGATGCGTGCCATCTCGCCGTTGTACTCGGTCTGGGTCACGCCCACCCCGGACTGCTTGCTGAAAGGCTGGAAGAACGCGGCATCCTGCGCCTTCTGGCCAGCACCGCCGTAGCCGACCACCACCATGTTCTCGGCGGCCTGGACGGCGCCGCAGCTCAGCCCGAGGGCGAGCAGCAGCGGTGAGGTGACGGTCTTGAGGAAGGAGCGCTTGTGGAAGTTGTTGCGGTGGAAAGTCATCGAGCATACCCCCAGTCGTAGGTGGCAATGGGCGCAGCCGGGATGGCCGCGCGCACGCTGGACGGGCGCGCCGGAACAACGGGCAGAGGGAAATCGATTGCCAGCGGGTGGGCCCGCCATGCGAGGGGGGACCGTACGGGACGGTTCATGCGCCTCTCCTCTTGTAGTTGTTGTGGAGCACGTCGCGGTTGCTCCGGAAAACTCCGGGAGCGGCTTCGAAACTACCCAGTCACTTTTAAAAAAACAAGTTGATTTTTTACTGGCGGTAAATTTCCATAGACATAACTTAAGCAACACTTGCCTAGACAACATTGCCCGACTCAGGAGAAGCCGCCGTGTCCCAGGTCCGCCACTTCCAGCAATCCGCCCTGCAGTTCCAGTCCTATGGTGGGCAGGACATCGAACGCGCCGCCATCTGCCGGCTGATCGGCCCGGCCGACAGCGAAACCATGGGTGCGGGCCTCGCTCGCTTCGACGGGGTGTCCATCGAGTGGACCGTGCTCTACGACGAACTGATCGTGGTGCTCGAAGGCAACTTCCGCCTGCGCCTGGCCGACCAGGTAATCGACGCCAAGCCCGGCGACGTGATCTGGGTGCCCGAGCGCACACCACTGGCCTACGAAGGCGAGAAGGCCTGCGTGTTCTACGCCCTCTACCCGGTGGACTGGCAGGCGCGCAACGCCTAGCTGGTCGACCGGCTGCGCGGCGGCGCAACGGCGTTGGAAACCGGCTCGGCATGCTCATTACTGAAGTAAATTCCGCTGCCTCTCCGGTCTCCGCCTTGTTGCGCTCTACCTCGCGCGGTCGATGTTTAGCGCTGTATTTACAACAAGAATCCGGAGTTGCCCGATGAGCCAGTTTCCCCACCTGTTCAGCCCGCTGCGCATCCGCGGCAAAGCGCTGAAGAACCGCATCATGTCCACTGGGCACGACACCTCGATGCCCACCGACAATCTGGTCAACGACCAGTTGGTGGCCTACCACACCGCCCGCGCCAAGGGCGGCGTCGGCCTGATCGTGCTGCAGGTCGCCGGCGTGCATGACAGCGCCCGCTACACCTCGCACGTGCTGATGGCCACCGATGACGCCTGCATCCCCGGCTACCGTCGCATCGCCGAGGCGTGCCATGCCGAAGGCACCGTGGTGCTGTCCCAGGTGTTCCACCCCGGCCGGGAGATCATGGAGTCCAGCGACGGCCTGCTGGCCGTGGCCTACGCACCGTCCGCCTCGCCCAACGAACGTTTCCGGGTGATGCCCCGCGAGCTGAGCCAGGCGATGATCGACGAAATCATCGAAGGCTACGCCGCCGCCGCACGCCGCCTGCACACTGCCGGCATCGACGGCGTGGAAGTGGTCGCCAGCCACGGTTACCTGCCGGCACAGTTCCTCAACCCACGGGTGAACCGCCGCAGCGACGGTTACAACGGTGACCTCGACGCCCGCCTGCGCTTCACCCGCGAAGTGATCGCCGCCATCCGCGCCGCCACCGATGAAGACTTCATCATCGGCCTGCGCATCTCCGCCGACGAGCGCGACCCGGAAGGCCTCACCGAAGACGAATCGCTGCAGGGCGTCAAAGGGCTGCAGAAAGACTTGGACTACGTGCACATCGTCGCCGGCACCTCGGCATCGCTGGGCGGCGCCATCCACATCGTGCCGCCCATGGCCATCGAGGCGGCGTACCTGGCCAACGAGGCCGGCACCTTCAAGCGCAACCTGGACATTCCGCTGTTCGTCACCGGGCGCATCAACCAGCCGCAGGAAGCCGAGCTGATCGTCGCCCGCGGCCAGGCTGATGTCTGCGGCATGACCCGCGCGCTGATCTGCGACCCGCAGATGCCCAGCAAGACCGAAAGCGGCCATGTCGAGGACGTGCGCGCCTGCATCGCCTGCAACCAGGCGTGCATCGGCCACTTCCACCGCGGCTACCCGATCTCCTGCATCCAGCATCCGGAAACCGGCCGCGAGCTGATCTACGCAGAACGCACGATGGCCGCCCGGCGCAAGCGCGTACTGGTCGTCGGTGGCGGGCCGGCAGGCATGAAAGCGGCTGCTGTCGCGGCACAGCGCGGCCATGACGTGACGCTCTGCGAGGCCAGCGGCCAGCTTGGTGGACAGGTCAACCTCGCCCAGTTGCTGCCGCGTCGCGCGGAGTTCGGCGGCGCCTCCACCAACCTGCAGCGCGAGATGCAGCTGGCCGGCGTCGAAGTGCGCCGCAATACTCGCGTCGACCGCGCGCTGGTGGAAGCCGAGCGTCCCGATGTGGTGATCGTCGCCACCGGCGCCAAGCCCTATCGCCCGCCATACGAGGAGGCTGGTGAGTTGCAGGTGGTGGACGCCTGGCAGGTACTGCGCGGTGAAGTGAAGCTCGGCCGCTCGGTGCTGGTCACCGACTGGCGCGCCGACTGGATCGCCCCCGGCATCGCCGAGCGCCTGGTGCGCGACGGCCACCAGGTGCACCTGGCGGTGAACGGCACCCACGCCGGCGAAAGCCTGCCGCTCTACGTACGCGACCACCTGGCCGGCGAGCTGCACCGCCTGGGCATCACCATTACCCCCTACGCCCGCCTGTACGGCGTGGACGACAGCACCGTCTACCTGCAGCACACCGCCAGCGGCGAGCCGATGCTGGTGGAAAATATCGACACCCTGGTGCTCTGCCAGGGCCACCAGCCGGTGGACGAACTGGCCGATGAGATCGTCGACCTCGCCGAGGTACGCCGCATCGGCGACTGCCTGGCACCGCGCACGGCGGAGGAAGCGATTTACGAGGGACTCAAGGCGGGTTGGGCAATCTGAGGCCCTTGTTTGTAGGAACGAGCTTGCTCGCGAACCGCCCAGCGCCAAAGTCGCCGGAAAGCGTGTTCGCGAGCAAGAACTGGGCGTCCCCCTCGCTCCTACAAGAAAAGCAATCGGTCCACAGCCCCGGCGCATTGTTTAGAATGCCCCACGACGCCCATCCCCAGGACCTCTTCGCATGAGCCGCAAAGCCCCGCAGGAAGCACCCGCCAACGCCGAAGCGCAGTTCCTCGGCACCCGCATCCGCGGCCTGCGCAAGCGGCGCGGCATGACCCTGGCGGAGCTGGCCGAGCAGAGCGGGCTCACCGCCGGCTACATCAGCCAGCTGGAGCGCAACCTGGCGTATCCGTCGATCCCGGCGCTGTTCAACATCGCCCGCAGCCTGGGCGTGACCATCCAGTGGTTCTTCGCCAGCGAAGTGCAGGTCGACCCTGGCGACGCCGGTTACGTAGTACGGCGCAATGCACGCACCAGCGTGCATTACGAAGATGGCATCGTCGACGAACTGCTCAGCCCGCAACCCAGCCGCCAGCTGGAAATCCTCCACTCGAAGTTCCCGCCCGGAACCTACAGCCAGCAGAGCTACAGCCACGAAGGCGAAGAAGCCGGCTACCTGCTCAGCGGCACATTCGAGCTGTGGGTAGGCGAGCGCTATTTCCTGCTCAATGAAGGCGACAGCTTCAGCTATTCCAGCCAGGAGCCGCACCGCTACGGCAACCCCGGGGATGTGGATGCCGTGGTGCTCTGGGTGATTACGCCGCCGACGTTCTGAGGCTGTTGCGCCGGCGCCTCACCGTTTTATGTAGGAGCGAGCTTGCTCGCGAACGCTCTTGCAGCGGTACCGGGGGCAGGCAGGTTCGCGAGCAAGCTCGCTCCTACAGTCGAGGTCCCGGGAAGCTCTGGAGCCCAGCCATCTCCCTGAGGGACAGAGGGCAGATCGGCGCTGGCAAACAGGCAGGCACCCTGTCGGCGAGCTTTTGAAAGCTGCTTTGTCCGGCGGGCTCAGTGTGTCAGCCGACACCGATCGGTCCCCTCTCCCACCGGGAGAGGGTCAGGGTGAGGGAACGTCTCTGCACCGCAGTCCGCATCAGCCCCTGACCAAGCGCCCCAACCCATCCAGCAACCGCTCCAAAGCGCCCTGGTTGGCCTTCATCACCCCCAACCCAGCCTCAGCCATGCGCTCCGCCGAAGCAGGCTCGTCCCACAACGCCGCCACGGCCACCGCCAGCGAAGGCGCATCGGCTACTTCGCGCAGCGCACCGACCTCTCGCAATTGCGCGGCGATTTCCAGGAAGTTGAACAGGTGCGGGCCGGACAATACGGGCTTGCCCAGCGCCGCCGGCTCCAGCAGGTTGTGCCCGCCGTTGGGCACCAGGCTGCCACCGACGAAAGCGACGTCGGCCAAGGCATAGAGGAACAGCAGTTCGCCCATGGTGTCGCCGAGCAGGACCTGGGTGTCCGCCGTGACCGGCTCGCCGGTGGAGCGACGCTGGGTACGGAAGCCTTCGCGCTGGCACAGCTCGAACATCGGGCCGAAGCGCTCCGGGTGGCGCGGCACCAGGATCAGCAATGAGTCCGGATGCTTTTCCAGCAGTTGGCGATGGGACGCCAGAATGATTTCGTCTTCCCCGGCATGGGTGCTCGCGGCAATCCAGACCGGCCGCTGTTGCGCCTGCCACTGGCCGCGCAGGTCACTGGCGCGCACCCGCAATTCGGGGTCGATAGTCAGGTCGAACTTGATCGAGCCCGTCACGCTCACGCAGTTCGGGCGGGCGCCAAGCCGCCGGAAGCGCTCGGCCTCGGCCTCGGTCTGCACGGCGATCCAGCTCATCTCTTCCAGCATCGGCCGGGTCAGCCCGGCGAAGCGCGCATAACCGCGCGCCGAGCGCTCGGACAGCCGCGCATTGGCCAGCGCCACCGGAATGCCGCGCTTGGCGCACTGGTGGATATGGTTGGGCCACAGCTCCGTTTCCATGATCACGCCCAGCACCGGCCGTGCACGGTCGAGGAAACGCGCCGCGGCCCAGGGCAGGTCGTACGGCAGGTAGCAGTGCTGCACCTGGTCGCCGAACAGTGCGCGGATGCGCTCGGAGCCGGTGGGTGTCATGCAGGTGACGGTGATCGGCAGGCCGGGGTGACGCTGCATCAGCGCGCGGATCATCGGCGCGGCGGCGATGCTCTCGCCCACTGAGACCGCGTGCACCCAGATGCCGCCGGGCTTGAGCGCCGGCAGGCCAAGGGCGAAGCGCTCGCCGACGCGCTGGGCATAGGCCGGCGCCTTGCGCGAGCGCAGGAACAGGCGCAGCGCGACCAGCGGCAGGCCCAGGTGGAACAGCAGGGTATAGAGGGTCCGGTTCATGGCGGCGGAGAGTAGCAAATTCCCCCGGCGCCCCGCCGCAGAATCCGCTACCGGGTCGCTTTCGTAAGGCGCATACCGCGCCAGCGCTATCCGCCACGCATGGGTGGCGATCCTCGCTCCCCGAAGCTTTTGACCTTGTAGGAGCGAGCTTGCTCGCGAACAGCGCTTGCCGGCCGCTCTGCTGTCAGGCAGTTCGCGAGCAAGCGCGCTCCTACGAAAAGCGCGTCAGACCGGCGCGGCCAGGTGCTCGGCGAAGCACTCGCCCAACCAGTTCGCCGCTGGCCCCAGTGGCTCGTCGCGGCGCCAGACCAGTTCCACCACCAGCGGCGGCGGCGTCCAGTCGCTGGCCAGTTCGACCAGCAACGGCTGGTAAGCCGGGTATTGCGCCACGTGAGTCGGCAACCAGGCCCAACCGAGGTCGCGCATCAGCAGCTCTGCCATGGCGTAGAAGCTGTCGGCGCGCCACACCAGCGGGCTGATCTGCTCGCCGCCGGGATAGTGGCTGTCCTGCGGGGCCATCAGCAGTTGGCGATGCCGCGCCAGCTCGCGCCGGTCGGCGTAGTCCAGCTTGGCCAGTTCATGCCCGGCGCCGCATACGGTGACCATCTCGATGGTGCCCAGGCGCTGCCGCTCCAGTTGCTCGGGCATGCCCTCATGATGGAACAGCAGGCCGAGGTCGGCGCGCCGCTCCAACAGCTTGCGCGCCACATCGCCCTGGGCACTGCTGGACAGCTGCACCTCCACCGTAGGGAACTCCTGCGCCAGCGCCTGCAAGCCGGAAAGTACCGGCTGGTAGGGCATCGCCTCATCCTGTGCCAGCCGCAACAAAGGCTCGGTGCCACGCACCAGCGACAGAGCGCGGCTCTCCAGCCGCTCACACTGGCGCAGCACCTCGCGCGCCTCGTCCAGCAGAGCACGCCCCTCGACGGTCAGCACCGGCTGCCGGCCGCTACTGCGCTCGAACAGGGTCACGCCCAGGTCGCTCTCCAGCAGCGCGATGGAGGAACTCACGGCAGACTGCACCCGCTTCAGCTGCCGCGCGGCAGCGGAAAATGACGACTGATCGGCCACGCTGACGAACAGGCGCAACTGGTCCAGGTTCCATTGCATGGTCTATCCCCACCACCCATCTCTAAATCAGATAGGTAATGACTTTATCCCATCAACCACGGGACTAGAATGGCCGCCAGAATCGAACGTCAGCTGCGTGTCGCTCACAACGAGCGGCGTGTCGTTCCGGGGAGCACCCACCATGCCCGGCTATCTCTACCTCGCCATTGCCATCGTCGCCGAAGTCATCGCTACCGCCTCGCTCAAGTCGGTGAAGGGCCTGTCTACGCCTTTGCCACTGGTATTGGTGATCGTCGGCTACGCCATTTCCTTCTGGATGCTCACCCTGGTGGTGCGCAGCATCCCGGTGGGCATCGCCTACGCCATCTGGGCGGGCCTGGGCATCGTGCTGGTCAGCATTGCAGCCCTGGTGCTCTACCAGCAGAAACTCGATACCGCCGCGCTGCTGGGCATGGGCCTGATCGTCAGCGGGGTCGTTGTGATCCAGCTGTTCTCCGGCAACGCGGGCCACTGATGCGGCGCCCTCGGCACTTTGTAGGAGCGAGCTTACTCGCGAAAGCCTTCCTCAAGCTGGTTCGCGAGCAAGCTCGCTCCTACAAGTCAGCCTGAGGCGACGGACGTTTACCGCTGCCCTCAAGCGTTATACTGCGCGCTTCGTTTTTCCCTTCGAGGCGCTTTCATGTCCGAATCCCTGAGCACCGACATCCTCATCGTCGGCGGCGGTATCGCCGGTCTCTGGCTCAATGCCCGCCTGCGGCGCGCCGGCTTTTCCACCGTACTGGTGGAGAACACCGCGCTGGGCGGCGTGCAGAGCATGCGCTCGCAGGGGATCATCCATGGCGGCACCAAATACGCCCTGCACGGCGCGCTGACCGGCGCCTCGGAAGCTATCGCCGATATGCCCGCCCTGTGGCGCGACTGCCTGGCCGGCACCGGCGAAGTGGACCTGCGCGGCGTGCGCGTACTGTCCGATGCTCATTACCTGTGGTCGCCCGGCGGCCTGGCCGGCAACCTCACCAGCTTCTTCGCCAGCAAGGCAGTGCGCAGCCGCGTCGCCCAGGTAAAGGGCAGCGACCTGCCGCCGGCGCTGCAGGACAAAGCCTTCAAGGGCAAGGCCTACCGCCTCACCGAGCTGGTGCTGGACGTGCCCAGCCTGATCGCCCGCCTGGCCGAACTGGCCGGTGACAGCCTGCTGGCGGGCGAACGCATCGAAGCACTGCGCGAAGGCGACAAACTGGTCGGCCTGCGCGTGGACGGCCGCGACATCCGCGCCCAGCGCGTGGTGCTCAGCGCTGGCGCGGGCAACGAGGCACTGCTGCGCGAACTGGGCCTGGAGCGCCCGGAGATGCAGCGCCGCCCGCTGCACATGGTGCTGGTCACCGCGCCGACCCTGAAACCGCTGTACGCTCACTGCCTCGGCGGCGGGCCGAAGCCGCGCGTCACCGTCACCACTCACCAGCTGAGCAACGGCGACTGGGTGTGGTACCTGGGCGGTGACATCGCCGAAGCCAGCGGCGTAGCGCGCAACGAAGCCGAGCAGATCGCCGAGGCGCAGCGCGAACTGCACAAGCTGGTACCGTGGATCGATCTCTCCGCCGCCCGCTGGGCCACCCTGCGCGTGGACCGCGCGGAGCCCTCGCAGAACAACCTGCTGCGCCCGGACAGCGCCTTCCTCGCCGAGGACGGTGCCCTGCTGGTCGGCTGGCCGACCAAGCTGGCCTTGGCGCCGAACTTCGCCGATCGCGTGCTGGAGTCCCTGGCAAAAGCCGGCGTTAGCCCACAGGCAACAGCCGCCCTTCCCGCTCTGCCGCGTCCCTCCATGGCACGCCCGGTGTGGGAGGAACTGCTCGGATGAAAACCCTGCATCACCTGCACCGCCCGCTGGGCAGCACCGGCCTGAACGTCTCGCCGCTGGGCCTGGGCACCGTGAAGCTCGGCCGCGACCAGGGCGTGAAGTACCCCGCCGGTTTCCGCATTCCCGATGACCGCGAGGCCGCCGACCTGATCGCGCTGGCCCGCGACCTGGGTATCAACCTGATCGATACCGCGCCGGCCTACGGCCGCAGCGAGGAACGCCTCGGCCCGCTGTTGCGCGGCCAGCGCGATCAGTGGGTAATCGTCAGCAAGACCGGCGAAGAATTCGTCGGCGGCCAGTCGCAGTTCGACTTCAGCGCCGCCCACACGCGCCGTTCGGTCGAGCGCAGCCTGCAGCGCCTGGAGACCGACTACATCGACCTGGTGCTGGTGCATTCGGACGGCAACGACCTCGACATCCTGCGCGGCACCGAGGTCTACGCGACCCTCGAGCGCCTGAAGGACGAAGGGCTGATCCGCGGCTTCGGCTTCTCCGGCAAGACCGCCGACGGCGGCCTGCTGGCCCTGGAGCGCGGCGACTGCGCGATGGTCACCTACAACCTCAACGAGCAGGCGGAAAAGCCGGTGATCGACCACGCTCAAGCCCATGGCCGCGGCATCCTGATCAAGAAAGCCCTGGCCAGCGGCCACGCCACCCTCGCCCCCGGCGTCGACCCGGTACGCGCCAGCTTCGAGCTGGTGCTGGGGCATCCCGGCGTCGCCAGCGCCATCGTCGGCACCATCAATCCGCTGCACCTGAGCCACAACGTGAACATCGCCGCTGAGGTTCTCGACCGCTGATCGGCAGACGCCGTACGGTCATGTGGATTGCGTATTCCTGTGCCATGCTCCAACTCCCCCGGCGAAAACCGCGGGCACAGAAACTGTCGCCAGCCGGCGATTCCCCTGCAAAAATCTCGGAATCGCCAAGCCTTTCAGGGAAAAATCCGGAAATCCTTTTGATTTTCGATGACACCAGGATCGGTGTCAGGCTGTCTAGGTTGTAGCGACCCCGTAAAGACCGATCGGCCGGACCGCCCCTTACCAGACGGTCAGCGTTCGCGTCGGCGTCGTCCGCTAGCCATGCACCAAGAGCATGCACTGAAGAAGGACGCGCCAACGCAACCCGGCGCCCTGTACGAGAAGGAAGCCCCTCTATGCCCCGTACGCTCGCCCGCAAGGACCCGACCGCCTTCAAGACCCTACCGCTGCTGGTGGAAGCCAGTGCGGAAAGTCTTATCTACCAGACCCTCGGCAAGCCCCTGAACTTCGCCCAGGTCCTGGAAAAGCGCCGCCCCATCGAGATCGCCGAAACCGAAAGTTTCACCACCGAACTGGCCAACCTCGGCGTCTCGGTGCGCCTGACCCTGAACTACCAGGGGCGCGACCACTGGATCCTGGTGCGCCAGCGCCGCCTGGACCGTGGCGACACGGTGCTCAAGCTGATTTCCGGCTACGTGCCGGCCCACGAACTGAATCTGCCGCTGCTCACCGCGATCCAGGAAGTGGCCGAGGAATGCCTGGTGGAAACCGCCGACGGCTGGCTCGGCGGGCGCTTCGGCGACACCTGGCTGCCGACGCCCTACGAGGGCATCCTGCGCTACCGCGAGAGCAGCCACTTCTCCCTGACCCCGCTGTCAGGCGCCTCACGCCCGGTGCAGGCCGGCGCACTGCGTCTGCTGGAGCGCCCGCAGGCCTATGTGCACCTGCCGACGGCTTCGTTGCAGCTGGTCTACGACCTGCGCATGGAGCTGCCCAAGGATGCCCGCGAGGTCAGCCTGTTCCATGTCGACGAGAAGCTCGAAAGCGGCCCGCTGGTGGCGCGCCTCGATCGCCGTCGCCCGGACATCTACCTTCTGCCGCTGGACCATGGCCAGCCGACTGGCGAACTGTTCACCCTGAGCAAGGGCGAGCTGTGCAAAGCCAGCACCCGTGGCCTGTGGCTGTCCGAGAGTTTCGCCGAGCAGGATGGCTGGCTCGTACGCGAGGAACGCATCCGCTTCCGCGAATGGATGGAGCAGTGGCCGCCCGCCGCCGGCAATGCCGGTAGCGGGCGGCGCACGGCCTGAGGCCGTAACCTGATCCGGCCATCCTGACGGCCGGATCAGAACCTGACTCACTGTAGGAGCAAGCTTGCTCGCGAACGGTGCACACCGGCCAAGCAGTCATTGGGCGATTCGCGAGCAAGCTCGCTCCTACAAGAACCCGCGGTTACTTCAGTTGGCTGGAGCTCTTGCCCAACAGCCGCCGCGCCACGATCAGTAGCTGGATCTGCTGGGTACCCTCGAAGATGTCGAGGATCTTCGAATCCCGCGCCCACTTCTCCAGCAACTCTTCTTCTCCATAACCCAGCGCCCCCGCCAGCTCGACGCACTTGAGCGTCACCTCGTTGGCTACTCGACCAGCCTTGGCCTTGGCAATGGAAGCTTCCTTCGAGTTGGGCAGGCGGTTGTCGGCCATCCAGGCGGCCTTCAGGGTCAGCAGCCGCGCCGCTTCCCACTCGGCTTCCAAGCGGTACAGCGTGGCCTCGGCGTTGCTGGCAGTGAGCAGCGGCTGGCGATAGTCGAAGCGGCAACCGGCCTTCTTCAGTAGCTCGCGGGTGCGATCCAGCGAAGCCTTGGCCACACCGATGGCCATGGCGGCCACCAGCGGGCGGGTGTTGTCGAAGGTCTCCATCACCCCGGCAAAGCCCTTCTGCACATCGATCTCGGCATTGCCCAGCAGGTTGGCAGCCGGCACGCGGCAGTCGCTGAAGCTGATGGAGGCCGTGTCCGAGGCCTTGATGCCGAGCTTCTTCTCCAGGCGGGTAACGGTCATGCCCGGGGTGCCTTTCTCCACCACGAAGGACTTGATCGCCGCGCGCCCCAGGTTCTTGTCCAGGGTCGCCCAGACCACCACCGCGTCGGCGCGGGCGCCGGAGGTGACGAAGATCTTCTCGCCGTTGAGCAGATAGTGATCGCCATCGCGGGTAGCAGTGGTGCGGATCGCTGCCGAGTCCGAGCCACAGCCTGGTTCGGTAATGGCCATGGCCGCCCAGGTGCCGGAGAAGCGTTTGAGTTGCTCCTCATTGGCCACCGCGGCGATGGCGGCGTTGCCCAGCCCCTGGCGCGGCATGGCCAGCAGCAGGCCGGTGTCGCCCCAGCACATTTCCATCACGCCCAGGCAGGCAGAGAGGTTGCCACCGTTCTTCACACCCTCCTCCGCGCCGGCCTTGCGCTTGCTCGCCGAGGTGGCGCCGACGGCGTCCGGCGAGCCGGCGTTCATGCCGTCCAGCAACGCTGCCAGCAGGTCCAGCTCCTTGGGATAGGCGTGCTCGGCCTTGTCGTACTTGCGCGAAATCGGCCGCAGGTAGTTCTCGGCGACCTGACGAGCCTGGTTCTGCAGGGTGCGGAATTTCTTCGGTGTCTCGAGGTACATGGAAGGCTCCTAAGCGGAGCTCATCGCGTCGCGAGCGAAGCGCAGCCAAGGCGGAAACGGACGAGGAAGCGGAGTTTACAGTTGTAAATGAGCATTCCGAGTTCGTTTCCAACGCCGGCTGGGCGAGCGCAGCAGCGATGAGCCCGCGTTACAGGTGTAGACCGCCGGCCATCAAACTGACGGCGCGCAGGTCGCGGTACCAGCGCTCGGCCGGGTGTTCCTGGGTGAAACCGTGGCCGCCGAGCAGTTGCACCGCGTCGGTGCCGATCTTCATCGCCTTTTCGGCGCAGAGCAGCTTCGCCAGGTAGGCCTCGCGGTGGAACACCTGGCCGCGCTCAGCCAGCGCGCAGGCGCGCCAGACCATCAGGCGCATGGCGTCCAGCTCGACGGCGATGTCCGCGACCATGAAGGCCACGCCCTGGCGATGGCTGATCGGCTCACCGAAAGCCTCGCGCTCGTTGCAGTAGGTGATCACGTAATCGAGGGCTGCCTGCCCCGTACCCACGGCCAGCGCACACCAGGCCAGCGCGGTGTGATCGAGGAAGGCCTGGAAGTCAAAGCGCTCCGCCGCCAGCCGCTGCTCGGCCGGAACCTTCACCCCCTTGAAGCGAACCCGCGCAGTGCCGGTGGCCCTCAGGCCCATGGCCGGTTCGGCGCGCACTTCAACACCCTTGGCACGGGTATCGACGAGGAACAGCGCCGGACCGTCGCCAGCATCCGCCGCAACGATCAGCTTCTGCGCATCGACACCCCGCACCACCAGGCATTTCTCGCCGGACAGCGTGTAGCTCGAACCGCGCTTGCGCGCCTTGGTGGATTGCCGCAGCGGATCGGCCAACAGTTGCGGTTCGTTGACCGCAATGGCGATCAGCGGCGGGGTCTCTTCGGCGACGAACTCCGGCAACCAGCGCGCCTGTTGTTCCGGCGAGCCCCAGCGACGAATGCAGTTGGCCGCCGACAGCGGAACCAGCAGCGCGGCGGCAAGGCTCAGGTCGCCACGGGCAAGGGATTCGGCGATCAGCGCGTTGGTCACTACAGTGCGTTCGCCGGCCATGCCGCCGTGCACTTCGCTGACGCCATAGTGGGTCAGGCCCAGTTCCTGCGCCTGGGCCAGCAGCTCAAGACTCAGGCCGGCCTTGGCGTCAGCCTCATGAGCAGCCGGGCGCAGTACTTCGGCGGCGAAACCTTCGAGCATCTCCACGAGCATCTGCTGCTCGTCGGACAGGGACAGGTCGAACAGCCCGTCAGGGTCGGCCTTGCGTGGCGTCTTGGGTTGCTTGGCGGCACGCTCGCTGGCCAGCCGGAAGCCGGTGCGGCTGCCGCTGTAGAGCAGTCTTTCGAAGGGCTTGCGCAGCTTGAGTCGATCCGGCCAGTCGGCCTGGGCGACACGGTTGAGCACGGCCAGGGCGCGGCCCTGCACGTCGGTGGTCATGGCATCTCGCTCCGCGGAGGGTGGATGCCCCGATCATGCGCTGCAAAATGCCGCAGGGACCATGACCGCTTTGCCGCCGGTCACTGGCAGAGCGGTCAGTGGGCCCGGGGCGGATGGGGGAATCTGTAGGAGCGAGCTTGCTCGCGAACGAATCCGCAGCGGGGTTTGTTCGCGAGCAAGCTCGCTCCTACAAAAGGCGTTCCCTGCCGGAGAGGCCCAGACCCTCGGCATCCAGGCAAGAGAAGGCAGATCAGCCCTGGTGGCGGATCTTCTCGACGATGGCGGTGGTGGAGCTGTTTTCCACCAGACCCAGCACGCGGACTTCGCCGCCGTAGGCCTTGACGATGTCGGCGCCGACCACCTGCTCGACACCGTAGTCGCCGCCCTTCACCAGCACGTCCGGGCGGACTTCGGTGAGCAGGCGCTCAGGGGTGTCTTCGGCGAAGCTGACGACCCAGTCCACCGCGCCAAGGCCAGCGAGCACGGCCATGCGGCGGTCAACGCTGTTGATCGGACGTCCCGGGCCTTTCAGGCGGGTCACCGAGCCGTCATCGTTGACCCCGACGATCAGGCGGTCACCCTGGGCGCGCGCCTGTTCCAGGTAGGTCACGTGGCCAGCGTGGAGGATGTCGAAGCAGCCATTGGTGAAGACGATCTTCTCGCCGTGGGCGCGGGCGTCTTCGATGGCCAGCAGCAGTTGGTCGAGGCTCAGCACGCCACGCTCGGAGCCCTGCTCGCGCTGCACGGCGCGGCGCAGTTCCGGGGCGCTGATGGCGGCGGTACCGAGCTTGCCGACGACGATGCCGGCAGCGAGGTTGGCCAGGGCCACGGCCTGTGGCAGGTCCTCACCGGCGGCGATGGCGCCGGCCAGGGTGGAAATCACGGTGTCGCCGGCACCGGTGACATCAAACACTTCGCGGGCGCGGGCCGGCAGGTGCAGGGCGCTATGGCCGGGGCGCAGCAAGGTCATGCCGTGCTCGCCACGGGTGACCAGCAACGCGCCGAGCTCCAGCTCGGTCATCAGTTGCTGCCCCTTGGCGACCAGGTCGGCCTCGTCGGTGCAGCGACCGACGATAGCCTCGAATTCGGAAAGGTTCGGGGTGATCAGACTGGCACCACGGTAGATGGCGAAGTCCTTGCCCTTGGGGTCGGCCAGCACCGGGATGCCGCGCTTGCGGGCGGCCTGGATCAGTTGCTGGTGGTTCTTCAGCGCACCCTTGCCGTAGTCGGAGAGCACCAGTACGCGAACCTGGTCCAGCAGCGCCTCGACGTCGGAGGACAAAGCCACGGCGTCAGTGCGGAAGGCTTCCTCGAAGTCCACGCGCAGCAACTGCTGGTGGCGGCTCATGACCCGCAGCTTGACGATGGTCGGCTGGCCGGCGATGCGCTGGAAGCGGGTGGTCACGCCTACCGCCTGCAGGCTGTCGCTCAGGCTGTCGGCCGCTTCATCGACGCCGGTAACGCCGACCAGGAAGGCCGGAGCCCCGAGGGCGGCCAGGTTAAGCGCGACGTTGGCGGCGCCACCGGGGCGGTCCTCATGCTGCTCGACCCGCACCACGGGCACCGGCGCCTCGGGCGAGATGCGCGAGGTCGCGCCGTGCCAGTAGCGGTCGAGCATTACGTCGCCGACTACTAGAACGGGGGCCTGATCGAATCGGGGCATGGTCAATTTCATGGGAACTCCGCAGGTCGAAATCGCCGCGGATAATACCATAGCCGCCCGCTGCGACTTGCGCCGGGCACCGGGCGGTCACGGCAATCTCTACGGGACTTTGCGGACCCAGAACAGCTCATGGCGGCGTACCGCCTTGCGGAAGAACTCGTCGTCACCGGTAGCTGGCCACTGACGCCCGGCGAGCACGCGCTGGATCAGCCGACGCAGGCGCTTCTTGCCGGTGAGGGGAGTCTGCAGGTCGTGCTGCAGGGCCAGCGCCTGGGCCTTGTCGATGCGCGTCGCGGCATTGAGCACGGGGCTCCACAGTGGGTCGGCCGGCAATGCCTCGATACAAGGTGGCAGGGCAATGCCGCCGTCGGCCGGCCCCATCGGCCAGCGATCATTATCGTGCAGGTGGTTGGCGTAGAGCAGCAGCGTCTGCGGCTTCCAGCTGCTGCGCTCGATCGCCTCCAGCGTCGCACGGGTGGCGTGCACATGGTCGGCGTGGGGGTCCAGTTCCGGATGGGCGGTGAGGATCACCTCGGGGCGGATGCGCTCGATCAGCGCCGTGAGATCGGCCACCAGATTGAGCCAGGTCGGCGCGCCGTCGCCGTCCGCCGGCAGCGCGAAAGGATTCAGGCCACGCACGCTGCGGATGTCGACCTCGCCGGACTCCCTCGAGCCGAATGCCTGGCTCGGCTCGGCAGCCATGGCCGGCAGTTGCAGGCAGTAGTAGCCCAGTTGCACGCAGCGCTCGGCCGGCACGCCACCCCAGAGCGGCGCGGCAATGCTGTCCCAGGTGCGCAGGCGACCCTTGAGCCTGGCCGCCTCGGCCTTGCCCAGCCCGAGGCGTTCGTAGTGCTCGGCTTCGATCTCGCCCTGGGTGAGGGTGACGATCCAGGCTTCCGGGCAGCGGCTGTACTGGCCGAAGGCAGCCAGTTCGGCATCGTCGGAGTGAGGCGCAATGATCAGCAGGCGTTGCTGGGCGTAATCGGGGTTGTCGAAGGCGTGCAGCACGCCCTGCTGTGCCAGCCGGCAATGGCGGCTGCGGATGCGCAGATGCCCGGAGCGTAGCGCCTCGCCCTGGCCGGACAGGTTGATATAGCGCTTGCCGCTGACGCCACGCTCGAAGTCCTGGCGGTCAGGCTCGACGCCCTCGATCAGCACCTGCGGATCAAGCCAGCGACCGAGCAAGGAGGCTTTTACCTCGATTTCCAGTACCAGGGTCTCTTCCTGCTCTGGCAGCGCGCCGTTGGCGACGTGCAGGCCGTGCCGGCCGAGGGAGACCGGCAAGGCAATGGAGCCCGGCGGGAAGTCGTAGCGGTAGTCGTCACGCGGGGAATAGAACAGGTGGTCGGCGAACCAGGCTTCGTGGGCGACCCAGCCCAGCAGCAGTGCCAGCGGCACGCTCCACCAGGGGGCGAAGATACCCAGCAGGATCAGCACCAGCAGGGCGACGAGCAGGACCACGCGCTTCTTGCGACGGTGCTGTTTGAGCAGGTGCTGTTTGCGGGCGGTCATATGGTTCTCCGTGGACACCGATCGCGGACGGAGTCCGCTCCTACGCACAGGCTCATGGGCCGTGCACGAACGGTAGGAGCGAGCCTGCTCGCGAACCCATCCTCGCGGTAGGGCTGTTCGCAAGCAAGCTCGCTCCTACGAAAAGCGCGGTCAGACCTGGAACACCGGCACGCGGTGACACCAGCGGTCCTTGTACTCGCGATCGGCACGGCCGAAGGAGTAGCGTAGCGGCTTGCCCAGCGCCTCGGCGTCAGCCCAGGCTTCCTGGGTATTGACGAAACTGAGCACGCTGCCGGGGCTGAACTCGCGATTTTCCGGAGCCACGCCGCCGTTGATGTACTCGACGCTGACCCACTTCGGCGCTTCGACCCGATAGAGAATCTGGATCGCCACCGGCTCGCCGTCCAGGCGCACCAGCGAACCCCGCATGAATTCGCGCATCAGGCCGAACACTTCGGCCAGCCGCGCCTTGCCCGGCACTTCGAACTCCCAGCGGCGCTGGAACAGGTCGGCATAGATACTTGCCTGTTCCTCTGCGCTCAGCTCGCTCATGGGCTGCAACACGCCGCCCGCCTCTTCCAGCAGTCGCTGTTCGCGGCGCTGGTTGTAGCGGAATTTCTTCGAGAAGTCGGCCGGGGCGCGGTTCATCGCCAGTTGCTCAGGCTGTTCGCGGGCGTCGCTGACCTGCTCGCGGTTGAGCTCGGAGAGGTAGCGCACCTGATGGCGCAACTCGATACGAGCACCTTCGGCGATCGGCAGGATGATCTCGGCGTTGCCCAGGTCGAACAGCGCCTTCTTGCCTTCGCGCTTGAGCACATCCTTGGACAGCGCGAGGTTGCGCCCCCAGGTCGGCACGGCGGCGCGCAGTTCATCGCCTTCGAACCAGCCCAGGTAGCGCACCGGGATTCCAGCCAGGGCGGCGAGACGCTCGACCACCTCCGGGTGGGTGGCGACGCTACCGCCGAAGCGCTGCCAGGCGGCGGCATAGTCGGCCGCCGCGATGGGCGTCCAGCCACGTTCGCGGAAGACTCGCAGACGGTTCAGCATGTCGGAGTCTGCGTCATACCGGCTGCCCGACCGGTGCTTCTTCAGTCCCGTCGACGGGATCGTCGGCGAACTGGCGGGCATGCAGGCGGGCGTAGTAACCGTTCTGGGCGATCAGTTGGTCGTGGGTACCGCGCTCGACGATATGGCCCTGGTCCATCACCAGGATCAGGTCCGCCGCTTCGATGGTGCTCAGGCGGTGGGCGATGACCAGGGTGGTGCGACCTTCCATGACCTTTTCCAGGGCGGCCTGGATGTGCCGCTCGGACTCGGTGTCCAGCGCCGAGGTGGCCTCGTCGAGGATCAGCACCGGGGCGTCCTTGAGCAGCGCGCGGGCAATCGCCAGGCGCTGGCGCTGGCCGCCGGAAAGCATCACGCCGTTCTCGCCGACCTCGGTCTCGAAACCTTCGGGCAGGCGGTCGATGAACTCGCGGGCGAAGGCGTCATCGGCAGCCTTTTCCACCGCTTCGCGCGGCCGGCTGGCAAGGTCACCATAGGCGATGTTGTTGAGCACGCTGTCGTTGAACAGGTTGACCTGCTGGGTCACCAGCGCGATGTGCCGGCGCAGGTTGCTCAGCGTGTAGTCTTCGACGTCCGTGCCATCGAGCAGGATCTGCCCATCGCTGTGGTCGTAGAAGCGCGGGATCAGGTTGGCCAGGGTCGACTTGCCGCTGCCGGAGCGGCCGACCAGCGCCACCATCTGGCCGGGCTCGACGCTGAAGTTCAGGTCGTTGAGGACCTTCTTCTCGGTGCCCGGGTAGGTGAAGCTGAGGTTCTTCACTTCGAGGCGGCCCTGCACACGGTCACGCTCGATGGTGCCGTTGTCCACCTCGGGCTGCTCGTCGAGCTGCTCGAAGATGCTCTCCGCGCCGGCCACGCCCTTCTGGATGGTCGAGCTGACTTCGGACAGCTGGCGGATCGGCTTGGGCAGCAGGCCGGCCATGGAGATATAGGCCACCAGGTCGCCGACGGTGGCATCGCCACGCAGCAGCAGTACGAGGTACAGCAGCACGGCCATGGCGCTGTAGATCACCAGCTGCAGCATCGGCGTGTAGATCGCCGAGGTCTTGTTCATGCGCAGGTTCTTGCTGGTGTTCTCGCTGGTCACATGGCGGAAGCGTTCACGCTCGTAGGGCTCGCCGCCGAAGCTGCGAACCACGCGGTAGCCCTGGATGGTCTCGGAGGACACATGGGTCACGTCGCCCATGGCCACCTGGATCTTCTTGCTCTGCTTGCGGAACTTGCGGCTGGCGGTCGTCACCATCACCGCGATGATCGGCAGGATCGCCAGCATCACCAGGGTCAGCTTCCAGTTCATCCACAGCAGCGAGAGGAACAGGAAGACCACGGTCATGCCTTCGCGGATCACCACCTTGATGGCGTCGGTGGCCGCGCCGGTGACCATGGTCACGTTGAAGGTAATCCGCGAGATCAGGTGGCCGGAGTTGTTGCTGTCGAAATAGCGGTTGGGCAGGGTCAGCAGATTGTTGAACAGCGCGATGCGCAGGTCCTGCACCAGCCCCAGGGAAACCTTGGCGATGAAGTAGTTGCCGAGGAAGGAGCCGACGCCTTGCCAGACGGCGATCAGCACTACCAGCAACGGCACGGCGTAGAGCAGCGACAGGTCGCGGAGCCAGTCCACGGAGGAATTGGGGAACAGCTTGGCATCCGGATGGGCCAGGCCGTCGACGAAATACTTGAGGATGCCCGCCAGCATCGGCTGGGTCGCGGCGAAGATCAGAAAGCCGACGATGCTGAGCAGAAACATCCCGATGTACGGGCGCACATAGGACAGCAGTCGGAAGTAGATCTTCAGGCTGGAAGTTGCCTGGGGTTCTTTACCGGACATGTAGGAATCGCACGCTTAAAAGGTCGGCGATTATAACACAGCGCTCTCGTTTGCCCGGCGGCTGGGCTACTATAGCCGGCTATCGATTCAGGGACCCGCTATGCAAGACCTCGCTCTCTCCGCCTACGAAGCGCTGCGCGCCGGCGCCCAGGTGCTGGAAGCCGACAAGCATGGCGACAAGGTCCTGCGTCTGGCGGACGGCAACTTCCTGAAACTGTTCCGGCGCAAACGGCTGATCTCCTCGGCGGCGCTCTATCCCTATGCGCAGCGCTTCGCCGACAACACCGCAACGCTGCAGCGCCTGGCGGTGCCCTGCCCGCTGATCATCGAGGTCTATCGCATCGCGGAAATCGCCCGTGACGCGGTGCACTACCAGCCGCTGCCGGGGGACACGTTGCGCCAGGTGATCGCCGCTGGCGAGGCCGACCAGCAGCTCGCTGCGCAGTTGGGCACGCTGATCGCGGACCTGCACGATCAGGGCGTGTACTTCCGCTCGCTGCACTTGGGCAACGTGGTGAAGACCCCGGAAGGCACGCTGGGCCTGATCGACCTCGCCGACATGAAGAAGCAGCGCCGGGCGCTCTCGCGCCAGCAGCGCAAGCGCAACTTCGCCCACATGCTGCGCTACACCGGCGATCGCCAGTGGCTACTGGCCGGCAACCTCGACAGCCTGTCGCAGGCCTATCTCGCGCGCAGCCAGGTGCGTTGGCCGCTGCCCGAGCTCAAGCAGTTCCTCAGCTCGACTCCATGACCGCCGGCCGCACCTGCGGCCAGCGTTCCAGACTCAGCCCCAGCAGGATCACGACCCAGGGCATCAGCCACATGGCGCGCGTGCGCTCCCACAGGCTGAACACGTCGAACTGCATGGCGACGCTGGAGAACACCCACAGCAGCATCACCGACAGCCCCAGCGCCCGCGAGCGGCAACGCCAGGCCTGGTAGCCGATCATGCCCCACAGCAACAGGAAAGCCGCCAGCGCCGGCACGCCGTACTGGATGGCAGTGTGCACCGGGAAGTTGTGGGCGCCGTTTTCGTAAACGGCATTCCCACTGCTCACCGTATAGTCAGCCCCCAGGCCAACACCGATCCAGAAATGTTCGCGAATCTGTGGCCAGGCATGGCGCAGCAGCTCGAAGCGCTCGGCATCGCCACGCTCCATCAGCCCCGGCTCAACGATAACCAACGTCACTCCACCCACCAGCAGAAGCAGGGGCAGGAGCTTGGCAATCCGGCCGGGCACCAGCCCGAGACTGAAAATCGCCGTGACCATCAGCGCCAGCAGGGCTCCACGACTGCCGCACAGTGCAACGTAGACCAGCGAGAGCGCGAGCAGGACCACCCAGGGCAGTTGTCGCCAGCCGCGCCGAGGCAATAACGGCACGCACATCACCGTGACAAAAGCGATCGAGTAGGCCGCTGCATTGGGATTGTCGAGGAAGCCGCCAAACCCGTTGAGACGCCCTCCACCGTATTGCGGTGCGAACGACAGGGCCGCCAGGCTATAGAGCCCGACCACCAGCCCCATGGAAAGCATGGTCAAGCGCAACCGGCGCTCGTCTGCGCGAGCCCAAAGCACCCAGCCGAAGGTGAACAGCATGAACAGCGAGGTCGTCTTGAACTGGCCCAGCGGCTTTCCAGAGGTCGACCAAAGCAGCGACAGCACCGCCCAGCCGAACAGCGCCAGGAGAATCCACATTTCCCGATGGGCCCGCAGCAGGTGTCCAAGCTCCTGCCGGCGGGAGATGCACAACCACAGCGACGGCAAATAGACGAACAGCGCGACCATCTGGAAGTAGAACTTCATGCTTGGCGTCAGCATCACGCCAGCGATGCTCCACAGCACGCCGACGCCCAGCATGGCCTCGGCTATCCGGCTGCCCCTGCGCTGGCTGGCGCCCATGGGAGTCAAGCGTGGGCACCAGGCATTCCAGGCCTGGGCAATCACATCCTTCATCGACAAACTTCTTATTCCCGCCCGAATTTGAACAGCAAATGGCGAATCCGCCGCAGGGTAACGCGATTCCAGCGCCACGGCGGCAGTTGCAACAGCAGAGACCAGGCGTAGCGCTTGTCACAGACAACCGACTGCTTGAGCGCCTTGTTGAAAATACAGGTCAGGCCGGCGGCGTAGGCTGGGTGATCACGATAAGACGCGACCGCCATGCAGTCGTAATCGAGCTGCCTCTTGTACGCCGTCCTCGACAGGTTGCCCTCATGACGACGGTAACCGCTGACCACCTCCGGGAGCACTTCTACCCGGTAGCCCAGGTGGGCGATCTTCAGGGTCATCTGGAAGTCCTGGATGCGGATCTGCGGATCATATCCGCCAACCCGGTCCATGGCCTCGCGCCGGTACATGGCCACGGTCGCACCAATGGCGATGGCCTGCCCCAGCAACTCGTCGAAACTGTAATGGCGCACGCCGTTCCCCGGCCCCCCCTTCAGGTGCTGGCCATTGGCGTCGATATACACCGCGCGCCCGCCCAGGCAACCGACCTCGGGGTGCTCGCACAGGTAGCTCGCCTGCAGACTCAGTCGCCCCGGCATCATGATGTCGTCGGAGTCCGGCGTCGCCACCAGCTCGCCCCGGGCGTGGCTCAGGGCCGTGTTGAGCGCAGCACTGACGCCCTGGTTGGCCTGACGGTAGAACTGGAAGCCATATTGTTGCTGCAGTGCCTCGACCTTCTCGACACTGTTGTCCCGGGACCCGTCATCCACCACGATCAGCTCGAAGTTCGGGTAGTCCTGCCGAAGAATGCTCAGCAGCGTCTCTTCGATATAGCGTTCGCGGTTATAGCAAGGCACCAGCACGGAAATCAGCGGGTATTCCACAGACACCTCAATAACCGACAGGAAATGGCCACGGGTCAGATTCCCAGGGCCAGGCGCAAGCGCTCCAGCATACCGGGCCGGGGCCGTTCGCGCAGCGGGGCAGCCATCGCCGCAACGATCCGCGCACCGATCTGGCTGAACCCGAAGCCTGCCACAGCCAGTGCGCGCCCGGCCTCGGCGATACGCGCGGCACGTTGCGGGTCTTCCCTGAGCAGCTGCAGCTTGCTGCGCAGCTGCGCCACATCACGGTAGAGCACCACGTTGTGCATATCCTGCAGCCCCAGCGCGCGGTTCTCCGCTTCACCCTGGTCATACGCCAGCAGTACGCAGCCACAGGCCATGGCCTCGAAATTCTTGATCATGTACTCGCCCATGCCGACATCTGCGCTGACGAAAAAGCGGATGCGATTGAGCGTGTTCAGGTAGTCCTCACCCGAATTGGTCTTGGTCACCAGCAGATTCTCCACCTGCCCCAGTTCGTCCAGCAACGCCTTGCGGCCGCTGTAGGCAACGCTGCCGGTGCTGCCGACGAAGGCGAGCTCGATATCCCGCTCCCGCCCCAGATCATGCAGCAGATTCTGGTCATAGCCCTTGGGCACGAAGACCGCATCGAAGCCTTCCTGGCGCAGACGCTCGCTGACCATGAAGCCAGAGCTGATCACCCTGACCCAGGGCAGGCGGCGATAGTGCGCGCTGAACTTCCCGGTGTACTTGCAGGGAATGTAGTTCTGGTAGGCATCGTGTTCGAGAATGACCAGGTTCGGCACGCTGCGAATGAACGACGCCTGGCGTATTTCCTTCTTGAAGCGCAGGAAGAACAGGATGCGGTCGTACTTCGAGACATCCACGTGCTCGCGGAAGTAACGGCGCAGATTGGCCTGCTCATCGCTGCTCAGCCAGCGCAGATCGCAGCCGCAATGCTCCGCGACACCGTCATACAGGCGATCGAGAATGGCACGTTGCTCTTTCTGAACCAGGAACAGAACTCTCAAGACTCACCTTTACATCCCAGAGGGCGGCATTCGAATTTAGCGTGCATCCCGGCCCGGACTCGGCTATCGCGCGGCATCCCTGCACCCGGCCCCCTCACCACCCACAAGCGGGCCGGCGAAAGACAATGCGCCGCGAAGATTAGGGGACGCTGAACAGCCCGGTCAAGGCGATGGCGTCTCAGGATGGGGCGTGGAGAATCTGGCTCTGACGAACGTTGTAATAGGTGCAACCCGCCGGGAGGTCCTTGTTGACGAAGGACATCGCCCCAATGGTGACACCACTGCCAATCTCGAGTTCATCGGCGATGATGCAACTGTGCGCACCGAGGCTCACATCGTCACCGATCACCAGCGAGTAACGCGATAGCCCCAACGTCTTGATGCCCACCGTGGAGTTCTGCCGAATGAAGAAATTCCTGCCGATCTGCGCGTAGCCGGTGATGACCACTCCCGGCAGGTGAGCGATCCGGAAACCGGGGCCGATCTGCGCGGCAACGCTGATGTCCACCGCATAGCGCCGGTTCAACTTGCGCTGCAGGCGCAGCGCGTAACGTCGGCGCATTCCGCCTTTGGCGTAAAGGAACTGGGCCAGACGAAACTGCAGCAGGTAGCGCAGCACGTTGCTCTTGTAGGCGCGTTTCACGATGTTGCTGAACAGGCCAATACGACTACCGGGCTTCTTCTTGTTCGAAACTTCGCACTTCCAGCATTCAATCAGTTGCTGCAGATCCATCACGACCTCCCTCGCAGGCATTTGCCACCCGTCACAGTCATTTCTGCCTCGAGTAATGCATCCAGCTGGGTGGGTTGGACTTTCGGCACAACACTGGCCGGTAACCGGCTGTCCGGCGACAGATTGAACAGCCGCAACGGGTAGCGGGACGACACCTGCTCGGCAACGATCCGGAAGCTGGGCAGGATGTAGTCCTCGAAATCTTCATCGAGGCTGCTGGGCAGCGCCGCTGCCCCGGTTTCGTAGAAACGCCCGATACTCTTGTTCAGGTCCATGCCGATGATGAATACCTGGCTGAACCCAAGGTGACAGGCCAGTTGCGTCGCAGCAAAGGGGATGGTGCGCGCGCCGAAGTAGCCCTTGCTCATGTCGCAGCTGAAACCGATGCGATTGGTCTTCTTGCGCAATAAGGAAAAACCGCAGATCAGGTCCGGGTCCTTGCGGATCGACCAGGCATAGGAACGGTCCGAGAGCACGGCCATGCCATGGCGACGATTGACCCGCTCCAGCAGCAGGACGTTCGCTCGCTGCGCCAACACGGTCGGATCATGGCGATGCAGTTCCTGGAAGCAGTTCAGGCTCATCGCCAGGTGCGTGGCGCTGCGGGCGCCCAAGCGGGCGAGATCGGGCCTATCACGCACGAAGCCGGGATCATCGCAGATATAGAAGAAGGGCGTGATCTGCTCGTCGACACAGCGAACGATGGAGCCATTCATCGCGATGATCGGCCAATCCGCATAACGGGCCAGCGGAAACTCTCCCGCAGAGGGACCGGAGGCCAGCACAAAGACGCTGCCCTGATAACGCCCGCGGCACTCTCCGAAGGGGACGATGGGAACCTGTACATTTCCATCGCTCAGCCAGCGCCGGCCTTCTTCCAGCTTGAGTTCCAACATTTGCAATCGCGCGCTCGTCAATGAATCGCCAAAAGGGCAAAACCAGCGTCCGGGCTGGTAGAGAGAAAAGGATATCTGCAGGCCCGTCAGCGGGAAGAGGCGAGCAGCGCCTTCACCAGCGGCAGACTCCAGAATTCCCGGCGCACCGCGCCATCGGAGAAGCACGTCTGCAGGCGCTGCTCCATCTGCTCCACGCACATCACCCGCTGCTCACGGTCCAGCACCGACAGGTGCCGCAGGCCTTCGGCCAGCGCCGCATCGTCGCCAAGCGGGAAGAGAATCCCCAGCCCTTCGACGATTTCTCCGGCACCGCCGCCAGCGGTAGAGATCAGCGGCACACCGGCGACCATGGCCTCCAGCAGGACCATGCCGAACGGCTCGTGGTCGGAGGTCAGGGCGAACACGTCGAAGGCCTTGAAGTAGCGTTTGGCGTCCGGGACCTGGCCGAGGAACAGCACGCGATCGGCGATGCCCAGCTCCCGCGCGAGGTCCTTGAGGTCTTCTTCCAGACGGCCCTTGCCCAGGATTGCCAGCAGGCTGTTGTGCGGCAGGCGCGGCAGTGCGCGGGCGAAGCCACGCAGCAGGGTGGCCTGGTCCTTGTCCGGATGCAGGCGGCCGACGTTGCCGACCACCCAGGCATTGTCTGCCAGTCCCAGGTGCTGGCGAGCGGGATAGCGTTCGACCTGTTGAGCCTGCAGCGCCTCGACGTCGACCCGGTTGTACAGGGTCTCGATGCGTTCGTGCGGCCAGGCCGGCAGGCAGGCGCGTATTTCGTCACGCACCGCATTGGATACACCCAGCAGACTCAAGCGCTCGGCGAAGAAGCGCGCGAACAGCTTGCGTCCCAGGCGCTGGAAATCACCGAAACCGTGGTGCACGCCGATGATCGGCAGCTTGGTGCCGAGCATGGCGATCCAGGTCGGCTTGAAGCGGTGCGCGATGCAGAAGCGGAAGTCGCGGGAACGGGCGATCTCGCGCAGGTCGCGGATCGCCTTGAGCTTAAGCCCGCGGATGTCCCGCGAGCTGTAGTCGAGGAAGAGCACCTCGTCGCTGGCGCAACCGACCACGACTTCCGGATCGGGCGCGCCGGTGAGGAACACCGTCGTAACCCGGTAACCGGTGCCGGCAAACAGGCTGGCGTACTGACGGGCGCAGTCGAGGAACGGCCCGTCATAGCCATGGCAGAACTGCAGAACGCGCGGTTCAGCCGACCGAGTCATGGGACTCCACGCCGTCCTTGACCACCAGGATGTCCTGCATGATCAGGTATTGCAGGTCCGAGCCGTAGAACATGTTCAGCGCGTCGGTGGGCGAGCAGACCATCGGCTCACCACGGCGGTTCAGCGAGGTATTGAGCGCCACGCCGTTGCCGGTGAGCTTCTCCAGTTCCTTCATCATGTCGTAGTAGCGCGGGTTGAACTCGCGCTTCAAGACCTGGGCGCGGGAAGTGCCGTCTTCATGGACGACTTCCGGCACGCGGGTCTTCCACTCTTCGTTGACTTCGAAGGTGAAGGTCATGAATGGCGCCGGGTGGTCGATCTTGAACATCTGCGGGCCGACGGTATCGAGCATCGACGGGCAGAAGGGCCTCCAGCGCTCGCGGAACTTGATCTGCGCGTTGATGCGATCAGCCACGCCGGCAATGCTCGGGCAGCCGATGATCGAACGGCCACCGAGGGCACGCGGGCCGAACTCCAGGCGGCCCTGGAACCAGGCCACCGGGTTGCCTTCGACCAGCACCTTGGCGATGTGCTCGGGCACGTTGTCGATCTTGCGCCATTGCGGCTTGGCCTCGTGGCGGGCGCAGGCGGCGATGACGTCTTCGTTGCTGTATTCCGGGCCGAGGTAGACGTGCTCCATCTTCTCGACCGGCACACCGCGCTCCCAGGACACGTACGCGGCGGCGCCAACGGCGGTGCCGGCGTCGCTGGCCGCGGGCTGTACGTACAGCTCCTTGACCTCGGGGCGGGCGATGATCTTCTGGTTGAGCTTGACGTTCAGCGCGCAGCCGCCGGCGAAGGCGATCTTGCCGGTCTCGCGGATGATGTCGCCCAGGTAGTAATCCATCATCTCCAGCGCCAGCTTCTCGAACAGTGCCTGGATGCTGGCGGCATAGTGGATGTAAGGATCGTCGGCGATATCGCCTTCACGTTTCGGGCCGAGCCACTCGATCAGCTTGGGCGAGAAGTAGTAGCCCTTGCCCTTTTCCTTGTAGCGACGGAAGCCGATGACGTTGGCGTAGTCGGTGTTGATGACCAGCTCGCCGTTCTCGAACTTGGCGAGACGGGAGAAATCGTACTTGCTGGCATCACCGTAGGGCGCCATGCCCATGACCTTGAACTCGCCGTCGAGCATGTCGAAGCCGAGGTATTCGGTCAGTGCGCCGTACAGGCCGCCCAGGGAGTCCGGGTCGTAGAACTCCTTGATCTTGTGGATCTTGCCGTTCTCGCCGTAGCCGAAGAAGGTGGTGGCGTACTCGCCCTTGCCGTCGATCCCGAGGATCGCGGTCTTCTCCTTGAAGCCCGAGCAGTGATAGGCGCTGGAGGCGTGGGCCAGGTGATGCTCGACCGGCTGGATCTTGACCTTCTTCAGGTCGAAGCCCAGCTGCTGCAGGCACCACTGGATACGCTTGTAGTAGCGGTGGTAGCGGCGGTTGCCGAGCAGGATGGCGTCCAGCGCGCGGTCCGGCGCGTAGGCGTAACGCTTGGCATAGTGCCAGCGGGCCTTGTCGAAGATGCTGATGGGGGCGAAGGGAATAGCCACCACGTCAACGTCCGACGGCTTGATCCCGGCCTGCTCCAGGCAGAACTTGGCCGACTCGTAGGGCATGCGGTTCTTCGCGTGCTTGTCGCGGACGAAGCGCTCTTCTTCGACGGCCGCGACCAGCTTGCCGTCGATGTACAGGGCGGCGGAAGGGTCATGGCTTACGGCGCCGGACAGGCCGAGGATGGTCAATGCCACAGGGTCTAGCCTCTTTCATCTGGGCGGGTGCCAGGCACCCGCGGTAAACGTTCGTCGAGCAGCTTGTGCAGTGCGCTGCCCTCTGGCCAGTTGCGCAGGAAGCGCGCACGGTCGCGGGCATAGGCGCGGGCGAAGCTCGCTTCTCGCGAGTGGCGCTGCATGGCATCGAGGTCGATCAGCGACCATTGCCCGCCTTCGCCCTGCTCCTGCCAGAACAGGTTGTGCCCCTTCAGGTCGCCGTGGCTGATGCGCTCGCGCACCAACGCCGCGAACAGTCTGTCCAGGGCCACAAGATCCGATTCCGGCGGCAGGCCGCCCCCCTCCGGTTGGTCCAGGTAGGGTTTGAAACGGGCGATTATATCCTGACCGGCCAGGTAATCGGTAATCAGGAAGGCCGGGCCGCGCAGCCACAGCCAGCGCCGCTCGATCACCGCCAGCGGCTTGGGTGTGGCGATGCCGAGGAAGTCCAGGCGATTGCCCTCACGCCAGGAAGCCCAGGCGCGGCTGGGGCGCCAGAAGCGCTTGAACCAGTGCAGCAGGTTCTTGATGTTGTAGCGCTTGACCACCAGCGGCCGGCCATTCAGCTCCACGCGGGCGACAGTCGCGGCGCCGCCGGTCTTGTAGAGGTGTCCGCGATCTATGTAGGAATCCGGATCGTCCAGCAGCGGTTGCAGGCCCTCTTCTTCCTCGCGGCGCACCGCGCGCAGGCCGAACGGCCCCTTGAACACGCTGAACAGGCTGCAGTCACGGGCGAT
This sequence comes from Pseudomonas sp. NY15435, assembly GCF_048068295.1. Lineage (NCBI taxonomy): Bacteria > Pseudomonadati > Pseudomonadota > Gammaproteobacteria > Pseudomonadales > Pseudomonadaceae > Pseudomonas > Pseudomonas sp. NY15435. Next base: position 82,168 of record NZ_JBLUQA010000013.1, read on the forward strand.
TTTCTTCATCAGATCGCCGACGCGCCAGCGTCGAACCTTGGCGATTTCCTTCTGCAGGGCCTCCAGCGGCAGCGCATGCTCGCCATTGGCCAGCAGGTAATGGATCAGCAATTCCTCGAGATAAGGATCGAGGCTGGCCGGTAGTTGGGCGAAGAACACGCCGAGGTTTTCCAGCACGTGCTTGCGCGACAGCGGCTGCCCGGGGGTTTCCGCACGGATGCCGGCACCGTCGATCAGGTAAAGCTGGTCGGCGTGGCGCAGCAGGTTGTCCAGGTGCAGGTCTTCCTGCCACAGGCCCTTGAGGTGCAACTGGGCAATGGCGGTCAGCGCTTCGGCGATGACCGTGGTCTGCCCATCGGACAACAACGGTTCGCCTTCCACGGCGCGCCAGGCGTCCCAGAGGCTTTCGGCGTTATCGAGGAACTCGAAGAGCAGCCAGCCGCCCTCGCCGTCCTTCAGCCCATCGGCCAGCAGTTGCGGCGTGGTCAGGCCCTGCTCGGCGAGCAGGCGCACGCCTTCGCGCTCACGCTGGAAGTGCCGCGCAGCCTTGCCGCCGACCAGCAGCTTGGCCAGCACCGATCGGCCGCGCCAATTGGCCGCACCGACGTAGCGCTGGCCGGGCAGTACGCGCAGCAGTCGGTCGAGGCGCAGCTCGGCCGGGCCGGCGCCGTCTTCCAGCTCGATGCGCAGGGGCAGCGCGGGAGCGCGACCGGCATCGCGCAGGGCCGACAGCCTCATGCGCGGTTTTCCTTCTTCTTGCGGCGTGCGCCGAGGCGGCGATACCAGTCGTCTACCTCGGGACCGGTGGATGAGGTGCCCAGGTAGGCCGCCAGCAGGTTGCGCACGTCGGTCTCGTTCCAGTCCGGCGCGCGGCGCAGCAGCGGCTCGAGGTCGCGCACGCGGTCGCGCTGGCCAAACCACAGCGGGCGGGTCTTCTCCAGGTCGATCAGGGTTGCCTCGAAGGCGTCGTCGGTTTCGCGCAGAAAGATGTGCTTGGGGTAGAAGCAGCCATGCATCTGCCCAGCCTCGTGCAGACGACGGGCGAGCATGCCGCAGGCGCGCAGGATGGCCTGGCGACGCTCGGCAGGCAGGCTCGACCAGCCCTGCAGCAGGCTGTCGAGGTCGCGCCAGCCGTCCAGGGCGCGGGTCATCAGGATCGCCCGGCGCTCGCCGCCGACCTGCCGCGCACCGAAGAACGCTGCCTGCATCGACGGAATGCCGAGCTGGTGGTAGCGCTGGATATTGCGGAACTCGCGGCTGAAGGTCGGCTCGCCGAGCGGGCGTTTCAGGCTGCGGGTCAGGTGGTTGCTCTGGCGCTTGAGGTAGTAGGCGGTGCCGTCCAGCTCCAGGCGGTACACGCTGCTCCAGCCGCCGCGCTCGGTATTGGGCTCGTCCACGGCTTCCAGCTGCAGTGCCCAGAGGGCGTCGAAATCGGCCAGGGCATTGTTTTCCAGCAGGGCCTGGTCGCCCTCGGCAATGAAATCCTTCACTCGCGTCCCTCAAAGAAATGGACGATCTGTCGGAGACGTTTCTTGTCCGACGCGTTCAATCGCTCGCGGCGCCGATACATCAGGTAGAACTGCAGACGCTGCGTGTAGGAGAGGTGGTACTTGGCGACCTTGTCGAGGGTGGCCAGATCCTTGGTGATGCGGTAGCGCAGCATGAAGCTGACCCAGAAATCACCGATCGGGCAGTCGATGAAGTACACCGTGCCCTCGCCGTCCACCAGTATGTTGCGCCACTTCAGGTCGTTGTGGGTGAAGTGGTGGTCATGCATGGTCCGGGTGTAGCCGGCCAACTGGCGCATGACGTGCTCGACCCAGGCACGATCCTTCAGGCGCGGATCGTCCTGCTTGGCCAGGGCATGCAGGTCCTCGGTGCCGACCAGCTCGCGGGTGATGATCGCACCGCGGGAGAAGCCGCCGTTGACGCGTTCCAGGCCGTAAGCCACCACCTGCGCCGTGGGAATGCCCCACTTGGCGAACTGCTTGAGGTTCTGCCACTCGGCCTTCACCCGCGGGCGCGGCAGATAGCGGCGGAAACCCTTGCCCGGTTTGCGGTAGCGCTTGACGTAATAACGCGCGCCATCGCGCTCGATGCGCACGACGTCGGACATGGCGTCTTTGGTGATGCGTTCGCCTTCGAGGGCAAACACGGCATCGAGGCTGCCGAATTCGGCGGCGAGATGCTGGTAGTCGGCTTCGAGTACCCAGCCGGCCATCAGAGCAGGTCTCCGTATCGTTGTTTGCGGTCGTAGAGCTTGGCTGCCTTGCGCTCCATCCAGGCCAGCAGCGCGGCCTCCTCCCGGAGAATGTCACGCAGCGGGCGCAGGAAGTAACCGCGCAGGAAGCGCAATTTGTCACGGCGCGTAAGGCCGATGTCCAGCGCGGAGAAATACAGCGCCGCCAGGTCCTTGTCGCGCCAGCGGCGCGGGGTAGCCGCGCGGGTCTGGGCGCGGTGCAGGTCGATCACCGACAGGCGCAGGTCATCAGCGCTGATCGGGCGGTCGGTGTGCAGCAGGAAGTGGCAGATGTAGCAGTCGCGGTGATTGACCCCGGCGCGGTGCATGGTGCCGACCATCTTCGCCACTTCGGCGATCAACGCGCGCTTCAGGCGCGGCTCGGGCGGCGTCTGCAGCCAGTCCAGCGAAAGGACTTCCAGGTCGGTGGTCGGCGCCAGCTCTTCGGTGATGATGAAGGAGTGCTGCGCAGCCGGATTGCCGCCACGCTCGCCATAGGCCACCGCGGTCATGGTCGCCACGCCGGCCTGGTGCAGGCGCTCGATGGCGCGCTGTTCCTGGCCCGCACCCAGCACCGGAAGCTTGGCACTGAACAGGTTCTTGACGATCTCGCCCCAGCCGATGCCGCGGTGGATCTTCACGAAATAACCGCGCCCCTCGACTTCGGTACGCAGCGTGCGGCGGCCTTCCAGCTCGCGGTAGACCTTGCCTTGCAGGCGTTCGACTTCGGCGAACGGGTCCTTGCCGGCCCACAGGCGCTTGAACGGTTCGTGCAGCTCAAGCTTCATGGTCAGCGCCTTTGTAGGAGCGAGCTTGCTCGCGAACCCGCGTGACGCTGCGGCATGCCGAAAAATTCTTCGCGAGCAAGCTCGCTCCTACGAGAGCAAAAGCGTTCATGCGCGCTCCCGCAGGATCAGGTCGGCGGCGTGTTGCGGCATGCTGTAGAGATCGGCGCTGTCGGCGAAGGCCAGGCCATTGCGCGACCAGTCGGCACGCGCCACGTCGTCTTCCAGCATGTCCTTGAGCATGGCGTTCAGGCGCTCCTGCTCGAAGGGCGACGGCACCACGCGCCCGGCGTTTGCCTCGTCGATGTAGTGGGCGTAGCCGCAGACGTCGGTGACCAGCACCGGCAGGCCCGCGACCAGCGCTTCCAGCAGCACGGTGCCGGTGTTTTCGTTGTAGGCCGGATGAATCAGCAGGTCGGCACCCAACAGGAAACGCGGAATATCGCTGCGCCCCTTGAGGATCTGCACGTTGTCCGACAGCCCCAGCGCCTTCACCTGCAGCAGGAACGGCTTGGGATCGTCCTGGCCAATGGCGATCAGCCGGGTGCGCTTGCGCAGCGAGCGCGGCAGCGCGGCCAGCGCCTTGAGGCTGCGGTCCAGGCCCTTGGTCTTGAAGCCGGAGCCGATCTGCACCAGCAGCAGGTCATCGTCGGCCAGCTTGAACTCGCGGCGGAATTCGGCGCGGATCTCGGCGGCGTTGGCCGGCGCGCGGCGGTCCTGGGCGATGCCCGGCGGCAGCAGGTGGAAGCGTGCCTCGGGGGTGCGGTAATGCTTGATGAACAGCGGCTGCTGGACTTCGGAGATCATCAGGATCTCGGTCTTGGACTCCGGCGCGAACACCGCCCGCTCGTAATCGGCGAAGTGCTTGTAGCGGCCCCAGCGACGGTAGAAGGAATTGCGCAGGGTCTGCGCCTTGTCCTCGAAGCAACCGTCGGCGGCGTAATAGACGTCCAGGCCGGGCATCTTGTTGAAACCGATCACCCGGTCCACCGGCGAACGCGCGAGGTCCGCCGCCAGCCAGGCGCTGAATTTCTCGTTGCGGCGGTGGTTGAACAGCGACTTCACCGGCGCCACGCGCACGTCGAAACCAGGCGGCACCTCGCCCTCCCAGATGGGCGTGTAGACGCGGATGGCGTGGCCGCGCTGCTGGCATTCCAGGGCAATGCGCATGAAGTCGCGCTGCAACCCGCCGAACGGGAAGTACTTGTAGAGGACGAAAGCCAGGGTCATCGAAGCGTCTCCGGGGCCAGCAGCAGTGCCTCCAGCTGAGTTGCCACACGCTGGGGATTCAGGCGCGTGAAGCACAGAGGCTGTTCATGCCGCAGGTCGAACTGGCGCTTGTCTTCGGCCGTCGGCTGGTAGGTGCAGGTCTTCTGCAGGCAGGGCGCGCACGAGGGCCAATCACTGGCCAGGTGCACCTGCGAGCGCCCGTAGGCGCCGGTCAGACCGGGGTTGGTCGGGCCGAACAGCGATAGCGTCGGCACGTCCAGGGCGGCGGCCAGGTGTCCGAGCCCGGTGTCGACCGCCACGCAGGCGGAAGCGCCGGCCAGTACCTTGGCCATGCCTGCGAGGCTTAATTTGGGGAGCACCGAGGCGTTTTCCAAGCCTTCGGCGAGCCGTTCGGCGCGTTGCCGCTCGGCGTCGTTGCCCCACGGCAGGCGAACCTGCCAGCCGCGCTCGCCCATGCGCTGGGCCAGCTCGCGCCAGTAGACCTCGGGCCAGTGCTTGGTCACCCAGGTGGTGCCGTGGAGGAACACCAGGTAGGGCTCGCTCTCCACCGAGTCCAGCAGGCGATTGCGGTCAAGGCCGTAGTCGCCGGTGCCGGCGGGCAGCGGATAGTCCAGCGCCTGGGCGAACAGCTGGCGCACGCGCTCGACGGCGTGCTGCCCCCAGGCAACCGGGTAGGTACGGTTATAGAAGCGGCTGGCGGCCGGCTCGCGCGCCGACTCCTTGTCCAGCCCGGCGACTGGCGTGCGGCGGCGTACGTAACGGGTCAGCCAGGCGCTCTTGAGCAGGCCCTGGGCGTCGATCACCAGGTCGTAGTCGACTTCCTTCAGGCGGCGCTTGAAGCGACTCCACTCGCCGCTCTTGATCGTCTGCCAGAGATTCTTGCGCCAGCGGCGGATCGCCACCGGGATCACCTGGGCCACCGCTGGATGCCAGGCGGGAATCTCGGCGAAGCCCTCCTCCACCACCCAGTCGAACTGGATGCCGGGAATAGCACGGGCAGCGTCGGTCAACGCCGGCAGGGTATGGATGACATCGCCCAGGGACGAAGTCTTGATCAGCAGGACCCTCATACTAGGGGCGGATGGCATTTCGTTGCGAGCCGCGTTGCTGGGCCAGATTGCGCCAGGCAAGGCGCGGAATGCAGGCAAGGGCGCTCCCCTTGTCAAATTCCGCAACGCTGCCTGGCGCAATCTGGCACGCAACCCGAAGGGACGTGGCCAGTTTGGCGCAGCCCTGCGTTACTCGTCGTTTATTTGGAACTACCAAACCTCTCTCCTCGCGCCTTGTGCTGCGCCAAACTGGCCGACGTCGCGGCCACAACGAAATGCCATCGCCCCTACCCTTCCACGTCCACCGGGTCAGCGACCAGTCGGTCCAGCGCTTCGATCACCGGGCGCGGCTTCAGCTCGCGCAGGCAGTTGTAGTGGCCGAAACGGCACACACGATCGAAGCAGGGGCTGCATTCCAGGCCGAGGCGGACGATCTCCACCTGATCGGCCAAAGGAGGAGTGAACTGCGGCGAGGTAGAACCGTAGACGGCCACCAACGGGCGGTTCAGCGCGGCGGCCACATGCATCAGGCCGGAATCGTTGGTCACCACGGCGCCGGCGCAGGACATCAGGTCGATGGCCTCGGACAGCGCGGTCTCGCCGGCAAGGTTCACCGACTCCTCGCGCAGGCCCGGAATCAGGCGCATGCGGATGTCTTCGCCACCGGGATGGTCATTCTTCGAGCCGAAGATCCACACCTGCCAGCCGGCGCGAATTTTCACCTCGGCAACCTTGGCGTAGTGCTCGGCCGGCCAGCGCTTGGCCTCGCCGAACTCGGCGCCGGGGCACAGGGCGAGCACGGGGCGGTCCAGGCTCAGGCCGAACTTGGCCAGCGCGGCCTCGCGGCTCTGCGGGTCGATGGCCAGGCGTGGCTGTGGATAAGGCTGCGGCAGCTCGGCACCCGGCTCGAATGCCAGCGCCATGAAGCGCTCGATCATCAGCGGGTAACGCTCTTTATCCAGCGTGCGGATATCGTTGAGCAGGCCGTAGCGCATCTCGCCCTTCCAGCCGGTGCGCTTGGGAATACCGGCGAAGTACGGCACCAGCGCCGACTTCAGCGAGTTGGGCAGAAGGATAGCCTGGTCGTACTGGCCCTTGAGAGTCTTGCCGATACGGCGGCGCGAGGCGATGTCCAGCACGCCGTGGCCGAGCGGGAAGCTCAGGGCCTGGCGCACCTCGGGCATGCGCTCGAGGATCGGCCGGCTCCAGTCGGGCGCCAGCACGTCGATCACGCAGTCCGGATGCTGCTGCTTCAGACACTGGAAGAGTGTCTGCGCCATCACCATGTCGCCCACCCAGGAGGGGCCTACGATCAGAATTCTCATGCCTTTTCCAGAAACGACCGGGGAGGCTCTCGCCTCCCCGTACTCCATTCATCCAACCGTGTGGCGCGTGCCCTCACGATCGGGTGCCGAGCATCGAATGCCGGCAGTCTAGCCCAGCCGATCAGCCGGCCGGGCGGATTTCGTCACTCCCTGTGACCTGGCGCAATGGCATCATGCGCCTCGCTCCTGACATCTATAGACCCGCGCAACTCAACCGACAGCGCGGGGCGCTCCGGCGAACATCATCCGCCGGATGCTGGCTCCACTGTTCAAAAAGGCCAGGGAAGGGAAATCGCAGCGAATCAGGTCAGCTCGAAGGCCTTCCACATCTGCATCACCATGCGTCGCTCGGCATGGAAGTGGTCGCCGCCCACCACGCCCGGCTGCTTCTGCAGGGACAATCGGTGAGCCGCCGCCCGGTAGGCCTTGTAGGCGTCCTGCAACTTCAGGACATCCTCGCCGGACATCAACCCGACCCGCTCCAGCGCTTCCAGAATGCGGATGTTGTCGGTGAACTCCACCAGCTCCGGATGCTGCCACGACCAGGCCAGGGCCGCGTATTGCACCATAAATTCGATATCGACGATACCACCGGCATCCTGCTTGAGATCGAACGGGGCCGCGGCCTCGAAGGCATTCGGCGCAGTGCCGGCAGCTGTGCTCGGGGTGCCGAGGTTGTCGCGCATCTTCGCGCGCATCTCGCTGACTTCCTTGCGCAGCTCGGCCAGGTCACGCTGCTGGCCGATGACTTTCGCGCGGATCGCCTCGAAAGCCTTGGCCACCCGCTGGCAGCCCGCAAGCACGCGGGCGCGCACCAGCGCCTGGTGCTCCCAGGTCCAGGCCTCGCCCAGTTGATAGGCTTCGAAAGCGCGCAACGAACTGACCAGCAGGCCGGAAGCGCCACTCGGACGCAGGCGCATGTCCACCTCGTAGAGCATGCCGGACGGCGTCTGCGCGGTGAGGAAGTGGATGATCTTCTGCCCCAGTCGCGTGTAGAACTGCGCGCCATCGATGGACTTCTCGCCGTCGGTCTCGCACTGCGGGTCGCCGTCATGGATGAACACCAGGTCCAGGTCCGAGCCGTGGCCCAGTTCCAGGCCGCCGGACTTGCCGTAGCCGATGATGATGAAGTCCGGATCGCAGGGCGTGCCATCCACGCGGGTCGGTCGCCCGTGACGCTGCACCAGTTGGTCCCAGGTCAGGCTCAGCACCTGCTCGAGGATCGCCTCGGCCAGCCAGGTCAGGTAGTCGCTGACCTTCATTAAAGGCAGCGTCCCGGCGATCTCCGAGGCGACCACGCGCAGGGCGTGGGCCAGTTTGAAGTGGCGCAGGGTTTCCATCTGCTGCTCGAGATCGTCCTCGGGGATGCGCATCAGCCGTTCGCGCAGCTCCGCGCCCAGCTCGGCAGCCTGCGGCGGACGGAACAGCCGTCCTTCATTCAACAGTTCATCGAGCAGGATGGGGAAGCGGGCAATCTGCTCGGCCACCATCGGGCTCGCCGCGCAGAGTGTCAGCAGGCGTTCCAGCGCGCCGGGGTTCTCGGTGAGCAGCACGAGATAGGCCGAGCGCCGCGCCACTGCCTCGATCAGCGGCAGCGTGCGCTCCAGCAGCACGTCCGCTGGGCCGCGCTCGGCAATCATGTTCAGCAGCCGCGGCATGAAGGCATCCAGCCGCTCGCGCCCCAGGCGCTGCATGGCCCGCACCTGCGTACCATGGCGCAGGTCGGTCAGGCGCTTCCAGGCCTGCGCAGGCTCGGCGAACCCGGCATCGGCGAACTGCCGGCAGGCGGACTCCTCGTCCACCGCCTCTTCCCACAGCGGAATCCACTCGCCGCCGATGGTGGTGTCGACCTGGCCGTCTTCGTCCTCGTCCGGATCGGCGATGACCTGACGAAAATGCCAGTCGATGCGTTCCCGCCATTGATTAGTGGCCTGATGGAAGGCCGACCAGTTGGCGAAGCCCATGATGAAGGCCACGCGGATACGCTCGAACTCGTCCTCCGGGAGCATCTGCGTCTGCCGGTCGGCGATGGCTTGCAGCGCATGCTCGGCATAGCGCAGGAATTCGTAGCCCTCGCGCAGCTCGGCGACCACCTGCGGCGGCAGGTAGCCCTGCCCTTCGAGGATGGCCAGCACGCGCAGCAATGGCCGTTGCTGCAGGCTGAGGTCGCGACCGCCGTGGATCAGCTGGAAGGCCTGGGCGATGAACTCCACCTCGCGGATGCCGCCGGCGCCCAGCTTGATGTTCTCGCTCATGCCCTTGCGCCGGACTTCCTGCTGGATCAGCTGCTTCATGGTGCGCAGCGCCTCGATGGCGGAGAAGTCCAGGTAGCGGCGGTAGACGAACGGACGCAGCAGCTCCAGCAGCCGCTGGCCGGCTTCCTGGTCACCACCAACCACGCGAGCCTTGATCATCGCGTAGCGTTCCCAGTCGCGCCCCTGATCCTGGTAGTACTGTTCCAGCGCGGCGAAGCTGTGCACCAGCGGGCCGCTGGAGCCATAGGGGCGCAGGCGCATGTCGACGCGGAAGGCGAAGCCTTCGACGGTGATCGCGTCCAGCGACTTGATCAGCTTCTGCCCCAGGCGGGTGAAGAACTCCTGGTTATCCAGTGCGCGCTTGGCGCCCTGAGTCTCGCCGCCTTCGGGGTAGCCGAAGATCAGGTCGATGTCCGAAGACAGGTTCAGCTCGCCCGCGCCCAGCTTGCCCATGCCCAGCACGATCATCTTCTGCGGCAGGCCCGATCGGTTGCCGATGGGCACGCCGAACTGCTGGCAGTGGCGCTGGTATAGCCAGGCCAGGGACTGGTCGATGCAGGCATCGGCGAGGTCCGACAGGTCGCAGCAGGTGCCGGCCAGGTCGCTGCGGCGGGTCAGGTCGCGCCAGATGATGCGCATCTGCTGGCGTCGGCGGAAACGGCGCAGGCGGCGGCCCAGTTCATCCTCGTCGGCGCAATCGGCCAGCAGCGCTTCCAGCTGCGCGCCCATCTCGCCGGGCTGCATTCCCCGCTCCAGCTCACCGGTCGCGGCGAGCTCCAATAGAAAGGCAGGATCACGCTGGACCTGCTCGGCGACGAAATCGCTACCAGCGGTGACGCGGGCGAAATCGGCATGCCGCTCGTCGGACCAGCTCTCGAAACTGGCGATCTGCTCGGGAGAAAACGCGGCGATGGCGGTGCGGAAATTCTGCTCAGCCCGCTCGGCGAGGGGCTTGAGAGTAGCCGGCAAAGCGGCCAGGGACGGCAGGCTCATGGTCTATCCTGAGTGGTCGGCGAGGCGCCGGCATTCCTGTCTTTTCGCGCCCCTGTAGTTTTACTACTAACTTTTTCTGGTGGAGGGATGTATCCGCTGGCGATTTGTAGTAAAACTACAACCCGCCGGGCGTACCCCCGGAGCACTTCCAAGAATTCGCCGCGTCGCCCACGAGGTTGGCGCAGCTATCGGCAACGATCTACTGGCTTCCGATTCTGGAAGCCTTTCCGCCCTGGAGCAAGCCATGCAAGACCTCGATCCCGTCGAAACCCAGGAATGGCTGGACGCCCTGGAATCGGTCCTGGACCGTGAAGGTGAAGACCGCGCCCATTACCTGATGACCCGTATGGGCGAGCTGGCCAGCCGGTCCGGCACCCAACTGCCCTACGCGATCACCACGCCGTATCGCAACAGCATCCCGGTCACCCACGAAGCCCGTATGCCCGGCGACCTGTTCATGGAACGCCGCATTCGCTCCCTGGTGCGCTGGAACGCCCTGGCGATGGTGATGAAGGCCAACAAGAACGACCCGGATCTGGGTGGCCACATCTCCTCCTTCGCCTCCTCGGCGACCCTGTATGACGTTGGCTTCAACTATTTCTTCCAGGCCCCGACCGACGAACACGGCGGCGACCTGGTGTTCTTCCAGGGCCACGCCTCCCCCGGCGTCTACGCCCGCGCCTTCCTCGAAGGCCGCATCAGCGAAGACCAGTTGAACAACTTCCGCCAGGAAGTGGACGGCAACGGCCTGTCTTCCTACCCGCACCCCTGGCTGATGCCGGACTTCTGGCAGTTCCCGACCGTTTCCATGGGTCTGGGCCCGATCCAGGCGATCTACCAGGCGCGCTTCATGAAGTACCTGGAAAGCCGCGGCTTCATCCCTGCCGGCAAGCAGAAGGTCTGGTGCTTCATGGGCGACGGCGAGTGCGACGAGCCCGAATCCCTGGGCGCGATCTCCCTGGCCGGCCGCGAGAAGCTGGACAACCTGATCTTTGTCATCAACTGCAACCTGCAGCGCCTCGACGGCCCGGTTCGCGGCAACGGCAAGATCATCCAGGAACTCGAAGGCGTATTCCGTGGCGCCGAGTGGAACGTCAACAAGGTGGTCTGGGGTCGCTTCTGGGACCCGCTGTTCGCCAAGGACACCGCCGGCCTGCTGCAGCAGCGCATGGACGAGGTCATCGACGGCGAGTACCAGAACTACAAGGCCAAAGACGGCGCCTACGTGCGTGAGCACTTCTTCGGTGCGCGTCCGGAACTGCTGGAGATGGTCAAGGACCTCTCCGACGAAGAGGTCTGGAAACTCAACCGTGGCGGCCACGACCCCTACAAGGTCTATGCGGCTTACCACCAGGCGGTCAACCACAAGGGCCAGCCGACCGTCATCCTGGCCAAGACCATCAAGGGTTACGGTACCGGTTCGGGCGAAGCGAAGAACATCGCGCACAACGTCAAGAAGGTCGACGTCGAGTCCCTGAAGTCGTTCCGCGACAAGTTCGACATCCCGATCAAGGATGCCGACCTGGAAAACCTGCCGTTCTACCGCCCCGAGGAAGGCAGCGCCGAAGCCAAGTACCTGGCTTCCCGCCGTGCCGCGCTGGGCGGCGTGATGCCGGTTCGCCGCGAGAAGAGCTTCCAGGTCCCGGTTCCCCCGCTGGAAACCCTCAAGGCCATGCTCGACGGCTCGGGCGACCGCGAAATCTCCACCACCATGGCCTTCGTGCGGATCATCTCGCAGCTGGTCAAGGACAAGGAACTCGGCCCGCGCATCGTCCCGATCGTGCCGGACGAAGCCCGTACCTTCGGTATGGAAGGCATGTTCCGTCAGCTGGGTATCTACTCCTCCGTCGGCCAGCTGTACGAGCCGGTGGACAAGGACCAGGTGATGTTCTACCGCGAGGACAAGAAAGGTCAGATCCTCGAGGAAGGCATCAACGAAGCCGGCGCCATGTCCAGCTGGATCGCCGCGGGTACCTCGTACTCCACGCACAACCAGCCGATGCTGCCGTTCTACATCTTCTATTCGATGTTCGGCTTCCAGCGTATCGGCGACCTGGCCTGGGCCGCTGGCGACAGTCGCGCGCACGGCTTCCTGATCGGCGGCACCGCCGGCCGTACCACCCTGAACGGTGAAGGCCTGCAGCACGAAGACGGTCACAGCCACCTGCTGGCGGCGACCATCCCGAACTGCCGCACCTACGATCCGACCTATGCCTACGAGCTGGCGGTAATCATCCGCGAAGGCTCGCGCCAGATGATCGAAGAGCAGCAGGACATCTTCTATTACATCACCGTGATGAACGAGAACTACGTCCAGCCGGCCATGCCCAAGGGCGCCGAGGAAGGCATCATCAAGGGCATGTACCTGCTCGATGAGGACAAGAAGGACGCCGCGCATCACGTGCAGCTGCTGGGTTCGGGCACCATCCTGCGCGAAGTCGAAGCCGCCGCGAAAATTCTGCGCGAAGACTTCGGCATCGGTGCCGACGTCTGGTCCGTTCCGAGCTTCAACGAACTGCGCCGCGACGGCCTGGCCGTGGAGCGCTGGAACCGCCTGCACCCGGGTCAGAAGCCCAAGCAGAGCTACGTCGAAGAGTGCCTGTCCGGCCGCAAGGGCCCGGTCATTGCCTCCACCGACTACATGAAGCTCTACGCCGAGCAGATCCGCCAGTGGGTTCCGAGCAAGGAATTCAAGGTCCTGGGTACCGACGGCTTCGGCCGCAGCGACAGCCGCCGCAAGCTGCGCGACTTCTTCGAAGTCGACCGCCACTGGGTCGTGCTGGCCGCGCTGGAAGCCCTGGCCGATCGCGGTGATATCGAACCCAAAGTGGTGGCCGAGGCCATCGCCAAGTTCGGCATCAACCCCGAAAAACGCAACCCGCTGGACTGCTGAGGAGAGGCACGATGAGCGAACTGATTCGTGTACCCGACATCGGCAATGGTCAGGGTGAAGTCATCGAACTGCTGGTCAAGGTCGGCGACACCGTCGAGGCCGACCAGAGCCTGCTGACCCTGGAATCCGACAAGGCCAGCATGGAAATCCCCTCGCCGAAAGCCGGCGTGGTGAAGAGCCTGAAGGTCAAGGTGGGCGACACCCTGAAGGAAGGCGACGAAATCCTCGAGCTGGAAGTCGAGGGTGGCTCGGCTGCCGCCGAAGCGCCCAAGGCCGAAGCTCCGGCACCGGCCGCCGAAGCACCGAAGGCAGAGGCTCCGGCCGCTGCTCCGGCGCCGGCTGCCGCGCCCGCCGCGGCCAGCGTCCAGGACATCCACGTCCCGGACATCGGCTCGGCTGGCAAGGCCAACGTCATCGAAGTCATGGTGAAAGCCGGCGATACGGTCGAAGCTGACCAGTCGCTGATCACCCTGGAGTCGGACAAGGCCAGCATGGAAATCCCCTCGCCGGCTTCCGGCGTGGTGGAAAGCGTGTCGATCAAGATCGGTGACGAAGTCGGCACCGGCGACCTGATCCTCAAGCTCAAGGTCGCGGGCGCAGCGGCCCCGGCCGCCGCTGAAGCTCCGGCTGCTGCTCCGGCTCCGGCTGCTGCTGCTCCTGCCGCAGCTCCCGCACCGGCTGCCGCAGCTCCGGGCAAAGTTTCTGGAGCTGCCCCCGAAGCCGCTCCGGTCGGCGCGCCCAGCCGTGACGGCACCAAGGTTCACGCCGGCCCCGCCGTGCGCATGGTCGCCCGTGAGTTCGGCGTCGAACTGTCCGAAGTGAAAGGCACCGGCCCCAAAGGCCGTATCCTCAAGGAAGACGTGCAGCTGTTCGTCAAAGAGCAACTGCAGCGCGCCAAATCCGGCGCGCCGGCTGGCGCTACCGGTGGCGCGGGCATCCCGCCGATTCCGGAAGTCGACTTCAGCAAGTTCGGCGAAGTGGAAGAAGTGCCGATGACCCGCCTGATGCAGGTCGGCGCTGCCAACCTTCATCGCAGCTGGCTGAACGTGCCGCACGTGACCCAGTTCGATTCGGCCGACATCACCGAGATGGAAGCCTTCCGCGTGGCCCAGAAAGCCGTCGCGGAGAAGGCTGGCGTCAAGTTGACCGTACTGCCGATCCTGCTGAAAGCCTGTGCCCACCTGCTCAAGGAAATGCCGGACTTCAACAGCTCGCTGGCGCCCAGCGGTAAAGCGCTGATCCGCAAGAAGTACGTGAACATCGGCTTCGCCGTGGACACCCCGGACGGTCTGCTGGTCCCGGTGATCAAGAACGTCGACCAGAAGAGCCTCCTGCAACTCGCCGCCGAAGCCGCCGAACTGGCCGAGAAAGCGCGCACCAAGAAGCTCTCCGCCGACGCCATGCAGGGCGCCTGCTTCACCATCTCCAGCCTCGGCCACATTGGCGGCACCGGCTTCACGCCGATCGTCAACGCGCCGGAAGTGGCGATCCTGGGTGTCAGCAAGGCAACCATGCAGCCGGTGTGGGACGGCAAGGCCTTCCAGCCGCGCCTGATGCTGCCGCTGTCGCTGTCCTACGATCACCGCGTGATCAACGGGGCAGCCGCCGCGCGCTACACCAAGCGCCTGTCCGACCTGCTGGGCGATATCCGCACCCTGCTGCTGTAAGTGTTGTAGAAGGCCGGCCCTGCGCCGGCCTTTCCTCTCGACGAGCACGCCACGCTCGTACTCTCCAGCCCTGCCGGATGGCGGGGCTTCTTTTTGTCCGGACCGGCGGTCACGCCCGGCCCCCGCCCCTGGCTCAACTTCCCACTGTGACGGCCGATACAGTCTTGGCTTGTCATGGCCCCGTGCCTCATGCAAATCTTGCCAACGCCCATAGAAGTCGGGTGGGGCGAAGTACCCCATCCAGCACCCTGGAAATCTCCCGCGCATGAAGAGCCATCCCGATGCCGCCAGCCGTCAGGCGGCCGAGGTTGTCACGCAGCTTCCCGTCCCTTCGAGGCTCGGGATGCTGCGCTTCGAGCGCCTGAACGAACCCAGCTGGACCCTGCTGTTCCTCGACCCCGGCTGCGAACGCCAGATCGGCGTGCCGGCCCAGGACCTCTGCGGCATCCTCGACGCCCCCTACGCCAGCCTGATGGAGCCCGAAGCGCGCCATCGCCTGCATGAGCAGGTACAGCAGCAATTGCTCAAGGACGGCCGCTACCGGGTGCGCTACCTGCTCCACTCGCCGCGCGGCACGCTGAACGTGCTGGAGGTCGGCGAAGCCTTCCAGCAGCACGGCCGCCAACTGCTGCACGGCTATCTGTTGCAGACCGAGGCGGACGAGCACGAGACCGAACTGGACCCGCGGCTGCTGGACCTGGAAGCCCAGAACATCCGCCTGAAGATGTCCCTGGAGATGTACCAGCGCTCCCAGGACGAGCACCTGCAGCACCTGGTGCGCTCGCGCACCCAGCAGAACCTGATCGTGCGCCTGGCGCGGCACCGCTACCTGTCCAGCGACCCGTTGCTCGAAGCTGCCCAGTTGATTGCCCAGGCCGCCTGTGAGGCCTACGACGTGGCTCGCGCCGGCATCTGGCGCCTGCACCCGGACCATCGCCTGGAAGCGGTGACCATCTACCGCCGCGACACCGACCAGTACGAAAAGCCGCAGGACATCGACGCCAGCAACTTCCCCAACTACCTCGACGCAGTCCACAGCGGCCGCGCCATCGACGCCCACAACGCCCAGCAGGACCCGCGCACCCAGGAGCTGGCGGCACGCTACCTGCGCCCGCAGGGCATCAGCGCCATGCTCGACGCCACCATCCGCGTCGGCGGCGAAGTGGTCGGCGTGCTCTGCCTGGAGCATGTCGGCGAAGTGCGAATGTGGCAGAGCGACGAGATCGCCTTCGCTGGCGAGCTGGCCGACCAGTACGCCCAGGTGTTGATGAACCACGAGCGGCGCAACGTCTCCAGCGCCCTGCACCTGTTCCAGCGCGCCGTCGAGCAGAGCGCCAGCGCCTTCCTGCTGATCGACCGCGACGGCCTGGTGGAGTACGTCAACCCGAGCTTTACCGCGATTACCCAATACGGCGCCGACGAAGTGCGCGGCCGCCGCCTGCCCGAACTGCCAGCGCTGGCGAATCTCAGCGAACTGCTGTTCGACGCACGCTCCACCCTGGTCACGCAGAACAGCTGGCAGGGCGAATTCCGCAGCCGGCGCAAGAATCTTGAGCCGTACTGGGGCCAGCTGTCGTTGTCCAAGGTCTACGACGACAAGGGCGAGCTGACCCACTACATCGGCATCTACGAAGACATCACCCAGAGCAAGCTGGCCCAGCAGCACATCGAGAAACTCGCCTACCGCGACAACCTCACCGGCCTGGCCAACCGGCACTTCTTCATCAATGCCCTGGAAGAACGCCTGCAGGTGGGCAGCGAACATTCGCTGAGCCTGCTGCTGGTGGACATCGACAACTTCAAGCGGATCAACGACAGCCTCGGCCACCAGACCGGCGACAAGCTGCTGGCCAACCTCGCCCGCCGCCTGCGCAGCAGCCTGAGCGACAGCGCCACCCTGGCACGCTTCGCCAGCAACGAGTTCGCCGTCCTGCTGGAGGAATCCGTCGCCGGTCGTGGCGAGAAGGTCGCCGCACAGATCCTCGACGTGCTCGACAAGCCGCTGTTCGTCGACAACCAGTTGATCAGCATCACCGGCTCCGTGGGCATCGCCTACGCGCCGCAGCACGGGCAGGACCCGCAGACCCTGATGAAGCATGCGGGTCTGGCGCTGCACAAGGCCAAGGCCAACGGCAAGCACCAGGTACAGACCTTCACCGAGGCGATGACCGCCGAGGCCAGCTACAAGCTGTTCGTGGAAAGCAACCTGCGCCGCGCGCTGGTGCAGGACGAACTGGCGGTGCACTACCAGCCCAAGCTGTGCCTGCGCAGCGGCGCGCTGCTGGGCCTGGAGGCACTGCTGCGCTGGCAGCACCCGGAGAAGGGCATGATCCGCCCGGACCAGTTCATCAGCGTCGCCGAGGAAACCGGGCTGATCATCCCCATCGGCAAATGGGTGATCCGCCAGGCCTGCCGCCAGGTGCGCGAGTTGGCCGCCAAGGGCCTGGGCGAGCTGCACATGGCAATCAACCTGTCGCCCAAGCAGTTCAGCGACCCGGACCTGGTCGGTTCCATCGCCGCGATCCTGCACGAGGAAAGCATTCCGGCCTGTCAGCTCGAGCTTGAACTCACTGAGAGCCTGCTGCTGGACGCCACCGACGACACCCGCCAGCAGCTGGAACGCCTGAAGAGCCTGGGCCTGACCCTGGCGATGGACGACTTCGGCACCGGTTACTCGTCGCTGAGCTACCTGAAGAAATTCCCCATCGACGTGATCAAGATCGATCGCAGCTTCATCAAGGACATCCCGGACAACCAGGACGACATGGAAATCACCTCGGCAGTGATCGCCATGGCCCACAACCTCAAGCTGCAGGTGGTCGCCGAAGGCGTCGAGACCGCCGCCCAACTGGCCTTCCTGCGGCGCAACCGCTGCGACATCGGCCAGGGCTACCTGTTCGACAAGCCCATCCCCAGCCACGACCTGTCCTCCAGCCTGCAGCGCTACCCCTGCCGCCCGCATTGAGCCGCGCTGGCACGGCGTGCCCGCAGCCATCCCCGCTGCTGGAAAAAACGCTGTAATCTTCGACGAGTACCCGAGTCTATTGCCGCCCCTATTCAGAGGAGACGAATGCCATGACCCTGCGCTCGCAAATACTTGCCCACAAGCTGGAACTGCCCAGCTCCGCCCAGGCCCTGCCGGGGCGTGAAAGCCCGATGCCGGTGCCCGAAGCGCATTACGTCAATGGCCACCCGCTGTCCGCGCCCTTCCCCGCCGGCGTGCAACAGATCGTGGTCGGCCTGGGGTGCTTCTGGGGCGCCGAGCGGCGCTTCTGGCAGCAACCCGGCGTGTGGGTCACCGCGGTGGGTTATGCCGGCGGCTTCACACCGAACCCGACCTACGACGAAGTCTGCTCCGGCCTGACCGGGCACAGCGAAGTGGTATTGGTGGCGTACGATCCGCGTGAGACCAGCATCGAGGCACTGCTGAAGGTGTTCTGGGAATCCCACGACCCGACCCAGGGCATGCGCCAGGGCAACGACACCGGCACCCAGTACCGCTCGGTGATCTACTGGTTCGACCAGGCGCAGAAAGCCGCCATCGACGCTAGCCGCGCGGCCTTCCAGAAGGAGCTCGACGCCAAGGGCTACGGCGCGATCACCACGGAGATTCGCGAAGTGCCGCCGTTCTACTACGCCGAGGCCTACCACCAGCAGTACCTGGCGAAGAATCCCAACGGCTATTGCGGCCTGGGTGGCACCGGCGTCTGCCTGCCGGCGTGACCCTGCTTTGGTAGGAGCGAGCTCGCTCGCGAATAGCGCCGCTGCGAGGCCGGTTCGCGAGCAAGCTCGCTCCTACAGGGAACAGCGTGCCCAACGGTAACGTAGGGGCAACTGTCTTCATCTGAGAATCCGCGCCTGGGTTCCACCCTCTCCCTTCAGGGAGAGGGTGGGCCGGCACGATATCCCATGTAGGAGCGGACTCCGTCCGCGATCGCCCTGCCCCGCGCCATATCTCGGGATCACCATGAAAAAGCCCCGACACTGCCGGGGCTTTTTTTCATTCGGCGATCAGCCAGTCCACCTGGCTGCTGCCGTCACTCTGCGCCAGGGTATCCGCCAACCACGGCAACAGGCCGCGCAGCTCTTCATCCAGTGGCCACGGCGGGTTGGCGATCACCAGCCCCGAGCCGTTCAAACGGTCAGCCGTGTCGGCCGGATGCACACACAGCTCCACGCGCAGCATCTTCGGCGCCGAGCTCTTTTCCAGGCGCTGGTAGAAACGCTTGAGCTGGCGGCGGTCCTTGATCGGGTACCAGATCGCGACCACGGTCTGGCGCATGCGGCCGATCGCTTCGTCGAGCGCGCTCACGCAGCGCTCCAGGTCATCCGGCTGCTCGAAGGGCGGGTCGATCAGCAGAACGCCGCGCTTTTCCGCGACCGGCAGGAAGGCACGGGGCAGCAACCAACCGTCACCCTGATGCACCGAGATGCGGCGCTCACCAGCCATGTTGGCCTTGAGCATACGACCATCTTCAGGATGCAGCTCGTTGAGCATCACCCGATCCTGCGGACGGGTCAGGCGGCGCGCCAGCTCCGGGGAGCCTGGGTAGAACTCCAGGCCACCATCGGGATTCAGCGCACTGACGACGCCCAGGTAGTCCTGCAGCAGCTCCGGCAGGTCATCGCGCTCGTACAGGCGGCCGATGCCCGACTCCCACTCTCCGGTGCGGCTGGCTTCGTCGCCCAGCAGGTCGTAGAGGCCGATGCCGGAATGGCTGTCGAGGTAGGCGAAGGGCGTGTCCTTGCGCGCCATCAGCGCGAAGATGCGGGCGAGAACGATGTGTTTCAGCACGTCGGCGTGGTTGCCGGCGTGGTAGGCGTGGCGGTAGTTCATGGATAGCAGGCTCCTCAAGGCGCGCAGTTTAGGTCCTGGGGCGGGTGTGGTGCGAGTCCGCCGTCGCCGGGGCCCGCCGGGAAGCCGGGCGTTTTAGCCCTTTATCACGCTCGTGGATGATTCTGTGCGCGCTTCATTCACCAGACTAGACTGCGGCGATTCCCACGGAGGTCGATCCATGTCCGAGACCCTGCTCAGCTCCCGCAACCTCGCTTTCGAACTCTACGAAGTGCTCGACGCCGAGGCCCTGACCCAGCGCGAACGCTTCACCGACCACAACCGCGAGACCTTCGACGCCGCCCTGGGCACCGCCCGCGGCATCGCCGAGGAGCTGTTCGCTCCGCACAACCGCAAGAACGACGAGAACGAACCACAGTACGTCGACGGCGGCGCGGTGCTGATCCCGGAAGTGAAGCCGGCGGTGGACGCCTTCAACGAGGCCGGTTTCCAGAATGCCTCGCGCAGCTTCGAACAGGGTGGCATGCAGTTGCCGCACCTGCTGTCGCGCGCCTGCTTCGCGCACTTCCAGTCGGCCAACATCGCCACCTCGTCCTACCCGATGCTGAGCATGGGCGCCAGCCACCTGATCGAGACCTTCGGCAGCGAGGAGCAGAAACGCCTGTTCCTGCAACCGATGATCGAGGCGCGCTTCTTCGGCACCATGGCGCTCACCGAGCCGCACGCCGGCTCGTCCCTGGCCGACATCCGCACCCGCGCAGAACCGGCAGCCGACGGCAGCTACCGGATCAAGGGCAACAAGATCTTCATCTCCGGCGGCGACCATCCGCTGTCGGACAACATCGTGCACATGGTCCTGGCCAAGCTGCCGGACGCCCCACCCGGCGTGAAAGGCATCAGCCTGTTCATCGTGCCCAAGTTCCTGGTCAACGACGACGGCTCCCTCGGCGCGCGCAACGACGTGACCCTGGCCGGCCTGTTCCACAAGATGGGTTGGCGCGGCACCACCTCCACCGCGCTGAACTTCGGCGACAAGGGCGAGTGCGTCGGTTACCTGGTGGGCAAGCCGCACCACGGCCTGGCCTACATGTTCCAGATGATGAACGAGGCGCGCATCGGTGTCGGCATGGGCGCGATCATGCTCGGCTACGCCGGCTACCTGTACTCGCTGGAATACGCCCGCGAGCGCCCACAGGGCCGCCCGGTGGACGCCAAGGACCCGACCTCCGCGCCGGTCTCGATCATCCAGCACACCGACGTCAAGCGCATGCTGCTGACTCAGAAGGCCTATGTCGAGGGCGCCTTCGACCTCGGCCTGTATGCCTCGCGACTGGTGGACGACTGCGAGACGCTGGCGACCGAGGAAGAACGCAAACAGGCCCACGAACTGTTGGACCTGCTGACCCCGATCGTCAAATCCTGGCCCTCGGAGTTCTGCCTGAAGGCCAACGAACTGGCGATCCAGATCCTCGGCGGCCACGGCTACACCCGCGAATACCCGGTGGAGCAGTACTACCGCGACAACCGCCTGAACCCGATCCACGAAGGCACCCACGGTATCCAGTCGCTGGACCTGCTGGGCCGCAAGCTCGCGCAGAACAACGGCGCCGGCCTCAAGCAGCTGACCCGCCTGATCAACCAGACCTGCGAGCGCGCCCAGGCGCACGCCTCGCTGGACAAGCTGCGCGAGCCGCTGGAGCAACTGATGGCGCGCCTGTCCGCGACCACCCTGAGCCTGCTCGGCGACCTGATGCAGGGCCGCGTAGCCCAGGGCCTGGCCAACTCCGCGCTGTACCTGAAGGTCTTCGGCCACGCCGTGATCGGCTGGCGCTGGCTGGAGCAGGCCATCCGCGCCGAAGAGGGCCTTGCACGAGGCGATGCTTCGGACACCGACTTCTACCGCGGCAAGCTGCAGGCCGCGCGCTACTTCCTGACCTGGGAAGTGCCGTCCTGCCACCATGACCTGGCGCTGCTCGAAGCCCGCGACGACACCTGTTCCACCATGCAGGACGCCTGGTTCTAAGCGTCTCGTATGTCCCTTATGCCCCGGTCACGTCCGGGGCTTTTTTATGCCCGTCGCAGTGCATCCAGCGCCAACTTCGCCCTTCATTGAGGAAGCGCCCGCTTTAACCATCCGATTTGCCTGACAGATAAATCCATCCGCATTCCGTTGAATGGCGCCCGCGTCCGTCCTCAACGAGCTTTGCCATGCCACCTCTGTCGACTCGCCAATACCTGGCCCCCCGATTCCTTTTGCCCCTGCTCGCCACCTCCATCGCGCTCGGTTGCGTGGTCTTTCTGTTCCGGCCGACCTCGATGGACGACCTGCCAACCACCGCCGCCTTGCCACAACGCATGGACCACGCACTGGATACCGCGCCGATCTATAGCGAGCCGGGCGCCGAGGCGCACCAGCACGCCAGGGACTTTCTCGACGCCATCGACAAGGCAATCGGCAATGGCGTGGAACTGCTGCGCGGCGCTGATGGCACATCGATCCAGGCACAGAGCCGCTACTTCAACGCCCTGGTGAACGCCGGCTACGCCCAGTTCGGCTCCTCGTACTACGAGCCATTGGGCAGTTGCGGGGCCGCCGGCAGTTCGGCCCGCAACGTATGGCATGCGCAGATTCGTTCAGCAAACAGCCCAGCCGACAACAAAACCGTCAGCGAAGTCCGCAAGGCGCTGGCCACCTTGCAGCGGGACCGCGACAACTGCCTGGATGCCGCTCACCCACTCCCTGAAGAGGGGCTGACCTGGACGCCCGAGCCGCTGATCCAGAGCAGCCCGTTGCCTGACTGGGAGCACACCGTCGGCTGGTCCGACAGCGCCGCGGGCTGGCCAGCAACTAACCTTTGACAGCCTTGTAAATCCGCAGGTTAGAATCAATTGGCATGCGGCCTGCATCCTCAATCACGTAGCGTCGCCACTCCCCCATTCCCCAGGAGGTCGACACCTTGGATGCCGTGGCCATCAACAGCTATTTCCTGATCGCTGCTGTGCTGATCGGCATGAGCATCCTGGTCAGCTCGCTGTCCTCGCGCCTGGGCATCCCGATCCTGGTCATTTTCCTCGCCGTGGGCATGATCGCGGGCACCGACGGCCCCGGCGGCATTGGCTTCTCGAACTACCCCATGGCTTATCTGGTGGGCAACCTGGCGCTGGCGGTGATTCTGCTGGACGGCGGTTTGCGCACACGGGTATCGAGCTTCCGCGTAGCCCTCTGGCCGGCGCTGTCACTGGCAACCGCCGGCGTGCTGATCACCGCAGGGCTCACTGGCATCGCCGCCGCCTGGCTGTTCAAGCTGAGCTGGATGGAGGGCCTGCTGATTGGCGCCATCGTCGGCTCCACCGACGCCGCGGCAGTATTCTCGCTGCTGGGCGGCAAGGGCCTGAACGAGCGGGTCACTGCGACCCTGGAAATCGAATCCGGCAGCAACGATCCCATGGCGGTGTTCCTCACCGTCACCCTGATCGACATGCTCGCCCATGGCGAGAGTGGCCTGTCCTGGAGCTTCCTCTGGCACTTCCTGCGCGAGTTCGGCATCGGCTCGGTGCTGGGGCTGGCCGGCGGCTGGCTGCTGCTGCAGGTAATCAACCGCATCCACCTGGCCAACGGCCTCTACCCGCTGCTGGCGATCAGCGGTGGCCTGCTGATCTTCGCCCTGGCCAACGCGGTGCACGGCAGCGGCATCCTTGCCATCTATCTGTGCGGCCTGGTGCTGGGCAACCAACCGATCCGCTCGCGCCACGGCATCATGCACATGCTCGACGGCATGGCGTGGCTGGCGCAGATCGGCATGTTCCTGGTGCTGGGCCTGCTGGTCACGCCCCACGACCTCTGGCCCATCGCCCTGCCCGCCCTGGGACTGGCGCTATGGATGATCCTCTTCGCCCGCCCGCTGTCGGTGCTGGTCGGGCTGTTCCCGTTCCGCGCCTTCCACGGCCGCGAGAAAGCCTTCATTGCCTGGGTCGGACTGCGCGGCGCGGTACCGATCATCCTCGCCGTGTTCCCGCTGATGGCCGGCCTGCCCAATGCGCAGCTGTTCTTCAACGTGGCCTTCTTCATCGTGCTGGTTTCGCTGCTGGTGCAGGGCACCAGCCTGCCCTGGGCCGCCAAGCTGCTGCGCGTGGTGGTACCGCCGGACCCCGCGCCGATCTCCCGTGCTGGCCTGGAAGTCCACCCGACCAGCGAGTGGGAGCTGTTCGTCTACCACCTCAGCAAGGAAAAGTGGTGCATCGGCGCCGCCCTGCGCGAGCTGAAGATGCCAGAAGGCACCCGCATCGCCGCACTGTTCCGCGGCACTCAACTGCTGCACCCGTCCGGCAGTACCATCCTCGAAGCCGACGACATTCTCTGCGTGATCGGCCACGAGCATGACCTCTCCGCGCTGGGCAAGCTGTTCAGCCAGGCACCGGACCGCGGCCTGAGCGCGCGCTTCTTCGGCGACTTCGTTCTCGAAGGCGACGCCCAGCTGTCCGCCGTGGCTTCGCTCTATGGCCTGAAGCTCGAAGGCGTCGACGGCGAGCAGAACCTGGGCCGCTTCATCGCCCACGAAATCGGCGGCCAGGCGATCATCGGCGACCAGGTGGAATGGAACGGCCTGACCTGGACCGTGGCCGCCCTGGACGGGAACAAGATCCGCAAGGTCGGGGTCAAATTCCCGGAAGGTCGTCCCGGTCCGGGGCTCTTCCTCTGACCGCCCACCGGTGCCCGCTTGCGGGTGCCGGCCAGCCAGCACTACCCTCACTCCACTTTTTTCGCACGAGCCGCTGAACGCGACCATGTCATTCCTGCTGCGTACCCTTCTGACCACCGTCCTTCTGGGCGGCTCTCTCATCGGCCTGCCCGCCCTGGCCGCCGATACCTCTGTACCGAGCGCCGAAAAGGTGCAACAGAGCCTCGACAGCCTTGCCGACCGCAAGCTGGCCGACGCCGAGGCCAAGCCAATCAAGGCGAGCCTGGAAAACACCCTGAAGCTGCTGTCGGCCAAGGCAGACAGCGAGAAACAGCTGGCTGAGCTAAAGGGCCGGCTGGCCGATGCGCCCAAGCTGATCAACGAGAACCAGAAAGCGCTCAGCCGCCTCAAGGCCAGCAGCGAGAAGCCCGCCAGCCAGCGCTACAAGGACTCCAGCGCCACCCAGCTGGAAATGCTACTCAACGAACAATCCACCCAGCTCGCCGCCTGGCAGAAGGAGATGGTCGACGCCAAGAGCGAGATTCTCACCGCGCAGACTCGCCCCGAGCGGGCCCAGGCCGACCTGAGCAAGAACCAGACACGCCTGCTGGAAATCGCCGGGCTGGTCAAGGCCGGCAAGGAAGGCGCCAAGCCGATCGCCGACGAGCGCCGCAACGAACTGCTGGCCGAACAGGCCATGCTCACTTCGCAGAACCTCCTGCTGCGCCAGCAACTGGCCGGCAACAACCTGCTGCTCGACCTCGCCTCGAGCCAGCGCGACCTGCTGGCCGAGCGCATCGGCCGCGAGGAACGCGAGACCCTCGAACTGCAGGCGATGATCAGCGACAAGCGCCGCGAACAGTCCGAGAAGACCGTCGCCGAGCTGTCCAAGGATAGCCAGGCCGCCGGCACCGACAGCCTGCTGAGCCAGCAGAGCGCTGCCAACCTCAAGCTCTCCGATTACCTGCTGCGCACCACCGATCGCCTCAATACGCTGACCCGGCGCAACCTGGAGGCCAAGCAGCAACTGGACAACCTGACCCAGGGCGAACAGGCCCTGGACGAGCAGATCAACGTGCTGCGCGGCAGCCTGCTGCTGGCCAAGATTCTCTATCAGCAGAAGCAGTCACTGCCGGTCATCAGGACCGACCAGGACCTCGCCGACGAAATCGCCGACCTGCGCCTGTACCAGTTTGAGCTGAACCAGAAGCGCGACGAGATCAACAACACCCAGGTCTATCTCGACAACCTGCTGGCCCAGCAACCGCAGGAAAGCATCACCCCGCAGCTGCGCCACGACCTGGGCGAGCTGGTGGACACCCGCCTGGAGCTGATGGAGCGCCTTAACCACGAGCTGAACGCACTGCTCAACGAAGCCATTACCCTGCAGTTGAACCAGAAGCAGTTGAAGGAGACCAGCGACAGCCTGCGCGCCACCCTCGACGAGCAGATGTTCTGGATTCCCAGTAACCGGCCGCTCGACCTGTCCTGGTTCAAGATGACTCCAACGCTGCTGCACCACCAGCTCGCAGAAGTACCCTGGGGCTCGGGCGTGAAGGAGCTGGGCGAGGGACTGATCGACCGCCCCTTCCTGTTCCTGCCGCTGCTCCTGCTGGTCGCTGCGCTGCTGTGGAAGCGCCGGTTCCTCTACGACAAGCTGGAATCGCTGAACGACGATATCGGCCACTTCAAGCGCGACAGCCAGGCCCACACGCCGCTGGCCCTGCTGCTCGCCGTGCTGCTGGCACTGCCCGGCACCCTGGCCCTGGCCATTGCCGGCCTCGCCCTGCTGCTCGACGCCCGCGGGCAGAACGCCACCCTGGGTAGCGCACTGCTGGAAATGGCGCAGGTCTGGCTGGTGTTCTACACCGCACACCGCATCCTGCGTCCCGGCGGCATCGCCGAGCGGCACTTCCACTGGAGCCAGCCACAGGTGCAGTTCCTCGGTAAGCTGATGCGCCGACTGGGTCTTGTGGTCATGTCCCTGGTCGCAGTCGTCACCGTCGCCGAACATGCCCCGGCATCGCTGGCCGATGACGTGATCGGGATCGCCGTGGTGCTGTTCGGCTATGGCGCCATGACCTGGCTGCTCGCCCAACTGCTGTTCAACAGCCCGTCCAGCGAGCGCCCATCGATGATCAAGATGATCGTCGGCCTGGGCTTCACCGCCCTGCCGGTGGCACTGTTCCTCGCCGTGGGCTTCGGCTACTACTACACCGCGCTCAAGCTCACCGACCGGCTGATCGATACCCTGTTCCTGCTGATGTTCTGGATGGTGGTGGAAGCCACCTTCGTCCGCGGCATGGGCGTGGCCGCCCGCCGCCTGGCCTACCAGCGCGCGCTGTCGAAGCGGCAGAACGCGCCCAAGGAAGGCATGGAAGGCACGGAGGTGGTCGAGGAACCGACCCTGGGCATCGAGCAGATCAACGAACAGTCCATGCGCCTGATCCGCCTGGGCCTGCTGATCGGCTTCGTGGTCACCCTGTACTGGGTCTGGGCCGACCTGATCAGCGTGGTCTCCTACCTCGACAACGTGACCCTCTACCAGTACACAAGCGGCACCGGCGACGCGGCGTCCACCACGCCGATCAGCCTCAGCGACTTCATCATGGCGCTGGTGATCGCCGCCGTGACCGTCGCCCTCGCGCGCAACCTGCCCGGCCTGCTGGAAGTACTGGTGCTGCAGCGCCTGACCCTGGCCCAGGGCAGTACCTACGCCATCACTACCCTGTTGTCCTACACCATCAGCGGCATCGGCTTCGTCAGCGCGCTGTCCACCCTCGGGGTCAGCTGGGACAAGCTGCAATGGCTGGTGGCCGCGCTGTCGGTCGGCCTCGGTTTCGGCCTGCAGGCGATCTTCTCCAACTTCGTCTCCGGCCTGATCATCCTCTTCGAGCGTCCGGTGCGGATCGGCGACGTGGTCACCATCGGCACACTGTCCGGCACCGTCAGCCGGATCCGCATCCGCGCCACCACCATCACCGACTTCGACCGCAAGGAAATCATCGTCCCCAACCAGACCTTCATCACCGGGCAACTGGTGAACTGGTCGCTGAGCGATACCGTCACGCGGGTCACCATCAAGATCGGCCTGGCTTACGAGAGCGACCTGCCACTGGCGCGCAAGATCATGCTGGAGGCTGCCCACGCCAACCCGCGCATCCTCCGCGACCCGGAGCCGGTGCTGTACTTCACCACCATCAGCGCCAGCACCTTCGACTATGAACTGCGCTTCCACGTGCGCGAGCTGGGCGACCGCAACCCGGCGGTCGATGAGACCCTCACCCGCATCGCCCTGGCCTTCCGCGAAGCCGGCATCGATATGGCCTTCAACCAGGTCGACGTGTTCCTGAAAAACTTCCAGGGCCAGGAAGCCCAGGTCATCGTCGGCCAGCAGCAACCCGCCGCCACGCCGGTGAAGCTGCCCGCTCCCCAGGACAAGCCCAGCGGCGACAAGGCCTGAGGGTGGACGCCTTCGGAGAAGTCCGAGCACAATGCTCGGACTTGTACCGGAGATGCGCGTGAAAAAGCTCGACGAACTGACCTTCGATAACCGCTTCGCCCGCCTGGGCGACGTGTTCTCTACCCAGGTCCTGCCCGACCCCATCGCCGACCCGCGCCTGGTGGTCGCCAGCCCAGCCGCCATGGCCCTGCTCGACCTCGACCCGAGCGAGGCAGACAACCCGCTGTTCGCTGAAATCTTCGCCGGCCACAAGCTCTGGGAAGAAGCCGATCCGCGCGCCATGGTCTATTCCGGGCACCAGTTCGGCTCCTACAACCCCCGCCTGGGCGATGGCCGCGGCCTGTTGTTGGGTGAAGTGGTGAACGAGGCCGGCGAGCACTGGGACCTTCACCTGAAAGGCGCCGGACAGACGCCCTACTCGCGCATGGGCGATGGCCGCGCCGTGCTGCGCTCGTCGATCCGCGAATTCCTCGCCAGCGAGTACCTCGCCGCCCTGGGGATCCCCAGCAGCCGCGCCCTGTGCGTGACCGGCTCCAGCACCACGGTATGGCGCGAGACCAAGGAAACCGGCGCGATGCTGCTGCGCATGGCCCCCAGCCACGTACGCTTCGGCCACTTCGAGTACTTCTACTACACCAAGCAGGAAGAACACCTGCGCAGCCTCGGCGAGTTCGTCCTCAAGTCGTACTACCCGCAGTGCCTGGACGACGATAAGCCGTACCTGGCTTTCTTCCGCGAAGTGGTCGAGCGCAACGCCGAAATGATCGCCTTCTGGCAGGCCTACGGTTTCTGCCACGGCGTGATGAATACCGACAACATGTCGATCCTGGGCATCACCTTCGACTACGGCCCCTACGCCTTCCTCGACGACTTCGACGCCAACCACATCTGCAACCATTCCGACGACACCGGTCGCTATTCCTTCAGCAACCAGGTGCCCATCGCCCACTGGAATCTCGCCGCGCTCGGCCAGGCGCTGACGCCCTTCGTCGAAGTGGACGACCTGCGCGCCACGCTGGACCTGTTCCTGCCGCTCTACCAGGCGAACTACCTGCACCTGATGCGCCAACGCCTCGGCCTCACCACTGCCGAAGAGGGTGATCTGGAACTGGTGCAGCGCCTGCTGCAGACCATGCAGAAGGGCGCGGTGGACTACTCGCTGTTCTTCCGCCGCCTCGGCGAACAGGCACCCGAGCAAGCACTGGCCGTGGTCCGCGAGGACTTCGTCGACCTCGCCGGTTTCGACGCCTGGACCGCCGACTACCAGGCCCGTGCCGAACGCGAAGGCGGCAGCCAGGACCAACGCCGCGCCCGCATGCACGCGGTCAACCCGCTCTACGTACTGCGCAACTACCTCGCCCAGCAAGCCATCACAGCCGCTGAACAGGGCGACTTCAGCGTGGTGCGTCGTCTGCACGAAGTGCTCAGCAAGCCCTTCGAAGAGCAGCCCGACGCCGAAGTCTTCACCCGCCGCCCGCCGGACTGGGGCAAGCATCTGGAGATCAGTTGCTCGTCCTGAGCCGGTTATAAGCTCAGCGAAAAGCGATCTAGCGGCGCCCCGGCCACATTGCTCCCGGTCATTGACCAGGGCCGGGCGCCGCTCGCATCCTCGGGGCTTTCTGCCACAAGGACGCTCGAACAATGAAACCGGAAACCCTGGCCATCCACGCCGGCTACAGCCCCGACCCGACCACCAAGGCCGTGGCCGTGCCGATCTACCAGACCAGCTCCTACGCCTTCGACGACACCCAGCACGGTGCCGATCTGTTCGACCTGAAGGTCGCCGGCAACATCTACACGCGCATCATGAACCCCACCAACGCGGTGCTGGAGGAGCGCGTGGCCGCGCTGGAAGGCGGTGTGGCAGCACTGGCCGTGGCTTCCGGCATGGCCGCCATCACCTATGCCATCCAGACCGTCGCCGAGGCCGGCGACAATATCGTCTCGGTGGCCAAGCTCTACGGCGGCACCTACAACCTGTTCGCCCACACCCTGCCGCGCTTCGGCATCCAGACCCGCTTCGCGCCGCACGATGACATCGCCGCCCTCGAAGCGCTGATCGACGAGCGCACCAAAGCCGTCTTCTGCGAATCCATCGGCAACCCGGCGGGCAACATCGTCGATCTCCAGGCCCTGGCCGATGCCGCGCACCGCCACGGGGTGCCGCTGATCGTCGACAACACCGTCGCCACGCCGATCCTCTGCCGTCCGTTCGAACACGGCGCGGACGTCGTCGTGCACTCACTGACCAAGTACATCGGCGGCCACGGCACCAGCATCGGCGGCATCGTCGTCGACTCCGGCAAATTCCCCTGGGCCGACAACAAAGAGCGTTTCCCGCTGCTCAACACGCCTGACGCGTCCTACCACGGCGTGACCTACACCGAAGCCTTCGGTCCGGCCGCCTTCATCGGCCGTTGCCGCGTCGTGCCGCTGCGCAACACCGGCGCCGCACTCTCGCCGTTCAACGCCTTCCTCATCCTGCAGGGCCTGGAAACCCTCGCCCTGCGCATGGAGCGCCACTGCGAGAACGCGGTGAAGGTCGCGCAGTACCTGCAGTACCATCCGCAAGTCAGCTGGGTGAAATACGCCGGCCTCGCCGATCATCCCGAGCAGGAACTGGCGTTGCGCTACATGGGCGGCAAGCCCGCGTCGATCCTCTCGTTCGGCATCAAGGGCGGGCAGGAAGCGGGCGCGCGCTTCATCGACGCGCTCAAATTGGTGGTGCGTCTGGTGAACATCGGCGACGCCAAGTCCCTGGCCTGCCACCCGGCCTCCACCACCCACCGCCAGCTCAACGACGAAGAACTGGAGAAGGCCGGCGTGCCGCGCGACATGGTGCGCCTGTCCATCGGCATCGAGCATATCGACGACATCCTCGCCGACCTCGCCCAGGCGCTGGACTCCGCCAGGGCCTGATCCTGTGAAAACCGAATGAGGCGCCAGACCGGCGCCTCATTCGCGCGTCAGCGGACCTCGGCAATATCTCTTTGCCATCATTTTGCAGACGCCGTACCAGGCCTTTCCGTACAATCCCGCCCAGCGCCGACAGCCAGCGCGCCACCATACCGAACGACACGCCAGCGAACAGGGATTCGTCCGCCTTCCCCGCCCCCCGACCTCCGACCCGCCCTAAGGCGCCGGCCGGTGGCCAACTTTTTTCGCCCGTGACCATACGGTTCCGCCCAGACCTGCCGATAGGGTCTTGGCGCGGTCCGCCCGCCTGGCCCCCAACAAGAACAATCTCCGAACGGCCTGACTTCACACAACCTTTCCTGGAGATCGTCAATGAACCGCTGGATTTCCGACTTGAGCGTCAACCTCAAGTTGGCCCTGGGCTTCGGCCTGGTCCTCGCCTTCACCGCCATCCTCGCCATGGTCAGCTGGGTTGGCCTGGGCTCGCTGATCGACCGCAGCAACTGGATGAGCGACATCACTGAGCTGAACTCGCGCCTCACCAAGCTGCGCATCACTCGCCTGCAGTACATGATCGCCGACGGCGCCGAACAGGAAGCCGCCAACGTCATGAGCACCCTCGCCGACTTCAAGGCCCAGCAGCAGAAACTCCGCGCGTCCTTCGTCAGTCCCGAGAACGTGCGCATGCTCGACCAGCTCGGCGGGATCATCGCCGACTACGAAAAGTCCCTGGCCGCCATGCGCGCCGGCTACCAGAGCGCGGGCATCACCCGCCGCACCCTGCAGGACAACGCCGCCCGCGCCAACGAGCTGACCGCGCAGATCCAGCAGGACATCCTCAAGGCGCCGGCCGACGAAGAGCGCGCCACCCGCTTCCAGGCCATCGCCGGCACCCGCGAGGACTTGCTGCAGGCGCGCTATGACGTGCGCGACTACCTCGCCACCGCCCTCACCAGCAACGGCGACGGCGTAACCCGCGGCCTGGACGAAAGCATCGCCGGCTTGCCAGCCCTGGAAAGCGTGCTCGGTGTCGCCGAAGCGCCATACGTTCAGCAGCTCGGTACCGCCCTGCGCACCTACCGCGACGCCGTGCAGACCCTGCGCCAGAACATGGCCGCGATCGTCCAGGCGCGCAAGGAAATGACGACCCAGGGCCAGGACATCGTCAAGATCAGCGAAAATCTCTACCAACTGCAGCTTGATCGCCGCGACGCCGAAAGTGCCAAAGCCCGCAGCCTGCAGACCCTGGTCACCCTGCTTGCACTGGTGCTGGGCAGCATCGCCGCACTGATCATCACCCGCCAGATCACCCGCCCACTGCACGACACCATGGCGGTGGTCGACCGCATCGCCGCTGGCGACCTGTCGCAGACCATCCAGGTCACTCGCCGCGACGAGCTCGGCCGCCTGCAACAGAGCATGCAGCGCATGAGCCAGAGCCTGCGCGAGCTGATCGGCGGCATCCGCGATGGCGTCACCCAGATCGCCAGCGCCGCCGAGGAGCTCTCCGCCGTCACCGAGCAGACCAGCGCCGGCGCCAATACCCAGAAGGTCGAGACCGATCAGGTCGCCACCGCCATGCACGAGATGTCCGCCACCGTGCAGGAAGTCGCGCGCAACGCCGAGCAGGCCTCCCAGGCCGCCTCCGCCGCCGACCATCAGGCCCAGGACGGTGACCGCGTGGTGAACAAGGCCGTGGAGCAGATCGAGCGCCTGGCCGAGGAAGTCGAACGCTCCGCCGAAGCCATGCAGCGCCTGGAGCAGGAGAGCGAGAAGATCGGCAAGGTCATGGACGTGATCAAGTCGGTCGCCGAGCAGACCAACCTGCTGGCCCTCAACGCCGCCATCGAAGCTGCCCGCGCGGGCGAGGCCGGACGCGGATTCGCCGTGGTCGCCGACGAAGTACGCGGCCTGGCCCAGCGCACCCAGCAATCCACCGAAGAGATCGAAGCCCTGGTCGCCGGCCTGCAGAGCGGCACTCGCCAGGTCTCCAGCGTCATGCTCGGCAGCCGCGAGCTCACCGCCAGCAGCGTCGCCCTGAGTCGCCAGGCCGGCGATTCCCTCGGCGAGATCACCCGCACCGTCTCCAACATCCAGGCGATGAACCAGCAGATCGCCACCGCCGCCGAAGAGCAGAGCGCCGTCGCCGAGGAAATCAGCCGCAGCGTGGTGAACGTGCGCGACGTCTCCGAGCAGACGGCCTCCGCCAACGAAGAAGTCGCCGCCTCCAGCGTCGAACTCGCCCGCCTGGGTGGACAGTTGCAAACGCTGGTGAGTCATTTCCGGGTGTAATGCGCATGGGCCGGCGCTCGACGTCGGCCCATCTTCGGAAAAGCATTCAACGTACCGTTGAGATCGGACCTGCGAGGCTCCATCTTTGCTTCATAGCCTCTGGAGCCCCGCCATGTCCGATTCCCTGATCATCCCCTGCCCGAACTGCAACGGCCTCAATCGCGTGCCCGCCGCGCGCCTGGCTGACTCGCCCAGCTGCGGGCGCTGCCAGTCGCCGATCGTGCTGGATACGCCGTTCGACCTCGACGAGGCTGGCTTCGCCGCCCAGGCCAAGGGCGACCTGCCGCTGCTGGTGGACGTCTGGGCCGACTGGTGCGGGCCGTGCAAGGGCTTTGCGCCGGTGTTCGAACAAGCCGCCGCGCGACTGTCAGGCAGGGTGCGACTGGCCAAGCTGGACAGCGACGCCAACCCGAACCTCTCCACCCGCCTGGGGATTCGCTCGATTCCCAGCCTGATCCTGCTGCGCAATGGTCAGGAAGTGGCGCGTCAGAGCGGGGCGATGCCGCTGCCGCAGTTGCTCGACTGGCTGTCCCGCCAGGGCATCTGATCGCGAGCGTTTCGGTCAATCGGTGCGGTCATTGCCAGACCGCACACGCAGGCTAGGCTTGGGCAGAAAAACGGAGTACGCCCATGCCTTCCTACCCCGAAGAGTTCATCCGCCAGCTCACCGAAGAACACATCGCCTTCGTCAAGCGCACCGGCCTCAAGGCCGAGGTGCTGGAACCCGGCCACGTGCGCCTGCGCATGCCGCTCAAGGGCAACGAGAACCACATCCAGAACATGTACGCCGGCGCGCTGTTCACCGTGGCCGAACTGCCCGGTGGTGTGCTGATGCTGACCAGCTTCGACGCGCGGCGTTTCTACCCCATCGTCAAGGAGGCCGGCCTGCGCTTCCTGCGCCCCGCCGCCAGTGATGTGACGGTCGACGCGCGGCTCAGCGAGGAAGAAATCCAGCGCATCGGCGAGGAAGCCACGCACAACGGCAAGTCCGAGTTCACACTCGATCTGCAGCTGAAGGACGAAGAAGGCAACGTCGTCGCCGAAAGCCACGCCATCTATCAGCTGCGGAGTCGGTGAAAGCGGGCCATTGCCCTGCATCAAGGTGAAATTTCCTACGTGGCGCGACAGTGGAAGCGCCACAGAGGGAGCCCACCATGTACAGGAACCTGCTCGTCGCCCATGACCTCAGCGTCGAGGCGGACATTGCCGTGCGCCGCGCCGCGCAACTGGCCCGCCAGCACGGCGCCAGCGTCACGCTGCTGCATGTCATCGAGGAATTCTTCCCCGACCGCATGATGGCCACGGTGCGCGAAGCCGCCGAAGTGGCGCTGCGCGATGCGGCTCGCGCCAGTGACATCACCGACTACCAGCTGATGATTCGCCAGGGCCGTGCAGCGAACACCGTCACCGAGGCGGCACAGGAGCTGAACGCCGACCTGCTGGTGATCGGCGCGCACCACCAGCAGTTGCTGGAGCGCTTCGATGGCACCACTCTGGAGCGCATCGCCCGCCATTGCCGCGCGCCGATCCTGCTGGCCGTGGACGAATCCGCCAGACCGTATGCGAAGGCTCTTTGCGGGCTGGACCTGTCGCACTGCTCCTGCCAGGCCTGGCGCGCCGGTTATCGCCTACTGGCACCGACAGCCGAGCTGCTGGCGCTCAACGCCTACCAGCCGGGCAAGAAGGCCGATCGCGCCGGCAGCCATCTGGACACCCAGCGCGAACTGCTGCGCCAGGCGCTGCAGGACGAGCGCGCGCACGTACCACCCAATGGGCCGCAACTGCTCTGCGCGGTGCAACAGGGCACCGCCCAGCAGGCGCTGGAAACGGCGTTGCGGGAATGGACACCGGACCTGCTGGTACTCGGCAGCCGCAGCCGCGGCGCCATCGAGCAGGCCGTGCTGGGCAGCTCGACGCGCTATTTCCTGCGGCGGCCGCCCTGTGATGTGCTGATCAGCCAGTAATCGCTCAGGCTTCCAGCAGGTTGTGCAGTTCGACGAACTGCTGGGTCAGCTTGTGGCGGGGCTCGAGGAAGATCAGCGGGGTGCACGCCTGGTGCGACTCACGCATCTTCACCGAGCTCATCAGGTACACCGGCAGCACCGGCAACTCCTCTTCCACCAACTCATCGAGCAATTGCTGCGGCAGCGTGGCACGCGGCTGGAACTGGTTGACCACGATGCCTTCGACTTCCAGGTCCTCGTTGTGGTCTTCCTTCAGCTCTTCGATCTCCTGCAGCAGGCCATACAGCGCCTGGCGGGAGAAGCTATCGCAATCGAAGGGAATCAGGCAGCGATCGGCGGCGATCAACGCAGAAACGGTATAGAAGTTCAGTGCTGGCGGCGTATCCAGGTAGATCCGGTCGTAATCTTCGGCCAGCTCGTCCAGCAGTTTGCGCAGCTTGTTGATCTTGTGCTTCTGCTCAAGCTTGGGCTGCAGATCCGCGAGCTCCGGGCTGGCGGTGACGATGTGCAGGTTGTCGAAGGGCGTCTCGTAGATATCCACCTTGCCCTTGCGACTGAAAGGCCCGGACGCCAGCGTCTGCTTGAAGAAATCGGCGATGCCCACCGGCAGGTCCTCACCGGTCAGTCCGGTCAGGTAGTGCGTGGAGTTGGCCTGCGCATCCAGGTCCACCAGCAAAGTGCGGTAGCCCTCCGCTGCGCTCACTGCCGCCAGGTTGCAGGCGATGCTGGACTTGCCTACTCCGCCCTTCTGATTGAACACCACGCGTCGCATCAGCCATCCCTCCAGGAACATTCGAGTGCTGGGGGATTCTATGCAAAGCCCATGACAAGGGCGAGCGGGAAAGTCCCCGCACCCTGTCCGTCAGACGACTTCCGACGAATCGCGAGGAATCCGGGAAGGCGAAGGGTAAAATGTCCTGTCTTACTCACATGTTTGTAAGCAAAGGTTTGCCTGCCTCTACCTTGACCCGGATAATGCCGGCACTACGCCATAGCCCGTGCCGTCACAGCTCTTGGTGGATCAAGGAAGACCATTCGCCCGCAAGGGCCAACAAGAGCTCGTCGCGTGACTCAATTCAACATCGACCAGTGGAGCGCCTGGGCCCCGGGCCTGTCCACGATCTCCGACTGGCAGAGCTGGGTACGGGAAGAGCGCCTTCCTGACGCCGCCGTCCAACCGGATGTCGCCTTTCTCCCCGCCATGCAGCGCCGTCGCCTCAGCCCGCTGGCACGCATGGTGTTCAGTGTCGCCTGGCCGCTGGCCGACGGGCGGCCGCCGATGCCGCTGATCTTCGTTTCCCGCCACGGCGAAACCGGCCGCAGCCTGGAACTGCTGCGTGCTCTGGCCGTCGAACAACCGCTGTCCCCGACCCAGTTCAGTCTCTCCGTACACAATGCGGTGATAGGCCTATGGTCGATCCTGCGGCAGGACAGCAGTGAAATGACGGCGATCGCCGGCGAACGTGACGGCTTCGAGCACGGCCTCCTGGAAGCCGCCGCGCTGCTCGCCGAAGGCGCGCCGGAAGTATTGCTGGTGGTGGCCGAGGAGCTGCTGCCGGAGCTGTATTCGCCCTGGGTCGACGACGTGCCCTTCCCCTACGCCGTGGCCCTGCGCCTGCGTCCGGGGAGCGACTGGTCGCTGGAGCTATCGGAAAACGGCACGGCCCTTGCTCCGCCGTCCCACCCCAATGCCCTGGACCTGGTGCGCGCGCTGATCGAGCACACCAGCCTGATCCACCACCCCTGGAAGAAGCGTCTATGGACCTGGCAACGCAACCACTGAGCAAGCGTGCCAACGCTTGGCTGTGGCGCCTGTTCGCCACCGGCCTGTGCTTCGCCATTTTCGGTGTCGGCGGCCTGCTGCTGCGGGTGCTGGTATTCCCCCTGCTGGCGCTGCTGCCTGGCGACGCCCTGCGCCGCCGCACCCGCGCGCGCCACACGGTAAGCCGGCTGTTCTGGCTGTTCGTGCAGATCATGCAGCGCAGCGGCGTGCTCACCTATGAAGTGGAAGGCATCGAGCGCCTGGGCCGGCCGGGGCAGATGGTGATCGCCAACCACCCCTCACTGATCGACGTAGTGTTCCTCATCGGTTTGATCCGCGACGCCAACTGCGTGGTGAAGCAAAGCCTGCTCGCCAACCCCTTCACCCGCGGCCCGGTGACGGCGGCGCAGTACATCAGCAACAACGGCAGCATGGACATGTTCGATGAGGCCGTGGGCGCCCTGCAGCAGGGGCAGACCCTGATCGTCTTCCCCGAAGGCACCCGCACCACGCCAGGCAAGCCCCCCGAATTCCACCGCGGCGCGGCGTCCATCGCCCTGCGCGGCGCCAGCTCGATCACCCCGGTGACCATCACCGTCACCCCGACCACCCTGACCAAGGCCGAGCCCTGGTACAGCATTCCTGCCCGGCGCGTGCACTTCCGGCTGCGCGTCGGCGACGACCTGGACCCACAGGTCTTTGCCAGCCAGGGCCCCGCCCCGGCTGCCTCACGCCGGCTCAATGCCTTCCTGCACCAGTATTTCACCAAGGAGCTCGCAAGAGATGAGCGATCTGCAACTGGAGATTAAACAGCTGATCATCGATGCCCTCGGCCTCGAAGATATCGGCCCTGATGACATCGGCGCCGACGACGCGCTGTTCGGCGACGGCCTCGGCCTGGACTCGGTCGACGCCCTGG
This sequence comes from Pseudomonas sp. NY15435, assembly GCF_048068295.1. Lineage (NCBI taxonomy): Bacteria > Pseudomonadati > Pseudomonadota > Gammaproteobacteria > Pseudomonadales > Pseudomonadaceae > Pseudomonas > Pseudomonas sp. NY15435. Next base: position 119,394 of record NZ_JBLUQA010000013.1, read on the forward strand.
AACTGGGCCTGGCCATCCAGAAACGCTACGGCATCAAGATCGATGCCGATGCCAAGGACACCCGCCAGCACTTCGCCAATGTGGCAAGCCTGGCCGCCTTCGTGACCGCCCAGAAAGCCGCCTGAGATCGCCGACCATGCAAACCCGTGAGGACATTTTCAACACCCTGCGCGACGCCCTGGTCGAGTTGTTCGAACTGGAGCCTGCGCAGATCAGCCTCGACGCCAACCTGTACGAGGACCTGGAGATCGACAGCATCGACGCCGTTGACCTGATCGATCACTTGAAACGCCACACCGGCAAGAAGATCGCCGCCGAGGAGTTCAAGTCTGTGCGCACCGTGGGCGATGTAGTCGAAGCAGTCTATCGCCTGGCCAACCCATGACACGCATGGTCGGGCTCGGCCTGCTGCTGGCCGGGCTGCTCTACCCGTTTGCGATCTACTTCGGCATCGATCACCTGTCGCCGAAGTTCTTCGCCCTGCTGCTGGGTGGTTTGTGGTTCGCCCGCAGCCTGGGCAGCGGGCAGCGACCGGGACAACGCTGGATGTCCCTGGCCGCCGTGCTCTTCTGCATCGCGCTGTGGCTGGTCAATGAGCCGCATCTGCTGCGCTGGTACCCGGTGCTGATCAGCGCCGGCCTGCTGTGCCTGTTCGCCCTGAGCCTGAAGTTCGGCCCGCCGCTGGTGGAGCGCCTGGCGCGCCTGCGCGAGCCTGAACTGCCGCCCCATGCGGTGCGCTACACGCGCCAGGTGACGCAGGTATGGGTGCTGTTTTTCCTGGGCAACGGCCTGATCGCCGCGGCCCTCACGCTGTGGGCGCCACTGGCCTGGTGGACGCTGTACAACGGCCTGATTTCCTACCTGCTGATGGGCGTGCTGTTCGCCGTCGAGTGGCTGGTGCGGCAACGGGTCAGAGGTCAAGGATGAAACCGATTTCCCTCGCCCGGCTGCTGCTGGAACTGCCCGCCGAGCGCACGCTGGCGCTGGAACCGGCGCTGCTCGCCGGCAACTTCTTGCAGCGCGTTTGCGCGGTCGCCGGAGCCCTGCGCCAGCGCAATGCCCGATGCGTGGCGATCCACCTGGAAGACGCCGCCGAACTGGCAATTGCCCTCTACGCGACGTGGCTGGCGGGTGCCGAAGCGGTGCTGCCGGCGGACAACCTCGCCCACAGCCGCGAACGCCTTGCCCCACAGATCGACGCCTGGATCGGCGACCAGCCGGGCGACCTCGATCTTGCCGAGCTGAACGGGCCATCCCTTGCGCCCGCCGAGCTTGACCTCGACAGTTGCCGGCTGGCTCTCAGCACCTCCGGCTCCACCGGCGAGCCCAAGCTGATCGGCAAGTCCCTGCGCCAGCTGAGCAACGAAGTGCGGGTGCTGGACAACCTCTGGGGCGCGGAGCTGGGCGATGCGCACATCCTCGGCAGCGTCGCCGCGCAGCACATCTACGGCCTGCTGTTCCGCGTGCTCTGGCCGCTGTCCGCCGGCCGCGCCTTCCTGCGCCGGCAGATCGCCTTCCCCGAAGACCTGCAACGTCACAGCCTCGCGCAACCGCGCTTCGCCTGGGTTGGCAGCCCGGCGCTGCTCAAGCGCATGGGCGACAACCTCGACTGGCCGGCGCTGCGCCCGGTAGTGCGGGTTTTCTCCTCCGGCGGCCCGCTGCCGGCCGAAGCCGCCGAACTGCTGCATGCGCGCCTCGGCCAGGCCCCGACGGAAATCTACGGCAGCTCCGAAACCGGTGGCATCGCCTGGCGCCAGGGTGGCCAGCTATGGCAGCCGTTCGATGGCGTGACCTTGAGCCAGGACGAAAACGGCGCACTGCGCATCGAATCGACCTACCTGCCGCCCGGCGAAACCGAGCAAACGGCCGATGCTGCGCGCCTCGGCGCCGACGGCCGCTTCGAGCTGCTGGGCCGGCTGGACCGCATCGTCAAACTGGAAGAAAAACGCATTTCCCTGCCGCAACTGGAAGCGGCGCTGGCGAAACATCCCTTCGTCAGCGAGGCGCGCCTGGGCGTGGTGCAGGAGAACCGCGCCAGCCTCGGCGCACTGGTCGCCCTGAGCGACGTTGGCCTGCATGAGCTGCGCAATGGCGGTCGCCGCGCGCTGACCCAACGCCTGCGCGAACACCTCGCCGACCACTGCGAAGCCCTCGCCCTGCCGCGCCGCTGGCGCCTGCTGCGGCGCCTGCCGGGCAACGCCCAGGGCAAGCTGCCGCAAAGCCTGGTGGACGAATTGCTGCACGCCCCGCGCAGCCGCGACCCCGAGGTGCTCGCGCATCATGAGGCAGACGGCGAACAGCGCTTTGAGCTGGAAATCCCGCTGGACCTCGCCTACTTCCCCGGCCACTTCCCCAAGGCGCCCGTGCTGCCCGGCGTGGTGCAGGTGCAGTGGGCACAGCAACTGGGTCGCCAGGTGTTCGACCTGCCACCACGCTTCGGCGGCATGGAAGTGCTGAAATTCCAGCAACTGCTGCGGCCGGGTGATCTCTGCCAGCTGTCGCTGCGCTGGGATGCCGAGCGCGGCAAGCTGTACTTCGCCTTCACCCGCGGCGAGGCGACCTGCTCCTCCGGGCGCATCCTGCTGGGAGCGGACGCATGAACACGCGCCCCTGCGCAGTGATTCCGGTGTACAACCACGAGCACGCGCTGCCGCAAGTGGTCGCCGAACTGCTCACTGCCGGGCTGCCTTGCGTGCTGGTGGACGACGCCTCCAGCCGCGAGTGCGCGACGGTGATGGACCTGCTCGCCGAAGTCCGCGACACGTACCTGGTGCGCCTGCCGGTGAACCAGGGCAAGGGCGGCGCGGTAATGGCCGGTCTGCGCGAAGCCGCGCGACTGGGCTTTACCCACGCGCTGCAGGTGGATGCCGACGGCCAGCATGACCTGGGCGACGTGCAGCGCTTCCTCCGCACTTCACGCGAGCACCCCGAGGCGCTGGTCTGCGGCTATCCGCAGTACGACGAGAGCGTGCCCAAGGGCCGTCTCTACGCGCGCTACCTGACCCACGTGTGGGTGTGGATCAACAGCCTGTCGCTGTCGATCCGCGACGGCATGTGCGGCTTCCGCGTCTACCCGCTCACGCCCACGCTCAAGCTCATCGACAGCACCACGCTGGGCAAGCGCATGGACTTCGACCCGGAAATCCTCGTCCGCCTGGCCTGGCGCAACCAGCCGATGCAATGGCTGCCCACCAGGGTGCACTACCCGCTGGACGGCCTCTCGCACTTCCGCCTGTTCCACGACAACGCGCTGATTTCCTCCATGCATGCCCGGCTGTTCTTCGGCATGCTCTGGCGCTCGCCGGCCATCCTCTGGCGCCGCCTGCGGAGTGCTGCGTGAGCGCGCAGCACTGGGCGCAGCAGCGCGAGCGCGGCAGCCTGCTGCTGATGCGCTTCACCGCCTGGGCGGCGCGCACGCTGGGCCGCCGCCTGCTGTCGCCGCTGCTGCATCTGATCGTGCTGTATTTCTTCCTCTTCGGCGCCCGCGCACGCAGCGCCATTCGCGAGTACCAACAGCGTCTGGCACAGCACAGCGGTGACGCTTCGCTGAGCCCGACCACCGGCCGCGTATTCGGCCAGTTCATGGCCTTCGCCGATGCAATCCTCGACAAGCTGGACGTCTGGGCAGGCCGCCTGGACCTCGCCAGCATCGAGCTGAACGACCCGCACAACCTGCGCGCGCAGTTGCGCAGCGGCCGTGGCCAGCTACTGGTGGGCGCGCACCTGGGCAACCTCGAAGTCTGTCGGGCGCTGGCCGAACTGGGCGAGAAGGTGCGCATGAACGTGCTGGTGCACACCCGCCACGCCGAGCAATTCAACAAGCTACTGGGCGAGTCCGGCGCCAGCCACCTGCGGCTGATCCAGGTGAGCGAGCTGGACCCGGCGATCATGCTGCAGCTCTCCCAGCGCCTGGACGCTGGCGAATGGCTGGCGATCGCCGGCGACCGCATTCCGCTGCATGGCGGGCGCAATGTCGAGGTGGATTTCCTCGGTGCGCCGGCCGCCTTCCCGCAAGGCCCGTGGCTGCTCGCAGGGCTCCTGCAATGCCCGGCCAACCTGATGTTCTGCCTCAAGGAAGAAGGCCGCTACCGCGTGCACCTGGAACCCTTTGCCGAGCGCATCCAGTGGCGCCGCAGCGACCGCGCCGCGGTCCTGAAAGACTGGACCCAGCGCTATGCCCAACGCCTGGAACACTACTGCCTGCGCGCGCCGCAGCAGTGGTTCAACTTCTATCCGTTCTGGAAAGCCCATGACGACAGCCACTGAAGCGCCGGTTTTCGGCCAAGGCCACCTGAGCATCGAGCAGATCGTCGCCCTCGCCGAGCGCCGCGTTGACAGCCGCCTGGACGACGACGACGAGTTCCGCGCGCGCATCGCCCGTGGCGCGCAGTTCCTCGACACCCTGCTGGACAAGGAAGGCGTGATCTACGGCGTGACCACCGGCTACGGTGATTCCTGCGTGGTAGCCGTGCCGCTGGAGCACGTCGAGGCGCTGCCGCAGCACCTGTTCACCTTCCACGGCTGCGGCCTGGGCAAACTGCTCGATCCACAGGCTACCCGCGCCGTACTGGCCGCGCGCCTGCGCTCGTTGAGCCACGGGGTTTCCGGCGTGCGCCTGGAGCTGCTGGAGCGTCTGCACGCCTTCCTTGAACACGACATCCTGCCGCTGATCCCGGAAGAGGGCTCGGTGGGCGCCAGCGGCGATCTCACGCCGCTGTCCTACGTCGCCGCCACACTCGCCGGCGAGCGCGACGTGCTCTGGCGCGGCGAGCGCCGCAGCGCCGCCGACGTGCACGCCGAGCTGGGCTGGCAGCCGCAGGTACTGCGGCCCAAGGAAGCGCTGGCATTGATGAATGGCACCGCGGTGATGACCGGCCTCGCCTGCCTCGCCTATGTGCGCGCCGACTACCTGCTCAAGCTGGCCACGCGCATCACCGCGCTGAACGTGATCGCCCTGCAGGGCAACCCGGAGCATTTCGACGAGCGCCTGTTCGCCGCCAAGCCGCATCCGGGGCAGATGCAGGTCGCTGCCTGGATTCGCCAGGACCTCGCCATCGATGCGCCAACGCCGCCGCTGCACCGCTTGCAGGATCGCTATTCGCTGCGTTGCGCGCCCCACGTGCTGGGCGTGCTGGCCGATAGCCTGGGCCTGCTGCGGCAGTTCATCGAGATCGAACTGAACAGCGCCAACGACAACCCGATCATCGACGCCGAGGACGAGCGCGTGCTCCACGGCGGGCACTTCTACGGCGGCCATATCGCCTTCGCCATGGACAGCCTGAAGAACCTCGTCGGCAACGTCGCCGACCTGCTCGACCGGCAGCTCGCGCTGCTGGTGGACACCCGCTACAACCACGGCCTGCCGAGCAACCTTTCGGGGGCGCCGGCCGACCGCGCAATGATCAACCACGGTTTCAAGGCCGTGCAGATCGGCGCCAGCGCCTGGACCGCCGAGGCGCTGAAGAACACCCTGCCGGCCAGCGTGTTCTCGCGCTCCACCGAGTGCCACAACCAGGACAAGGTGAGCATGGGCACCATCGCCGCGCGCGATGCCCTGCGCAGCCTGGAGCTGACCGAACAGGTCGCCGCCGCCACGCTGCTGGCCGCGCAGCAGGGCGTCTGGCTACGTTGCAACGAAGCCGGCTCGCGCCCGCTGCCGGCACCACTGGGCGGCATGCATGAGCAATTGGCGAAGGACTTCCCCCCGCTGATCGAGGACCGCGCCCTCGAAGGCGAACTGCGCCTGTGCCTGGAGCGCATCCGCGCGCGCCACTGGAGGCTCTATGCGTAAGGCCGGTGTACTGCAGGCCGAGGTGGAAATCCTCGTGCCGTTCTTCGACGTGGACATGATGGAAGTGGTCTGGCACGGCCATTACGTCAAATACCTGGAAGTGGCGCGCTGCGCACTGCTCGACAAGCTCGACCACAACTACTCGCAGATGCGCGAGGCGGGCTATGCCTGGCCGGTGATCGACCTGCAGCTGCGCTACGTGCGCGGCGCGCGCTTCGGCCAGCGCATCAGCGTGCGCGCCGACCTGGTGGAGTGGGAGAACCGCCTGAAGATCAACTACCTGATCAGCGATGCCGAAACCGGCGAGCGCCTGACCCGCGCCAGCAGCAGCCAGGTGGCGGTGGAAATCGCCAGCCGCGAGATGCAGATGGCCTCCCCGCCGGTGTTCATCGCCGCCGTACAGCGCGCGCTGGAGGCCGAAGCATGTTGAAGCGCGCCCTGCTGGTCTGCGGCCTGATGCTGGCTCCGCTGGCCCACGCCTTCGACCTGCCGCAACTGGCCGCTCAGTTGGGCAAGCCGGCCGTGGTGCGTGGCGAGTTCGTCCAGGAGAAGCACCTGCGCTCCCTGCCACAACCGCTGGTGAGCAAGGGGCATTTCGTCCTCGCCAAGCAGCACGGTTTGCTCTGGCTGTTGCAGACGCCGTTGAAGCAGGACTACCGCATTGACGACAAGGGCATCGCCCGGCGCGACGCCAGCGGCTGGCAGCAACTGCCGCAACGCAGCGCCAGCGCGCAGCAGAACCGCCTGTTCCTCGCCGTGCTGGAAGGCGATAGCAGCGGCCTGCAACGCGACTTCGACCTTGCCCTGAGCGGCGAGTCGAACGACTGGAAACTGACCCTCACGCCACGTGCCGTGCTGCTCAAGCAGATCTTCGACAGCATCGAGATCGCCGGCGGAGAACTGGTGCAGCGCATCGAACTGCACGAAGCCCAAGGCGACCGCACTGTGCTGCGCATGACCAGCAGCCAGCCCGGCGACAGCCTGACCGAAGCGGAGCGCGCAGACTTTGCCCGCTGAGCGGCCGCAGTGGCTGCCACGCCTGGTGATCGCCGGGCTGCTGGCGCTACTCGCCCTCGCGGCCTGGCAATGGCGCCAAGGCCCACCACTGAGCACCGACCTGCTGGAGCTGGTACCCGGCAACAGCCGTGACGCTTTGCAGAAGCAGGCCGAGCAGCGCATGCAGGAGCCGCTCAACCGCGAGCTGATCGTGCTGGTCGGCTACCCCGAGCGCGACACCGCCATCGCCCGCGCCCGCAAGCTGGCCGAGCACTGGCAAGCCAGCGGCCTCTACGAGAAAGTGCAGTGGGGCGTGCAGGCGGACCTGCCGGCGCTGCGCGAACAGCTGCGCGATGGCCGCCTCGCCCTGCTCAACAGCGATGATCGCCAGCAGCTCACAAGCGCCCCCGCCGCGTTCATCCAGCAGCGCGTGGAGCAACTCTTCGATCCCTTCTCCGGTTTCGGCCTGGTGCCCAATGACCAGGACTGGTTCGGTCTCGCCCTGCGCATCCAGCATCACCAGCCGCTGACAGCCAAGGTGCAGCTGGATATCGGCAGCGGCGCGCTGATCGCTGAAGCCGACGGCCGCAGTTGGGTGCTGCTGCGCGCCCGCACCCGTGCCGATGCCTTCGACATGAACCTGCCGCGCGCCGTGGCAGCGCAGATCGCCGAGGCCCGCGAACTGTTGACCGGTGAGGGCGGGCAGATGGTCGCCGCCAGCGGTCTGCTGTATGCCGCCGATGGCCAGCGCCAGGCCAGCCGCGAGATGACCTGGGTCGGCGGCGGTGCGGCGCTGGGCACGTTGCTCCTGCTGCTGCTCGCCTTCCGTCGTGTTCGCGCGCTGCTGGCCTTCCTCCCGGTGCTGGTCGGCGTGCTGGCCGGCGCCACCGCGTGCATCGCGCTGTTCGGCAAGGTCAACCTGCTCACGCTGGTGCTCGGTGCGAGCCTGATCGGCGTCGCTTCGGACTACCCACTGCATTACCTCTCCAAAGCCTGGAATCTGAATCCATGGCAGCCATGGCAGGCGCTGCGGCTGAGTCATCGCGGGCTGCTGCTGAGCCTGCTGACCAACCTGATCGGCTATCTCGCCCTGGCCTGCACACCCTTCCCGGCGCTGACCCAGGTGGCGACTTTCTCGGTGGCCGGCCTGCTCGCCGCCTACCTCTGCGTGATCGGCCTGCTGCCGCTGCTGCTGAGCGGCAACGCCATCGCCCCGCAACCTCTGCTGCTGTCGCTGGGTGATCGGCTGATGAAGGCGCGTCAGTCGCTGCTCAAGCACACCAGCAGCTGGTCGCTGCTCATCGTGGTCGCACTCTTCTGCGCCGGCGGGCTGTGGCAGTTGCAGATCAAGAACGACCTGCGCCAATGGCTGGGCAGCCAGCCGCAATTGCTCAGCGAAGCCCAGGCCGTCGCTCGCATCACCGGGTATCAGCCCACCAGCCAGTTCTTCCTGGTGCGCGCCACCGATGAAACCCAGTTGCTGCAGCGTCAGGCCGAACTGGCCGCGCGGCTGGACAAGCTGGTCGCCTCCGGCCAGCTCACGGGCTATCTCGCGCTCAACCAGCTGCTCGCCACCGCACAGCAGCAACAGCAGGCTCGCGAAGCCCTGCGCCAGCTGCCGCAGCACTGGCAGGCGCTGATCGACCTGGGCATTCCGCAAGCCGCTCTGCAAGCCGAGTTGGATCAGCTGGAAAAACTCCCGGAGCAATCACTCGACCAGGCCCTGAAAGGCCCGCTGGGCGAACCCTGGCGGCCGCTGTGGCTGGGCACGGCGGATGGCGGCGTAGCCGGGCTGGTGAGCCTGCAGGGGCTGTCCGATGCCGGCGTGCTGGCCGAGCAGGCGACGGGACTGGACGGCGTGCAGCTGGTGGATCGACTCGGCGAACTGAACCGCCTGTTCGCCGCCACCCAGGTCAGCGCCACCGAACTCAAACTGCTCTCCTGCGTGCTGATTTTCGCCGTCCTGCTCAAACCCTTCGGCCCGCGCGGCGCCCTGCGCATCGTCCTGCTACCACTGCTGGCGGCCCTGTGCAGCCTCGCCAGCCTCGGCTGGCTGGGCCAGCCGCTGACCCTGTTCAGCCTGTTCGGCCTGCTGCTGGTGACCGCCATTGGCGTGGATTACACGATCCTCATGCGCGAGCGCGTTGGCGGTGCAGCGGTTAGCCTGATCGGCGTGCTGCTGGCGGCCATCACCACCTGGCTATCGTTCGGCCTGCTGGCACTGTCCAGCACACCGGTGATCAGCAACTTCGGCCTGGCCGTGGGCCTGGGCCTGGCGTTCTGCTTCCTGTTCTGTCCCTGGGCGGAAGAAAGCCACCGAGAAGGAGCCCCGGCGTGCTGACGGTCCTGTTCTGGCTGGCGATGCCGCCGCTGTTCGCCCTCGCGGTGATCGGCGGGCGTCGCCTGCGCCTGCTGCCCATCGTCAGCCAGTTGCTGGTGGCCGGCCTGCTGTTGCCAGCGCTGTTCGTGGTGCTGCAAGGCCATGGCTTCGAGGTACGCACACTGGTCACCGCGCCCTGGCTCAAGCCGCTCTATGACATCGGTTTTGCGCTGCTGCTGGGGCACATCCTGAGCGACGTGATCGACCTCGACGTCAGCCGCCAGAGCCTGAAGATCGCCCTGCCCAGCTTTGCCGTACCGCTGGCCTGCGGCATGGCCACCGCCTGGTGGCTGCTGGGCGTGCGCGAAGGCATGAGCGTACTGGGCATCGGCCTGCTGTTCTCGATCACGGCGATCCCGGTGCTCTACCTGTTCCTGCGCAATATCGAGTATCCCGAGGACGCCACGCGCCGCCTGATGCACGCGGCGGTGCTGATGGACTTGTGGTGCTGGAGCCTGTTCGGGCTGGCGCAGGGCAGCAGCGATCCGAGCCAATTGGTTTGGCCGCTGCTGGCGGGGGTTGCGCCGTTGCTGCTGCGCCTGTTGCGAGTGCGCCACGCGCTGGCCTACAGCCTGCCGTTCTTCGGCCTGATGATCGCCTTCCAGCACTGGCATCTGAACACCCTGGTGTTCGCCATCACCTGGCTGATGGCCCAGGCAGCAGTGCGCCAACCATTCCGCCTGCCGACTTCCCCGCAGGTTGCGCTAGCGCTGCAGAACTACCTGCTGGTGCCGCTGGTGCTGGCCTTCGGCATCCTGCAGATCGATTTCCACAACGCGCTCTCCGGTTACTCCTGGCTGTACCTCGGCGCGCTGCTGGCGTTGCCGGTGCTCAGCAAGCTGGCCGGCAGCTGGCTCGGCCTGCGCTGGGCGCTGCCGGGTGCAAGCCTCCCCGAGCTGTGGAAGGAAAGCCTGCTGCTGAACATTCGCGGGCTGACCGAGATCGTCTTTCTCAACCTGCTGTTCCAGCAGGGCCACATCGACTCGCTGCTGTATTTCAGCCTGCTGCTGATGAGCCTGTTCGCCACCCTGCTGCCCGCTCTCTGCGGCGTGCGCCGCCCGCATGCCACTCCCGTTTCCAAGGATCACGCCCCGGCAAGGAGCCCTTCTGATGCCCGCCCCTGAACTGCAACAACGCACCGTCGTCGTCATCGGCGCGGGCCCTTCCGGCGCCATCGCCGCCGCGCTGCTCAAGCGCAAGGGCCACGACGTACTAGTGCTCGAGCGCCAGCGCTTCCCGCGCTTCTCCATCGGCGAGAGCCTGCTGTCGCACTGCCTGGACTTCGTCGAGGAAGCCGGGATGCTCGACGCAGTGCTGACCGCTGGTTTCCAGACCAAGCACGGCGCGGCGTTCGGCTGGGGCGAGCGCTACACCGACTTCGACTTCCGCGACAAATTCACCGAGGGCAAGGGCAGCACCTTCCAGGTCCAGCGTGCGCGCTTCGACCAACTGCTGGCCGACCAGACCGAACTGCAGGGCGTGGAAATCCGCTACGAGGAAGAGATCGTCGCCGCTGACTTCGATGGCGCCTGCCCGCGCCTGCGCGTACGCCGCCTGGACGGCAGCGAGTACGAAGTGGAATGCGCCTTCGTCCTCGACGCCAGCGGCTATGGGCGAGTCCTGCCGCGCCTGCTCGACCTGGAGGCACCGTCAGGCTTCCCGGTACGTCGCGCGGTGTTCACGCACATCGAAGACCGCATCGACGCGCCGCACTTCGACCGCGAGAAGATCCTCATCAGCATCCATCCCGAAGAACGCGGCATCTGGTACTGGACCATCCCCTTCAGCGATGGCCGCACCTCCGTCGGTGTAGTCGCCGAGGACCGCCACTTCGAAGGCAAGCTGGATGACCTGGACGCCTGCCTGAAAGGCTTCTTCGAGGCCGCGCCGAACCTGCGCCCGCTGCTGAAGAACGCCGTGTGGGACACCCCGGCGCGTACCCTCGGCGGCTACTCGGCGAACGTCAAGCGCTTGGCCGGGCCGGGCTTCGCCCTGCTGGGCAACGCCGCGGAATTCCTCGACCCGGTGTTCTCCTCCGGCGTCACCATCGCCATGCGCTCCTCCAGCATGGCGGCCAACCTGCTCGACCGTCAGCTCAAGGGCGAGACGGTGGACTGGGAAGGCGATTTCGCCCGGCCGCTCAAGCGTGGCGTGGACACCTTCCGCGCCTACGTCGAGGGCTGGTACGACGGCAGCTTCCAGGACGTGATCTTCTACGAGAAGGCCGATCCGGAAATCCGCCGGATGATCTGTTCCATCCTCGCCGGCTACGCCTGGGACACGCGCAATCCCTTCGTCGCCGAACCGCAGCGCCGCCTGCGAGTGCTCTCCGAAATCTGCGCCAGCCAAGGACAAGGACTGTCATGACCCGCCCCGCCTCCACCTACGTCGAAGAAACCCGTTTCGGTTTCTGGTTCCTGCAGAGCCATACCTGGCAGCACCATGTGCTGCGCGTGGCGATCAACGACCTCAAGCGCCTGGCCAGCTGGGACATCCCGGCCAACCCGGTGCTGCTGGACGCAGGCTGCGGCCAGGGCCGCTCGTTCCGCCTGCTGCGCGATGCCTTCAGGCCGGGCCGCATGATCGGCCTCGACGCCGATCCGCACAGCCTCGACTGCTCGGCGGTGGAAGCCGCGCGGGAGAACATCGAGGTGGAGCTGAACTGCGCCGACTGCGCCGACCTGATGCTGCCCTCGGCCAGCGTCGACATCCTCTTCTGCCACCAGACCTTCCACCACCTGGTGGAGCAGGAGCGCGCCCTGGAAGAGTTCTGGCGCGTGCTCAAGCCGGGCGGCCTGCTGCTGTTCGCCGAATCCACCGAGGCGTACATCGATACCTGGGTGATCCGCTGGTTCTTCCGCCACCCGATGCACGTGCAGAAGAGCGCCGCGCAATACCTGCAGATGCTCCGCGAGCAGGGCTTCGAATTCAGCGAGAAGAACGTCTCCTACCCTTACCTGTGGTGGAGCCGCGCCAAGGACTTCGGCCTGCTGGAACGCTGGGGTCTGCGCAAGCCCAAGCCGTTCGGCCAGCGCGAGGAAACCCTGGTCAACGCCGTGGTGCGCAAGCCGCTGGAGAGCCGCTGAACATGACCCGCTGGCTGAGTCTCGCCTTCGTCCTGCTGCTGGCCGGTTGCGCCCAGCACGCGCCGTTACCCTCCGCGTTGCCGCCGCTGGCGACGCCGTTGCAGCTGCACATCCAGCGCGCACAGGGGGGATCTTCACAGGACTGGCTGCTGGTGATCCAGCAGGAAGGCGGGGCGCTGCGCTGGTCGCTGATCGACCCGCTCGGCATCCCGCTGTCGCGCCAGTTGCTGCGTGACGGAGAATGGAGCAACGACGGCCTGCTGCCGCCTAACCCCGAAGCGCGCGAACTGTTCGCCGTGCTGCTGTTCGCGCTGACGCCGGAGGATCAGCTTGCCGCGCGCTATCGGGCCAATGACTACCGGACGGACGGCGCCACGCGCCATCTGCAACAGCGCTGGAAGATCACTTACCGTTCGGCGCAGGATTTCACCCTGGAATCCGCCGACACCCGTTACCAGGTGACGCCCCTAAACACCGAGAGCGCCGCTCCATGACCGCCACCTACCTGAACGAGCTGGGCCTGATCTGCGCCCTTGGCAACGACCGCCGCGAAGTAGCCGCCGCGCTGCTGGCCGGGGAGTCTGCCGGCATGCAGGTACAGGCCGGCTGGGTGCCGGGCAGGAGCCTGCCGGTGGGCAGCGTGAAGGCGCGCCTGGCGGCCATTGCCGAGCAGCGCCACGACACCCGCAACAACCGCCTGCTGCTGGCCGCCGCGACGCAGATCGACCCGGCCATCCGCGCGGCCATCCAGCGCTATGGCGCCGCGCGCGTGGCGGTTGTGCTGGGCACCAGCACCTCGGGAATCCAGGAAACCACCCAGGGCATCCGTCATCACACCCTCCACGGTCAGTTGCCCGAAGGCTTCCATTACTCGCACCAGGAGTTGTCGAACCCGGCGGTCTACCTCGCCGAACACTATGCGCTGGCCGGTCCGAGCTACGTGATCTCCACCGCCTGCACTTCCAGCGGCCGCGCCCTGCAGAGCGCGCGTCGACTGCTGAACCTGGGGCTGTGCGACGCGGTGTTGTGCGGCGGCGTGGACAGTCTGTGCGAGCTGACGCTCAATGGCTTTGGCGCGCTGGAGGCGGTCAGCGACGAGCGCTGCAACCCGTTCTCGGCCAATCGCAAGGGCATCAATATCGGCGAAGGCGCCGCGCTGTTCCTGATGACCCGCGAGCCCGGCGCCATGGCGCTGCTGGGCGCCGGCGCCAGCTCCGACGCCCACCATATCTCCGCGCCTGAGCCGCAAGGCCGGGGCGCCCGTGAGGCCATGCGCAAGGCACTGGCCGAGGCGAAACTCGACGCCACGCAGATCGCCTACCTGAACCTGCACGGCACCGCGACCACCCACAACGACGCCATGGAAAGCCTCGCCGTCAGCGCCGAATTTCCCCACGGAGTGCCGTGCTCCTCGACCAAACCGCTCTCCGGGCATACCCTCGGCGCCGCCGGCGCGCTGGAAGCGGCGTTCTGCTGGCTGCTGCTGGGCGAGCACAACCCGGACAAGCGCCTGCCGCCGCAGCGCTGGGACGGCGTGACCGACCCGCTGCTGCCGGCACTGCAACTGGTAGGCGAAGACGCGCCGCGACTGCCGTCCACTGGCCCGCTCTACCTGATGAGCAATTCGTTCGCCTTCGGCGGCAACAACATCAGCCTGATCCTGGGCGAGATGAGCAATGAGTCTGGAGTGACCCGATGATCGACTGGCCGATCGCCTCCCTGCTGCCCCATGCGGGCGACATGATCCTCATCGACGAAGTGCTCGACTTCGGCGACGAGGACATCCGCACGCGCCTGACGGTGCGCCCGGGCGGGCTGTTCAACGAGGCCGACGGCAGCCTGCCGGCCTGGGTCGGCGTGGAGCTGATGGCGCAAAGCGTCGCCGCCTATGCCGGCTGCCAGGCGCGCTCGCGCGCAGAGCCGGCGGAGCTGGGCTTCCTCCTCGGCACCCGCCAGTACCAGTGCAACGTAGCGAGCTTCCCCGCCGGGGCCGACATCACCATCCATGCCATCCGCACCCTGCAGGACGACAATGGCATGGGCGTCTTCGAATGCCATCTGGAAGGCCCGGGCATCCAGGCGCTCGCGCGCCTGACCGTGTTCCGTCCGCCGGAAGTGGCAAGCTATCTACAAGAACCCGCTCCCGAGGCTCCAGAACAGAGAGCCGGGAGCCGAAAGAGCCAAGCGCATGACTGATTCCATCCTCGTAACCGGCTCCAGCCGCGGCATCGGCCGCGCCATCGCCCTGCGACTGGCCCAGGCCGGCTTTGATATCGTGCTGCACTGCCGCAGCGGCCGTGCCGAAGCCGAGGCCGTACAGAGCGAGATCCAGGCCCTGGGCCGCAGCGCTCGCGTGCTGCAATTCGACGTGGCCGACCGCGAAGCCGCGCGCACCCTCCTCGAAGCCGACGTGGAAACCCACGGCGCCTATTACGGCGTGGTGTGCAACGCCGGCCTGACCCGCGACGGCGCCTTCCCGGCGCTGACCGAGGAGGACTGGGACCAGGTGCTGCGCACCAACCTCGACGGTTTCTACAACGTCCTGCACCCGGTGATCATGCCGATGATCCGCCGCCGCCAGCCGGGGCGCATCGTCTGCATCACCTCGGTCTCCGGGCTGATCGGCAACCGCGGCCAGGTCAACTACAGCGCCTCGAAAGCCGGCGTGATCGGCGCCGCCAAGGCGCTGGCGATCGAACTGGGCAAACGCAGGATCACCGTGAACTGCGTGGCGCCGGGATTGATCGACACCGCCATGCTGGATGAGCAGGTGCCGGTGGAGGAAATCCTCAAGATGATCCCCGCCCAGCGCATGGGCACCCCGGAAGAAGTCGCCGGCGCGGTGAATTTCCTGATGTCGGCCGAGGCCGGCTACATCACCCGTCAGGTGCTGGCGGTCAACGGAGGGTTGTGCTGATGAAGCGCGTGGTCATCACCGGCATGTCCGGCATCACATCCCTGGGTTCGGACTGGGCGAGCATCGCGGCCAACTTCAGCGCCAACCGGAGCGGCATCCGCCGCATGGACGAGTGGGATCGCTTCACCGAGCTGAACACCCGCCTGGCCGGCCCGGTGCTGGATTTCACCGTGCCCAAGCACTGGACCCGCAAGCAGCTGCGCAGCATGGGGCGCGTCTCGCGTCTGTCGGTGGGCGCCGCCGAACGCGCGCTGGCTGACGCCGGCCTGCTCGACGATGAATCCATCCGCGACGGTCGCATGGGCGTGGCCTGCGGCTCATCCACCGGTAGCACCGACGAGATCAAGGCGTTCGGCAACATGCTGCTGAACTCGGTGGCCGACGGCCTCAATGCCAACTCCTACGTACGCATGATGCCGCACACCACGGCGGCGAATATCAGCATCTTCTTCGGCCTCAAGGGCCGGGTGATCCCCACGTCCAGCGCCTGCACCAGCGGCAGCCAGGGCATCGGCTACGCCTACGAGGCGATCCGCTTCGGCCGCCTGCCGCTGATGCTCGCCGGCGGTGCCGAGGAGCTCTGCCCAACCGAAGCCATGGTGTTCGATGCGCTCTACGCCACCAGCCTGAAGAACGACGCCCCGCACAGCACACCGCGTCCTTATGACAGCGGCCGGGATGGCCTGGTGATCGGTGAGGGCGCCGGCATGCTGGTACTCGAGGAACTGGAGCACGCCCTGGCCCGCGGCGCGCGCATCCATGCCGAGATCGTCGGCTTCGGCAGCAATGCCGACGGCCAGCACACCACCCGCCCGGAGCAGACGACCATGCGCCGCGCGATGGAACTGGCGCTGGAAGACGCCGGCCTGCACGCCGATGCCATCGGCTATGTGAATGGCCACGGCACCGCCACCGAGCAGGGCGACATCGCCGAGACCCTGGCCACCAGCGAACTGTTCGGAAAGCGCATGCCGATCAGCTCGCAGAAGAGTTTCCTGGGCCACACTCTGGGAGCGTGCGGCGCGCTGGAGTCGTGGTTCAGCATCGAGATGATGAACCACGACCGCTACATGCACACCCTGAACCTGGACGAGATCGACCCGCGCTGCGGCGACCTCGATTACCTGCGGGGCGAGCCACGCGCGATGAGCCACGAGTACGTGATGAACAACAACTTCGCCTTCGGCGGGATCAATACGTCGCTGATCTTCCGCCGCTGGCGCTGAGTCATTTTCACCACCCAAGCGCAACGATACTGCCCAACGACACTGCAAGGAGAGCAACCCATGTCCCGACTGATCCGCAGCATCATCCTGTGCGTAGCCACCGTACTTGTCATCGGCTGCACCGGCAGGGCCGTTCTGAACGTCGATCAGAGCCTTCCGCCGGACAGTCGCCGCACCACGGCCCAGGTGCAGGAGGCGATCCACAAGGCGCTGGCGGAGCAGAAATGGACGCTGCAACAGGACAACGGCAGCGTGATCTATGCCCAGATCACCGTGCGCGAACGTCATCACGCCGAGATCAGCATTCCGTACAGCAGCCAGCAGTACTCCATCAAGCTGCGCAGCAGCAGCGGGCTGGACGAGGAAAACGGGCAGATCCACCGCAACTACAACAACTGGGTCACCATCCTCAACGAGAAGATCCAGCAGAACCTGGGCATTACGCCGACACGCTGAACCAGGCACCCACCTCCGAAGACTTTGCACCGCACGCGGGAAGCGTGCGGCGCCGCCGGCTCACTGGAGCCGGTATCGACTGAAACACCCCTTTGCCTGCGGCAACCTCGATTCCTTGTCGAACGCGCCGCCGGGCCGACACCGAAGCACCAGGAGAAAAAGGATGCTCTCGTTCGTTCGCAGCGTTGCCCTATCCACCGCTCTCTTTACCCTCGTCGCCTGTACCTCCAAGCCGGTCTACGCACCTACCGAGCAATTCCCCAGTGAACTGCACATCACTCCGGTGCAGATGCAGACCGCGATCATCACCGGTCTGCAGAAGCGCCAGTGGACAGTGCAGAAAGTCACCCCCAGCGAAATCCAGGCCGCCATCACCGTGCGCGGCCGCCATCACGCGGAAGTGACGATTCCCTACTCCACCACCCAGTACCGCATCGGCTATCGCGACAGCTGGGGCCTGGACTACAAGGACGGCAAGATCCACCGCAACTACAACCGCTGGATCAGCCTGGTCAACGACAACATCCTGCGCGAGCTGCACCTGGACCCGATCGGCGAGCGTGTCGATTCCCTGCCGGTGATCGCCCAGACCACCGACGAGGTGCCGCTGCATCTGGAGTTTGACCGCGTCGTCCAGCGCGCGACCCGGTCAGGCCATCTCGACGGCAGCGTGCGCTTCTTCCTGGCCGGCGAGCACGTGCCCGGCCTGGTCAACCCCATGAGCGAGACCTCTACCAGCAAGAAGACCAACTCGACCAACAAGACCGATGAAGAGGCTTGTGACTGGGCGATGATTTCGGCCCTGGCGACCCTGCAGAACGCCGCCAAGCGCGAGGGCGCGAACGCGGTGGTGGATATCGTCAGCTTCTACAACCGCCAGATCTACAGCGACAACACCAAATACGAATGCCACACCGGCTCGCTGATGGCCGGCGTCGCCCTGCGCGGCAAGATGGCCGAAATCCAGTAAGGCCCTAGCCTTCCCGCCTGGAGCGGACGATGTCCGCTCCGTTGTTCGTCACCTCTTGGGTCACCAGGTCGAAGAACGACTGCGCCAGGCGTGACGTCTCGTTGCGCCGCCGAACCAGCCACACCGAACTGGTCGCGCCCGGATCGCTCAGGGTGCGATAGACCACGCCATCCACCCGCGTCCGGCGGAACGACGCCGGCAGCATCGACACCCCCAACCCCGCCGCCACCAGACCGATAATGGTCATTGCCTCGCCCGCCTCCTGGGCGATGCGCGGGCTGAAGCCAGCCTGCCGCGACAGCGCCATCAACTGGCTGTAGAGGCCCGTGCCGTAACTACGCGGGAAGAACACGAAAGGCTCGTCCGCCAGCGCGGCGAACTCCAGGCCCTCCTGGCTGGCCTGTGCCAGCGGATGATCGGCGCGCAGCACGGCCACCAGCGGCTCGCTGAACAGCTCCACGGCTTCCAGGGTTTCCGGCAGCGGGATCGGCCGGATCAGGCCGACCTGCACGCGCTCTTCCAACAGCGCCTGCACCGCCTGCCCGCTGCTCAGCTCCTGCAGGTCCAGGTGCACATCCGGGTAGGCTTGGCGGAAGGCCAGAATGGCGCGTGGGATGCTGGAGGTGAAGGGCGCGGAGGCGGTGAAGCCGACCTTCAGCTCGCCGATCTCGCCCTGATGCGCGCGCCGTGCCAGCAGCACGGCGCGGTCCACCTGCTGCAGCACCTGGCGCGCCTCCTCGAGGAACAGCTTGCCGGCCTCGGTCAGCGCTACCCGACGGTTGGTGCGCTCCAGCAGGCGCGCGCCGATCTCCTCCTCCAGCGCCTGGATCTGCTGGCTCAGCGGCGGCTGGGAAATACCCAACTGTTCGGCAGCGCGGCCGAAATGCAGCTCTTCCGCCACGGCGATGAAATAACGCAGGTGTCGCAGTTCCATGTTTCCCCCTGCTGGAGCGCTGGTGTTCCGGGTTGGGTAGGAGCGGACTTTGTCCGCGATAGGCTGAGCCCCGTGCCGTGCGGTTCGCGAGCAAGCTCGCTCCTACGACGAGCGTTCAGGGCCCACTTGTAGGAGCGAGCTTGCTCGCGAACCAGGCATAGAACCGACGTCACCGCCAATCGATTCCAAAAACGAATCAAACGGGTCGATTAATATATTGGAAATAATAAAGCGCGCTCCTTATCCTTTCCACACAAGCCCAATAACGACTACCAACCTGCTCCCTGCCTGGCCGCGCGGGCCCTTGCCGCCATTCCAGGCCCTCCTGCTTTTACCAACCTGAGGTGTGTCGTGAGTCAACCTGCCCTGCGGGCTTTGCGGGAAGAACATTCCATGGCGGCCGGGCCGTCCGTCGTAAACGAGCCGTCCGCCGCCAATGATCCGGCGGAGGCGCTGCCTGATCTGCGCGAGAGCGCGCGCGAAGCCAACGGCGACGTGATGCGCGTCGTCGAAGAAATCGAAACCTACATCGAGAAAGGCACCCCGGAATTCATGCGCACGTCCCTTGCGCTGTTCTCCGGCGGCTTCGCCACTTTCGCGCTGCTCTACTGCGTACAGCCGATGATGCCGGTGCTGTCCCAGGCCTTCACCCTCACCGCCGCGCAGAGCAGCCTGGTGCTGTCGATCTCCACCATCACCATGGCGTTCGGCCTGCTGGTCACCGGGCCGATCTCCGACGCCATCGGGCGCAAGTCGATCATGGTCGCCTCGCTGGTCCTCGCCGCCCTGTTCACCATCGGCAGCTCGCTGATGCCGACCTGGCATGGGGTGCTGGCGATGCGCGCGCTGCTCGGCCTGTCACTCAGCGGCCTGGCGGCGGTGGGCATGACCTACCTCTCCGAGGAAATCCACCCACAGCACATCGGGCTGTCCATGGGGCTGTACATCGGCGGCAACGCCATCGGCGGCATGAGTGGCCGGCTGATCAGCGGCGTGCTGGTGGACTACGTGAACTGGCACGTCGCGCTGGCCACCCTGGGCGTGCTGGCCCTGGCTGCGGCGCTGCTGTTCTGGCGCATCCTTCCCGAATCGAAGAACTTCCGCCCGGCGCCGCTCAAGCCGCGCAGGCTCATCGAGGGCTTCACCGGGCACTTCCGCGATGCCGGCCTGCCCTGGCTGTTCCTCGAGGCATTCCTGCTGATGGGTGCCTTCGTCACCCTGTTCAACTACATCGGCTACCGCCTGCTGGCAGAGCCCTATCACCTGAGCCAGGCCATCGTCGGCGTGCTTTCGCTGGTCTATCTGTCGGGCATCTACAGCTCAGCATGGGTTGGTTCGCTGGCCGACAAGCTGGGCCGACGCAAGGTGCTCTGGGCAATGATCGCGATGATGCTCGGCGGCGTACTGATCACCCTGTTCGAACCGTTGCCGGTCGTGCTGATCGGCCTGCTGGTGTTCACCTTCGGCTTCTTCGGCGCGCACTCGGTAGCCAGCAGCTGGATCGGCCGTCGAGCCCTGAAAGCCAAGGGCCAGGCATCGTCGCTGTACCTGTTCAGCTACTACGTCGGCTCCAGCGTCGCCGGTACCGCTGGCGGTTTGTTCTGGCACCAGTACGGCTGGAACGGCGTGGGCCTGTTCATCGCCGGCCTACTGGGCATCGGTCTGCTGGTGGCCCTGCACCTCGCGCGCCTGCCGGTGTTACCGCGCGACCTACCTGCGCTCAACAAGGCTGGGTAGTTTCTACACACAAAACTCTTTGCATGCCTAAAAACGACATGGAACGGTCGTGCAAAGACATTAATCTCAGATCCGACAACGCCTGCTCGGCGGGCGTTGTGAGTTAAATTCCCAACCTACGACTTAAGTCGTAACAAGATGTGGCGCGATCCTTGCGTTCATAATGTCGAACGACTTGTTGGAATCCTGAAACGGACCTCGACTCCCGCAGTACGCAATTCCCTCCGTAGTTGTAGGTAAAGCATGAGCAGTACCCCATCTTCCGGGCTCTCCCAGGGCCTGCAAAATCGTCACGTCACGATGCTTTCGATCGCCGGTGCCATTGGTGCGGGCCTGTTCGTCGGCTCCGGCCATGCCATTGCCGAAGCCGGTCCGGCCGTCATGGTTTCCTATCTGATCGCCGGCCTGCTGGTGGTCCTGGTAATGCGCATGCTGGCCGAAATGGCCGTCGCGCAGCCGGACAGCGGCTCCTTCTCCACCTACGCCGACCGCGCCATCGGTCACTGGGCCGGCTTCACCATCGGCTGGCTGTACTGGTGGTTCTGGGTCCTGGTGATCCCGCTGGAAGCCAACGCCGCCGCAGCCATCATCCACGCCTGGTTCCCCGGCGCGCCGATCTGGGTGCTGGCCTTCGTGATCACCTCCGCGCTGACCGTGACCAACCTGTTCAGCGTGAAGAACTACGGTGAGTTCGAGTTCTGGCTGGCGCTGATCAAGGTCGTCTCGATCATCGCCTTCCTGGTGCTGGGCTGCGCGGCCATCTTCGGTTTCTCGCCCAACAGCGAAGTCTCCGGCATCGGCCACCTGACCAGCGAAGGCTTCCTGCCCAAAGGCTGGGGCGCCGTGCTCGCTGCGCTGCTGACCACCATGTTCTCCTTCATGGGCTCGGAAATCGTCACCATCGCCGCCACCGAGTCCAAGGACCCGGAGCAGCAGATCACCCGCGCCACCAATTCGGTGATCTGGCGTATCGCGCTGTTCTACCTGCTGTCGATCCTGATCGTGGTCTGCCTGGTGCCGTGGAACGACCCGCGCCTGGTGAGCATGGGCTCCTACCAGACCGTGCTGGAACACCTGCACATCCCGTACGCCAAGCTGATCGTCGACATCATCGTCCTCGTCTCGGTGACCAGCTGCCTGAACTCGGCGCTCTACACCGCCTCGCGCATGATGTACTCGCTGAGCAAGCGCGGTGACGCACCGAAGATCGCCCAGGTGACCAGCGCCAGCCGCACCCCGGTCTATGCCGTGCTGCTGTCCACCGCCATGGCCTTCCTGTGCACCTTCGCCAACTACCTGGCCCCGGCCGAAGTGTTCAACTTCCTGCTGGCCAGTTCCGGCGCCATCGCCCTGCTGGTGTACCTGGTGATCGCCATGTCGCAGCTGCGCATGCGCAAGAAGCTGCTCGCCCAGGGCCACCAGCTGAAGCTGAAGATGTGGCTGTTCCCCTGGCTGACCTGGGCGGTGATCCTCTTCATCGTCGGCGCCCTGGTGATCATGCTGATCCGCCCGGATCACCGCATGGAAGTGGTCGCTACCACCCTGCTGACCGTCGTGGTGGTCTGCTCCGGCCTGCTGGTGTCGAACCGCCGCAACAAGGCCCAGCGCGCCGCCGGCCTGGTGGGCGATGCCGCGTGAGGCACTCTGATGGGGCCTGAGGCTCCATGAGGGAACGAAAAGCCCCGCTGCAGAGCGGGGCTTTTTCATTGTGTCGTGAAATATCCTGCCGTCAGGCCGATCGCGAGCAAGCTCGCTCCTACAGGTAGCCGGTAAGTACGGCGCACTCTGCGTAGGAGCGAGCTTGCTCGCGAACCCGCTTGACCACAGAACCTACCGGCGATTCACGCAAACCGAGACCCGAAAAAGAAAAAGCCCCGCAGATGCGGGGCTTTTTCGGTTCAGCGCCAGGCTCAGTGATACTGCGCCGACAGCTCGTGCACCGCCTCGAAGAAGGCGCCGGCATGTGCCGGGTCGACTTCCGGGGTGACGCCGTGACCGAGGTTGAACACGTGGCCATTGCCGTTACCGAAGGCGCCGAGGATGCGCGCGACTTCGGCGCGAATGGCGTCCGGCTTGGCGTAGAGCACCGCCGGGTCCATGTTGCCCTGCAGGGCTACCTTGTCGCCGACGCGGGCGCGCGCGCTGCCGATATCGCAGGTCCAGTCCAGCCCCAGGGCTTCGGCGCCGGAGTTGGCCATGGATTCCAGCCACAGGCCGCCACCCTTGGTGAAGAGAATCACTGGTACACGGCGACCTTCGTGCTCGCGGATCAGGCCGTCGACGATCCTCTGCATGTAGGCCAGGGAGAACTCCTGGTAAGCCGCCGCCGACAGCGCGCCGCCCCAGGAATCGAAGATCTGCACCGCCTGGGCGCCAGCGAGGATCTGGCCGTTCAGGTAGCTGGTGACCGACTGCGCCAGCTTGTCCAGCAGGGCGTGCAGGGCCTGCGGGTTGTCGTAGAGCATCGCCTTGGTCTTGCGGAAGTCACGGCTGGAGCCGCCTTCGACCATGTAGGTGGCCAGGGTCCAGGGGCTGCCGGAGAAGCCGATCAGCGGGACGCGGCCATTCAGCTCGCGGCGGATGGTGCGCACGGCGTCCATCACGTAGCCCAGGTCCTTCTCCGGATCGGGGATCGGCAGCGCGTCGATGTCAGCCCGGGTGGTCACGACCTTCTTGAAACGCGGGCCTTCGCCGGTTTCGAAGTACAGGCCCTGGCCCATGGCGTCGGGGATGGTGAGGATGTCGGAGAAGAGGATCGCCGCGTCCAGCTGCGGGTAACGGTCCAGCGGCTGCAGGGTCACTTCGCAGGCCATCTGCGGATTCATGCACAGGCTCATGAAGTCACCGGCCTTGGCGCGGGTGGCGCGGTACTCCGGCAGGTAGCGGCCGGCCTGGCGCATCATCCAGACGGGGGTGACATCGACGGGCTGCTTGAGCAGGGCGCGGAGGAAGCGATCGTTCTTCAAGGCAGTCATAACGGCATCCGGCAAAAAAGTGCGGGTATTTTCGCAAAGCCCAATAGAAAAGGCACGGCGGGTGCCGTGCCTTTTGTCCATCGCGGCATTCTGCCGCAGTGGTTTTTGATCTTCGTAGGAGCGAGCTTGCTCGCGAACCCGGGCCCCGCAACGGGGATTGTTCGCGAGCAAGAACTAGGCGTCCCCCTCGCTCCTACAAGGTCCCGATCAGACGCCGAGGTAGTCCAGAATGCCTTCGGCGGCCGTGCGGCCTTCGAAGATCGCCGTCACCACCAGGTCAGAACCGCGGACCATGTCGCCACCGGCGAAGATCTTCGGGTTGCTGGTCTGGTGCTTGAACTGCGAAGCAGCCGGAGCGATGACGCGACCCTGGCTGTCGATCTCCACCTGGTGCTGGTCGAACCACGGCGCCGGGCTCGGGCGGAAGCCGAAGGCGATCAGCACGGCTTCAGCCGGGATGATCTCCTCGGAGCCCGGAATTGGCTCGGGGCTGCGACGGCCACGGGCGTCCGGCTCGCCGAGACGGGTCTCGACCACCTTCACGCCTTCCACCTTGTCCTCGCCGACGATGGCGATGGGCTGGCGGTTGAAGAGGAATTTCACGCCTTCTTCCTTGGCGTTCTTCACCTCTTTGCGCGAGCCGGGCATGTTCTCTTCGTCACGGCGGTAGGCGCAGGTCACGCCCTTCGCACCCTGGCGGATCGAGGTGCGGTTGCAGTCCATCGCAGTGTCGCCACCGCCCAGTACCACGACGCGCTTGCCCTTCATGTCGACGAAGTCTTCCGGCGACTTCTCGAAGCCCAGGTTGCGGTTCACGTTGGCGATCAGGAAGTCCAGCGCGTCGTGCACGCCGGGCAGGTCCTCGCCGGGGAAACCGCCTTTCATGTAGGTGTAGGTGCCCATGCCCATGAACACGGCATCGTACTCATCGAGCAGCTGCTCCATGGTCACGTCCTTGCCGATCTCGGTGTTCAGGCGGAACTCGATGCCCATGCCAGTGAAGACTTCACGACGGCGCGAGAGTACCTGCTTCTCCAGCTTGAACTCGGGGATACCGAAGGTCAGCAGGCCGCCGATTTCCGGGTTCTTGTCGAAGACCACCGGGGCGACACCGTTACGCACCAGCACGTCGGCGCAGCCCAGGCCGGCCGGGCCCGCGCCGATCACGGCGACGCGCTTGCCGGTGGGCTTGACCTTGGACATGTCCGGGCGCCAGCCCATGGCAAAGGCGGTGTCGGTGATGTACTTCTCCACCGAACCGATGGTGACCGCGCCGAAGCCGTCGTTCAGGGTGCAGGCGCCTTCGCACAGGCGATCCTGCGGGCACACGCGGCCGCAGACTTCCGGCAGGGTGTTGGTCTGGTGGGACAGCTCGGCAGCCGCGAGGATGTTGCCTTCGGAGACCAGCTTGAGCCAGTTGGGGATGAAGTTGTGGACCGGGCACTTCCACTCGCAGTAAGGGTTGCCGCAGCCCAGGCAACGGTGGGCCTGATCAGCCGCCTGCTGCGGCTTGAACAGGTCGTAGATTTCCACGAACTCGCGCTTGCGTTGGCGCAGGAGCTTCTTCTTCGGATCCTTGCGCCCGACTTCGATGAACTGGAAGTCGTTATTCAGACGTTCAGACATTTCAAGACCTCATCAAACTTCAGGCGCTTATTGCGGGTTGGCACGGGTGCTGGTCAGGAGAGAGCCCAGGCTTGCCGCCTTGGGTTTCACCAGCCAGAACCGACGCAGGTAGTCGTCCAGGTTTTCCAGGACGTTTGCGCCCCACTCGCTCGCGGTTTCCGCCACGTACTCGACCAGCACCTTGCGCAGGTGGCTGCGCTGGGCTTCCATCGCTTCGCCGCTGATCCGCTGGATTTCCACCAGCTCGTGGTTTACGCGGTCGACGAAGGTGTTGTCCATGTCGAGGACATAAGCGAAGCCACCGGTCATGCCGGAGCCGAAGTTGTAGCCGGTCTTGCCCAGAACGCAGATGAAGCCGCCGGTCATGTATTCGCAGCAGTGGTCACCGGTACCCTCAACCACGGCGTGGGCGCCGGAGTTGCGTACACCGAAGCGCTCGCCCGCGGTGCCGGCAGCGAACAGCTTGCCGCCAGTCGCGCCGTACAGGCAGGTGTTGCCAACGATGGCCGACTCCTGCGACTTGAACGGGCTGCCCTTGGGCGGGGTGACGACCAGCTTGCCGCCAGTCATGCCCTTGCCGACGTAGTCGTTGGCGTCGCCTTCCAGGTACAGGTGCAGGCCGCCGGCGTTCCACACGCCGAAGCTCTGGCCAGCAGTGCCCTTGAAGCGGAAGGTGATCGGCGACTTGGCCATGCCCTGGTTGCCGTGGACCTTGGCGATCTCGCCGGAAATCCGCGCGCCGATGGAACGGTCGCAGTTGCAGATATCCAGCTCGTACTCGCCGCCCTTGGCGCCTTCGATGGCGGAACGGGCCAGCTCGACCATTTTCTCGGCCAGCAGGCCCTGGTCGAACGGCGGGTTCTTCTCGACTTCGCAGAACTGCGGCTTCTCGGCCGGGATCAGGTCGCTGCCCAGCAGCGGCGTGAGGTCGAGGTTGCCCTGCTTGGGCGTCTCGCCTGGCAGGATTTCCAGCAGGTCGGTGCGGCCGATCAGTTCTTCCAGGCTGCGCACGCCGAGCTTGGCCAGCCACTCACGGGTTTCGCTGGCAATGAAGGTGAAGAAGTTCACCACCATGTCCACGGTGCCGATGAAGTGGTCCTTGCGCAGCTTGTCGTTCTGGGTGGCGACGCCGGTGGCGCAGTTGTTCAGGTGGCAGATGCGCAGGTACTTGCAGCCCAGGGCGATCATCGGCGCGGTGCCGAAGCCGAAGCTCTCGGCACCGAGGATGGCCGCCTTGATGACGTCCAGGCCGGTCTTCAGGCCACCGTCGGTCTGCACCCGGACCTTGCCGCGCAGGTCGTTGCCGCGCAGGGTCTGGTGCGCCTCGGCGAGGCCCAGCTCCCACGGCGAACCCGCGTACTTGATGGAGGTGATCGGCGATGCGCCGGTACCGCCGTCATAGCCGGAGATGGTGATCAGGTCGGCATAGGCCTTGGCCACGCCGGCGGCGATGGTGCCGACGCCCGGTTCGGAAACCAGCTTCACCGAGACCAGCGCCTGCGGGTTGACCTGCTTGAGGTCGAAGATCAGTTGGGCGAGGTCTTCGATGGAGTAGATGTCGTGGTGCGGCGGCGGCGAAATCAGCGTCACGCCGGGCACGGCATAGCGCAGGCGGGCGATCAGGCCGTTGACCTTGCCGCCGGGCAGCTGGCCGCCCTCGCCGGGCTTGGCGCCCTGGGCCACCTTGATCTGCAGGACTTCGGCGTTAACCAGGTATTCCGGGGTCACGCCAAAGCGGCCGGTGGCCACCTGCTTGATCTTCGAGCTTTTCAGCGTGCCGTAGCGCGCCGGGTCTTCGCCACCCTCACCGGAGTTGGAGCGGCCACCCAGGCGGTTCATGGCTTCAGCCAGGGCCTCGTGGGCCTCCGGCGACAGTGCGCCGAGCGAGATGCCGGCAGCGTCGAAGCGCTTGAAGATGGACTCCAGCGGCTCGATCTCGTCCAGGCCCAGCGGCTGCTCGGCAGGCTTCACCTTGAGCAGGTCGCGCAGCATGGACACCGGGCGGCTATCCACCAGCGCGGTGTATTCCTTGAACTTGGCGTAGTCGCCCTGCTGCACGGCGGCCTGCAGGGTGTTCACCACGTCCGGGTTATAGGCGTGGTACTCGCCGCCGTAGACGAACTTCAGCAGACCGCCCTGCTGGATCGCCTTGCGGTTGTTCCAGGCTTCATTGGCCAGCAGCTTCTGCTCGTTCTCGATGTCGAGGAAGCGCGCGCCCTGGATGCGACTCGGGGTACCCGGGAAGCACAGGCCGGTGACTTCGTCGGCCAGGCCGATGGCTTCGAACAGCTGGGCGCCACGGTAGGAAGCGATGGTGGAGATGCCCATCTTCGAGAGGATCTTCAGCATCCCCTTGGAGATGCCCTTGCGGTAGTACTTGAAGACCTCGTAGAGGTCACCCAGCACTTCGCCGGTACGGATCAGGTCGGCCAGCACCTCATAGGCGAGGAACGGGTAGACCGCGGACGCACCGAAGCCCACCAGCACCGCGAAATGGTGCGGGTCACGGGCGGTGGCGGTTTCCACCAGGATGTTGGAGTCGCAACGCAGGCCGGTCTGTACCAGGCGATGGTGCACGGCGCCCACGGCCAGGGCCGCGTGCACCGGCAGCTTGCCGGGGGCGATGTGGCGGTCGGACAGCACCAGCAGCACCTTGCCGGCGCGCACGGCTTCCTCGGCCTGGTCGGCGATGTTGCGCACGGCCGCTTCGAGGCCGACGGACTCGTCGTAGTTCAGGTCGATGTGGTGCAGGTCGAAGCCCGGACGCTCCAGGTTCATCAGGGTCCGCCACTTCGCCGGGGAGATCACCGGGGTGGTCAGGATCGCCTGGTTGGCGTGGTGCGGGGACTCTTCGAAGATGTTCTGCTCGATGCCCAGGCAAGTCTCCAGGGACATCACGATCGCCTCGCGCAGCGGGTCGATCGGCGGGTTGGTAACCTGCGCGAAGACCTGCCGGAAGTAGTCGTACGGCGAGCGGATGCGCTTGGACAGCACCGCCATCGGCGTGTCGTCGCCCATCGAGCCGACCGCTTCCTGGCCCTGCTCGGCGAGCGGACGCAGTACCTGGTCACGCTCCTCGAAGGTGACCTGGAACATCTTCATGTATTGCTTGAGCTGATCGCCGTCGTAGCTGGCAACGCCCTGATCATCATCCAGCGTGGCCTGGATGCGCAGCGCGCTCTGGCGCAGCCACTGCTTGTACGGGTGGCGCGACTTCAGGCGATTGTCGATGTCCTCGGTCTGCAGCAGCTGGCCGGTCTCGGTGTCCACCGCAAGGATCTGGCCCGGGCCGACACGACCCTTGGCGATGACGTCCTCGGGCTTGTAGTCCCACACGCCAATTTCCGAGGCGAGGGTGATGTAGCCGTTCTTGGTGGTGACCCAGCGCGACGGGCGCAGGCCGTTGCGGTCGAGCAGGCAGACGGCGTAGCGGCCGTCGGTCAGCACGACGCCGGCGGGGCCGTCCCACGGCTCCATGTGCAGCGAGTTGAATTCATAGAACGCGCGCAGGTCGGCGTCCATGGTCTCGACGTTCTGCCAGGCCGGCGGGATGATCATGCGCAGGCCACGGAACATGTCCAT
This sequence comes from Pseudomonas sp. NY15435, assembly GCF_048068295.1. Classification (NCBI taxonomy): domain Bacteria; kingdom Pseudomonadati; phylum Pseudomonadota; class Gammaproteobacteria; order Pseudomonadales; family Pseudomonadaceae; genus Pseudomonas; species Pseudomonas sp. NY15435. Next base: position 148,070 of record NZ_JBLUQA010000013.1, read on the forward strand.
GCCGCCGGTGACCATCAGCTCGAGCATGTTGTCCATGCTGGAGGAGTCCGAACCCACACGGTTGACCAGCGGGCCAAGCTCGTCGAGGTCCGGCATCCATTCGTTGGCAAACTTGGCGCGACGGGCCTGGGCCCAGTTGCGGTTGCCGGTGATGGTGTTGATCTCGCCGTTGTGCGCCAGCAGGCGGAACGGCTGGGCCAGCGGCCATTTCGGCAGGGTGTTGGTCGAGAAGCGCTGGTGGAAGACGCAGATGGCGGTCTTCAGGCGCTCGTCGGAAAGGTCCGGATAGAAGGCGGCGAGGTCCGCCGGCATCATCAGGCCCTTATAGATGATGGTCTTGTGCGAGAAGCTGCAGATGTAGTGATCGGCGTCCTCGGCGTTGGCCACGGAGGAGCGGCGACGGGAGCTGAACAGCTTGACCGCGAACTCCTGGTCGGACAGGCCCTCACCACCGATGAATACCTGCTCGATCTGCGGCAGGCGCTCCAGTGCCAGGCGACCCAGGACGCTGGTGTCGATCGGCACCTTGCGCCAGCCGACCAGCGAAAGGCCGGCGCGCTCGATCTCGCGATTCATGTTCGCGCGGGCGGCTTCGGCTTTTACCGGGTCCTGGTTGAAGAAGACCATGCCCACGGCATATTGGCCGGGCAGTTCGGTCGCGAAGGATTCCTTGGCCACGGCGCGCAGGAACTGGTCGGGCTTCTGGATCAGCAACCCACAGCCGTCCCCGGTTTTCCCGTCCGCGTTGATCCCACCTCGGTGGGTCATGCAGGTCAGTGCTTCGATGGCGGTTTGCAGAAGTTCGTGGCTTGCCTCGCCCGTCATATGGGCGATCAGACCGAATCCGCAGTTATCCTTGAACGTCTCAGGATGGTACAGACCTGCTTTCATAGGGAACTCTCACCGGCAAAACTTTTATAAATTCCAGGGTCTGCTGACGTTTCGCCATCGCCCTGTTTCGCCGTGCAGGCTCGTTTCCCGCGCACCCTAAAGGCTCGGGCCGCATCTATCGTGCAGCGCCGTTGCAGCCCCTGGTTCACCTGGAATGACCGTTCCGCGCGAGGTGCCACGTCTTACCCAACGTAGCGGCGGTTCCGGCCCTGGCCATGACGAAACGTCAGCAGACCCTCTTCAAGCACTTCGCCTGTCTACTCGCTCAAGCGGCAAGTTTCCGATAGGCAAAGGGAGGTCATTGTACACACGGGGAAAGCGACGTCACTGAATTTTTTTGACGCACTGCCGACACCCGATGTCGCATTTTTATAAGAATGCAGCAAAAGAAACAACCCAATAAAAAAGCCGAGCCCCAGGAAATGGGGCTCGGCTTTTTCAGTATTGCGACATTGCGACCTTTCAGCGCGCCCCGGCGATATCCTGCTGGATGCTGGAGAACGGACGAGCCCAGGGCTTGGAAGCCTGGATCTTCGCCGGCAGCTTCTTGATCGCCGCCTGCGCGGAAGCGCGGTCGGCGAAGCTGCCGTAGGTCACGACGTAGAACGGCTTGCCCTGCAGGTTCTTGCGGAAGTAGCGGTAGTCGCCGCCGCCCTGCTGGCTGATGAAGGCCTTGGCACTGGCTTCGGAGCCGGTGCCCAGCACCTGCACGGAGTAGCGCGAACCGGCCTGGGACTGGTACCAGCTGCTGCCACCGGCGCTACCGGTCGACGCCGCAGGCTTGCTCGCGGCAGTGGCCGGCTTGGCGCTGGCAACGGTGGTCGCAGGCTTGGTCGCTGCCGGTTTGGCAGCCTGAACAGGCTTGGCCGGCGCCGTGGCGGCGGGCTTGACCGGCTCCGGACGCGGAGTGGGTACCGGGGCCGGAGCCGGCTGGACGGCCGCCTGCTGCTGGACGGGAGCCGCCGGCACCGGGTTCAGCGGTTTCGGGCCGTTGTTGGCCAGCGGAGTCACCGGCGGTGCAGTGGTCGTCACGGTCGGCGGAATGGCCGCGGACGGCATGCCGCCTTCATCGCTATCTTCCTGACCGCCGGCCTGGGCCATCGGCTCGCGAATCACCGGCTGGCTTTCGCCCACCAGCGGCAGCGGCAGTGGCTGGTTGGAGCCCGCGAATTCCACCGACGGGCCATTACCCTGCGCATCCGGCTGCGGCTGGGCGTTCGGCTGCGGAGCAGCGCCGCCCAGTGGCAGTTGCGAGGAAGTCTGCGCGGCAGTGTTGCTCGCGGTATCCGGCTTGGTGGTCTTGCCCTGCATGAACCAGGCAGCGATGACGCCGATGGCAACCACGCCGAGGATCGCCAGGTGCTTCTTCGGCAGTTTGAAGCCAGCACCGGCCGTTTTTCGCTCGCCACTGCGGTCGGCCAGCATCGCCTCGATCATGGCATCGCGGGCTGTCTGGTTGATGGTGCCGGGCCAGCCACCGGATTGTTCGTGGATGTCGGCCAGCAGGTCGGCGGAGATCAGCTCGATGCCCTGCCCAGCGCCCTCGAGGCGCTGCGCCAGGTACTCGCGGGTCTCTTCCTCGCTGTACGGCTGCAGTTCGATGGCATGGAAGCGCTCCTCACCCTCGGACAGCACTTCGAGGCGCGACAGCAACTCGGGCTCACCGAACAGGAACACGTGCAGGCGCGCTTCTGAGTTGCCGGCGGCCAGCAGCAGGAGGACTTCGAGGGCGTCGTCGCGCAGTTGCTCGGCGTCATCCACCAGCAGGTAGACGTCCTGGCCGGTGATCGCCAGCTGGGCGACCTTGGCGAGGATCGCCTCGATGCTGGTCTGGGTAATGCCCAGGCCTTGCGCAAGCTGACGCAGCAGAGTGGCTTCGTCGGTCACCGAGCGACCGGAAATCACCACGCTGGAAACGGCGTCCTTGTTGGTGCTGGCCACCAGGGCCTGGCGCAGCAACGTCTTGCCGCTGCCCAGCGGGCCGGTTACGGCCAGCAGCAGATGGCTGTAGCGCGCCAGGTGGTGCAGCTGCCCCAGAACGGGCTTGCGCTGCGCCGGGAAGAACTTGAAGCCAGGAACCCGCGGTGCGAACGGATCGTGGCTGAACTGGTAGTGGGCCAGGAAGGCCTCATCGGCATGCAAGCTGGACATGGGACCTCAGTGTTCTCCTGCCTGACCGACCAGTGCCTGGTAGTCAGCGCGCAGTGTTTCTTCCAGAATCTCACGGGGGAATTCGGCGGTCACAACCGCGCCCCCCAGCCCTTGGAGTAATACCAGACGCAAACGGCCATCGAGCACTTTCTTGTCGACAGCCATGTGCTCGAGAAAATGCTCGGCGTTCATTTCGTGCGGCGGGACCACCGGCAGCTTCGCCGCGGCCAGCAGACGGATGCCGCGATCGAGTTCGGCCTTTGTCAGCCATCCCAGCCGATGCGACATCTCAAGTGCCATCACGGTTCCCGCACCCACGGCCTCACCGTGCAGCCAGACGCCATAACCCATGTGGGTCTCGATGGCATGGCCGAAGGTATGGCCCAGGTTGAGCGTGGCGCGCACGCCGGTTTCCTTCTCGTCGGCGCCGACCACACGGGCCTTGGCCGCGCAGGAGCGCTCGATGGCTTCGGTCAGTGCCGTCGATTCCAGCGCGAGCAGGTCACCCATGTGCGCTTCCAGCCAGGTCAGGAAAGGCTCGTCGCAAATGAAGCCGTACTTGATGACTTCAGCCAGGCCCGCCGACAGCTCGCGAGGCGGCAGGGTTTTCAGGGTGGCGGTATCGATGACCACAGCCTGGGGCTGGTAGAAGGCCCCGACCATGTTCTTGCCCAGCGGATGGTTGATGCCGGTCTTGCCGCCGACCGAGGAATCCACCTGGGACAACAGCGTGGTCGGCACCTGAATGAAGTCGACGCCGCGCTGATAGCACGCCGCGGCGAAGCCGGTCATGTCGCCGATGACGCCGCCACCGAGAGCGATCAGCGTGGTCTTGCGGTCATGGCGCGCAGTCAGCAGGCCATCGAAGATCAGTTGCAGGGTTTCCCACTGCTTGTAGGCCTCGCCGTCGGGGAGCACGACCGTGGTGACCTTGTAGCCGGCCAGGGTCTTCTGCAGTCGATCCAGGTACAGCGGCGCGATGGTTTCGTTGGTGACGATGGCTACCTGGCGACCGCGAATGTGCGGCTCGAAGTAGCGCAGATCATCCAGCAGCCCTTCACCGATATAGATCGGGTAGCTGCGATCGGCCAGATCGACGTTGAGTGTGCGCATGAAACCCCCGGTCAAGAAAGGGGACTAGGATACCGCAGATTGCAGCACCGTTAATGGCGCTCCAGCTCACGCAGGCGCTCCAGAATCTCCAGAACGACAAGACGCGGAGGCCGCTCGTCGGTTTCGATGATCACGTCGGCAATTTCGCGATAAAGCGGATCGCGCATCTGCATGAGATCACGAAGGATCTGGTCCGGATTGGGCTTCTGCAGCAACGGGCGATTCTTGTCACGCGCCGTGCGGGAAATCTGCTGCTCGACCGAGGCATGCAGGTAGATCACCTTGCCGCCATTCTTGAGGATGAGGCGATTGGCGTCGCGCATGACCGCGCCGCCGCCCGTGGCGATGACCATGCCCCCTTCATCGCACAGCTCGGCGAGCATCGCTTGCTCACGCTCACGGAAGCCAGCCTCGCCCTCGACATCGAATATCCAGGGGATGTTGGCTCCGCAGCGCTGCTCGATCTCTTTATCCGAATCTTTGAAGACGAGGTGAAGCTCTTTGGCGAGAAGACGCCCGATGGTGCTTTTACCAGCTCCCATCGGGCCTACCAGAATCAAATTGGACACGACATTGATCAACGGCCGACTGCAATGGCCTGATTATTCATGATCCGCGGGGTAAGGAAAACCAGCAGCTCGTTCTTGCTGTCGGTCACGTAGTCATTCTTGAACAGGCGGCCGATCATCGGCACGTCGCCCAGGAACGGCACCTTAGCCGTCGATTTGGTCTGGGTGTTGGAGAACACACCGCCGATCACGATGGTTTCGCCATCGTTGACCAGGACTTTCGCGTTCACCTCGTTCTTCTTGATCGGCGGTACGCCGTTCAGGGCGTTGGCGTAGTCCGGCTCATCCTTGTTGACCTTCACTTCCATGATGATGCGGTTGTCCGGAGTGATCTGCGGGGTCACTTCCAGGGACAGTGCCGCTTCCTTGAAGGACACCGAGGTCGCGCCGCTGGAGCTGGCTTCCTGGTAGGGAATCTCCGAACCTTTGAGGATCTTCGCGGTTTCCTTGTCGGAGGTGACAACCTTCGGCTGCGATACCACTTCACCGTTACCGGTTTTCTCCATGGCGTTGAGCTGGAGATCCAGGATGGTGTTGCTGGTGGTGAAGCCGATGCTGATCCCCGAGGTCGGAGTGGTATTCGAAGCGCCCAGGTCAACGAAGGTATTGCCGGTGCTGTTGGTGCCGCCGGACACATCGAAGTTGCCGTGGCCGGACAGCGAACCGCTCCAGTTCACACCCAGCTCCTTGGTGTAATCGACGTTGGCTTCGACGATGCGAGCCTCGATCATTACCTGACGAACCGGGATGTCCAGCTGCGCAACGATGCGGCGCAGTTCGTCCAGGCGATCCTGGGTCTGGTAGGCGATGATGCTGTTGGTGCGATCGTCCACGGTGATCGAACCGCGGTTCTCACCCTGGGCAGCAGCAGCCACGCCGGGTGCCGCCGCGCCGCCAGTGACGGAACTGAACAGCTTGGCGATATCCGCCGCCTTGGCGTAGTTCACCTGAATCAGCTCACGACGCAGGGGAGCCAGTTCGGAAATCTGCTTCTGCGCTTCCAGCTCCTGACGCTCGCGGGCCGCGATCTCGTCGGCCGGTGCGACCAGCAGGACGTTACCGACCTTGCGCTTGTCCAGGCCCTTGGTCTTGAGCACCAGGTCCAGCGCCTGGTCCCACGGCACGTTCTGCAGACGCAGGGTGATGTTGCCCTGAACAGTGTCCGAAGCCACCAGGTTCAGGTCGGTGAAGTCGGCGATCAGTTGCAGTACCGAGCGCACGTCGATGTCCTGGAAGTTCAGCGACAGCTTCTCACCGGTATAGGTGAAGCTGTCCTTCTTGCGCTTCTCGGCATCGTCCTGGGTCAGCGGTTTGATGCTGACAGTCATGCGGTTGTCGGTCTGATAGACGAGGTAGTCGTACAGCCCGGTTGGCTCGATGGTGATGCTGGCCTTGTCGCCGACGGCGGACGCGTTGACGAGCTGCACCGGAGTGGCGAAGTCCTTCACATCCAGGCGAACACGCAGGTTGTCCGGCAGTTGGGTACGCGGGAAGTCCAGGCGGATCTTGCCGCCCTGCTCCTGAATATCGGGACTCACGGTCGGATCGGACAGGTCGATCACGACGTTGCCCTCACCCTGCTCGCCACGCTGGAAGTCGATATTGCGGATGGCCTTGCCAGCCGGCACATAAGGCTTGGGCTGAGCGGGCTTGGCAACCGGCGCCGAGGACGGCGCAGCGGCAGCGTAGGAGCTGGAGGTCGCACCGGCGCCACCAACCACGACGTAGAGGTTAGAACCTTCCGCGCGGGTGGTGTAAGGCACCAGGGTACCCAAGTTGACGATGAGGCGAGTACGGTCCTTCGCCTCGACCACGGTCAGGCTGCGGGCATTGCCCACACCCAGCTCGCGGTTCTTGCTGCCCAGCTTGTTCTGCACGCCCGGCAGGTCCAGCGCGATGCGCGCAGGCTGCTCGATGGTATAGCCACGCGGCGCGGCCACCGGCTCGTCGAAGCCCAGCTTGAGCTCCACGCGGTCACCCGGCAGGGCCGCCACGTCGACACTCTGCAGGTTTGCAGCCAGCAGGGTCGGTGCAAATACGGCCGCGAGCACGGAAATGCCCAGGCGGGAAAGCTTTCTATTCATCGTCTGAATCCGTCGTGCAGACTGCTGTTTATTATCCATGTTCATCCCCGCCCTTAGGAGCGTTCCTTGAGAGTCAGGCTGCGCGGACGCTCCAGCCAGCCACCCTCACCATCAGGAACGATTTCAATCACGTCGATCTTGGCTTCGCTGATCGCAACGATCTTGCCGTCGTTGCGCCCAAGGTAGTCACCCACTCGCACCCGGTGCACCCCTCCTGCACCTTTCACGAGAGCGAACACCTGACTGTCCTTGGCCAGGGTGCCGACCATTTCGAAGGTCTCGATGTTGAAGCCTTCGAGGAACTGCTTGACCCGCGTCTCGTCGGGCTTGATGACCTTGTTGCCCTTCTGCTTCACCGCCAGGTCGATCTTCACCGGTGGCTGGAACGGGCTACGCAGGGACGAAGCGCTGTAAGTGAACGCCTCATAGGCCTGGAACTTGGGCAGCGGCTCGATGGTGCCTTTCGGGCGAGCGCGGACCTCATCCATATAGGCCTGCAGGTCGGCAAAATCGCCTCCCGAGCCACAACCGTTCAAGGACAGGAGCAGGAAACTGCAAATGATCAGGCGCCCCCTCATTTCTTCGCTCCCGTCTTCGCTGCAGCCGCCGGGCCAGTAGCCTTCACGCCCTTGTCGTTGTACCGGTAGGTCTTCGCCAGGATGCTCATGCGCAGCTTCGACGTGCTGTCCGCGCTGGCCGGCTTGATGTCGAAATCATGCAGCGTCACGATCCGCGGCAGGCTGGACACGCCACTGACGAAGGTCGCTAGGTCATGATAACCACCCACGACACTGATCTGGATCGGCAGCTCGATGTAGAACTGCTGCGCCGCTTCCGGCAGCAGCTTGATCTCTTCGAACTCCAGACCACTGCCCAGACCGGTGCGAGTGATGTCTTCGAGCAGACCCGGCACTTCGGTATCGCTCGGCAGCTGACGCAGCAGGGCGCCGAAGGACTCTTCCATCTCCTTCATCTGCACCTTGTAGGCTTCCAGGTTCGCCGCCTGGAAAGCCTTGGCGGAAAACTGCTGCTTGAGGGTCTGCTCTTCCTCGCGATTGCGGTCGAGCTGGTCCTGCAAGTCCTTCAGGTGGAAGTTGTAGCCAAGCGCCAGGACCACAGCCATCAGCAGAATGCAGGCGATGACCTTGACTGCCGCCGGCCAGGAACCAAGGTTGTTCAGGTCAAGATCGTTGATGTCGATCTTGCGCAAGCTCTCCAGAGAACTGGCCAGACTCATTTCTTGGCTCCTTGCGCGGTGCTCTTCTTGTCCTGATCTTCACTGCCGGGCTGGGTCTGCTGAACCGTCAACTGGAAGACATTCGCCTGATCCAGGGCACCCTGGGTGACCGCCTTGACTTCGGTCAGGTTCGGAGAAGTCAGCCACTCCGACGCATCCAGGTTCCGCATGAGGTTCGACACACGGTTGTTGGACTCGGCCGCCCCCGCAATGGCGATGGACTTCCCGGACATTTTCAACTCGGTGAAGAACACGCCATCGGGCAAGGTACGAACCAGTTGGTCAAAGACCCGGCCGATGATCGGACGGTTGCCCTGCAGGTCCTGAATGATCTTCATCCGCTCCAGCAGTTGCTGGCGGCGAGTCTTCAGCTCGCTGATCTCCTTGATGCGCGCGTCGAGTACGGCGATTTCCTTGCGCAGGAAATCGTTACGCGCGCCCTGGTTCTCGATGGCCGAATTGAAGTACTGGTCGCCCAGGAAGATCACGGCACCGGAAGCCAGCAGGACCGCGCCCAGAATCACCAGAAAGCGCTGCTTGCGTTCCTCGCGCAGCTGTTCCCGCCACGGCAATAGGTTGATGCGTGCCATCAGTCGAAACTCCTCATCGCCAGACCGCAGGCAATCATCAGCGCGGGCGCATCACTGGCCAGCGCACCGGCGTTGACCTTGCCGCTGAGCACCATGTCGGCGAACGGGTTGGCCACCAGGGTCGGAGTACCGATCTTCTGCTGGATCAGGCGATCCAGGTCGGGAATGGACGCAGTACCGCCCGCCAGCAGGATGTAGTCCACATCGTTGAACTGGCCGGCCGCGAAGAAGAACTGCAGCGAACGGGAAACCTGTTGAACCACGGCATCCTTGAACGGTTGCAGCACTTCGCTGTCGTAGTCATCCGGAAGACCGCCCTGCTTCTTGGCAAGACCGGCTTCCTCGACCGAGAGGCCATAGCGACGCTGGATTTCCTCGGTCAGCTGACGCCCGCCGAAGAGCTGTTCGCGCGTATAGATAGTGCGGCCATGGTGCAGGACGCTCAGCGTGGTCATGGTGGCGCCGATATCGACCACCGCAACTGTGAGCTCGTCGGCATTGCCGCCCAACTGGTCTCCCAGCAGACTGAAGGCTCGCTCCAGCGCGTAGGCTTCAACGTCGACGACCTTGGCCGTCAGGCCCGCGAGCGCCAGCGCAGCTTCGCGCACCTCGACGTTCTCCTTCCGGCAAGCGGCGAGAAGAACATCGACGCGATCCGCGTTGCGCGCGGACGTGCCCTGCACCTCGAAGTCGATCGCGACCTCTTCGAGGGGATAGGGGATGTACTGGTCGGCCTCGATCTTGAGCTGGTTTTCCAGTTCGTCGTCCGAGAGTCCGCCGTCCATCTCGATGGTTTTAGTGATGACCGCCGAGCCGGCAACCGCGACCGCAGACGTCTTCACTGCGGTCCGCGCCTTGGCGACCACACGTGACAACGCCTGGCCGACACCCTCCAGCTCAGCGATGTTCTTTTCTACCACTGCATTGGGCGGGAGCGGCTCGACAGCATAGGCCTCTACCTTGTAGCGGCCTCCAGAGCGGCTCAATTCGAGAAGTTTGACCGAAGTCGAACTGATGTCTATCCCCAGCAGCGTGTTCGCTTTCTTATTGAAGAGCCCTAGCACGACTGATTTCCTATCAGCATCCGAGACTTACGGACGATTTATGTTTTTCCACATTAGATACCAGACTTGACAGCTTCGCAAATGGCTCGCCAGCAAAAAAACTGCTTATAATGTGATCAGCTTTTCCCTTTTTACCGCGCCATCCGCTTAACTCTTTCTTTTCTCTGGAAATCCAAGACCTTCCGATGCGCCTGCTGAAGTTTCTGTGGTGGACTTGCGTCACCATTATTTGTGGAGTGCTGCTCAGTTTCAGCGGCGCCTATCTGTACCTCAGCCCGAACCTCCCTTCCGTGGAGGCCTTGCGCAACGTGCGGCTGCAGATGCCGCTGCGCGTGTACAGTGCTGATAACAAATTGATAGCAGAGTTTGGCGAGATGCGCCGAACGCCGATTCGATTTGCTGAAATCCCCCCGGATTTCACCCACGCACTGTTATCGGCTGAAGATGACAATTTCGCCAACCATTATGGCGTGGACGTCAAAAGCCTGATGCGTGCTGCCGCGCAATTATTGAAGACCGGACACATCCAGACCGGCGGCAGTACCATCACCATGCAGGTGGCGAAGAACTATTTCCTCACTAACGAGCGCAGTTTCTCGCGCAAGATCAACGAGATATTGCTCGCCCTGCAGATCGAGCGCTCGCTTACCAAGGATGAGATTCTCGAGCTGTACGTCAACAAGATCTACCTGGGCAACCGCGCCTACGGCGTCGAAGCCGCCGCCCAGGTTTATTACGGCAAGTCCATCAAGGACCTGAGCCTGGCGCAGATGGCGATGATCGCCGGCCTGCCCAAGGCGCCGTCGCGCTACAACCCGCTGGCCAACGCCGCACGCAGCCTGGAACGTCGCAACTGGATTCTCGAGCGCATGCTCAAGCTCGGCTTCATCGACCAGCCGCGCTATCAGGCCGCCATCCAGGAACCGGTTGGTGCGTCCTATCACGTCCAGACTCCGGAACTGGCAGCCCCGTACATCGCCGAGATGGCCCGCGCCGAACTGGTCGGCCGCTTCGGTGGCGATGCCTACACCGAGGGCTATCGCGTCTACACCACCGTGCGCAGCGACCTGCAGGAAGACGCCAATGCCGCTCTGCGCGAAGGCCTCCAGGATTACGACCAGCGCCACGGCTACCGCGGCCCCGAGACCCGCCTTCCTGGCAAGACCCGCGATGCCTGGCGCCAGGCCATCGCGCAGCAGCGCCCGCTGGGCGGGCTGGAACCGGCCATTGTCATCCAGGTCGAGAAGAGCGGCGCCATGGTCATGACCCGCGACGGCAAGGAAGAAGCCCTGAGCTGGGACGGCATGAAATGGGCCCGCCCGTACCTCAGCAACAACAGCATGGGCCGCATGCCCAGCCAGCCCAGCGACGTGGTGCAGGCCGGCGACGTGATTCGCGTGCAGCGCAAGGACGACGGTTCGTTGCGCCTGTCCCAGGTGCCGGCCGCACAAAGCGCCCTGGTATCGCTGAACCCGCAGGACGGCGCGATCATGGCGCTGGTGGGCGGCTTCTCCTTCGAGCAGAGCAACTACAACCGTGCCACTCAGGCCCGTCGCCAGCCCGGCTCCAGCTTCAAACCGTTCATCTACAGCTGCGCACTGGACAATGGCTTCACCGCCGCCTCGCTGATCAACGACGCCCCGGTGGTGTTCTACGACGAGTATCTGGACAAGGTCTGGCGCCCGAAGAATGACACCAATACCTTCCTCGGCCCGATCCCCATGCGCGAGGCGCTCTACAAGTCGCGCAACATGGTGTCGATCCGCATCCTGCAGGCGTTGGGCGTTGACCGCGCACGCAACTGCATCAGCAAGTTCGGCCTGAACAAGGACGACCTGCCGCCGAACCTGTCCATGGCCCTGGGCACCGCAACCCTGACCCCGATGGAGATCGCCAGCGCCTGGACCGTCTTCGCCAACGGAGGCTTCAAAGTCTCGCCCTACATCGTGCAGCGAATCGAAAGCCGAGACGGCCAGGTGCTGTACCAGGCCAACCCGCCGAGCATTCCGCAAAACGAAGAACAGGTGCCAGCGCAGCCGCAACCGGCTGCCACCGACGCATTCGGCAACGAGGACCCGAGCCAGGCCAAGACCACCATCGAGCCGGCCGCCGCCGAGCGCGTCATCGATGCGCGCACCGCGTACATTATGACCAGCATGCTGCAGGACGTGATCAAGCGCGGCACTGGCCGTCGCGCACTGGCACTCAAGCGTGACGACCTGGCGGGCAAGACCGGTACCACCAACGAATCGAAGGATGCCTGGTTCTCCGGCTTCAACGCCGACTTCATGACCACCGTCTGGGTGGGCTTCGACCAGCCGGAAAGCCTCGGCCGCGCCGAGTACGGCGGCAACGTCGCCCTGCCGATCTGGATGCGCTTCATGGGCGCAGCACTGAAAGACAAACCGTCGCACTTGCTGCCCGAGCCGCCCGGCCTGGTCAGCTTGCGCATCGACCCGGTCACCGGCCGCGCGGCGCCTCCAGGCACCCCGGGTGCATATTTCGAGCTGTTCAAGAACGAGGACACACCGCCCTCGATCAACGAACTGGCGCCCGGCAGCGCTCCCGGCAGCGGCATGCCGGCGGACGAAGAAGCGCCGATCGATCTGTTCTGATGAAAGGCCCCTCCCGGAGGGGCCTTCTCATTTGCGAGAATCCTTCCCACAAAATCATGGCATTTAGCCAAATCATTGATTAATCTGGGCTTTGCGGCGGCGAACAACCCCAGGCGACCGACCCCATCCGGCGCGTCAGGGGCTTCCCGCAGCAACTTCATCAGGAGCTTCGGATGCCCCGCCCCCTGCTTGGCTGGCTGTTCTGCCTGATCGCCCTTCTACTCGGCGCGCCCTTGCTGCGCTTGCTTGCACTGCCACGCTCACTCGAGCCGGCGCCAGACATCGTCTACCTGGACCAAGTGTTTACCGTGCTGATCGCCAGCGCGGGCCTGGCGGGGTTGTTCATCGCCTTCCTGCTGCGCCTCGCAGGGCGAGTCCTGGTGGCGCTGGTACTGCTCGTGCCGGCCATCATCCTTTGCGCGTGGCATCTGACCCACACCCATCTCGGCCCGGTTTCGCCCACGACGGAGCAATACGAGTGGCTGCTGGCGGGCCTGGCGGTCTATGCGCTGATATTGGCGGGTATCCACTGGCTGAACCAGGGCGAGCGAGGTCCGCGCAAGGCACTGCGCTACCTGGGGCTCGCCTTGCTGCTGCCGTGGTGCCTGGGGCTGTTCTACCTCGGACGCCTCTACTACTGAGGGAGGTCGCGCCAGGTCAGGTAGACGCGCAGGTCGAATTCCAACTGGTGATAGCCGGGCAGCATATGCTCGCAGAGCTGGTAGAAGGCCTTGCTGTGGTCGCGTTCTTTCAGATGCGCCAGCTCGTGAACGACGATCATCTGCAGGAATTCGGGGGCGGCATCCTTGAACAACGAGGCGACGCGGATTTCCTTCTTCGCCTTGAGCTTGCCGCCCTGTACGCGCGAGATCGCCGTGTTCAGGCCCAGCGCACGTTGCACCACATCCAGCTTGTTGTCGTAGAGCACCTTGTCCACCGCCGGCGCGGTGCGCATGAACTGCTGCTTGAGGTCCATGGCGTAGCTGTACAGTGCCTTGTCGCTCTGCACACCGTGACGACCAGGATAGCGGCGCTCCAGGTACTCGCCGAGGCGGTCCTGCTCGATGAGCTGACGCACCTGGTCCTGGAGTTGTGGCGGATAGGCTTGGAGATAGCGAAGCGGCTGCATGGGAAACGACTGGCGGAGGAAACAGCCGCCAGTCTACCGTATCCGCCAGTCACGCCAGCGTGCGCGTGCTGTAGGCCTCGGTTCGATAAGGCACCGCGATTTCGTCGCGCCCCTTGAGATCCGGATGACTGGCGATCAACTCGCGTAGCTGCTCGGCGACACGCTGCTTCTGCTCCTGCGGCAGCATGGCAATGAAGCTCACCGAGAGGATTCGCGCGACAATCACCTGCTCCGGCGGCCCCACGTGCTGGTAGCTGAACTCACGCAGGCGCAGCGGCTCGAAGCGCGCGCCAGAAAAGGCCTGACGCCACAGCCCGGTGTGGAAGCGCGGCGTGCTGCCTTCGTAGCGCTCGACGATACGGGCCATCTCGGCAACCCAATCCACCCGCTCATCGCGCACGTTCCAGACTAGACCCAGATGGCCGCCCGGCCGAAGGACGCGATGAATTTCATGCAGGGCACGCTCGTTGGCGAACCAGTGAAAAGCCTGGGCGCAGGTCAGCGCATCGACACTCTGCGCCACCAGCGGCATGGCCTGGGCGGTACCGTTGAGCACCTTGACCCCCGGCAGCTTCTCGCCCAGTTGCTCACGCATCGCCGCCACCGGTTCGATAGCAGTGACCTGCGCTCCCGAGCGCGCCAGCAGTGAAGTGAACTTTCCCGTACCCGCGCCAAGGTCGACAACTTCCTTGCCGGCGCCGATCTCCAGCGCCTCACCGAGCCAGCCCAGCAGTTCGTCCGGGTAGTCGGGACGCCCGTGGGCGTATGTCTTTGCCTCGCGGGCGTAGCCTTCCCGCGCACTGCCATGTACATCCGTCATCGTGCCTCCAGAGCCCATCCGGCCCGAGCACCAGCGCTCAGCGGAACCGGCAGGCCTTGCCGTCGTGATTGCTCTTGCCATCCAGATAGCTACGGTAGCAGCTGAGCAGGCGCGATTCCTTGATACGGCAGCGTTTCTGTCGGCATTCGCTGGAGAATTCGAAGCGGCCCCCGTCCGGATCGGCCAGCTCGATGCGGATCGCCGGCCAGCCTTGCTTCGGCGCTTTCGCCGGAGTGCTGAGCACACGATTGTCGTTTTCCACCAGGGCAGCGCCAGCCTCCGCGTAATCGAAGACGAACAGGAGGGTGCGCGAGGTCTTCAGCGTGCACTCCTGGTGAGTCAGGCAATTCTGCGCATCCACCGGCAACTCGACCGGCGGCTTCGCTGGTGGCGGGGATGGCTCCGCCGGATGCAGGGCACAGCCAGCCAGCAACATCAGCACTAGCGCGGGGAATACGGCACGCAACAGCGACATGCCTCGATCTCCTTGTGGCGGATACGAAAGAGCCCCGCAGGGCGGGGCTCTTCAACGCTTTAGTGCAAGGCCGGGATCAGTTGACCTTCGACACCAGCTCACCCTTGGCGTAACGCTGGAACATGCCTTCCAGGGAGATCGGCTTGATCTTCGAGGCATGACCGGCGGTGCCGAAGGCTTCGTAGCGAGCGATGCAGATATCACGCATGGCGACGATGGTCTTGGCGAAGAACTTGCGCGGGTCGAACTCGCTCGGCTGCTCGGCCATCATGCGGCGAATGGCACCGGTGGAAGCCAGGCGCAGGTCGGTGTCGATGTTGACCTTGCGCACGCCGTGCTTGATGCCTTCGACGATTTCCTCGACCGGCACGCCGTAGGTTTCCTTGATGTCACCGCCGAACTCGTTGATCACCTTCAGCCACTCTTGCGGCACCGAGGAGGAGCCGTGCATCACCAGGTGGGTGTTGGGGATGCGCTTGTGGATTTCCTTGATGCGCTCAATGGAAAGCACGTCGCCGGTCGGCGGCTTGGTGAACTTGTAGGCGCCGTGGCTGGTGCCGATGGCGATAGCCAGGGCGTCGACCTGGGTCTTCTTCACGAAGTCAGCGGCTTCTTCAGGGTCGGTCAGCAGTTGGCTGTGGTCCAGCACGCCTTCGGCGCCGACGCCGTCTTCCTCGCCGGCCATGCCGGTTTCCAGGGAGCCCAGGCAGCCCAGCTCACCTTCCACGGACACGCCGCAGGCGTGGGCAAAGGCAACGGTCTGCTGGGTGACGCGGACGTTGTACTCGTAGTCGGCCGGGGTCTTGCCGTCTTCCTTCAGCGAGCCGTCCATCATGACGGAGGAGAAGCCCAGCTGGATGGAGCGCTGGCAGACATCAGGGCTGGTGCCGTGGTCCTGGTGCATGCACACCGGGATGTGCGGGAATTCTTCGATGGCCGCGAGGATCAGGTGGCGCAGGAACGGCGCGCCGGCGTATTTGCGGGCACCGGCGGAGGCCTGCACGATCACCGGGGAATCGGTCTTGTCGGCCGCTTCCATGATGGCGCGCATCTGCTCGAGGTTGTTGACGTTGAAGGCCGGAACGCCGTAGCCGAACTCGGCGGCGTGGTCCAGCATTTGGCGCATGCTGATGAGTGCCATGGTTTTCGCTTCTCCAGAAGTCAGGCTCGGTTGCACGAGCCCCTTAACTACATGTTTGGAAGCCTGCCGCAGGGGCAGGCCGTGTTCAAGTCTTCCAGCACAGGCCGGACAATCGGCGCTCAGCGCGCCTTGCAACCGCGGCCGATCAGGTCGTTGCTCTCGACCCAGTAGACCAGGCCCTGGTCGCCTTTGATGCTCAAGCCGATCAGCCCGTCGCTATAGAAAGCGCCGGAGCCGCCGGGTTCCTCTTCCAGGTGATGCACCACGTCGTCCTCACCCAGCTTCAGGTCGACGACCGACTTGCTGGGATCAACGTAGCGCCACTGTACCTCGGCCTTGCTGTCGCAGACCCAGTGGTTCCAGCCACTCCCCGAAGCGGACTGGCCGCCTGTCGACTGGCTGGAGCAGCCCGCCACCAGCGAGAGCGCCAGGACCGGGACGAGATAACGCAGCATTGGGCGACTCTCCTTCGGACGGACGCACCGCCGGATATCCAATGCGCCAGATTGCCCGTCCCGCCGCAGGAACGCCAGTGTCGCCTACGCTCAGGCGCGGGCGACACTGTCAGATCGTGATCCCGACCACCGGGGCGCTGCCTCAGGGGCAATTCACCGGCTTCTGGTCAGGAGTCGGATCGCCGCTGCTCTGGCTTTCCACACGCTCGCGGTTCTGGTCAGAAGGCACCATGACCGCGGGCGGGCTCATCACTTCACAGGTACTGGGGGAACCACCGCCACCGGCGCATCCCCCCAGAACCAGGCAAAACGACAACAAGGGCGTGACAGCTCGCATGACCTTTCTCCTTGGCATCCGTACAAGGCTTGTGACCCAGGGATGCCGCAGAGGTTTGCTTTACTGTCGCCCGACAGACACCAGGATCAGGCCTTGGCGCGCTGCTCCAGCACTTCCACGGCCGGCAGGACCTTGCCCTCAACGAACTCGAGGAAGGCACCACCACCGGTGGAAATGTAGGAAATCTGCTCGCCGATGCCGTACTTGTCGATGGCGGCCAGGGTGTCACCACCGCCGGCGATGCTGAAGGCCGAGCCTTCGGCGATAGCCTTGGCCAGGGTCTTGGTGCCTTCACCGAACTGGTCGAACTCGAACACACCGACCGGACCGTTCCACAGGATGGTCTTGGAGGTCTTCAGCAGCTCGGCGAACTGGGCGGCGGTCTTCGGGCCGATGTCCAGGATCATGTCGTCGTCAGCCACGTCAGCGATGTCCTTGACGGTGGCGACGGCGGTCTCGGCGAACTCCTTGGCAACCACGACATCCACCGGCAGCGGTACGCTGACCTTGGCGGCGATAGCCTTGGCGGTGTCGACCAGATCAGCCTCGTACAGCGACTTGCCGACCTTGTGGCCCGCCGCGGCGAGGAAGGTGTTGGCGATGCCGCCGCCAACGATCAGTTGGTCGCAGATCAGCGCCAGGCTGTTCAGCACGTCGAGCTTGGTGGACACCTTGGAGCCGGCGACGATGGCAGCCATCGGGCGGGCCGGATTACCCAGGGCCTTGCCCAGGGCGTCCAGCTCGGCGGCCAGCAGCGGGCCGGCCGCGGCGACCTTGGCGAACTTGGCCACGCCGTGGGTGGAACCCTCAGCGCGGTGGGCGGTGCCGAAGGCATCCATGACAAATACGTCGCACAGGGCGGCGTATTGCTGGGCCAGTTCGTCGGCGTTCTTCTTCTCGCCCTTGTTGAAGCGCACGTTCTCGAACAGCACGACTTCACCGGCCTTCACTTCGACGCCGCCCAGGTAGTCCTTGACCAGCGGCACGGCGCGCCCCAGGGCCTTGGACAGGTAGTCGGCAACCGGCTGCAGGCTGTTCTCTTCGGAGAACTCACCTTCGGTCGGGCGGCCCAGGTGCGAGCAGACCATCACCGCCGCGCCCTTCTCCAGGGCCAGCTTGATGGTCGGCAGCGAGGCCAGGATGCGCGCGTCGCTCTTGACCACACCGTCCTTCACCGGAACGTTGAGGTCTTCGCGGATCAGCACGCGCTTACCTTGGAGGTCGAGGTCGGTCATCTTCAACACGGTCATGACAGTCAGTCCTGTTGGGGCTGTTTGATTAACGTTCGGTAGCGGCGACACGCAGGAAGTGTCCTGCGGTGTCGAGCATGCGGTTGGCGAAACCCCACTCGTTGTCGAACCAGGCCAGCACGTTCACCAGGCGGGGGCCGGAAACGCGGGTCTGGCTGCCATCGACGATGGCCGAGTGCGGGTCGTGATTGAAATCGCAGCTGGCGTGGGGCAGCTCGGTGTACGCCAGCAGGCCTTTCAGCGGGCCTTCGGTGGCGGCCTGGCGCAGCACGCGGTTGATCTCCTCGGCAGACGTATCGCGGGAGACCTGCAGCGTGATGTCCAGGGCCGAGACGTTTACCGTCGGCACCCGAATGGCTTTGGCCTGGATTCGCCCGGCGAGTTCCGGCAGCAGGCGCTCGATGCCGCGCGCCAGACCAGTGGACACCGGGATCACCGACTGGAAGGCCGAGCGCGTACGGCGCAGGTCTTCGTGGTGGTAGGCGTCGATCACCGGCTGGTCGTTCATCGCCGAGTGGATGGTGGTGATCGAGACGTACTCGATGCCCACCGCCTCGTTCAGCAGTTTGAGCAGCGGCACACTGCAATTGGTGGTGCAGGAGGCGTTGGAAACCAGCATCTCGGCGCCGGAAAGGCCCTGCTGGTTGATGCCAAAGACCACGGTGGCATCGATGTCCGCCTCGCTGGCCATCGGCTGGGAGAACAGCACCCGCGGCGCGCCGGCCGCGAGGAAGCGCTCCCCGTCGGCGCGAGTGTTGTAGACACCGGAGCATTCCAGCACCAGGTCGACGTCCAGGGCGCGCCAGTCGATGGCCTCGGGTTCGGCTTCGCGGAACACCTTCACGCAGTCGCCACCGACATGCAGGCAGCCGTCGGCGACGCTCACCTCGCCGGGGAAGCGGCCGTGGGTGGAGTCGAAGCAGGTCAGGTATTCCAGGCTGGCCAGGTCCGCCAGATCGTTCAGCGCGACGATGGAGAAATCAGCCTTGGCGCCGCGTTCGTGCAGGGCACGGAATACGCAGCGGCCGATCCGGCCGTAGCCATTGAGGGCAACTCGGTAAGGGCGCTTGGACATTGTTATCCCTTGGTGATCTTCATAGGAGCGGGCCTGCCCGTGAGTCGAGCGAAGCGGTTCGCGAGCAAGCTCGCTCCTACAATGAAGCCTCGTCAGGCTTCGAGCAGCTCGGCGGCAACTTCCAGCACGTTCTCGACGGTGAAGCCGAAGTGCTCGAACAGCGCCGGAGCCGGGGCCGATTCACCGAAGGTGGTCATGCCGATCACGCGGCCTTCCAGGCCCACGTACTTGTACCAGTAGTCGGCGTGTGCGGCTTCGATGGCGATGCGCGCGCCAACCTGTACCGGCAGCACGGCCTGCTTGTAGCCAGCATCCTGCTGGTCGAAGACGCTGGTGGACGGCATGGAGACCACGCGCACCTTGCGACCTTCGGCGCTGAGCTTGTCGAAGGCCTGGACGGCCAGACCGACTTCGGAGCCGGTGGCGATCAGGATCAGTTCCGGCTCGCCATCACAGTCCTTCAGCACGTAGGCGCCACGGGCCACGTCGGCCAGTTGGGCGGCGTCGCGCGGCTGGTGCGGCAGGTTCTGGCGGCTGAAGATCAGTGCCGACGGGCCGTCGGCGCGCTCGATGGCGTACTTCCAGGCCACCGCGGATTCCACGGCATCCGCCGGGCGCCAGGTGTCCAGGTTCGGGGTCAGGCGCAGGCTGGCCAGTTGTTCGATCGGCTGGTGGGTCGGGCCATCTTCGCCCAGACCGATGGAGTCGTGGGTGAACACGTACAGCACGCGCTGCTTCATCAGGGCGGACATGCGCACCGCGTTGCGGGCGTATTCCATGAAGATCAGGAAGGTCGCGCCGTAGGGGATGAAGCCACCGTGCAGGGCCACGCCGTTCATGATGGCGCTCATGCCGAACTCGCGCACACCGTAGAACAGGTAGTTGCCGTTGGCGTCATCGGCGCTCACGCCCTTGCAGCCTTTCCACAGGGTCAGGTTGGAACCGGCGAGGTCGGCGGAGCCGCCGAGCAATTCCGGCAGCAGCGGGCCGAAGGCATTCAGGGCATTCTGGCTGGCCTTGCGGCTGGCGATGGTCTCGC
This sequence comes from Pseudomonas sp. NY15435, assembly GCF_048068295.1. Taxonomy (NCBI): domain Bacteria; kingdom Pseudomonadati; phylum Pseudomonadota; class Gammaproteobacteria; order Pseudomonadales; family Pseudomonadaceae; genus Pseudomonas; species Pseudomonas sp. NY15435. The sequence goes on from NZ_JBLUQA010000013.1 coordinate 168,105, forward strand.
CTTTCAGCGCGACGTCGGCGACGTAGGCAGCGGCCTTCTCGGCGAAGTCGGCCGGCAGTTCACCGGCAACACGGCGCTCGAACTCGGCGGCCAGTTCCGGATGCGCGGCCTGGTAGGCGGCGAAGCGCTTGTTCCACTCGGCTTCGCGGGTGGCGCCGTTGTCCTTCGCGCTCCACTCGGCGTAGATGTCCGCCGGGATTTCGAACGGAGCGTGGTTCCAGCCCAGCGCGGCGCGGGTGGCGGCCACTTCGTCGACGCCCAGCGCGGCGCCGTGGCTTTCTTCCTTGCCCTGTTTGTTGGGCGAGCCGAAGCCGATGATGGTCTTGCAGCAGATCAGGGTCGGCGCGTCGCTCTTGCGGGCGGTGTCGATGGCGGTCTTGATCTCGTCGGCGTCATGACCGTCGACGTTGCGGATCACCTGCCAGCCGTACGCTTCGAAACGTTTCGGGGTGTCGTCGGTGAACCAGCCGTGGACTTCGCCATCGATGGAGATGCCGTTGTCGTCGTAGAAGGCGATCAGCTTGTTCAGGCGCAGGGTGCCGGCCAGCGAGGCGACTTCATGGGAGATGCCCTCCATCATGCAGCCGTCGCCCAGGAAGGCGTAGGTGTAGTGGTCGACGATGCTGTGGCCGTCGCGGTTGAACTGCGCAGCCAGCACCTTCTCGGCCAGCGCCATGCCCACGGCGTTGGCAATGCCCTGGCCCAGCGGGCCGGTGGTGGTCTCGACGCCGGCGGTGTAGCCGTACTCCGGGTGGCCCGGGGTGCGCGAGTGCATCTGGCGGAAGTTCTTCAGGTCATCGACGGTGACGTCGTAGCCGGTGAGGTGCAGCAGCGAGTAGATCAGCATCGAGCCGTGGCCGTTGGACAGCACGAAGCGGTCGCGGTCGGCCCACTGCGGGTTGCTCGGGTTGTGCTTGAGGTAGTCGCGCCAGAGGACTTCGGCGATATCCGCCATGCCCATGGGGGCGCCAGGATGGCCGCTGTTGGCTTTCTGCACGGCATCCATGCTCAGTGCGCGGATGGCGTTGGCTCGCTCACGACGGCTGGGCATCGCTGAATCTCCTGCGGGGGCTGCTTCGAAAGATCGAAGGGAATGAAAAAAGGCCGGTATTTTCGCCCAGCCTGGCCCTGCGGGGCAATGACAGATCGGCAGATGCCTGATGCAAGGCACGCGCTTGGGTGGTGCAACTGGTCAAAAACCGCTCATCAGCCAATATCAAAACTTTTTGATACAGCTATTGATCGCCCTGAAAGCCGCGACTAGACTGCCCGACCTATGAGCCTGCGCCTGCCCGAAATCCGCCACGACGATTGCGACCAGCTGGCTGCCCTGTGCAAGGCCGGCGGCGATCCGCTGCGGCTGAACGTACTGCGGGTGCTGGCCAACGATTCGTTCGGCGTGCTGGAGTTGGCGCATATCTTCGGCGTGCGCCAGTCGGGCATGAGTCACCACCTCAAGGTGCTGGCCCAGGCCGGCCTGGTCGCTACGCGCCGCGAAGGCAACGCGATCTTCTATCGCCGCGCCCTGCCCCAGAGCGAAAGCCTGGGTGGCACGCTGCACGGGGCGTTGCTCGAAGAGGTCGACGAGCTGGCGCTGGCCGATGACGTCAGCGCCCGCATCGATGGCGTGCATGCCCAGCGTGCCGCCGTGAGCCGCGACTACTTCGCCCGCAGTGCGGAGAAGTTCCAGGCGACCCAGGACCTGATCGCAGGACTGCCGCAATACCGCGAAAGCGTGCTGGCGCTGCTCGATGCACTGAGCTTCGCCCCCGGTGCCACGGCGCTGGAAGTCGGCCCCGGCGACGGTGGTTTCCTCCCCGAGCTGGCCCGACGTTTCGATCAGGTCACGGCGCTGGACAACAGCGAGACCATGCTCGACATGGCGCGGCAACGTTGCGCCAGCGAAGGCTTGAACAATGTCCGGCTGCGGCTGGGCGACGCCCTGCAGGATGTCGGAGACGCGGCGGACTGCGTGGTATTGAACATGGTGCTGCACCACTTCGCCGCACCAGCGGAGGCCGTGAAGCAGCTGGCGCACCTGGTGAAACCCGGTGGCAGCCTGCTGGTGACCGAACTCTGCAGCCACGACCAGAGCTGGGCCCGCGAGGCCTGCGGCGATCTGTGGCTGGGTTTCGAACAGGAAGACCTGGCCCGCTGGGCCGACGCCGCCGGGCTCGCGTCCGGCGAAAGTGTGTACATCGGTTTACGTAATGGCTTTCAGATCCAGGTGCGGCACTTCGCCAAGCCGGATTCGCGAAGCGTCCTCACCCACCGGTAAATGATAGGAACCGTTAGATGAGCGAATACTCTGTTTTCACCTCTGAGTCCGTCTCCGAAGGCCATCCCGACAAGATCGCGGACCAGATCTCCGATGCGGTGCTCGACGCCATCATCGCCAAGGACAAATACGCCCGCGTGGCCTGCGAAACCCTGGTGAAGACCGGTGTCGCAATCATCGCCGGTGAAGTCACCACCTCCGCCTGGGTCGACCTGGAAGAGCTGGTGCGCAAGGTCATCATCGACATCGGCTATAACAGCTCCGACGTCGGCTTCGACGGCGCCACATGCGGCGTGCTGAACATCATCGGCAAGCAGTCGGTGGACATCAACCAGGGTGTCGACCGCGCCAAGCCGGAAGACCAGGGCGCTGGCGACCAGGGCCTGATGTTCGGCTACGCCAGCAACGAAACCGACGTGCTGATGCCCGCGCCGATCTGCTTCTCCCACCGTCTGGTGGAGCGCCAGGCCGAGGCCCGCAAGTCCGGCCTGCTGCCGTGGCTGCGCCCGGACGCCAAGTCCCAGGTTACCTGCCGCTACGAGAACGGCAAGGTCGTCGGCATCGACGCCATCGTTCTGTCCACCCAGCACAACCCGGAAGTCAGCTACAAGGACCTGCGCGAAGGCGTGATGGAGCTGATCATCAAGCAGGTGCTGCCGGCCGAACTGCTGCACAAGGACACCCAGTTCCACATCAACCCGACCGGCAACTTCGTCATCGGTGGCCCGGTGGGCGACTGCGGCCTGACCGGCCGCAAGATCATTGTCGACTCCTACGGCGGCATGGCCCGTCACGGCGGCGGCGCGTTCTCCGGCAAGGACCCGTCCAAGGTCGACCGTTCCGCTGCCTACGCCGGCCGCTACGTCGCCAAGAACATCGTTGCCGCCGGCCTGGCCGAGCGTTGCGAGATCCAGGTGTCCTACGCCATCGGCGTGGCCCAGCCGACCTCCATCTCGATCAACACCTTTGGCACCGGCAAGATCAGCGATGACAAGATCATCCAGCTGGTCCGCGAGCACTTCGACCTGCGTCCGTACGCGATCACCAAGATGCTCGACCTGCTGCACCCGATGTACCAGCCGACCGCGGCCTACGGCCACTTCGGTCGCAACCCGTTCGAAATGACCTACGACGGTGACACCTTCACCGCCTTCACCTGGGAGCGCACCGACAAGGCCGCCGCCCTGCGTGACGCCGCCGGCCTGTAAGACCGGCAGTAGGAAAAAGCCCCGCCTCGGCGGGGCTTTTTCATTTCCGGAGGCTTTTGTAGGAGCGAGCTTGCTGGCGAACAGATTCGGCACCGGAGCTGAAAGGCTCGCGAGCAAGCTCGCTCCTACAGGCCGATGCTCCCGAAACGGCGCCAGACTGCGATCCATTGCCCCTCTCGACTGCCGCCGTCCGACCCATCACAGCGAACAATCCGCAACGTCGATCAGCATCCCTCACCAGCAAGCCCCTCTAGGCTGACGAGCACCCCCGCAGCACGGACCTTCGCCATGTCGCGCCTGATTCTCGTCGTACTGTTTTGCCTGCCGCTGGCCGTGCTCGCGTGTCCGCCGTGGACGCCCGAACGGGCCACCAGCGAGCTGCACACCCTGCAGACCCAACTCGCGCAGTGGGATGACGCCTACCACCGTGAAGGAAAATCCCCGGTCGCCGACGAACTCTACGACCAGGCACGCGAACGCTTGCAACTGTGGCAAGCCTGTTTCCCGCAAGTGCTGACCATCCCCGCGTCACCGCTGGCCAGTAGCGCCGGGGAAGTCCGTCACCCTGTCGCCCACACCGGGCTCGACAAGCTGCCCGATGCCCAGGCCGTGGGTGAATGGCTGGCCCACCGCAGCGATCTGTGGGTGCAGCCGAAAGTGGATGGCGTGGCCGTGAGCCTTGTCTATCAGGATGGCCAGCTCATCCGGGCGATCAGTCGCGGCGATGGCACCGCAGGCCAGGACTGGACGGCCAACGCCCGGAAGATTGCCGCCATTCCCCCAACGCTACCCGACGCGTCCGGGCGGTTGGTGCTGCAAGGCGAGCTCTACTGGCGCCTGCCGGAGCACGTGCAGGCTCAACAGGGTGGACTGGGCGCGCGCGGCAAGGTCGCGGGGCTGATGGCGCGCAACGAGCTCGGCGATGAAGGGGCGCAGATCGGGTTGTTCGTCTGGGAACTACCGGATGGCCCACTGGAAATGCCCGAACGACTGCAACGCCTGAAGCAACTGGGCTTCAACGATAGCGCCGAGCTGACCGAAGCAGTGACCGACCTGAGCGAAATCGAAACGTGGCGCGAGCGCTGGTATCGCCAGCCGCTGCCCTTCGCCAGCGATGGCATCGTCATCCGCCAGGGCCGGCGGCCGTCGGGTAAGGCCTGGAGCGCACAGGCGCCCGGCTGGGCGGTGGCATGGAAGTATCCGCATCAGCAGGCACTGGCCGAAGTTCGTCGCGTGGCATTCAGGGTCGGCCGCAGCGGGCGGGTGACACCCGTGCTGTATCTGGTTCCTGTGGAGCTGGATGGAAGGACCATCCAGCGCGTCGGCGTTGGCTCGCTCAAGCGTTGGCGCAGCCTGGACATCCGCCCCGGCGATCAGGTCGCTATCGCCCTGGCCGGGCTGACCATCCCGCGCCTGGACGGCGTGGTCTGGCGCTCACCGAACCGGTCCGAGGTCGATGCTCCCACGGACGAGCAGTACGACGCCCTCACCTGCTGGCGGCCTACGGCGGGCTGCGAGGAGCAATTTCTCGCCCGCCTGGAATGGCTCGGCGGCAAGAACGGGCTTGCACTCTCCGGCGTTGGCCCAGGCACCTGGCGGCGCCTGCAGGAGGCTGGACTGCTGAGCGGAATGCTCGGCTGGATGACACTGACACCGGAACAATTGAGCCAGGTTCCCGGCCTGGGCGAGCGCAGCGCTGCCAGTCTCCACCAACAGTTTCAACAGGCTCGCGAGCGCTCGTTTTCTGCCTGGTTGCGCGCTCTGGGCGCACCTTCCACCAAAACCCTTCCAGCGGGAGAAACCTGGGTCGCGCTCGCCGCCCGCAGCGCGCAGCAATGGCAGGAGCAACCCAGCATCGGCAAGGTGCGTGCGGCGCATTGGGTCGCCTTTTTCCAGGCGCCGGAGGTCGCGCAACTGCGCGAGCGGTTGCACGACCTCGGCGTCGCCGGCTTCTGAGTGAATCAGCGCATCTGGAAGGCTTCCTGATGGAAGCGCCCGCTCGGCATGCCCTGGCGACGCAAGTCACGGCGCAGCAGCTCAGCCAGCGCCTGCGGGCCGCAGAACCAGACACTCGGCCAACGCCCCTGCGCACTGGGCTGCAGGCCCAGGTCGGACGCCTGCAGGTAGCCTTCGCTCTCGCTGTAATGCACGCGCAGATCGATACGCGGCAACTTCGCGCACAACTCGCGCAGGCGTCCGGCGTAGATGGCATCGGACGGTGAGCGCACACAGTACAGCAGCGTCACTTCCGGGCAGTCATCCGGCCGCGCCTGCAGTGACTCGAGCCAGGACAGGAACGGCGTGATGCCGATACCGCCAGCGATCCAGACCTGCCGCTCACCCTTGTCGCGGCGGAAATCGAAGCGCCCGTAGGGCCCTTCCACCTTCACCGGATCACCGATTTTCAGGCTGTCCTGAAGGCGCTGGGTGTAGTCCCCTAGCGCCTTGATGCTGAAGCGCACCTCGCCGTTACCCTGGTCGCCACTGGAAAGGGTGAAGGGATGCTGCCCTTCGAGGCGGTCACAGGTGAGGAACGCGAACTGGCCGGCGCGATGCTGCCAGCGCCCCCGCAACTTGCAGGTCACTTCCAGCATGCGTTCGCCGGGGCGCTCAATTGCAACCACGACACCCTCATGGGTGCGCCGGCGACCGATCTGCCCGGTCAGCGACCAGAGTGCGCACAGGCTGCCCACCGCGGCGCAGAGCGCCACCAGCCAGCCGACCGGCTGCGCCCAGTAACCCGCCGGCGCCAGCACCACGCCATGGAAGGCGAGCACCAGGTAAACCACCGCAAGGGTTTTGTGAACGTAACGCCACAGGTGATACGGGAAGCGTTGCCAGAGGGTGATGACCAGCATCGCCGCTAGCAGCCAAGCCGACCACTCGCCCAGGTCCTTGGCCGAACCGCGGAACGCGTCGAGGAAGGTTTCCACCCGCGGCCCCTTGGCCGGCTTGGCGATGAACTCGGCGAGCAGCGGCCCGCCCAGCTCCATCAGGTAATGCAGCAGGCCCAGCACAATGGCCAGGATGCCCGCCCATTTGTGTGCGCGGTACATGCGGTCGAGGCCGTCGAGGGGCTTTTCCAGCCAGACCGGGCGCACGGCCAGCAGCATGATCAGCGACATCAACGCGAAGGATGCGACGCCGGTGAAGAGAATGGCCTGCTTGCGCACGACCCAGATATCCAGCGTTGCCGGTGGGTCGACGAACAACGCCAACCCGAAGGTGGCCGCTACGGCCAAGAGTACGATCCAGATCAGTTTCATGAGTCCTCCTTGGGGCGCCAAAGCAGCGAGCCCAGACGGGAAGCTGAAGGAAACTTCTGAATCATCCCTTAATTTCGAAGGGTCTTTAGGCCGCCATCAGCAATGCCATGACCCATGTCAAATGCATCGTCCTTCGTTATGCTCGGCACATTCCTACAGACCAGTTATTTGCCATGCGCCTGCGAGTGCTTTCCGACCTGCACCACGAATACTTCCCCAACGGCCACCGCGAATTGCCGTATGCCGCTGCGGATGTCGTCGTGCTGGCCGGCGACATTCACGAGCACCTGCAAGGCCTGCACTGGGCGCGCGAGGAGTTCCCGGACAGCGAGATCATCTACGTTGCCGGCAATCATGAGTTCTACCACTCCGATCTGCCCGAGCTGACCCAGGCCATGCGCAATCTGGCCCAGGCGCTGGATATCCATTTCCTCGAGAAGGATGCCGTGGTCCTGGGCGGCGTGCGCTTCCTCGGCACCACGCTGTGGACGGATTTCCAGCTCTATGGCGAGCGCGCATCGGAGCTGGCCTGTGAGCAGGCGCAGTTGCTGATGCCCGACTTCAACACGGTGGATTACTTTACCCAGCCCTTTACACCGGACATGAGTCGCGAGCTGTGTGGCGCCAGCTGCGAATGGCTGGACGCGGAGCTGGCCCACCCCTTCGCGGGCCCGACGGTGGTGGTGACGCACCATGCGCCCAGCGCCCGCTCTATTCCCTCGCACTATGTCGGCGATGCCCTGTCACCTGCCTTCGCCTCGAACCTGGAAGGCCTGGCCGAGCGCTGCGACCTGTGGATTCACGGGCACGTCCATGAGTGCCTTGACTACCGCATCGGCAAGGCGCGGATCATCGCCAACCCAGGCGCCTATCCCGGCGAGGACAGTGGATTCGACCCCTGCCGGGTGATCCAGCTTTAAGGCGACAGCTCGCTGAAGAAACGCCAGATTTCAGCGGGCCCATCCAATTGCGGGTCGACCTGACCGAGCAGACGCGGCGGCCGGTACAACGGCTGCGAGATCAGGTGTCCGCCGCCAAACACCGTCACCAGCTCCACCGCTGGCCCGCCGGAGGCAGCCCAGCGCTGCCGCTGCGTCCACACCGGCCCCGGCTGGGTCAGCTTGTCTACCTGCGGCTCACCGTCCTGGCCATTGCGCCTGGCCAGCGCCAGCGCAGACTCCTCAGCGGAGAGGACGTTGCCGCGATCGCCGAAGCCGAACAGGGTCACCCGGCCGCCCGCGTAGGGATTGATCGGGTCGCGCGTGCCGTTCATCAACAGCGCAGCCTTGGGCTGCTCGGCCGGGCGGCAGGCATTGTTGTCAGGGCTGGGCAGGCTGGCGGCCACGGCGGCGACGCCTTCGACCTTGTCCGGGGCTTCGGCAGCCATGCGCAGGGCCATCTGGCCACCGTTGGAGTAGCCGGTAACGAACACCCGTGCGGGGTCTACTCCGCGCTCGCGTTGCAGGCGTTCGATCATGTCCGAGAGGAAGCCGACATCGTCGATATTCAGACGCCGTGCGCTGTAGGAAGCGACCCGCCGGCAGTCATTCCAGTGCCCCTCGAAACCATCGGGGTAGAGCACCAGGAAGCCGTCGCGATCGGCCAGGGCGTCGAAGCGGTAACCGCTGTCGCGGCGCATGCGCTCACCATTGCTCTGCGAGCTGTGCAGCACCACCAGCAGCGCCGGGTGCTCGGCGAGTTTCTGCGGGACATACAGCACGTAGCTACGCCGCCGCTCGCCCTGGCGCACCGAGGCATCTTCGCTGCTGCCACTCAGCTGCGGCCGCTGCGTGAGCTCGCCGGGCACATACCACCAGCCGCCCACCAGCAGTAGGAGCACCAACAGCGCGATGAGTGCCTGCACGATACGTATCGCCACCCGCATACCGCTTCTCCTTGCCCGCCCGGCGAGCCTTGCGAGTCCCGGCCCTGTCCTGCTGCACCTGTCCTGATGCCGGTGTTCCGAGGCAATTGTCCTGAGGCAGCCTCTGGTCCTCCCGTCCATGGCACACTCTAGCCGTTGACTCCGACGTCATAGTGTTTGGTAACCAAGGAATCCAAAAATGTTCCGAAGCTCTGCCCTGATGGCCGCCGTTCTCGCCTTTGGCTGCGCAACTCCGCTGTTTGCCGCCGAGGCCGCGATGCAACCGCTGACCGGCTGCGCCGCCAAGCGCGCCGCCATCGAAACCCAGCTCGAACAGGCCAAGGCCCAGGGCAACGGCAATCGCGTCGCCGGCCTGCAGACCGCCCTGGAGAAGGTGAAGACTTACTGCACCGACGCCAGCCTCACGCAGGAGCGCAAGCAGAACGTGCTGGATGCCGAGAAGGAAGTCGCCCAGCGCGAGAAGGACCTGCGCAAGGCGATGAACAAGGGCGACGCGGAGAAGATCGAGAAGCGCAAGGACAAGCTGGCCGAGGCCCGCGCCGAACTGGAGCAGGCCAAGCGCGAGCTGGAGGAGTAAAGACCCTGCTTCGCGGATCGCGCTGACTGTAGGAGCGAGCTTGCTCGCGAAGCGCTTTGCAGCAAGGCCTTAGCAGGACCGCAAACGGGCCTGCCATGTTCGCGAGCAAGCTCGCTCCTACGAAAAGCGTCTGTCAGAGCGCGCGGAATTTCTTGTGGCAGGCTTCGCAGGCATCTTCCACCGCAGCGAAGTCCTTGCGCACGCCCTCAGGCGTCGGCACAGCGTTGCGGGTGTTTTCGCCCAGCGCGCGGACGGCCTGCTCGAACGTCTTGGCGTCGGCCTGGAACTCCAGCTGGCGCTGCCAGATTTCCGCCTTGGCGCGGGTGTCGTCGCTTTCCACCTGGTCCGCCGGCGGCTGGGTGGTGGGGAAGTACTGCCAGGGCTTGTCGGCCAGTTCACCGAGCTTGGTCGAGTTCGCACGGAACTTGTCCGCATCGAACGGAATACGGCCGCGCAGCATACCGCCCATGTCCTCGCTGGTCTTGAGCATTTCCTTGAACACCGCCTGGCGCTTGTACTCCGGCGAGTTGGGGTCCTGGCGATGGCAGCCGGCGAGCGCCGTGCCGGCAAGCAGCAGAACGAGCAGGGTCTTCAACTTCATGGGGAACTCTTGTAGGACGGCTGGACACGGAAGCGCCGGATTATCCGCCCCGTTCCCCGAATGATCCAGACCGCGCGCCGGTCGCTGCGGCCATCCGCCGCAGCGCCACGCCGTTCGTTCAGCTGCGGTTCAGGTGGGCTCGGGTCAGGCCGAAACGACGAAGATCGCGATGATCAGCCCCATGCCGAGGAACCACGCCAGCGAGCGCAGCAGCGCCAGGTCGGCGATGTAGAAGATCAGGTAGAGCAGCCGGCTGGTGACCCAGGCGATGGCCAGGCGGTCGATGGTGGCGGGATCGGCGTTGTTCACCAGGTAGGCGATGATCACCGCAGCGGCGAAGGCCGGGGTGACCTCGAAGCTGTTCATCTGGAAGGCGTTGGCGCGCTTGCGGTAGCCCTCCAGGGTGGAGAGGAAGGTGCGCGGGTCGTGGTTCTGCCGGGGGCCGAAGCCGCCGCCGGTGAACTTGGCGATGCTGGTGCCGACGTAGGGCAGGAAGATCGCGATCAGGACGCACCAGAAGGCAATGGGCATGGAGAAAGTCTCGTCGTGGGGAAAGCCCGCAGCTTAGGCCATGGCCGCACGCGGCGTCCTTGACCGGCTTGGCGGCGTGCGCCGTAGCCGGAGCCAATCCTCAGAGCTTCATCACCAGCATGCCCGCCAGTACCAGGCTGCACGCGGCCAGGCGCGGCAGGCCGAAGGGTTCCTTGAGAAAGCGCATGCCGAACAACACCACCAGCAACACGCTGGTTTCACGCAGCGCGGCGGCCTCGGCGATGGAACCCAATTGCATGGCCCAGAGCACCAGCCCGTAGCTGAGCAGCACGCAGAAGCCAACACTCAGGCCCAGCTTCCAGTCATTGATCCAGAACTTGGCGAAGGCCCGCGTCCGGCCAAACAACGCCAGCAACGGAAACGGCAAGCCGGAGAGCAGCGAGAGCCAGACCAGGTAGTCCAGGGGCTTGGGCCAGAGCTTCAGCGCGTTGCCGTCGGTCCAGGTGTAGCTGCCGATGCACAGGCCCATCAGCAGCACGGTGGGATAGGCGATCCAGGGCAGCTTCGAGCCACCGCCGCCCTTGAGCAGGAACAGCATGCCGACCGGGATCAGCAGGATGCCGAGGATCTGCTTGTCGGTCAGATGCTCGCCGCCGAAGTAGAGAGTCAGCGCCAGGACCACCAGCGGCGACAGCCCGCGCATCAGCGGGTAGACCAGCCCCAGGTCGCCGACCTTGTAGGCCTGGATCAGCAGCACGCGGTAGACCAGCTGCAATGACACGGCGGCCAGCAGCCAGGGCCAGACCTCGGCCGGGGGAATCTCGATCCAGGGCAGCAGGACCAGCGCGGCGGCCAGGCCAACCATGTCCATGCAGGCGACCACCAGCAGGCGGTCATTGCTGAATTTGACGAGGGTGTTCCAGGTGGCGTGCAGCAGGGCGGCCAGCAGCACCAGGGTAGTGGCGAGCACGAAAGCGAACTCCTGGTATAGACCAGGAAGATTCTACCCCGAGCCACCCCGTTGCCGGCAAGCACGGCCTGTTTCGGACATTTCCATCTGACTCCTCAGCCGGAACTGGCCTAGACTGGGCCTTTTCACCAGCACGAGCGCCTGCCATGCCACGCCTGTTCAAATTCCTGACCGCTTACATCCTCGTCACTCTGCTCTCGGGTTGTGGCTACAACGCCATGCAGTCCGGCGATGAAGGAGTGAAGGCCGCCTGGTCGGAAGTGCTCAACCAGTACCAGCGCCGCGCAGACCTGATTCCCAACCTGGTCAGCACTGTGAAGGGCTACGCCGCCCACGAAGCCAGCGTGCTGACCCAGGTGACCGAGGCCCGCGCCAAGGTCGGCAGCACCACCCTCAATGCCGACCAGCTCGACGACCCGGAAGCCGTCAAGCGCTTCCAGCAGGCCCAGGGCCAGCTCAGCTCCGCGCTGTCACGCTTGCTGGTGGTCTCGGAAAACTACCCGCAGCTCAAGGCTGACGGCCTGTTCAAGGACCTGCTCACCCAGCTCGAAGGTACCGAGAACCGCATCACTGTCGCCCGGGGCCGCTATGTGAAGGCCGTGCAGGAGTACAACGTGATGATTCGCCAGTTCCCGCAGGTGATCACCGCGAAGATCTTCGGCTACAAACCCAAGGCCAACTTCAGCGTCGAGAACGAAGCCGCGATCTCCACCGCGCCTAAAGTGGACTTCGGCAACGCGCCGGCGCAGCCCGCGCAATGACCCTGCCGCGCTGGCTGCTGGCCGCCCTGCTGCTGTGCTGGGCGGCCGTGCTGCAGGCCGCGCCGGTCGCCATCCCGCCGCTCAGCGCGCGTGTCACCGACCTCACCCAGACCCTCGACGCGGGCCAGCGCACTCAGCTCGAAAGCCAGCTCGCTGGCCTGGAGCAACGCAAGGGCGCGCAGATCGCCGTGCTGCTGATTCCCACCACCGGCGAGGACAGCATCGAGGATTACGCGGTACGCGCTTTCGAGCAGTGGAAGCTGGGCCGCAAAGGTGTGGATGATGGTGTGCTGCTGGTGATCGCCAAGAACGACCGCACGCTGCGCATCGAAGTTGGCTACGGGCTGGAAGGCACCATCACTGACGTGCAGGCCGGACGGATCATTCGCGAACAGATCGTCCCCTTCTTCCAGAAAGGCGACTTCGCAGGCGGCGTCCAGGCCGGCGTGAACAGCCTGGTCGCCCTGATCGAGCCTCCGGCCAACGCTGCCGCACCGGACAGCACCGATGACGAGCTGCCGCGCACCGGCCCGGCCGAGAACTACAGCGACACCTACTCCAACCTCAATGCCGCGGCCAGCGAGGAAATCCCGCCCACGCGCCTGGCGGCGATGTTCGGCCTGCTGATCGGCGTACCGCTGCTGGGCATGCTGCTTCCGGTGTCGTGGATGCGCCAGCGCAGCATGGGCCGTTACCTGCTGTGCAGCGCCGTAGTGGGTGCGGCGGCCTCCGGCGTGCTGCTGCTCAGCGAGGCGAACCCTGCGGCGCTGCAACAGCAGATGATCGGCGCCTTCTCGATCCCGCTGGTGCTGTACATCTTCTTCCTGCCGCCGATGTGGCTGACCATGGGCGTGCTGCAGCTGCTGATGAGCATCCTCAGCTCCATCGGCCGAGGTGGTCGCGGTGGCGGTGGAGGGGGCGGCGGTTTTCGGGGCGGCGGTGGTTCCAGCGGCGGCGGCGGTGCCTCCGGCCGCTGGTAATGACCGCTGAGAATTACAGGGCGGCGACGCCCTGTTCTTCCTCGCGGATCGAGCGCAGCACCTGGCGCTGCAGGTCGATGAACTCAGCGCTGGCGGCCATGTCCTCGTGGCGCGGGCGACCGAGCTTCACGTCGAAGGTGGTCTTGATCCGCCCAGGGCCGAGCCCCATCACCACGATGCGGTCGGACAGGTAGACCGCCTCTTCCACGTCGTGGGTGACGAACATCACCGTCAACCGGTGGGTTTCCCAGATGCGCGTCAGCAGTTCCTGCATCTGGTGGCGGGTCATGGCGTCCAGCGCACCGAAAGGCTCGTCCATCAGCAGGATCTTCGGCCGGTAGGACAGCGCGCGGGCAATCGCCACGCGCTGCTTCATGCCGCCGGACAACTCGTTCGGATAGGCGTCGGCAAACTTCGTCAGCTTCACCAGTTCAAGGTGTTCATCGGCGATCTCGCGGCATTGCGCGCGGGACAGGCCGGCCGCCTTGAGGGCGAACTCGACGTTCTGCCGCGCGGTGAGCCAGGGCAGCAAGGTATAGGACTGGAACACTACGCCGCGGTCCAGACCCGGCCCGGTGATCGGCACGCCGTCGACCTTCACGCTGCCGCTGTCGAATTCCTCCAGGCCAGCGGCGATGGACAACAGCGTGCTCTTGCCGCAACCCGAGGTGCCGACGATGGAAACGAACTCGTTGTCCGCCAACGTCAGGTCGATGTTGCGCAGTACCTCGCGGCGCTCCTTGCCGACCGCGAAACTCTTGTTCAGGCCGGAAATTTCCAAAGTCGCCATCAGCTGCGCCTCCGGTTGTAACGGAACAGGACCTTCTCGCCGGCACGCATGGCCTGGTCGGTGACCAGCCCGAGGAAGCCGAGCAGGAGGATGTAGCCGATGATGGTGTCGGTCTGGAAGAAGCGCTGGGACACGGTGATGCGGTAGCCCAGGCCCGAGGTCGCGGCCACCAGCTCGGCCAGCACCAGCCAGGTCCAGGCCCAGCCAAGGCTGATCCGCAGGGCGTCCCAGATGCCTGGCAGCGCACTGGGCAGGACGATCTTCAGGAGGATGCGGCGATCCGGCATGCCGAGGGTACGACCAAGGCCAACGAAGTCCGCCGGCACGCGCTTGATCGCGTCCATCACCATCAGCACCTGCTGGAAGAAGGTGCCGATCCAGATGATGAGGAATTTCTGGAAGTCGCTGGTGCCCGCCCAGAGGATGGTCAGCGGGACGAAGGCGACCACCGGCATGTAGCGCACGAAGTCCACCAGCGGCTCGGTGGCGGCCTTCCAGAAGCCATAGCAGCCGGCGAACACGCCGATCACGATGGACATCGCCGAGGACACCAGGAAGGCCACGGCAATGCGGTACACACTGACCTTCAGGTCCGACCACAGCGTGCCATCAGCGGCCAGCTTGAGCATGCGCGCCCAGACATCGCCGGGCGCCGGCAGGAATATCTTCGGTACCGCGCCGCTGGCGCCGGCCAGCCACCACAGCAGTGCCAGCAGGACGAACACGGCACCGCCGATGAGCAGGAAATGGCGCTGCGCGATCGGCTTGCCGATGGTGAACAGCGGGTTGGATTTACGGGCTTTCATGTCGGGCTCGTCGAACGGAGAAAGACGCGCGCCGGCTCGGGGCCGGCGCGCGGTAGATCGGCGTATCAGAGGGCTTCGACGAAACGCGCGTCGATGGCCTGCGCCGGGGTGACCGGCTGCTGCAGGATGCCGGCTTCGCTGGCGGCTTTCTGGATGTGCTCGAAGGAACCCTTCTGGAAGGCGCCCTTCAGCTCAGCCTGGTTCTCCTTCACCGAGTAGAAGTGCACGCCGTCGAAGGCGCTGGTCAACTCGGACTCGTCGGCACCCACACCCTTGGCGATGGCAGCACGGCCTTCGGCGCTCTTCTCGTTGTAGTGCTTGAGACCCGCCTCCCAGCTCTTGATCAGCGCCAGCACCTGGCCGGGACGCTCCTTCAGGACTTCGTCGCGCACCACGAACACGTCGCTGATGATGCCCGGGTCATCCGAGCCCTTGTACAGCAGGTTGACCTTGGGGTTCTGCTGCTTGGCGGCGGACAGGTAAGGCTCGTAGGTCACCGCGGCCGGTACCTGGCCGGCGATCAGCGCGCTGCCGGCGTTGGCGGCGGGCATCGGTACCGGCTGCACGTCGGCGATGGTCAGGCCGGCCTTGCGCAGGGCGCTGTGCAGGAGGATGTCGCTGGTGGTGCCTTCTTCGTAGGCGACCTGCTTGCCCTTGAGGTCGGTCAGGGTCTTGATCGACGGATCGACGATCAGCGCATCGGCGCTCGTGCTCTGGTCCAGCAGCAGGACGATCTTCACCGGCAGCCCGGCGGCGACCATGGCCATGGCGGTGTGGGTAGCAAGGTTGCCACCGTCGATCTGGCCGCTGGCCAGGGCGGCGTTCATGTCCTTGTCTTCGGTGAAGTTGACCAGCTCGACCTGCTCCAGGCCATTGGCCTTGAAGGCGCCGGCCTGCTCGGCGACGTACCACTGGCCGTAGCCCAGCCAGGGCTGCATGCCCATCTTGAAGGTGCCGGCCTCGGGCTTGGTGTCGGCCTTGATCGCGGCGGCGTGCGCGGTGCCGGCCAGCAGCAGGCTGGCGCAGGTGGCCACGGCCAGTTGGCGCAGCGCGGATGCGAAGGTGGTGTGCATGGTCTCTCCCCGGTCATTGTTTTGCAGCTGCATTCCTGGCGAATGAAGTACTGCTGGATCGGCGGGGAGCTCGCGTCGGCCCATGCCCGCCGTGGGCGGGCACAGGCTCACATTCAATCGACGCAAATGCAAAGGCTTTCGCCGCGGTTCGGCTTGGCTCCGGGCACGCTGGCAATCACCTGGGCGAATCAGCCGTCAGGGCTGGGGAATGGCGTCGTCCTTGAACTGATCCTTGATGTAGAGGATCTCGGTGCGACCGTGCGGCGCCGGCTGGCCATCCGGACCGATGTTGACGAAGACCATCTTGTCGACCGTGAGGATGCTCTTGCGGGTGATCTTGTTGCGCACTTCGCAGCTCAGGGTGATCGAGGTGCGGCCGAACTCGGTGGCGGTGATGCCCAGCTCGATGATGTCGCCCTGGCGTGCGGAACTGACGAAGTTGATCTCCGAAATGAACTTGGTGACCACACGCTGGTTGCCCAGCTGGACGATGGCGTAGATCGCCGCTTCTTCGTCGATCCACTTCAGAAGACTACCGCCGAACAGGGTGCCGTTCGGGTTGAGGTCTTCAGGCTTGACCCATTTGCGGGTATGGAAATTCATGGAAGCTCCTTCTTGGGAGGTTGCGCCTCGTGAGCGCGATGACGGGGAAAGCCCCGCCGGCTATGCAAGTGTGGACCTGGCCGGCGCCAGAGACCTTGCCATGACTCAGAGCCTATTCAACATCTTGCGAGCAGATGTTCAGCCGAGGCCGGCTTCGGCGCGGTATCGTGCCGCCTCATCCACCAGCCAGTCGCGGAAAGCGCCCAGGGTCGCCGACTCCACCTTGCGTTCGGGAATCATCAGGTAATAGGCATTTTCGCTCAAATAGGCATGTTGCATCGGCACGATCAGCCTGCCGTCGGCCAGCTCCTGCTGGATCAGCATCGGCGGGATCAGCGCGACGCCCATGCCATGCATGGCTGCCTGGGCGAGCATGGAGAATAGCTCGTAGCGGGTACCGCTCATGTCGTGCGCCACGCTCATCCCCAGCGAGCCGAACCACTGGCGCCAGGCATAGGGCCGGGTGGTCTGCTGCATCAGCGGCAGCTCGGCGATCTGCGCGGCAGACAGCTCCCGGTGCCCACCCAGCAGCTCAGGGCTGCACACCGGCACCGGGTTCTCATGCATGAGGAAGTTGGCCACGGTGCCGGACCACACGCCATCGCCGAAGTACAGCGCGGCATCGAACTCGGTGTCGGCAAAGAGGAAAGGCCGCGTGCGGTTGGTCATGTTCACCGTGACCTCCGGATGAAGCCGCTTGAAGTCCTTCAGCCGTGGCAGCAGCCACTGGGTGGCAAAGGTCGGCACCACCGCCAGCTCCAGCGTGCCGCCACCCTGCTGGCCCATCACCGCCAGGGTGTCGCGCTCCACGGCGTCCAGCCGTTGAGCGACGCGACGGCTGTAGTTGAGCCCGGCTTCGGTCAGCTTCACCCCGCGCCGCGAGCGGCGAAACAGCTCGACGCCGAGGAAATCCTCGAGCGTGGCGATCTGCCGGCAGATCGCGCTCTGGGTCAGTGACAGCTCATCCGCGGCCTTGGTGAAGCTCTCGTGGCGGGCGGCGGATTCGAAGGCGACCAGCGCCGCGGTGGTCGGTATCTTGCGTCGCATCGAATGCCTCTTCGGAATATCGTGATGCGCAGAATTCGCCAGGAACACCTGATATAGAGGCAATTCCTATAGAAAAATGCATCAAACCCACAATTACGGAGTGACAAAATAGCACAACAGCGTGCGAATTAGTCGGTTGCTCGGCTTCCCGACGGCTGACTAGGATGGCCCACACCGAGCCCGCCTAGACTTGTGCGGGTCATTCACTGTCTGCGTTCGAGGTTTCTCCATGGCGACCAAAGCAAGCTTCAACTGGGAAGATCCGCTGCTGCTGGATCAGCAACTCACCGAAGAAGAGCGCATGGTGCGTGACAGCGCCCAGCAGTTCGCCCAGGACAAGCTGGCCCCTCGCGTGCTGGAAGCTTTCCGCCATGAGCAGACCGACCCGGCGATCTTCCGCGAGATGGGCGAAACCGGCCTGCTCGGCGCGACCATCCCCGAACAATACGGCGGCAGCGGCCTGAACTACGTGTGCTACGGCCTGATCGCCCGTGAGGTCGAGCGCATCGACTCCGGCTACCGCTCGATGATGAGCGTGCAGTCCTCCCTGGTGATGGTGCCGATCAACGAATTCGGCAACGAAGCCACCAAGCAGAAATACCTGCCGAAACTCGCCAGCGGCGAATACATCGGTTGCTTCGGCCTGACCGAGCCGGACCACGGCTCCGACCCGGGTTCGATGATCACCCGCGCCAAGAAAGTCGACGGCGGCTACCGCCTGACCGGCGCCAAGATGTGGATCACCAACAGCCCGATCGCCGACGTCTTCGTGGTCTGGGCCAAGGATGACGAAGGCCAGATCCGCGGCTTCGTCCTGGAAAAAGGCTGGGAAGGCCTGTCCGCCCCGGCGATCCACGGCAAGGTCGGCCTGCGCGCCTCGATCACCGGCGAGATCGTGATGAACAACGTGTTCTGCCCGGAAGAGAACGCCTTCCCCGATGTGCGCGGCCTGCGTGGCCCGTTCACCTGCCTGAACTCCGCTCGCTACGGCATTTCCTGGGGCGCCCTGGGTGCCGCCGAAGCCTGCTGGCACACCGCTCGCCAGTACACCCTGGATCGCAAGCAGTTCGGCCGCCCGCTGGCCGCCAACCAGCTGATCCAGAAGAAACTGGCCGACATGCAGACCGACATCACCCTCGCCCTGCAAGGCTGCCTGCGCCTGGGCCGCATGAAGGACGAAGGCACCGCCGCCGTCGAAATCACCTCGATCATGAAGCGCAACAGCTGCGGCAAGGCCCTGGACATCGCCCGCCTGGCCCGCGACATGCTCGGCGGCAACGGCATCTCCGACGAGTTCGGCGTCGCCCGCCACCTGGTCAACCTGGAAGTGGTGAACACCTACGAAGGGACCCACGACGTCCACGCGCTGATCCTCGGCCGCGCCCAGACCGGCATCCAGGCGTTCTTCTAAGTAACGCCCCGCGCTGGCCCGCCTCATCGGGAGAGCGAGTCAGCGCACGCTTTACCTCTCGCCCGAGAGGCCCCGGGGAGGACCGTGGAGTCCCCGCACTGCGCCCTCCCCGCCCCTATTCACGTTGCAGGTGATTGCATGTCCGGCGCCCTTTCGCACATCCGTGTCCTCGACCTCTCCCGCGTTCTTGCCGGCCCCTGGGCCGGGCAGATCCTCGCCGACCTCGGCGCGGAAGTGATCAAGATCGAGCGTCCCGGCAGCGGCGACGACACCCGCGCCTGGGGCCCGCCGTTCCTCAAGGACAGCGATGGCCGCAACACCAGCGAAGCGGCGTATTACCTGTCCGCCAACCGCAACAAGAAATCCCTGACCATCGACTTCACCCAGCCCGAAGGCCAGCGCCTGGTGCGCGAACTCGCCGCCAAGGCCGACATCGTGCTGGAGAACTTCAAGGTCGGCGGGCTGAAGGCCTATGGCCTGGACTACGAGTCGCTGAAAGCGCTCAACCCGAAGCTGATCTACTGCTCGATCACCGGCTTCGGCCAGTTCGGCCCCTATGCCAAGCGCGCCGGCTACGACTTCATGATCCAGGGCCTGGGCGGCCTGATGAGCCTGACCGGGCGCTCCGACGCCGAGGAAGGCGCCGGCCCGGTGAAGGTCGGCGTGGCGCTGACCGACATCCTCACCGGCCTGTACTCGTCCACCGCGATCCTTGCCGCCCTCGCCCACCGCGACGTCAGCGGCATCGGCCAGCACATCGACATGGCGCTACTGGACGTGCAGGTCGCCTGCCTGGCCAACCAGACCCTGAACTACCTGACCACCGGCAACCCGCCGCGTCGCCTGGGCAACGCGCACCCGAACATCGTGCCGTACCAGGACTTCCCGACCGCCGATGGCGACCTGATCCTCACCGTTGGCAACGATGGCCAGTTCCGCAAGTTCGCCGAACTGGCGGGCCACCCGGAATGGGCGACCGACGAGCGCTTCGCCACCAACCAGGCGCGCGTGGCGCACCGCGAGGTGCTGATCCCACTGATCCGCCAGGCCACCGTGATGCGCACTACTGCCGAATGGATCGCCGTGCTGGAACAGGCCAGCGTGCCGTGCGGGCCGATCAACGATCTGGCCCAGGTGTTCGCCGATCCGCAGGTGATTGCCCGCGGCCTGCGCGTGGACCTGCCGCACCCGCTGGCCGGCACAGTGCCGCAGGTTGCCAGCCCGATCCGCCTGTCCGAGACGCCGGTGGAATACCGCAACGCCCCGCCGACCCTCGGTCAGCACACGCAGGAAATCCTCGAAGGCGTGCTGGGCCTGGACCAGGCGGCCATTGGCAAACTGCGCGACGGCGGCGTCATCTAAGCCTCCTGACAACCGGCACCCGTGCCCTGCGGGTGCCCGACGATCCCCGAAACGACGCCCGCGCCAGGGTTTTCACGGCCCCTGGCGCGGGCGCGACGGGGAGCCTGGCCGCGACTCACTGCGCGAACGCGACCAAAAGCCTTTGGCTTGTCATGCGCCATGGCTATAATCCGCGAGCTTCAATAACGGCCGGCGCTGCCCGGTCGTTCCCGCCACCTGTCCGAGGGGCGCTGCAGCAGGTCGATTCGCTTCGGCTTGTCAGGCTCGGACGGGGCGCGTCACGGTCGGCTGCCGCCGATCGCCAAACGCATCAACGGCGCCCATTCGCAGACAACGAATGGAGTTACACATGAGCGCTGCTTTTACTGACTACAAAGTCGCCGACATTTCCCTGGCCGCCTGGGGCCGCCGCGAGCTGATCATCGCCGAGTCCGAAATGCCGGCTCTGATGGGCCTGCGCCGCAAATACGCCGCCAGCCAGCCGCTGAAAGGCGCAAAAATCCTCGGCTGCATCCACATGACCATCCAGACCGGCGTACTGATCGAGACGCTGACTGCGCTGGGCGCCGAAGTGCGCTGGTCGAGCTGCAACATCTTCTCCACCCAGGATCAGGCCGCTGCCGCCATCGCCGCCGCCGGCATCCCGGTGTTCGCCTGGAAAGGCGAGACGGAAGCCGAGTACGAGTGGTGCATCGAGCAGACCATCCTCAAGGATGGCCAGCCGTGGGACGCCAACATGGTGCTGGACGACGGCGGCGACCTGACCGAAATCCTGCACAAGAAATACCCGCAGATGCTCGAGCGCATCCACGGCGTCACCGAAGAGACCACCACCGGTGTGCACCGCCTGCTCGACATGCTCAAGGCCGGCACCCTGAAAGTCCCGGCGATCAACGTCAACGACGCGGTCACCAAGAGCAAGAACGACAACAAGTACGGCTGCCGTCACAGCCTGAACGACGCCATCAAGCGCGGCACCGACCACCTGCTGTCGGGCAAGCAGGCCCTGGTGATCGGCTACGGCGACGTAGGCAAGGGCTCCGCCCAGTCCCTGCGTCAGGAAGGCATGATCGTGAAGGTCTCCGAAATCGACCCGATCTGCGCCATGCAGGCCTGCATGGACGGCTTCGAGCTGGTTTCCCCCTACAAGAACGGCCTGAACGACGGCACCGAGGCCAGCGTTGACGCCGCCCTGCTGGGCAAGATCGACCTGATCGTCACCACCACCGGCAACGTCAATGTCTGCGACGCCGGCATGCTCAAAGCGCTGAAGAAGCGCGCCGTGGTGTGCAACATCGGTCACTTCGACAACGAGATCGACACCGCCTTCATGCGCAAGACCTGGGCCTGGGAAGAGGTCAAGCCGCAGGTGCACAAGATTCACCGCACCGGCGCTGGCGACTTCGACCCGGCCAACGATGACTACCTGATCCTGCTGGCCGAAGGCCGCCTGGTGAACCTGGGCAACGCTACCGGCCACCCGAGCCGCATCATGGACGGCTCCTTCGCCAACCAGGTGCTGGCGCAGATCTTCCTGTTCGAGCAGAAGTACGCTGACCTCTCCGCCGAGAAGAAAGCCGAGCGTCTGACCGTCGAAGTGCTGCCGAAGAAGCTGGACGAAGAAGTGGCCCTGGAGATGGTGAAAGGCTTCGGTGGCGTCGTCACCCAGCTGACCCCGAAACAGGCCGAGTACATCGGCGTGACCGTGGAAGGCCCGTTCAAGCCGGACACCTACCGCTACTGATGTGCCAGAGGGCAGACGAGCAATCGTCTGCCCTCTTTGCCATTGGGCGTCATTGGAAAACTTGCATGGACCTGCAGGACAGCTACAACCAGGCCTGGATCTTCGCCGCCGGCGCTCACGCCGGGCAGACCCTGACCGCCTCGACGCTGCCCTACGCGGTCCACCTGGCAATGGTGGCCAATGAAGTGATGGCGGCCGACCGCGAAGCGCCCATCGAGCGCCTGGCGGAAACCGTTCAGATCGCCCTGCTGCACGACGTGCTCGAAGACACCCCGGTGCCCTTCGAGGAACTGCAGACGCGTTTCGGCGAGTTCGTTGCCGAAGGCGCCCAATGCCTGAGCAAGGTGGTGAATGGCGAGAAGCTGCCATTCGACATCTACCTCCAAAGGCTGGCGACCGGTGCCTCGCAGTATGCGATCGTCAAGCTGTGCGACCGGATCACCAACCTGCAGCCGCCACCCTCGACCTGGGCGCGGAGCAAGATTGCCGAATACCATGTTCAGTCGCAGCGCATCCTGGCCGTCCTCGGCCATGCGCACGAGCCCAGCGCCGAGCGACTGCGCACGAAGATAGACCACTACCGCCGTTACTTCTGAAGTCGACGGCACATGCCGGCAGCCACGCGATGACGCGGCGCCGAAGGAACGACCATGAGTCAGAAAGAACGCCGTTTCAGCTTCGAGTTCTTCCCCGCCAAGACCGAAGCCGGCCATGAAAAGCTGCTGGCCACCGCGCGCCAGCTGGCCGCGAAAAAGCCCGACTTCTTCTCCTGCACCTATGGTGCCGGCGGCTCCACTCGCGACCGTACCCTGACCACCGTGCTGCAACTGGACGGCGACGTGCAGGTGCCGACCGCGCCGCACCTGTCCTGTGTCGGCGATACCAAGGCCGAGCTTTCCGCCTTGCTGGCGCACTACAAGGACGCCGGCATCCGTCGCATCGTCGCCCTGCGCGGCGACCTGCCCTCGGGCATGGGCATGGCCAGCGGCGAGCTGCGCTACGCCAACGAGCTGGTGGAATTCATCCGCGCCGAAACCGGTGATCACTTCCACATCGAAGTTGCCGCCTATCCGGAAGTTCACCCGCAAGCGCGCAATTTCGAGGATGATTTGGCGAATTTCGTGCGCAAGGTCAAAGCCGGCGCCGACTCTGCCATCACACAATACTTCTTCAACGCCGACAGCTACTTCCATTTTGTCGAGCGTGCGGAGAAACTCGGTGTCAGCATTCCGGTCGTACCGGGTATCATGCCGATCACCAACTACACCAAACTGGCCCGCTTCTCCGACGCCTGTGGCGCGGAAATCCCCCGCTGGATTCGCAAGCAGCTGGAAGCCTACGGCGACGATATCGCCAGCATCCAGGCCTTTGGTGAGCAGGTCATCACCGACATGTGCGAACGCCTCCTCGAAGGCGGCGCACCCGGTCTGCATTTCTACACCCTGAACCAGGCTGAACCCAGCCTGGCGCTCTGGAACAACCTCAAGCTCCCCCGCTGAGGATCATTGCTCCGGGCTTACCGTCCGCGATCCCGGCCAGCGCAACGCCGGCGTATCGTGGACGGGGTGCTTCCAGCCATCGGCCGAGCACTCGCCCCGAGCTTGAAATCACGCGCCCTCGAGCCGGCAGGTCGCCGGCCTACAGGAACCCCGCATGTCCTTTTCCTCCCTCGGTCTCTCCGAGGCCCTGGCTGGCGCCGTTGAAGCCGCTGGCTACGCGCGCCCCACTCCCGTTCAGGAACGCGCCATCCCCGCTGTACTGCAAGGCCGCGACCTCATGGTTGCCGCCCAGACCGGCACCGGCAAGACCGGCGGCTTCGCCCTCCCGGTACTCGAGCGCCTGTTCCCCGAAGGCCACCCGGACCGCGAACACCGCCATGGCCCACGCCAGGCCCGCGTCCTGGTACTGACTCCGACCCGTGAGCTGGCTGCCCAGGTGCACGACAGCTTCAAGGTCTACGCCCGTGACCTGCCACTGAAAAGCGCCTGCATCTTCGGCGGCGTTGGCATGAATCCGCAGGTGCAGGCCATGTCCAAGGGCGTCGACGTCCTGGTCGCCTGCCCCGGTCGCCTGCTCGACCTGATCGGCCAGGGCAGCGTCGACCTGTCCCGCGTGGAAATCCTCGTCCTCGACGAAGCCGACCGCATGCTCGACATGGGCTTCATCCACGACGTCAAGAAGGTCCTCGCCAAGCTTCCGGCCAAGCGCCAGAACCTGCTGTTCTCGGCGACCTTCTCCAAGGACATCATCGACCTCACCAACAAGCTCCTGCACAACCCGGAGCGCATCGAGGTCACCCCGCCGAACACCACGGTCGAGCGCATCGAACAACGTGTGTTCCGCATTCCTTCCGTGCAGAAGCGCGCCCTCCTCGCGCACCTGGTGACCATGGGCGCCTGGGAGCAGGTGCTGGTGTTCACCCGCACCAAGCACGGCGCCAATCGCCTGGCCGAGTACCTGACCAAGCACGGCCTGCCGTCTGCAGCGATCCACGGCAACAAGAGCCAGAACGCGCGCACCAAGGCCCTGGCCGATTTCAAGGCCAACGACGTGCGCATCCTGGTCGCCACCGACATCGCCGCCCGCGGCCTTGACATCGACCAGTTGCCCCACGTGGTCAACTACGAGCTGCCTAACGTCGAGGAAGACTATGTCCACCGCATCGGCCGTACCGGCCGCGCCGGTCGCACCGGTGAAGCCATCTCGCTGGTGGCGCCGGACGAGGACAAGCTGCTCAAGGCCATCGAGCGCCTGACCAAGCAGCGCATCCCCGATGGCGACATGCAGGGCTTCGACCCCGACACAGTGCTGCCGGAAGTCCAGCAGCCCGAAGCGAAGGAAGCTCCCCAGCGCCAGCCGCGCAAGGACAAAGCCAAGCGCGGCGAGCGCAAGGACCGTAACAAGGACAAACCGCAGCAGGCACAGGGCGAAGAGCAACAGAACGCCGCCCCCGCCGCTGAGGGCGAATCCGCTGACGGCGACAAGCCCGCCGGCAAACGCCGCCGTCGTGGCGGCCGAGGCAAGAAGAAGGGTGATGGCCAGGGCAGTGATGCTCAGCCGAACGCCAGCGCCAGCGATCAGCCGCGCGAGCCTCGTCAACCGCGTCAGCCCCGCCAGCAGGACCAGCAGGGCCAAGGTCGTCAGCAGCAGGCCAGGCCAGCTCGCGCACCGAAGGCCGACGGCAATCGCGACCCTGAAGAATTCCTCGACGACGACTTCGACAACTTCGGCAACCGCGCTGATTACGTCAGCCCGTTCCCGGACAAGGACCAGCAGCGTGGCCAGCGCCGCCGTGGCGGTCAGGGGCAAGGCCAGGGCCAGAACCAGGGCCAGCAGCGCCCTCGCAGCCAGGGTGCCCAGGGCGGCGGCCAGGGCGGAAGCGGCCAAGGCCGCAGCCAGGGTCAAGGACAAGGTCAGGGCCGCGCCGCCAAGAAGCCTAACGGCGGTGGTCGTCCTCAGGGCCAAGGCCAGGGCGGCAACGCTCAGGGCAAGGCCGGCCAGCGCAAGCGCGGTGGCAAGGCTCCGGCTTCCCGCATGAACGACGCCCCGCTGCGTGAGCCGAGCGAATATGGCGCCGCCAAGCCGACCCGCCAGCCGGTAGTGATCAACAAGCGCGACCTGGTCCGCACTGATCGCTTCCCGACGCCGGAGCAGCTGGAAGAGCTGGAGCCGCGCCGCAAGACCGAGCGTCCCGCGCTGCTGACCCGCAACCGCGAGTGATGCCGTAAAAGAAACCGCCCTTCGGGGCGGTTTCTTTTTGCCTGGGAGTTATGGGGCTCCCTGGATACCGGAAGGCTTTTCGTCGGAGCGAGCTTGCTCGCGAACCGGGTCCGCAGCGGAGCTTGTTCGCGAGCAAGCGCGCTCCTACAAGAGCCGCGCCCTCGCACACCGAACAAGCACAAAAAAGCCGCCCGAAGGCGGCTTTTTTAACGCTGACGCTGCCCTCACAGCACCTGCCGCAGGAAGGTCTGCGCGCGCGCATCCTTGGGCTGGGCGAAGAACTCCGCCGGAGGGGCGTCTTCCAGCAGCTTGCCGTGATCGAAGAACAGCACGCGGTCCGCCACTTCACGGGCAAAGCCCATCTCGTGGGTCACGCAGACCATGGTCATGCCTTCCAGCGCCAGGGTCTTCATCACGTCCAGCACCTCGCCGACCATCTCCGGGTCGAGCGCCGAGGTGGGTTCGTCGAACAGCATCACCTTCGGGTCCATACACAGCGCACGGGCAATGGCCACGCGCTGCTGCTGGCCGCCGGAGAGACGCGACGGGTATTCGTTGGCCTTCTGGCCGATGCCGACCTTCTCCAGCAATGCTTTTGCCTTGGCTTCGCGCTCGGCCTTGCCGCGCTTGCGCACGACTTTCTGCGCCAGGCAAAGGTTCTCCAACACGGTCATGTGCGGGAACAGGTTGAAATGCTGGAACACCATGCCGACTTCGCGGCGGTAGGCGTTGATGTCGGTCTTCGGGTTGGCGAGATCGAGGCCATCGATACTCACCGAGCCTTCGTCGAATTCTTCCAGGCCGTTCAGGCAGCGCAGGAAGGTGGACTTGCCCGAGCCGGACGGCCCGATCACCACCACCACTTCACCCTTGGCTACGCCGGTGGTGACGTCATCCACTGCGCGCACGACCTGCCCGCGGGTATCGAAGACCTTGGTCAGGTTACGGACTTCAATCACTTTGGCCGAGCCTCCGCTCCAGGCGCCCCGCCAGATGCGACAGCGGCAGGTTGATCACGAGGTAGAGCGCGGCGACGCAGAACCAGATCTCGAAGGTGGAGAACGAGGTGGTGATCGCCTCGCGGCCGCTCTTGGTCAGCTCGGTGATGGCGATCACCGAGACCAGGGAAGTGTCTTTCACCAGGCTGATGAACTGCCCGGCCAGTGGCGGCAGCACGCGCTTGAAGGCCTGCGGCAGGATCACGTGGCGCATCGACTGCGCGGCGTTCAGGCCGAGGGAGCGCGCAGCTTCGTCCTGACCACGGGCAATGGATTGCACGCCGGCACGGACGATCTCGGCCACGTAGGCGCCAGTGAACAGCGCCAGCGCCGCCACGCCCGCGAACTCACGGGAGAGGTTCAGCACGGTGCCGATGAAGAAGTAGAAGATGAATATCTGCACCAGCAGCGGCGTGCCGCGCACCAGTTCGACGTAGAGCGTCGAAAGGTCGTGCAGGGTCGGGTTCTTCGAGAGCCGGCAGAGACCGGTGAACAGGCCGATAACCAGGCCAAGCGCGCCGGAGACGAAAGAGATCCACACCGTGGTCCACAGGCCCCAGGCCAGCGGGCCGGCGGCCCAGTGGCGGGTCGCGCCGACCACATCGCCTTCGGCGACATCGTCGTTCTCGGAGAACTGCAGGCTGTCGGCAGCCACCATCAGCACCTGCTGCTTGCCGTCTTCGTCCACCAGGGTGACGCGAGCGTTGCCGCCCTGTTCCTCGATCTTCTCTACCCGCGAGATGGCGTCCGCGCGCAGGGGCTCTTCGGCCTGGTAGGCGAAGTACTGCGGGACGCGATTCCAGCGCCATTCGTAGGAGATCAGCGAAGTGGAGTACCAGAGGGCCAGGCCGATCAACAGCAGGATCAGTCCGGTCAGCCCGTGCCAGGGCCAGGTTGCGCGTTTCGTTCTAGCCACGAATCTCTACCGTGAAAATGCGAACGCGCAGGCTCAGGGCCTGCGCGTCGGGTCAACCAGCGTCAGACGTGGATTATTCCATGTCCTTGAGCCAGTCGGTGCTCTTGAACCACTTGTCGTGCAGACGATCGTAGGTGCCGTCTTCACGAATCTGCTTGAGGAAGTTGTTGATGAAGTTGATCGAGTCGTAGTCGCCCTTCTTCAGGCCGAAGGCCAGCGGCTCGTAGGTGAACGGCTGGTCCAGGTGCACCAGCTTGCCGGCGCCGAACTTGCTCACGCCAACGACGTTGTAGGGCGAGTCGTAGATGAAGGCGTCGGCCTTGCCGTTGACCACGTCCATGACCGCTTCGGGCTCGTTGTCGAAGCCGTGGTACTGGGCCTTGGACAGCTGCTTCTTGGCGACGAATTCGCCGGTGGTGCCGATCTTGGAAGTGATGCGGTACTTGGCATCGTTCAGGTCCTTGTAGGACTTGATCTCGCCTTGCAGCTCCTTGCGGATCAGCAGGGTCTGGCCAACCACGATGAAGGGATCGGAGAAGTTCAGGCGCAGGTTGCGTTCCTGGGTCAGGGTCATGCCCGAGCCGATCATGTCGAACTTGTCGGTGAGCAGGGCCGGGATGATGCCGTCATAGGCGGTGGAGACCAGCTCCAGCTTGACGTTCATGGATTTGGCCATGGCCTTGAGCAGGTCCACTTCGAAACCGACGATCTGACCGCGCTTGTTGGTCATCTCGAACGGCATGTAGGTCGGGTCCATGCCCACGCGCAGGGTGCCGCGCTTGGCCGCTTCATCGATGGCGCCGGCCTGAGCCGCGCTCACGCTGACCAGGGCGCAGACGCCCATCACCAGCGATGCCAGGTACTTTTTCATCCCCATACTCCCAAGCAAGTGAAAGAACTTGTTGTTTTTTCCAGCGATCGAACCGGGCGCGCCCAGGCATGCCCTGCGCGCAAAAGGGTGCGAAGCGTACCCCATGCGGCGGATATCTCAATCTTTTCTGGATAGCTGGCGCAGGGTACCAGCAGCGGTGCGCGGGGAAACCCGGGGAAACCGGCGCGCCGCCCCCAGCCCCGCCGCGGGGATGAGGGCGACTCGGCTCAGGATTGCGCGGCGGGCAGCGCCATGGCGCCCTGCTCCGCGACCGGAGCCAGGGGTACGGCCGGGGCATGGGCATCGGCCTTCAGCGATTGCCGCCAGGGACCGATCCACTGCTCCTTGTCACCTTGCCAGAGCGCCAGGTGCAGGCGCGACAGCGCCACCGGGTCGCTCAGCAGTGCCAGGCGACGGTTGCCGTCGAGCTGCTCGGGGCCGGCTTCCAGCGCCTTCTCGACCAGCGCGGTGCGGGTCGATTCGATAGCGGCGGACTGACCGTGGCGGGCAGTGCCCATGGCGCAGGCCAGGGCATTGAGCACCGGGTCAACGGCGGAGCGGACAAAGCCGTCCTTCAGCGCCTGCCAGCGGTTCTGATAGGTGTACTCGTCGGTGGCACGCAGCTCGCGCGGGGTGTCGTATTCCTCGGGAATCAGGAACAGCTTCTCGTCGCGCGACGCCAGGCCGAGCTTGACCCGACTGCTGATCACCGAGACCGGGATCGACAGCATCAGGGCACCGACGATGGGCGACAGCCACCACAGGAAGCGCGGGTTCAGCCATGCCACCAGCAGCGCCCAGCACAGGCCCAGCAGGGTCTGCAGGCCGTGGCGGCGGATCGCCTCACTCCACGGCGTGTCATCGTCGTCACGCTGCGGCGACTTCCACTGCGCTTCCCAGCCGAGGAACGCGGCCAGCACGAAGCGGGTGTGGAAGAGCATGCGCACCGGCGCGAGCAGCACGGAGAAGAACATCTCCAGGAGCATGCTCAGGGTGACCTTGATCACGCCACCGTAGCCCTTGGCGCCCTTGGCCCAGATCAGCATGACGCTCAGCAGCTTGGGCAGGAACAACAGGGTCAGGGTGGTGGAGAACAGGGCGATGGCCTTTTCCGGGTGCCACTGCGGCCAGATCGGGAACAACTGGCGCGGCTCCAGGAAGTACTGCGGCTCCATCAACTGGTGCACCGCCAGCAGTGCGGTGGACAACACCAGGAAGAAGAACCACAGCGGCGCCGACAGGTAGGACATCACACCGGTGAGGAACACCGCGCGGTGCACCGGGTGCATGCCTTTGACCAGGAACAAGCGGAAGTTCATCAGGTTGCCGTGGCACCAGCGACGGTCGCGCTTGAGCTCGTCCAGCAGGTTGGGCGGCAATTCCTCGTAGCTGCCCTCCAGGTCGTAGGCGATCCAAACGCCCCAGCCGGCGCGGCGCATCAGCGCAGCTTCGACGAAGTCGTGGGAGAGGATCGCACCAGCGAAGGAGCCCTTGCCCGGCAACGGCGCCAGAGCGCAGTGCTCGATGAAGGGTTTCACCCGGATGATCGCGTTGTGGCCCCAGTAGTGGGATTCGCCCAGTTGCCAGAAGTGCAGGCCGGCGGTGAACAGCGGACCGTAGACGCGGGTGGCGAACTGCTGCATGCGCGCATAGAGGGTGTCCATGCCCGACGCCTTGGGCGCGGTCTGAATGATGCCAGCCTCGGGGTTGGCCTCCATCAGGCGCACCAGCTTGGTCAGGCAGTCGCCGCTCATCACGCTGTCGGCGTCCATGACGACCATGTACTTGTACTGGCCGCCCCAGCGACGGCAGAAGTCGTCAATGTTGCCGCTCTTGCGCTTCACCCGGCGCCGACGGCGGCGGTAGAAGATGCGACCGAAGCCCAGGGCTTCCTTGCACAGCTCGATCCAGGCTTTTTCTTCGGCCATGGCGATATCGGGCTGGTTGGTGTCGCTGAGCACGAAGAAGTCGAAGCGATCCAGCTCACCGCTGGCTGCCACCGACTCGTAGGTCGCCCGCAGGCCGGCGAAGACGCGCGGAACGTCCTCGTTGCAGATCGGCATGACGATGGCGGTACGCGCATCGGCGGCAATCGGCTCGCTGCCCGCGCTGCTGCCGGAAATGCGGTAGCGGTCGCGGCCGGTGAGCAGCTCCCAGAAGCCCATCAGGGCGGTCCAGAAGCCTGCCGAGACCCAGCAGAAGAGGATCGCGAAGAGCGCCAGCACGCCGAACTGGATGGCGTACGGCACCACCTGTTCCAGGGTTTGCAGCCAGGTCTGGCGATTGATTTCTTCCAGGTCGACGAAGGCCCAGCCCTGGTAGGGCAGGATGCCTTTCATGTAGTAGGTGGCGACGGTGGTCTGGCCGAGCATGAGCAGGACCAGAATGAACCGGCGCAGCGAACCCACTCGCTGCCAGCGCGCCTTGGGCAGGTCGCGCGAGGGCTTGGCGGGGTTGCTGCGTCCGGTCAGGCGGCGCCAGCCGCGCATGATCGGGTTGGTCCGCCAGGGTTCGGGGATCACCTTGGTGCGCTGAATCGGCGGCGCGGCCTTGAGGTACGTGCGGCCGTTGTCGTCCATGCCCAGCATCTGGGCATCGTCGAGGTCCTGGCCATACCCATGGCGCAGTCGCGCACCGACCGAAGCCAGCGCAGCGTCTTCGCCTTGTACATCGCCAGCGAGCTGCTCATGCAGCTCGCTGATGGAACCGGCCTGGGCCAGCCGCTCACGCTCCTGCGCCGAAAGGGGCAGGTGCGCGAGGTAGTCGGCCACCGGCGCGGTGGTAGCGGTGGAGTTATTCATCGGCAGGCAGCTGGTAGCTCCAGGTTTCGGAAATGGTCTGGCCGCCGTTTACCAGCGCAGCGCGCATTTCCGTCGGCTTCTTCGGATCCTTGACCTTGATTCGCAGGGTCAGACGCCAGCCCTTGGTCACTGCGTTGTAGCGCAGTGCGTTTTCCTTCACCTCGGCGTTGTCGTCGGTGCTCACCTGGGTGCTTACCGGGGCATCACCGGCCAGCGCCTTCAGGGTCGGGCCGACGAAGTCGACGACCAGGGCGACGCTGCCGTCAGGCTGACGGATCAGGTTCTTCTGCTTGACGTCGCCGACCGAGCGCAGGGTCTGCATGACCCAGGCGTTCTTCGCGTCGTGCAGGGCTTCCTCGTCCTTGGTCCAGCGCATGCGGTAGGCGAAGTCCAGCGGCTCGCCGGCTTCCGGGCGCTTCTCCGGGTTCCAGAAGGCCACGATGTTGTCGTTGGTTTCGTCCGGAGTCGGGATCTCCACCAGTTCGACAGTACCTTTGCCCCAGTCGCCCTGCGGCTCGACCCAGGCAGACGGACGCAGGTCGTAGCGGTCGTCCAGGTCTTCGTAACGGGAGAACTCACGACCGCGCTGCAGCAGGCCGAAACCACGCGGGTTCTCGACACTGTAGGCACTGACGGAGAGGTGTTTCGGGTTGTTCAGCGGACGCCAGATCCACTCGTCGTTGCCAGCATGAATCTGCAGGCCGTTGGAGTCATGCAGTTCCGGACGGAAATTGTGCTCCGCGGACGGCTGGTTGGAGCCGAACAGGAACATGCTGGTCAGCGGCGCCAGGCCCAGCTTGCTCACCTTGTCACGCAGGAACACGCGAGCCTTTACGTCGACCACGGTGTCGTTGCCCGGACGGATGGTAAAGCGGTACGCGCCGGTCGCACGGGGCGAATCCAGCAGCGCGAAGATCACCAGGTGCTTGTCCTTGGGCTTGGGCTTCTCGATCCAGAACTCGCGGAAGCGCGGGAATTCCTCACCCGACGGCAGCGCGGTGTCCAGCGCCAGGCCACGGGCGGAGAGGCCCCACCACTGGTCCTTGCCGATGATGCGGAAGTAGCTCGCGCCCAGGAAGGTGGCGATCTCGTCCTGCTTGTCGGGGGAGTTGATCGGGTACAGCAGGCGGAAGCCGGCATAACCCAGATCCTTGGTGGCATTGGCGTCGAACTTCAACGATCCGAAGTCGAAACGGGAGGGATCGTACTTGATTTCCTTGACGTCGGTTGCCGTGACTTCGTTGATCTTCACCGGGGTGTCAAAGTGCATGCCCTGGTGATAGAAGCTGATCTTGAAGGGGGTCTTCTCGTCGGCCCAGTAAGCCTTCTCGTTGCGGAAGCGAATCTGCTGGTAATCGGCGAACTTCATTTCGCTGAATTCCGATGGCAGGTTGCTCGTCGGTGCGCTGTACTTCTCAGCAGCCAGCGCCTTGGCCTTTTCGCCAACGTCGTCGAGATTGAAGGCCCAGGCATGGGTAGCGCTCAACGCCAACAGGGCGGAGCCGACCAGTCCGCGAAGGATTTGGCGCGAAAGCGGTTGTTGAACGGAACGGAAAATCACGAGTCCCCCTCGTCCGTGAACACAAAACGATTAAAGCCAGCAAAGGCGATGCCAATCTGCTGGCGATTGAATTCCGACCCCGGTGAGCCTGAATGATTCCCCGATATTTTCCACGGGTACTTCCGGCTCCCGGAGGCGCATTGTTCTAAGTGCATAAGCCCTAACCATCATCCCACGGCGATATGACAAGCTGCCGCGCGTTCAAGCCTCCAGTAGAAAGGTCACCGGGCCGTCATTGACCAGGTGGACCTGCATGTTGGCGCCAAAACGGCCAGTGGCGACCAGCGGATGACGCTCTCGCGCCTGTTCCACGAGTAGATCGAACAACGCGGCGCCCTTTTCAGGTGGCGCCGCGCTGGAAAAGCTCGGCCGCAGCCCCTTTCGGGTATCCGCGGCCAGGGTGAACTGCGAAACCAGCAGCAGGCCGCCGCCGACATCGCTCAATGAAAGGTTCATTTTACCTTCATCGTCGCCAAACACTCGATAGTTAAGCAGCTTGTGCAACAAACGGTTTACTGAAGCCTCATCATCCTGGGGCTCGACGCCCACCAGGGCCAGCAGCCCATGGTCGATGGCGCCGACGATTTCGCCCTCGACCTCGACACGGGCGCCACGCACCCGCTGGATCAAACCCTTCATTCAGCCTCCGGCGGCAGGTTCAGCAGGCGCCGGCCGATTTCGTTGGTGGCGCGCACCAGCGCATCGGTGATGCCCGGCTCGCCCGCCACGTGGCCGGCGTCGCGGACAATCTGCAGTTCGCTGTTGGGCCAGGCCTTGTGCAACGCCCAGGCGTTGTCCAGCGGGCAGACCACGTCGTAACGGCCATGGACGATCACACCCGGCAGGTGGGCGATCTTGTGCATGTCGCGCAGCAACTGGTCGGGCTCGAGGAAGCCGTCGTTGACGAAATAATGGTTCTCGATGCGCGCAATGGACAGCGAGCGATGCGGGTCGGAGAAGCGCTCGACCACTGCCGGGTTCGGCCGCAGCGTGGCGGTACGTCCTTCCCAGGTGGACCAGGCGCGAGCGGCGTGCATCTGCGCGATCTGGTCAGGGCCGCTCAGGCGGCGATGGAAGGCGTGCAGCAGGTCGTCATGTTCGTCGGCGGGAATCGGCGCCAGGTAGTCTTCCCAGTAATCGGGGAACAGGCGGCTCGCGCCTTCCTGGTAGAACCAGCGGATTTCCTGCGGACGGCAGAGGAAGATACCGCGCACGATCAGCGCCAGCACGCGCTCAGGGTGGGTCTGGGCGTAGGCCAGCGACAGGGTGGAGCCCCAGGAGCCGCCGAACAGCACCCACTTGTCGATACCCAGCAGTTCGCGGATGCGCTCGATATCCTGCACCAGGTGCCAGGTGGTGTTGTTCTCCAGGCTCGCGTAGGGCGTGGAGCGGCCACAGCCACGCTGGTCGAAGGTGACGATGCGGTAGATATTGGGATCGAAGAAGCGCCGCGACATGGCATCGCAACCGGAGCCCGGGCCGCCATGGATGAACAGAACCGGCAATCCGTCGGGCGTACCGCTCTCGTCCACATAGAGGACGTGCGGCTCCTCGACGGCCAGTTCATGGCGCGCGTAAGGCTTGATTTCCGGATACAAAGTTTGCATGGCTCGCTCCTGGATCAGTACGTACGGTCGCTCCGGACCAGTAACCATCCTAGGGCCTGTCGCCACCTAATAGAAAGTCGCGTTGCCGCGGCGCAACTTCCATTGAAAGTCTTCGGCCCCCACGGTGTCGGGCATGATACTCGGGCCAGCGAAAAACCGATAAGGGAGTTAGTGAGCCATGCCACGGAAGTTGTTTCTTTCTCTATTGCTGATGCTGCTCGCCCTGGCCGGCTGCGGCCGGGACGACCCGCGCGCGCAACTGGACGCGGCCGTCAAGCAATTGCAGGACAACCTCGAAGCCAAGAATAGCGGGGCCGTGATCGAACAGCTGGCCGGCGATTTCCGCGCCAACGGCGAGTTCGACCGCGACTGGGCCAGGCGCACCATGACGCTGATGTTCCTGCGTCACCAGCAGGTCAAGGTGATCCTGCTCAGCAGCGAGAGCCGGATCGACCCGACCTATGCCAACCGCGGACATACTGACGCGCAGGTCGCGCTTACCGGCGCCGAGAACCTCATCCCCGATAGCGCCGGGCATTACTCGGTAAAGCTGGAATGGTGGCGCGAGGGATCGGAATGGAAACTGGCGAGGCTCGACTGGCAATGACTTCTCCCCTGCAACACCGTATCCGCGCCGCCGGGCTGCTGGTGCGCGACGACGAAATCCTGCTGGTGCGCCACGAGGTCGCCGGCGATGTGTACTGGATTCCGCCGGGCGGCGGCTTCGAGTCGGACAAGGACCAATCCACCCGCGACACGGTGCGCCGCGAGTGCCGGGAGGAAACCGGGCTGGCCGTGGAAGTCGGCCCGCTGGTCTATGTGCGCGAGTTCGCCGAGCCGGTGGCCGGGCGCTTCCACATGGAGCTGTTCTACCGCGTGGATGCCTGGGATGGCCGCGTCAGCCTGGACAACCTGCGCGGCCTGGGTGGCGACGAATTCGATATCCGCGAAGTCGCCTGGGTACCGCGCCAGGAACTGGCGCGTCTGCCCTCCTACTACCCCGCCGAATTGCTCGACGATGTATGGGAGCGTCTGGCCGAGGCGCAACCACTGATCCGCCACCTCGGCCTGCAACGCTAGCGGATTACTGCACCGGTTCGCTGGTAGGCTTGGCGATGATCGCCTGCAACTCGGCGGTCATGGGGAACTCCAGGTTGAGGTTCTTCGGCGGAATGGGCTGCTCGAACCAACGCTGGTAGATGCCCTTGATCTCGCCCGAGGAGTACAACTGCGCCAGCGTCTCATTGACCAGTGCGAGGAATTGCGGATCGTTCTTGCGCACCATGCAGGCGTAGATCTCCCGCGACTGCGGCTCGCCCACCACCACCCAGTGGTGCGGGTCGCGCGCCTTGGCCTTTTCGCCGTAGAGCAGCGCATCGTCCATGTAGAAGGCCACGGCACGGCCGGACTGCAACATGAGGAAGGCCTCGCCGTGATCCTTGGCGCTGACCACGTTCATGCCCAGCTTGTGCTCGGCGTTGTAGGCCTTGAGGTAGCGCTCATTGGTGGTGCCGGCGGTGGTCACCACGTTCTTGCCCTTCAGATCGGCGAAGTCCCGGATCCCGCTGTCCTTGGCGGTCAGCAACTGGCCCTTCACGTAGATGAAACCATAGGAGAAGGCGACCTGGTTCAGACGCTCGGCGGTCACGCCGGTGGAGCCGCATTCCAGATCCACGGTGCCGTTCTGCACCAGCGGGATGCGCGTCTGCGAAGTCACCAGGTTGTACTTCACCGCAAGATCCGGCTTGTCGAGCTTCTGCTTGATACGTTCGACCACCTTGCCGGCCAAGTCCACCGAGTAGCCCATGGGCTGACCGCTGTTATCGCCCAGGTACGAGAATGGCACCGAGGCATCGCGATAACCCAGGGTTATCGCACCTCGGTCAGCGACCTTCTTCAGCGTGCCGTCCAGTGCTTCGTTCGCCTGCGCCAAAGCGCAAACCAGGCTGGACGCCGCCAGCAATCCCAGTGCAAGTCGTTTCATCGGTTCGATCCCTCTTGTTGTTGTGAGTCGGGTTGAGGTTCAGTGCCGCGCGGCAATCACCGTGATTTCCACCAGCACCGACGGCCGCGCCAGCAGCGCCTGTACCGTGGTACGGGTCGGTGCACAGCCTTCGGGCAGCCAGGCGCACCAGACGCTGTTCAGGGCTTCGAAATCGGCGCCGATGTCCTTGAGGTAAATGGTCGCGCTGAGGATATTCGCCTTGTCGGTGCCAGCTTCAGCCAGCAGTGCATCGATCTTCGCCAGCACTTCGCGGGTCTGGCCCTGGATATCGGTGGCCTGACCGGGCACCTGCCCGGAGAGGAACACCAGCGAGCCGAAGACCATAGCGCCGGAAAGGCGGTCGTTGGTGGCGATGCGTGTGAGTTGCATGGTGAGTCTCCCAATTCGATGGAATCAGCCGGCCAGCCGCTCGGGCGTCAGGCCACTGGTGTCGATGCCGGGCTTGCGCCCACCGATCTGCGCGGCGATCAGTTGCGCACTGCCACAGGCCAGGGTGAAACCGAGCGCGCCGTGACCGAGGTTCAACCACAGGCCGCGCGGCCCGCAGGCGCCCACCAGCGGCACGCCGGTGGGCGTGGCCGGACGCATGCCGGCCCATTCGATGGCGGCGCTGTAGTCGCAGGCGTCGGGCAACGTGTCCGCCGCCTGCTGGCGGATCAGCGCCAGGCGCTTGGGTTCCAGGCGCGGGTCGAAACCGACGATGTCGACCATGGCGGCGATGCGCAGCCGGTCGCCGATGCGTGCGTAGACCACCTTGCGGTCGTAGTCCGTCAGGCTCACGTCCGGCGCGTGGTCACCGGCGCGGATCGGCGCGGTCAGGCTGTAGCCCTTGAGCGGATAGAGCGGCAGGCGCGGCCCGCCCGGCAGCAACGCGGCGCTGCGATAGCCGGCGGCGAGGACGACATGATTGGCCTCGAAGCTCTTACCGCCCGCCTCTACTCCGGCCACGGCGCCGTTGCGCAGAAGCAGCTTCGATGCCGGATGTCCATAGACGAGGCGGCAACGGCCTGACGCCTGGAGCCCCTCGGCCAGCCGCTGGCAGAACAGGTAGCAGTCAGCGACCTCCTCGTCCGGCGTATGGATGCCGCCAACGAAGGGCGCGCGCTCCAGCGCCGGGTCCAGCTCGCGGCACTGTTGCGCAGACAACACGAATTGCGCGGCAGGATCGGACAGGCTCTGCCGCGCGCTGCGGAAGCTGCCTTCGTCACGGAAGGCCACCAGCTTGCCGTTGCGCCGCCAGTCGAAACCCGCCAGCCCGTCCTCGCGCCACTGCGCCAGCGTGGCCTGGCTGAACAGGGCGAGGCGCAGCAGGTGCTTCGCGTTGGCCTGGTTTACCGAACGCCTGCAGGCCGCGGTGAACGCCATCAGCCAGCGCCACTGCGCTGGGTCCAGGCGCGGGCGCAGACGCAGCGGCGAATCCCCGCGCAGCAGCCAGCCCAGCGCCTGCTGCGGCACGCCGGCATCGGCCAGCGGCGCGACATAGCGGTAGGACAGTTGGCCGCCGTTGGCGAAACTGGTTTCCAGCCCCGCCTGATCTCGCGCCTCCAGCACGGTGACGTCGAAGCCTTCCCGGACCAGCGCATGCGCTGTGGCCAGCCCGACCACGCCCGCGCCGATGATGCAAACCCGCTGTGCCATTGCCGCCTCACTGCCCGTTCAATCCTGGCCTCGACCTTAGGCCCGGGTGACAGGCGGCGAACAATGAATAAACATGGGCACCCCATAACCTTGCGTTATACGCGCAGAAGATTCACACAAGGGAAGCCGACCATGCGCCTGCGCCATATCGAAGTATTCCAGGCCATCCGCGAGACCGGTTCGGTCAGCGGCGCCGCGCAACTGCTGCACGTCTCCCAGCCGGCGGTGACCAAGGTGCTGCAGCATGCCGAGCAGCAACTGGGTTTCCCGCTGTTCCTGCGCGTGCGCGGCAAATTGCAGGCAACGCCCGAAGCGCTGGAACTGGAGCGTGAGGTAGCGAAAGTGACGGAGAGCCTGCAGGGCGTTCGCCGCCTCGCACAGAGCCTGCGCGGCCAGCCGGAGAATCGCCTGCGCGTGGGCGCCACACCGGCCATGGCGCTGTCGCTGCTGCCACCGGTGATCCGCGAATGGACCGACCGCTACCCGCAGAGCAGCTGCGAACTGGCCACTCAGCATTCCCGCGAGCTGATCCAGAACCTGCTGATGCGCGAGCTCGACCTCGCCCTGACCCTGCAGCAGACCGACCATCCCGGCCTGCGCTCGCAGCCCATCGCCAGCGGCCCGCTGGTAGCCCTGGCGCCGCGCGGGCACTGGCCGGAAGGTCGCTTGGGCAAGGCGCTGACGCTGGGCGAACTGGCCGGCGAGCCGATGATCGGCCTGTCCACCTCCGACCCGCTCTCAGCACGTCTGGAAAGCCACCTGGCCAACGTCGAACCACCGCCACGCGTGCGCATCGCGGTACAGACCTACGCGTTGGCGCGCACGCTGGTGGAAGCCGGAACGGGATTGGCGCTTGTCGATCCCTTCACCGCCCTGGGCGCGGACGAGAGACTCACCGCGCTGCGCCCGCTGTCACCACCGGTGAAGGTCACGCTCTACGCCCTCACCCGCGCCGACGAGACGCCGCCACACACCCAGGCGCTGTTGTTGGAGATGCTGGTGCGTCACGCCGAGGGACAACTGGCGCAGCACCGCTTCGCATAAAAGACAGCCCCCTGCCACACCAGGGAAGCGCCGCCGGGATGCGTGGTCCGGCGGCGCCGCGCCGACAAGCCCTGGCGCGGCAGGAGGCTGTGTAAAACTCAGCGACCGTAGCGTTCGCGGCCCCAGGCGATGAAGGTTTCCAGCATGCGCCGGAGTACCTGGGCGGTCGGTGCGGCGAGGTCCTCACGGTAGCCGAAGGGCGCGTGCTCATCCATGTAGTTGCACTGGGCGAGTTCCAGCTGCACCGCGTGAACGTTGTCCTGCGGCTGGCCGTACTGACGGGTGATGTGGCCGCCCTTGAAGCGGCCGTTGAGGATGTGGCGGTAGGCCGGTGCGTCGGCACAGACCGCCACCAGTCGCTCGGCCAGTTCCGCATCGCAGCTCGCGCCACTGTTGGTGCCGATGTTGAAGTCCGGCAGCTTGCCGTCGAACAGGTGCGGGATCACCGAGGCGATCGAGTGAGCATCCCACAGCAACGCGTAGCCGAATTCTGCCTTCAGGCGCGCCAGCTCGTCGGCCAAGGTGCGGTGATACGGCGTCCAGACTTCGGCAAGGTAACGCGCGCGCTCCTCCGGCGACGGCGCCTGGCCGTCCTTGAACAGCGGGCGGCCGTCGAACAGGGTGTCCGGGTAGAGGCCAGTGGTGGCGGTGCTGTACAGCGGCTTGTCGTCGGCCGGGCGGTTGAGGTCGATGACATAGCGCGAGTAGCCGGCAGCCAGGGTGCTGGCGCCCAGTTCCTCGGCGAAGGCGTAGAGCCGCGGGATGTGCCAGTCGGTGTCGGCCAGCTCGCGGGCTTCATCCACCAGGCCGGCTTCCACAGTCGGAGTCAGGCGGATGCCGGGGTGCGGCATGCTGATCAGCAGCGGGACGCGGCCGCGATTGAATTCGAGAACGTTATCCATGGGGTCTATCTCCAACTCTGGCGAAGAAGAACCTGTAGGAGCGAGCTTGCTCGCGAACAGATCCGCTGCGGAGCCAGGTTCGCGAGCAAGCTCGCTCCTACAAGAACCAAACTCACAGTTCTTCGCCGTGACGAATGACGCGTTTGGGCAGGTCGCCACCGAGCCAGTAGGCAAGCTCGGCAGGACGCTGGATGTCCCAGGCGATGAAGTCGGCGACCTTGCCCGCTTCCAGGCTGCCGTGGCTGTCGGCCATGCCCAGCGCTCGTGCGGCGTTGAGGGTCACGCCGGCCAGTGCTTCTTCCGGGGTCAGGCGGAAGGCGGTGCAGGCCATGTTCAGCATCAGGCGCAGGGACAGCGCTGGCGAGGTGCCGGGGTTGAGATCGCTGGCGATGGCAATGTTCACGCCGTGTTTGCGCAGGGCATCCATCGGCGGCAGCTGGGTTTCGCGCAGGACGAAGAAGGCGCCGGGCAGCAGCACGGCAACGGTGCCGGCTTCGGCCATGGCAATGGCGTCGCTCTCGTCCATGAACTCCAGGTGGTCGGCGGACAGTGCGCCATACCGCGCGGCGAGGCTGGAGCCATGCAGCGACGACAGCTGCTCGGCATGCAATTTCACCGGCAAGCCCAGGCGCTGGGCAGCCTGGAATACCCGCTCGACCTGCGCCGGGGAAAACGCCAGGTGCTCGCAGAAGGCATCCACCGCGTCCACCAGCCCTTCCTCGGCCAGGGCCGGAAGGATGTGGCTGCAGACCTGATCGATGTACTCATCCGCACGCCCGGCGTATTCCGGCGGCAGCGCGTGGGCGGACAGGCAAGTGGTACGCACCGTCACTGGCAGCTCCTGTTCCAGGCGGCGGGCCACGCGCAGCATGCGGCGTTCGCTGTCCAGATCCAGGCCGTAGCCGGATTTCACTTCCAGCACGGTCACGCCATCGGCCAGCAATGGGCGGGCGCGCTTGATGGCGCTGGCCAACAACGCTTCCTCGCTGGCCTCGCGGGTGGCGCGCACGGTGCTGGCGATGCCGCCGCCGGCCGCCGCAATGTCCGCGTAGCTGACGCCGTTCAGGCGCTGCTCGAACTCACCGCTGCGGTCGCCGCCGAACACCAGGTGGGTGTGGCAGTCGATGAACCCGGGCGTGACCCAGGCGCCGCCCAGGTCGGTGCTCTGTACCGGGCGCTCGGGCAGCTCGGCACGCGGACCGATCCAGCTGATGCGCTCGCCCTCGGTGATGATCGCGGCATCCTCGATGATGGCGTAGCGGCCATCCTTCATGGTCGCCGCGTGGCAGTGGTGCCAGAGGTGTTTCATTGCAGTCTCCCGATGCTCGCGCCGATGCTCTCCAGCGCTGCCGGGTCGGCCAGCAGTGCGGTGGCACGGTCGATGTCCGGCGCCAGCCAGCGGTCGCTGTCATAGGCCGGCACCTGTTCGCGCAACAGGCTCCAGGCGCAGTCGGTGCCGGCGCCGAAACGTTGTGGCTTGAGGAATTCAAAGGCCTGGGCAGCCAGCAGGTATTCGATGGCGAAGATGCGCCGGGTATTGTCGATGGCGCGGCCGAGCTTGAGAGCGGCGCTGGTGCCCAGGCTCAGGTGATCCTCCTGCAGGCCGGAGGTGACGAAGTTGTCCACCACCGCCGGCTGCGCCAGCTGGCGGTTCTCGCCGGCCAGGGAGGCGGCGACGTATTGCACGATCATCATCCCCGAGTTGACGCCCGGCTGGCTGACCAGGAAAGCCGGCAGGCCGCTGACCAGCGGGTTGATCAGACGGTCCAGGCGGCGCTCGGCAACGCCGCCCAGTTCGGCCACGGCGATCGCCAGCAGGTCGGCGGCCATGGCGACGGATTCGCCGTGGGGGTTGGCCTGGGAGACGACGCGGTAGTCGTCCGGCGTGCCCAGCACCAGCGGGTTGTCGGTGGCGGAGTTGAGTTCGGTCTCGATCTGCTTGGCCGCGTGCTCCAGCTGGTCGCGGCACGCACCGTGGATCTGCGGCATGGAGCGAATGCTCAGGGCGTCCTGGGTGCGAATGCCCTTGCTGCTGGCGATGACCTCACTGCCTTCGAGCAGCGCCCGCAGGTTGGCACCGACCTTCTGCATGCCCGGGTGTGGCTTGAGCGCGATGATCTCGGCGTCGAAGGCATCGATCTGCCCGCGCAGGGCTTCGAAGCTCATGGCGCCGATGACATCGGCCCACTGCGAGAGGCGCGTTGCGTCGTCGAGGGCAAGACAGCTCAGGCCGGTCATGCACGGCGTGCCATTGACCAGGCAGAGCCCGTCCTTGGCACCCAGCTGCACCGGTTCCAGTCCTTCGGCGGCCAGCGCGCGGGCAGCAGGAACGATCTCTCCGCGGTAGCTCACGTCGCCAATGCCCAGCAGCGCCACGCCGACGTGGGCCATGTGGGTCAGGTAGCCGACCGAACCCTGGGACGGCACGCGCGGGGTGATGCCGTGGTTGAGCAGCGCCAGCAGCGCTTCCACTACTCGGCGGTGCAGGCCGGATTTGCCGTGGCTGTAGTTGGTGATGGCGGCAGCAATGATCGCGCGGGTCTGCTCAACCTTCAGCGGTTCGCCCACACCGCAGGCATGGCTGAGCAGGGTGTTGCGCGACAGCTGCGCCAGTTGCTCGCCCTGCAGCACCACATTGCACAACGCGCCCAGGCCGGTGCTGATGCCATAGGCCCGCTCACCTCGGCTGACGATGCGTTCGACAATGCCATGGGCGTTGTCGATACGCGCCCAGGCCGCCGGCGCCAGTTGCAGGCGCGCGCCGTGGCGCGCCACCGCGACCAGGTCCTGCCAGCGCAGCGGGCCGTTGCCGAGGGTGATGGTGGACGACATGAAGAACTCCTTGTGTGAAAGCCGTGGAAGCATCCTTCCACGGTCGGAACGGCAGAGCCCCTCTCCCCAGCCCTCTCCCTGAAGGGAGAGGGAGCTGCCCGTGCAGGCTGACGCTCTGGTTTCATCCTGCGCAAGACAATCCCCTATCCCTTCGGAGCGGGGCGCGCAGCCAGGGTTAGGGAGAGGGCGGCCCACGTGTAATGCGATCTTAGGCGGCTCCTTACAGCGCGGCGACGCGGCGCTGAACGAAGCGGTCGACGTACTCGTCGGCAGGCTTGTGCAGGATGTCGGTCGGCGCGCCGACCTGGATCAACTGGCCGTCCTTGAGGATGGCGATGCGGTTGCCGATGCGCACGGCTTCATCGAGGTCGTGGGTAATGAAGACGATGGTCTTGTGCAGAGTCTTCTGCAGCTCCAGCAACTGGTCCTGCATGTCGGCGCGGATGAGCGGGTCGAGGGCGCTGAAGGCTTCGTCCATGAGGATGATGTCGGTATCCGCCGCCAGTGCGCGGGCCAGGCCAACCCTTTGCCGCATGCCGCCGGAGAGCTGGTGCGGATAGGACTTCTCGTAGCCCTTCAGGCCCACGGTGTTGATCCAGTGCAGCGCCCGTTCCTGGCACAGCGCCTTGCTCTCGCCACGAATCTTCAGGCCGTAGGCGACATTGTCGAGCACGCTCTTGTGCGGCAGCAGGCCGAAGCTCTGGAACACCATGCTGATCTTGCGCCGGCGGAAGTTCTCCAGCGCGGCGGCGTCGTAGCCGAGCACGTCCTCACCGTCGACCAGGATCTGCCCGCTGGTGGGGTCGATCAGGCGGTTGAAGTGGCGCACCAGGGTCGACTTGCCGGAACCGGAGAGGCCCATGATGACGAAGATTTCCCCAGCCTCGATGGACAGCGAGAGGTCGTTCACCCCGACCACGCAATCGGTCGCGGCCAGCACCTCGGCCTTGCTCTTGCCCTGGCGGATCATCGCCAGCGCCTGGTCGGCCTTGGCGCCGAATATCTTGTAGACGTTCTTGACCTGGATCTTGCTCATTTGCTGGCCTCATGGTGGCGCGAGCGGCCGTAAGCCTGGGTGATGCGGTCGATGACCACGGCGAGGATGACGATGGCCAGACCCGCTTCCAGGCCCTTGCCGACGTTGAGGGTCTGGATGCCCACCAGCACGTCCTCGCCCAGGCCACGGGCGCCGATCATCGAGGCGATGACCACCATCGACAGGGCCATCATGGTGGTCTGGTTGATGCCGGCCATGATGCTCGGCAGCGCCAGCGGCAGCTGCACGCCGAACAGTTGCTGGCGGCGGTTGGCGCCGAAGGCGGTGATGGCTTCCATCACTTCGCGGTCGACCTGACGGATGCCCAGGTCGGTCAGGCGGATCAGCGGCGGCGCGGCGTAGATCACGGTGGCGAAGATCGCCGGTACCTTGCCCAGGCCGAACAGCATCAGCACCGGAATCAGGTACACGAAGCTGGGCATGGTCTGCATGATGTCCAGGAGCGGCAGCAGGATCGCCCGGAAGCGGTCGCTGCGTGCGGCGAGGATGCCCAGCGGAATGCCGATCAGCACCGAGATGATGGTCGCGACCATCATCAGTGCCAGGGTCTGCATCAGCTTGTCCCACAGGCCCACGGCGCCCACCAGGAACAGCAACCCGACGATCACCACGGTCGGCAGGATGCGCCGCGTGGCATGCCAGGCGATGCCCGCGACGATGGCCAGCATCAGCCACCAGGGAGTGGCCCGCAGCACGCTCTCCAGGTTGACGATGGCCCACAGCAGGGTGTCGGAGATATGGCGGAACACGTCGCCGTAGTTGGTAACCAGGGCATCGACCCAACCGTTGACCCAGTCGGCGATGGAGAAGGTGAAGCGTTCGGGAAACATGGCACGTACTCGTCAGGAGTGGGCATCACCGGGGATATCGTGCATCCCCGAAATCGGCAGCGTGAGCACCTGCCCCTGATCTGCTGCGCTAGGCCAGGCGGCGTTGAAAGCCGGTTCGGACTGCTCATTTACTGCGAGTAAACTCCGCGTCCTCACCGCCTTTCGCCTTGCCTGGCCGTCGCTCGCGACGATCGGGGCTCAGGTGCTCAGAGCGCGGCCTGGACCTTCTTCGCAGCGTCCTCGCTGACCCAGGTGG
The DNA here is from genome assembly GCF_048068295.1 of Pseudomonas sp. NY15435. NCBI lineage: Bacteria > Pseudomonadati > Pseudomonadota > Gammaproteobacteria > Pseudomonadales > Pseudomonadaceae > Pseudomonas > Pseudomonas sp. NY15435. The sequence goes on from NZ_JBLUQA010000013.1 coordinate 212,997, forward strand.
TCCACACTTCCGGGTGTTCCTTGAGGAAGGCCTTGGCCAGTTGCTCGGAGGTCAGTTTCTCCTTGGCCATCTTCGCCAGGTTCTGGTTCAGCAGGTCGATGGGCAGGTTGACCTTCTCCAGCACCGCCACCAGTTCAGGCGCCTGATCGTGGAAGGTCTTGGACAGACCGACCTGGATCTTCACGTCCTTGTTCACGCCCGGCTCATCCAGCTTCACCAGGTCGGCCTGGCCCATCAGCGGCGTCGGCGACCAGTAGTAGAAGAGAATAGGCTCCTTGCGCTTGTAGCTCGACAGCACGGCGGCATCCAGGGCCGGGCCGGTGCCGGGGCGGAAGTTGGTGAATTTGTCCTCGAGGCCGTACTTCTTCAGCATCTCGGAGTTTTCCAGCTCGCAGGTCCAGCCGGCCGGGCAGTTGTAGAAGCGGCCCTTGCCCGGCTCCTCCGGGTCGCGGAAGACTTCGGCGTACTGGGCAAGGTCGGTGACGGCCTTCAGGTTCGGCGCCTTGGCTTCGATATTGCGCGCCTTGTCGCCCTCGATCACGAAGCGCGGTACGTACCAGCCCTCGGTGGCGCCGACGATGGGCGCGCCCACGCCGACCACCTTGTTCGCAGCGGCGGCCTTGTTCCAGGCGTCGCTGCGGCCGATCCACTCTTCGCTGAAGATCTGAATGTCATTGTTGGCCAGGGCCTGCTCCATGGTGATGGAGTTGCCCGGCAGGCTGTCGGTTTCGCAGCCGTAGCCGTTCTTCAGGATGATCTGCATGAGGTCGGTGAGCAGCATGCCGCTCTCCCAGTTCAGCCCGGCGAATTTCACCGGCTTGCCACTCTCGCACCAGCCGGCGGCCTGGGCCGATGCCATGGTGCCGCCCAGCAGACCGGCGGACAGGAACAGGCCCAGCAGCGTCTTCTTGGTGTTGTTCATCTGATGCTCCTAAACGTGAATGAGGTTGGGCAGTGCAAGGGCCGCGCGGGCTTGTGGCCGCGCGGCCGGGCCGGTCTGTTCAGGTGCGGGCCGGCAGGATCAGCCGGTCCGGTACTGCCCGCGTGACGCGGCGGGCGACCAGGTAATAGAGAACGGCCGGAACCACGAGGCCGATGATCCAGGAGATATCCACGCCACCCAGGGCTTCCACCAGCGGGCCGGTGTAGAACTTGGTGGAGATGAACGGCAACTGCACCAGCACACCGATCACATAGACGCTGATGCCGGCAACGTTCCAGCGGCCGTAGCGGCCGTCGGGATCGGCCAGCGCCGGCACGTCGTAGTGCTCGCGGGTGACACAGTAGTAGTCCACCAGGTTGACCGCGCTCCACGGGGTGAAGAAGGCCAGCAGGAAGAGGATGAAGGACTTGAACGCGCCGAGGAACGAATGCTGGCCGAGCAGCGCGATCAGGGTCGCGGCGCCGACGATCAACAGGACGAACACCAGGCGTTGCACACGGCTCACTTCCAGGTGACCACGGAAGCCGCTGATCACGGTGGCGATGCACATGAAGCTGCCGTAGGAGTTGAGCGTCGAGATGGTGATCTTGCCGAAGGCGATGCTGAAGTACAGCAGCGCGGCGACGGCGCCGCTGCCGCTCAGGCCGACGATGTAGGCTACTTCATGGCCGGCGAATTGGCCGTTGGCCCCGGCCGCGGCGAACACGCCGAAGATCATCGCCACTTGCGCGCCGATCACCGAGCCTGCGCCCACGGCGAGGAAGGTTTTCACCGACGATGTCTTGCTCGGCAGGTAGCGCGAGTAGTCCGCGACATACGGCCCGAAGGCGATCTGCCAGGACGCGGCCAGGGACACCGCGAGCAGGAAGCTGCTCCAGCTGAAATGACGAATCTGCAGCAGCGCGCTGACGTCGGTCTGGTTCATCAGGCGGCTGAACAGGTAGACAAAGGCGATCACGCCGATGACGCTGGCGATGCGGCCGATGACGTGGATGACGCGATAGCCGAGCACGGTCACCAGCACGATGACGCTGGCAAACATCAGGATGCCGACGCTATCGCTGACGCCGAACAGCTGGCCCAATGCCTGGCCGGACAGCACGGTGCCGGTGGCGGTGAAGCCCAGGTACATCAGGCATACCAGCACGATCGGGATGGCCGCGCCGTAGACGCCGAACTGCACCCGGCTGGAGATCATCTGCGGCAGGCCGAGCTTCGGCCCCTGGGCGGCGTGCAGCGCCATCACGCCACCACCGAGCAGTTGACCGATGAGCAGGCCGATCAGCGACCAGAACACATCGCCGCCCAGCACCACGGCCAGGGCGCCGGTGACGATGGCGGTGATCTGCAGGTTGGCGCCCAGCCACAGGGTGAACTGGCTGTACAGCTTGCCGTGGCGCTCGGCCTCGGGGATGTAGTTGATCGAGCGCACCTCGATCAGGGGTTTGGAGCTATCACTGGCCTGGGACATCGTTATTGTTCTCCCAAAGGGATTCTTGTCGGTCGATGTACTGCTGCTTTACGGACCGGGCCGCCGCACCACGCCGTGCGGCGGCCCTCTCCCTGGTCCTGGACTGCTGAATTACTTGCCGGTGATCATCGGCAGGTTCAGGCCCTGCTCCTTGGCGCAATCAATCGCGATCTGGTAGCCGGCGTCGGCATGGCGCATTACGCCGGTGCCTGGGTCGTTGGTCAGCACACGGGCGATGCGCGCGGCGGCCTCGTCGGTGCCGTCGCAGACGATCACCATGCCCGAGTGCTGGGAGAAGCCCATGCCCACGCCGCCGCCGTGGTGCAGCGAGACCCAGGTGGCGCCGCTGGCGGTGTTCAGCAGGGCGTTGAGCAGCGGCCAGTCGGACACGGCGTCGGAGCCGTCGCGCATGGCTTCGGTTTCGCGGTTC
>NZ_JBLUQA010000014.1:0-144480 GCF_048068295.1 Pseudomonas sp. NY15435
CGAGCTTGCTCGCGAATCGCCCGGCGCCGGTGCCTACCCCGCAGGTGCGGACTACGTCCGCGATCAGAGCCGCGAGCCGCATTGAAACCATGCCATCTAACGGGTGTGCTCGTCGGGTAGGACGGTAGCGTGCGATTCGCGAGCAAGCTCGCTCCTACAGTTCCGTCCCAGGGCCAGTTTTCGACGCGCAAAAAAGGCGCCCTTGCGGGCGCCGAGGGTTCCTCTTCCTCCAAAGGGGCACGTGGAGCGCCAGGAAGCGGAGCAGTCTTGCGGGGGAAATCATCACCGGTTGCCTTGGGGGGCGGTGATGCCTTCCGTTATACCCAGGGGCACCTAACGGGAGGCTGAGGCGTGGCTGACAATTCCGTCATCCGCCCGCCAGGCGTCGGCTTCACAGCACGGCCAGCGGGTACTCGATGATCAGCCGCACTTCGTCCAGGTCCGATTCGAAGGCGGTGGCACGTGTCGTCGCCTGGCGCACGCGCAGGGACAGGTCCTTGAGCTGGCCTTCCTGGAATACGTACTTGGCCTCGATGTCGCGCTCCCAGCGCTTCTGGTCAGTGAGCGGGTCGCCGTTGTCGTCGCGGCGCATGTACACGGCATTGGCGTTGGAGTAGTCGGCGTCGGAGCCGCGGGCGTAGCGGGTCATGAAGCTCAGGCCGGGCACGCCGTAGGTGGCCATGTCGAGGTCGTAGCGAACCATCCAGGAACGCTCTTTCGGTGAGTTGAAGTCGCTGTACTGGATGGAGTTGTCGAGGTAGATCGAGTCAGCCTGGCGCAGGTAGTCGAAGTCGTTGTTGCCGTTGTTGCGCTGGTGGCTGACGGCGATGCGATGGGCGCCGACGTGCACGCCGGCGCTGGCGCTCCAGATGTTGGTGTTGAACTCGCCGAGCAGCTCGCGCCCTTCATCCTGCGACTTGTAGTAGTTGAAGCCGCCGAACAGCTCCACGGCCTCGCTGAGCGGGACGTTCAGTGCGGTGCCGAAGTAGTACTGGTTCCAGGCGTCCTTCAGGCGGCTGCTGTAGAGACTGACGCTGGCGTTGTCGTTGATGCTGTAGTCGCCGCCGCCATAGGCGAGCCAGGCCGAGTCCACCGGGCCTGCGTAGAAGGTGGCAAAACCGTCGTCCATCTGCCGTGACTGCGGCTGGCTCATGGAGTGCAGGCGGCCGCCTTGCAGCGTCAGGCCTTCCAGGCTGGTGTTCTGCAGAGTGAAGCCACGGAAGGATTCCGGCAGCAGGCGCGAGTCGCCGTAATGCACCACGGGCGTTTCCGGGAACACGTCGCCGACCTTCAGCACCGTGTCCCACAGGCGCACCTTGGCGGCGCCGCCGGCCTTGGCGTAGTCACTCTCGGTACGGCCGTCGCTGTCGGTGGGCAATACGTCCACCGAACTGCCGGCGCCGTTGCGCCCGTCGCCGGTGTCGAGCTGGAAGCCGACCATGGCGAAGGCGTCAACGCCCACGCCGACCGTACCCTGGGTGAAGCCGGACTCGAACTTGCCGATGATCCCGTGGGCCCAGACTTCCGAGTAGCCGTTGCCGCGCGGTGGCATCGACTGGCCGTGGCGGGCGTCGCGGTTGAAGTAGAGGTTGCGGTTGAGGATTTCCAGGCTGGCGCCTTCGAGGAAGCCTTCTTGCTTCTCTTCGGACTTGCCTTCGGCGAGGACGGTCGGCGAAGCGACCCCCAGTGCCAGCAGCGAAGCTGCCAGCGGGAACGTGTGTCGGTACATGATGTGCTCCTAAGGGCAGGATGGTCTGGTTACCGCCTGCTGTTGTTGTTTTCGCCCAGGCGTGGCGAGGGCCACGGGCATCGTGTGGGAGCGCGGATAACGATGAGGTGAGCGGTGGATGACAAATCTGTCAGGCAGTGGCGAGGTAGCGCTGGCAGGCAAACCGATGTCGGAACCAGGCAATCGCTGCGGCCGGCCGATGCATAGGGTGGCGAACCCTCATTGAAACGACCTGGAGCTGACATGTCCGACTTCATCACCGTCCTGCGCGACACCTGCCCGACTCCCGTGCTGGACGCCACCAAGTGGCAGCGCATCGGCGGGGACCCGCACACCGTCAACCTCAACGCCTACCTGTCGGCGGATGGCAGCAAGATCATGGGCACGTGGATCTGCACCCCCGGCAAGTTCGAGGTGAACTACGAGAAGTGGGAGTATTGCCACTTCCTCGACGGCTACTGCGTCATCACCCCCGAGGGCGAGCAGCCGATCCACCTGCGCGCCGGCGACGTATTCGTCATCGAGCCGGGCATGAAGGGCACCTGGGAAGTGGTGGAGACGGTGCGCAAGTACTTCGTTTTCGCCTGATGTGTGCGCCATGAAAAAGGGAGCCGGAGGGCTCCCTTTTTCATGGCGTGGCGTTCATTGTGGCCCGTCGCTGACCGACCAACTGGCTGCCGACACGTAGGGCGCCAATGCCAGCTCGCCGACCAGGGCTTCCAGCAGGCTGTCCTTGTCGCTGGGCGCAAGGACCAGCGCGGCCACTTCCACTTCGCCGCCGGTCTTGCGTGCGTGGCTTTCCAGGCTTTGCAGGGCCAGGCCGTTGGCGCTCAGGCGACGCAGCAGGGTTGAGCGCACCAAGGCTTCCTGGTGCGCCTCGGTGACGGCCTCGACCGTGTAGTAGCGCTCGCTGCTCGGCTCTATCGGCGCGTGACGCTGGATCCAGCGTGTCACCGAGGGCAGTGTCAGGTTGCACAGCACGATCAGCAGGGTGGCGACCAGCGCTGCCGCGAGGAAGCCACTGCCTGCCAGCACGCCCACCGCGCCAGTGCACCAGACCGTGGCTGCGGTGCTCAGGCCGCGCACGCTGAGGCCGTCGCGCATGATCACACCGGCGCCGAGGAAGCCGATGCCGGTGACCACCTGGGCCGACATGCGCACCACCTGGTCCTCCGCGCCCATGAGGAAGGGCAGGGTGGCGAAGGTGGCCGCACCGAGGGACACCAGCCCATGGGTGGCCACGCCCGTAAAGCGTTGGCGCCATTGGCGCTCCATGCCGATCAGCGCGCCGAAGCAGAGCGCCGCGAAAAGGTCGAGAATGATATCGAAGTACATGCCGTTGTGCTCCGCGCCGGCCTTGGGCCGGCACCCGTGGAAAGGGGCATCGTGGCCCTGGTGAATAGGGAGGTGCGTCCAGTCTAATGGGCTGGCGGGCGATACGGGCTGACATGTCACAGGTGGGCCGTGAGCTGCAGGAGCGAGCTTGCTCGCGAACCGCTTGACTACGAGGTCGCCGGGAGGTCTGTTCGCGAGCAAGCTCGCTCCTACGAAGAGCCATATGCCGGGGAGGCCGTTTAGGCGTTGCCGCCAGGAATGGGTAGAGTGGCGGTCCCTTTCACTGGACGAGAGTTGGCAAGATGGTCACCTGTTACCTGCGCTACGTGCTGGACCCCTACAAGCTCAAGGAATTCGAACACTACGGCCGGCTGTGGATTCCCCTGGTGGAGCGCTTCGGCGGCCAGCACCATGGCTACTTCCTGCCCTCCGAGGGCGCCAGCAACATTGCTCTGGCGATGTTCACCTTCCCCAGCCTGGCCGACTACGAACGCTACCGGGAGCAGTCCATGGACGATCCCGAATGCCAGGCTGCGTTCCGCTACGCCGAGGATACCCGCTGCATTCTCAGCTACGAGCGGAGCTTCTTCCGGCCGGTGTTTGGCGGCTGAGCGGTCGCTGTGGTGCACCAAGCTGTGCGGACAAAGTCCGCTACGCAAGTATCAAGCCCGGTAGGGGTAATTGTCTTTCTCGGGAAGTCCGTACCGATGCTTTCCCCTCACCCCAGCCCTCTCCCGGAGGGAGAGGGAGCCGTCCGTGCCGGCTGACGCCGAATTCATCCTGTACCAAGCGGTCCCCTCTCCCCCTGGGAGAGGGTTAGGGTGAGGGGCGGCCCTTGCGCAGAGGCCTCTCGTAGGAGCGGACTCCGTCCGCGATTGCCATCCGCCGGCAGAGGAGCAGCATAACGCTCCGCCATGGCGGCGGATAACCCGTTCCCGGCTATGCGCCCTACGTGGAGGTGCTGGGTCAGCGTTGCGCCGTCACTTCGCCGCTCCAGCCACCGCCGAGGGCGCGGAACAGGTCCACCAGGGCGATCTGCCGCTGGGTGCTGGTCTCGATGTAGGCCGACTCGTTGACGAAGTTGCTGCGCTGCGCGTCGAGGTAGCGCAGGTGGCTGTCGACGCCGCCTTCGTAGCGCGCCTTGGCCAGTTTCAGCGTCTCGTTGGTGGTGTTGGCCAGGGCCCGGCGCGCGGCTTCCTCGCGGCGCAGGGTGTCGGTCGCCGCGAGCGCGTCGGCCACTTCGCGGAACGCCGTCTGGATGGTGCCTTCGTAGGCGGCCACGGCCGAATCCTTGCGCACCTTGGCGAGGTCGAGGTTGGCGCTGTTGCGCCCCGCGTCGAAGATCGGCAGCGACAGGGTCGGCACGAAGCTCCACGAACGTGAGCCGCCGTCGAACAGACCGGACATTTCCGCGCTGGACGTACCGAAGCTGCCGGTCAGGCTGATGCGCGGGAAGAACGCCGCGCGGGCTGCACCGATGTCGGCGTTGCGCGCCTTGAGCACATGCTCGGCGGCGAGGATGTCCGGGCGCCGCTCGATCAGTTCCGACGGGGTGCCGGGCGCGATGTCCTGGATCAGCATGGGCTTGTCCTGCGGCACCTGCGGGATGCGTTTGGCCGCATCGGATGTGCCGAGCAGCAGCACCAGGGCATTGAGCGCCTGCTGTTTCTGCCGTGCGTTGCTTTCCAGCTCGGCGCGGGACTGTTCCACCAGTCCGAGCGCTTCCTGATAGTCCAGCGCCGTGGCCGCGCCGGCGGTGCGCCGCTGGCTGATCAGGCTCAGCGAATCCTCGCGGCTGACCAGGGTCTGCTCGGTGAGCGAATGGCGGCGCTGGGCTCCGTAGTAGGTGAGATAGGCCTGGCTGACCTCGGCGATCAGCGCGATGCGTGCACTGCGGGCGGCTTCCTCGGTGGAGAGGTATTGCTCCAGCGCGGCGTCGGTCAGGCTCTTCACCCGGCCGAACAGGTCCAGCTCGTACTCGGGCAAGGCCAGGCCGACCTGGTAGCTGCTGCTCACCGCCGAGCTGCCGCTGTTGGACAGATCGCCGGGCAGCCGCTGGCGATTGCCGTTGGCCGCTGCATTCAGCCCCGGCACGCGGTCGGCGCGCTGGATGCGGTACTGCGCGCGGGCCTGTTCGATGTCCAGCAGGGTCTGGCGCAGCGAGCGGTTGTTGTCCAGGGCGACGCTCACCAGGCTGCGCAGTTCGCTGTCGACTATGAAGGTCTGCCAGTCGAGGTTGCTGGCCGCCTGGCCGTTTTCCGCGGCCGGGCTGTTCCAGTTCGCCGCCACGGGCGCTTGCGGGCGCTCGTAGGTGGGCGCCATGGAGCAACCGCCCAGAATCATCGCCAGCAGCAACGCGCTGGCGGCAAAGGCAGGTTTGCGCAGGGTGGTCATTGCGCGGCCTCCGTGGATTGATGCGCAGGTTTGGGTTGGCGACGCAGCAGCGACAGCAGCCAGACGAAGCAGATGGGTACGAAGATCACCCCCAGCAGCGTGGCGCTGAGCATTCCGCCGATCACCCCGGTGCCGATGGCGCGTTGGCTGGCGGCGCCGGCTCCGCTGGCGATCACCAGCGGCACCACGCCGAGGATGAAGGCCATGGAGGTCATGATGATCGGTCGGAAGCGCAGGCGTGCCGCCTGGATCGCGGCGTCGCGCAGGCTGTGGCCCTGTTCCCAGAGCTCCTTGGCGAACTCGACGATGAGGATCGCGTTCTTCGCTGCCAGGCCGATGATGGTGATCAGGCCGACCTTGAAGTACACGTCGTTGGGCAGGCCGGTGACGGTCACCGCGAGCACCGCGCCGAGGGCGCCGATGGGCACGATGAGCATCACCGACAGCGGGATCGCCCAGCTCTCGTAGAGCGCCACCAGCAGCAGGAACACCACCAGGATGGCGAGGGCGAACAGTTGGCTCGCCTGGCCGCTGGCGACTTTCTCCTGGTAGGAGAGGCCGGTCCATTCGTAGCCGATGCCGGCCGGCAGCTCGCTCACCAGACGCTGCATTTCGGCCATGGCCTCGCCGGTGCTGACGCCAGGAGCGGCGTCGCCGGCGATGCGGATCGACGGATAGCCGTTGTAGCGCGCCAGCTGCACCGGGCCTTCTTCCCAGCGGGTGCTGACGAAGGCGGACAGCGGCACCAGCTCGCCGTTGCTATTGGGCACGTAGAGCTTGAGCACGGCCTCCGGGGTCATCCGGTCGCCTTGTTCGGCCTGCACCACCACGCGTTGCTGGCGGCCGGCGTTGGCGAAGTCGTTGATCACCGAGGAGCCGAAGGCGGTGGACAGCGCGCTGCTGATGGACTCGAAGCTGACGCCCAGGGTGCGCGCCTTCTCGCGGTCGATCTCCAGGCGCAGCTGGGGTGCCTCGGCGAGGCCTTCCATCATGGCGTAGAGGATCTTCGGATTGCCGTTGGCCTCACCGAGCAGTTGGTCGCGGGCCGCCAGCAGCGCCTCGCGGCCGAGCCCGGCGCGGTCCTGCAGGCGCAGCGAGAAGCCGCCGGAGTTGCCCAGGCCGTCGATCGGCGGCGGGGTAACGGCCATGATCGCGCCGTCGCTGATGCCGGCGAAGCGCTCGTTGATCGCCGCGGTTTCCGCCTCGGCGGACTGCGATTTGTCACGCACGGACCAGTCCTTCAGGGTCGGGAACGCCAGTGCGGCGTTCTCGCCCATGCCGGAGAAGCTGAAGCCCATCACCAGGAAGGACGAGGCCACGGCCTCGCGGGACTTCAGGAACTGCTCCAGTTCCTGGCCGGTAACGTCGGCACGCGCACGGGTGGCGCCCGGCGGCAGCTGGATGTCGACGATCATGTAGCCCTGGTCTTCCACCGGCACGAAGGATTCCGGCAGGCGCAGGTAGCTGTAGCCGAGCAGGGCGACGATGCCGGCGTAGATCAGCATGTAGCGCCCGGCGCGCTTCACCAGCGCGCTGTTGAGCCGCGTGTAGCGCTCGGTCAGGCGAGCGAAGCCGCGGTTGAAGGCGCCGAAGAAGCCGCGCTTCTCGTGATGGCCCGCCGGGATCGGCTTGAGCAGCGTGGCGCACAGCGCCGGGGTGAAGGTCAGGGCGAGGAAGCCGGAGAACAGGATCGACACCGCCAGCGACAGGGAGAATTGCTGGTAGATGACGCCCACCGAGCCGGCCATGAACGCCAGCGGCATGAATACCGCCGAGAGCACCAGGGTGATGCCGATGATCGCGCCGGACACCTGGCCCATCGCCTTGACGGTGGCGGCAGGCGGGGAGAGGCCTTCCTCGGCCATGATCCGCTCGACGTTCTCCACCACCACGATGGCGTCGTCCACCAGGATGCCGATGGCCAGCACCATGCCGAACATGGTCATCATGTTCACCGAGAAGCCCAGCAGGTACATCGCCGTCAGCGTGCCCAGCAGGCACACCGGCACGACGATGGCCGGGATCAGGGTGTAGCGCACGTTCTGCAGGAACAGGAACATCACCAGGAATACCAGCACCATGGCTTCGAGCAGGGTGTGGATGACCTTTTCGATGGCCACGTCGACGAAGCGCGAGGTGTCGTAGGGCACCGAGTACTCGACGTCGTCGGGGAAGTTCACCGACAGCTCGGCCAGTCGTTCCTTCACCAGGGCCGCGGTCTGCAGGGCGTTGGCGCCAGGGGAGAGCTGGATGGCGCCGGCCACGGTGGGCTTGCCGTCCAGGCGCGCGGTGAAGTTGTAGCTCTCGCTGCCCACTTCCAGGCGCGCCACGTCGGCCAGCTTGACGGTGGAACCGTCCGGATTGGCGCGCAGGACGATACGGCCGAACTCCGCCGGATCGTCCAGGGTGCCTTTCACGGCGAGGGTGGCAGTCAGCTCCTGCTCGGTGCTGCCGGGGGACGCGCCGAAACTGCCGGCCGGCACCTGCACGTTCTGCCCGCGAATGGCGTTGCCCACGTCATCGATGGACAGACCGTAGCCGACCAGTTTCTGCGGGTCGATCCACACGCGCATGGCGGCTTCGGAGGAGAAGAACTGCAGCTTGCCGACGCCTTGTACGCGGCGCAGCTCGTTGTTGATGTTGCGCGCGGCATAGTCGCCCAGGGCGGTGGTATCGGTGCGCCGGGAGCCTTCCTTGTAGTTCAGCGCGTAGATCAGCAGGAAGCCTGCACTGGTCTGCTCGACCTCCAGCCCCTGCGTGAGCACGGCCTGGGGCATGCGTGCCTCGGCCTTCTTCAGGCGGTTCTGCACATCCACCTGGGCCAGCTCCGGGTTGGTGCCGGGCTGGAAGGTGACCACCACTTCGGCCATGCCGTTGGAGTTGCTGGTGGATTCGAAATAGAGCAGGCCCTTGGCGCCGTTGAGCTCCTCCTCGATCACGCTGGTGACCGAATCCACCAGCACCTGCGCCGAGGCGCCGGGATAGGTGGCGGTGACGGTGATCTGTGGCGGCGCCACGCTGGGATACTGGGCGACCGGCAGCAGCGGAATCGCCAGCAGGCCGGCCAGGGAAATGAACAGCGCCACCACCCACGCGAAGTTGGGGCGCTTGATGAAGAACAGTGACATGGGGAATTCCTCGGCGCTGCCTTACTGACGCGACGCCTGCTGTTGCTCCTGAGCGTGACGGGCTTCGACCTTGGCGCCCGGTTGCAGGCCGGTGAGCCCGCCGACGATGACCTGGTCGCCGCTGGCCAGGCCCTGGCTGATCTGCCAACGCGAACCCTGCATGGCGCCGGTCTGCACCTGGCGGGTCTCGACGCGGCTTTCGGCGCCGATCACCAGCACGTGAGCGGTGCCGTCGGTGGCGCGCTGCACGGCGCGTTGCGGCACCAGAATGGCCTTGGCGTCGGTGCCCTGCGGGGCCGTGACGCGCACGTACATGCCCGGCAGCAGCAGGCCGTCGGCGTTGTCGAACCTGCCGCGCAGTGAGACCTGGCCTGTGCCGCGATCCACCGAGATATCGGTGAACAGCAACTCGCCCTGGCGCTCGTACTGTGTGCCTTCGACGCGCAGACTCAGGGCCTGGCTCTGGCCAGCGGGGAGGTTGCCGCTCTTGAGCGCTTCACGCAGGCGCAGGGCGTCGGCTACTGGCTGGGTGAAGTCGGCGTAGATCGGGTCGAGCTGCTGGATACGCGCCATCAGCGTGGCGTCGCCCTGGCCGACCAGCGCGCCCTCGGTCACCAGCGCGCGGCCGATGCGCCCGGAGATCGGCGCCTTGACCGAGGCATAGCCCAGGTTCAGGCGTGCGGTTTCCAGGTCTGCCTGGGCCGAGCGCACCGACGCCTGGGCACTGCGCAGGTCGGCGGTGGCGGTGTCGAAGTCCTGCTGGCTGACCGCTTCGATCTTCACCAGTGGCTCGTAACGCTTCACCCGTGCCTGGGCTTCCTGCTGCGCCGCCTGCGCTCGCGCCAGTTCGCCTTCGGCGCGGGACACGGCAGCCTTGAGCGGCGCCGGATCGATCTGGAACAGCAGGTCGCCGGCCTTCACGTCGGCACCTTCCTCGAAGCGCTTCTGCACCACGATGCCCGCGACCCGCGCCCGCACCTCGGCGACGCGCATCGGCTCGATACGCCCCGGCAACTCCGACGTCAGGGTGAGAGGTTCGGTTGCCACCGCCACCACATCCACCGGGCGCGCCGCCTCCGCGGCCGCCGGTGGTTCACCGGATTGTCCGCAACCGGCCAGCGCCAACGCTGCCACCAACGCACTGATTGTCCCTACTGCACGCAACCTGCCCATGTTTCACCTGGGATCTGTCTATCTGGAAAGGTGCGTATGATCCTTTCAAACTCAAAATGAGTCAATAATGTCTCATTTGCTTCTGTGGTGTATAAAATGTGTCATGACCTTTCAAAAGAGAGGCTTCTTTCTGCACAATGAGACGATCCGCCACCTGACACGAGGCCCCCGAATGACTCTCTCCGCCCACGATGAACGTCTGCTCAAGGCGCTGGCCGTCGCCATCGTCGACCGCCCTCGGGCGACGCTGAAGGAGCTGGCGGAATCGGCGGGGGTGAGCAAGGCGACGCTGCATCGCTTCTGCGGCACCCGCGACGGCCTGATGGAAATGCTCGAGGACTACGGCCATGTGGTGATCCGGCAGATCCTCGAAGCTTCGGAGCTGCAACAGGCGGAACCGCTGGAGGCGCTGCGTCGTCTGATCGCCGAGCACCTCAGACACCGCGACATGCTGAACTTCCTGCTGTTCCAGTACCGCGCCGAGAACCTCGACATGCAGGCGACGACCGAGCGCTGGAGCTACTACACCGAGGCGGTGGACGCCTTCTTCCTGCGCGGTCAGCAGAGCGGCAGGTTCCGCATCGACATTACCGCTGCGGTGTTCACCGAACTCTTCCTCTCCATGCTCTACGGCATGGTCGACGCCGAGCGCTATGGCCGCGCGGCCAGCTCCAGCTCCGCGCAGGTGCTGGAGCAGCTGTTCCTCCACGGTGCGCTGGTAAAAAACCAGGCCTGAGTGCGGGCGCGGGATCGGCGGGTGGCCGGGTGGGGCGGTTTTCCGTACCATTGCGGCCCCTTCGCAGTCCCCGTCCCGAGTAGAAAATGAAACCCGCCCGCTTGCGTGCCGATGTCCTGGCCGGACTGACCACGTCCTTCGCGCTGGTGCCCGAGTGCATCGCCTTCGCCCTGGTCGCCCATCTCAACCCGTTGATGGGCCTGTACGGCGCCTTCATCCTCTGCACCCTCACCGCGCTGTTTGGCGGCCGCCCCGGCATGGTGTCCGGCGCCGCCGGCTCGATGGCGGTGGTGATCGTTGCGCTGGTGGTGCAGCACGGCGTGCAGTACCTGCTGGCCACGGTGCTGCTGGGCGGACTGGTGATGATCCTGTTCGGCCTGTTGCGCCTGGGCAAGCTGGTGCGCATGGTGCCGCATCCGGTGATGCTGGGCTTCGTCAATGGCCTGGCCATCGTCATCGCCATGGCTCAGCTTGAGCACTTCAAGGACGGCGAGCACTGGCTCAGTGGCAACCCGCTCTACGTGATGCTGGGCCTGGTGGCGCTGACCATGGCAGTGGTCTACGGGCTGCCGAAGCTGACCCGTGCGGTACCGCCGGCGCTGGTGGCGATCCTGGGTGTGGGCCTGCTGGTCTACCTGCTCGGCCTGCCGACGCGCACCCTGGGCGATATGGCGCACATCGCCGGCGGCTTGCCGCAGTTCGCTTTGCCGGACATCCCCTGGACCCTGGAAACGCTGCGGATCATCGCGCCTTATGCCTTCCTCATGGCCATGGTCGGCATCCTGGAAACCCTGCTGACGCTGAACCTCACCGACGAGATCACCCAGACCCGCGGCTTCCCCGACCGCGAGTGTGTGGCCCTGGGCGGCGCCAACATCGTCTCCGGCCTGTTCGGCGGGATGGGCGGCTGCGCCATGATCGGCCAGACGGTGATCAACCTCAGCTCCGGTGGTCGCGGCAGGCTTTCCGGTGTGGTCGCCGGGGTGATGATCCTGCTCTTCGTGCTGTTCCTCTCGCCGTTGATCGAACGCATTCCGCTGGCGGCGCTGGTGGGCGTGATGTTCGTGGTGTCTCAGCAGACCTTCGCCTGGGCGTCGCTGCGGGTACTGAACAAGGTGCCAGTGAGCGATGTGCTGGTGATCATCGCGGTGACCGCCATCACCGTCGCCACGGATCTGGCCATGGCGGTGTTCTGCGGCATCATCCTGGCGGCGCTGGACTTCGCCTGGAAGCATGCCCGCGAGCTGTATGCGGACGTCCAGGACGAGGCCGATGGCAGCAAGCGGTATCGCGTCCATGGCACGCTGTTCTTTGCATCCACCACGCCTTTCCTCAATCAGTTCGACCCGGCGAATGACCCGCAGCAGGTGACCCTGGACTGCGCGCACCTGAGCTTCGTCGACTATTCCGCCATCGCCGCATTGATGACCCTGCGCGAGCGCTACCACAAGGCTGGCAAGCACCTGCGGGTGGTGCACCTGTCCGAGCGTTGCAAGCAATTGCTCAAGCGGGCCGGCGCCCAGCACGCTTGAGCATTCGCGAGACGGTCGAACCTGTAGGAGCGAGCTTGCTCGCGAATGGGGTTTCAGGGGATGCCGGCGCTGGGTGGTTCGCGTGCTCGCTCCTGCAAAAGCGCAGGCGGTCTAGCTGTTGAGTTCTTGCCAGACACATTCCAGCGCATCGGCGTCGAGCATCAGCTGGCGCGCGGCGCAGCGGATGCGCCGAGCCTGCTCTTCGGTGACGTTGCAGGAGCACAGCTCGCGCAGCAGTTCGGCGGCGACTTCGTTGTTGAAAGAGGTGGTCCGAACGGTACGCAGAAGGTGGTTGCGATGGTTCGACATGATGATCTCCGGCATGCGATGACAGGCTCGCCGGTGTGTGTCCAGGCGAAGTGTGGCCAGTTGCCGGGTTCGGCATCTCAATCGGAACGCGAGGATGCACCCTTTGTTGAAGTCTTCGCCATCGAATGAATTCTGATCTGAGGGGGCGGGTTGTTCAGGCACCGCACAAGAATGGGTGAAGCAGGAAGGCCGTCACATACAGTCCGACCCCGAAGACCAGGTGAGTTAGCAGGCTGTGCAGTCGCGCCTTCGTCGGGTTGGCTGTCTTCGCGGCGGCGATGCCCAGGCCGAATGCCGGCTGCATCAGCAGGAAGGGCGCCAGCACCGTCACCATGCCGAAGATCAGGGCGGCGACGCAGGTGGGGCGACACAACCAGCCAGAATCGGCGAGCAGGACGAACGCCACGGCGAAGACGATGCCGGTCAGATAGTGCAGCAGCCAGCCCATCACGCGTTCACCTCGCACCGGTGCCGCCTGGCCGATGGCTGGGTGGTAGAAGCGGCCGCGCGGCATATGGCCGACCCAGCGCCCGAGCAGGGCGTAATCCAGCGACGGCACGCCCAGCAGTTGCTTGCGCAGGACGGCCCAGCCATCCATCAGCAGGGTGGCACCGATACCGATGGCTGCGACGTGCAGCAGGAGCGAGAGGGGGGTGGGCATGGCTGATTCCTTCGAGTGAGTCGATGGAACCAGCATCCCGGTTCAAGTGGACTTGAGGTCAAGCCCCGCTGGCGGTGCGCTGGCTCAGCCTGGACCCCAGCACATAGAACACCCCGCCGCCGACGATGAAGACGCCGAGCATGACGAACACCCAGTGCGGCGCGAACAGGGCGAGGAAGTAGCCCACCAGGATCGGCCCGAAGGCGCCGCCGAGGTTGGCCAGGTTCTGCGTGCCGTAGTACACGCCGCGCAGGTGTGGCGGGGCGATGCGGTCGATGAACATGTACTCGGCGGGAATCACGATGATCTCGCCCAGGGTGAAAACCACCATCGCCAGCCCCCAGTGCCACAGGCTTTGAGACAGGCCAAAGCCGATGATGCCCAGCACGAACAATCCGAGACCGACGATCAGCCAGCGCTGCAGGTGCTCATTGCCGATGCGCTTGCCCAGCAGGTACTGCAGGGCGATCACCGTCACGGCGTTGACCCCCAGCAGCGTCTGGATCACCTGATAGGCGTACTCCGCCGTGCCGGTGGCCACCAGGTATTGCGAGAGGTAGGCGGAGAACTGGCCGAACACCACGGCAGTGAGCACGCCGCCGATGGTGAAGTACATCAGCCGGTGGTCCTTGGCCAGCACGCCGATCACCGCGATGAACGACGGCGGGGCGACACCTTCAGCGGGGCGCATGCCACGGTCGCCATAGCGCGCGAAGGCCAGCAGGAAGAGTGCGCCCAGGCATGCCGACAGCACAAAGGGCAGGTGCTGGCTCCAGTGCGCCAGGGCGGCGCCGATGAACGGGCCGATGGCGTAGGCCAGGTTGATCAGGGTGTAGCGGATGGAAAACGCGCGGCCCTGTTCACCGGACGGCAGCAGGCGGCCGAAGATGGTCTTCACCACCACGTCGGTGACCGAGTAGGCGAAGTTGAAGCCCAGCAGGAACAGGAAGAACAGCCATAGCTGCGTGGTCAGCAGCATGCCGGCGAAGGCGGCGACGAAGCAGGTGCCAAAGCCGAGGATCAGGCGAAAGCCCGGCATGCGGTCGATCAGGAAGCCGCCGTAGAGGCTCAGCAACGAGCCACCGAACAGCGCGCCGCCCATGATCAGGCCGATGCGGTTGACGGGCAGGCCGAACTGGGTCGAGAGGTAGATCACCAGGTAGGGCAGGGTAATGGCGCGGCCCATGGTGAGCAGGAAGGTGCCGCTGAGCAGCAGGTTGACCTGTAGCGGGTAACGCTTGAGCGCGGCGAGCATTCCATGCCTCGGCTGTCGAAGGAGCGGGTAGACGCCCGATCCTATCAGCACCAGCTTGGTGCATGGCAAGCGCCGAAGGCTCTGCTGAGCCCTCGGCGTGCCCGCGCGGTCAGCTGCTGCCGTGCTTGCCCTGTGCCTTCAGTTCGGCAACGGTCTTGCCGCCTACACCCCAGGCGTCGGTGGCGATCTCCTGGATCACCACATAGGTGGTGGACGGCGGCTTGCGCAGCACGCGCTCGAGCAGTTCGGTGACGCCTTCGATCAGTTGGCGGCGCTCGTCGGCGGTGACGCCTTCGTCGGTCACCTGGATGTTCACGTAGGGCATTGCGATTCTCCGTTGTTGTTCGAAAGGTTGGCTTACCAGACGCCAGTGGTGGAGCCGCCGTCGACGTTGAGGATGGTTCCGCTGACGAAGGTCGAATCGGTCAGGTAGAGCACCGCGTCGACGATATCCTGCGGATTGCCGATCTCGCCACTGGGCGACAGGCCGCGAAGGAATGCGCGGGTGCCTTCGTCATCGGGGTGCAGCGGGGTCTCGATGATTCCCGGTGCCACGGCGTTGACCTGCACGTGGGCAGACGCCAGCTCCAGCGCCAGGCCCCGCACCGCGCTGTTCAGGCCGCCCTTGATCAGTACCGGCAGCAGCGCCGGGACCTTCACGTTGGGCTGCATGGCGATGGAAGCCGTGATGGCGACGATATGTCCTGAACCCTTGGCGGACATGTGCTGCGCGGCAACCTGAGACGGGTAGAAGAAGCCCTTGAGGTTGGTGTCGACGATGGATTCGAGGTCTTCCTCGGTGTAGTCGCCCACCGGCTTGGCGATGAAGATGCCGGCATTGTTGATCAGGATATCCACCTGGCCGAAAGCCTCGATGGCCTGGGCGAACAGGCGTTTGGCGGTGCCCGGTTGGGCGATGTCGCCGGCGACGGTAAGGAAGTTGTGCGGGTTGCCGAGCCGGGCGGCGGCTTCGTCCAGGCGGGCCTGGGTGCGGGCGTTGCCGACCACGTTGTAGCCGCGCTCCAGGTAGGCGCGGGCGATGGCGAAGCCGAGGCCGCTGGAGGCGCCGGTGACGATGACAGTCTTGCTCATGGTATTGCTCCGAGAGTGTGGCGGGGCGAGGTGCCCGCGTCCTGGAGGCCAATCTAGGCTGCAATCTAGGCTTGAAAAATGAGGTCGACGGCATTTGAATTGATACTCCATGTAATCAATCGAGAGCGCCATGCCCCGCCACTTCGACGACCTGCAACTGGGCAGCATCGAGTTGTTCTGCCTCGCCGCGGAAACCGGCAGCTTTACCGCGGCGGCCAACGAGGCAGGGATCACACCCGCCGCGGTGAGCCGTTCGGTGGCGCGCCTGGAGGAGCGCCTGGGCGTGCGTCTGTTCGTACGCACCACGCGGCAGATGCGCCTGACCGAGGACGGCCGCAGTTACTTCGAGCAATGCCGCCAGGCGCTGACCCAACTGGTGGACGCCGAGCGCGCTGTCAGTGGAGGCCAGAGCGTGGCATCCGGGCGGTTGCGTATCAGTGTGCCGACGCCGTACGCGCATTACCGGTTGTTCCCGCGGCTGCCGGAGTTCCGCCGGCGCTATCCGCAGGTGCAGGTGGATGTGCACGTCAGCAACCGCAACATCGACTTTGCGGGCGAGGGGTATGACCTGGCGATCCGTGGCCGCGACCCGGCGGATTCGAGCCTGGTGGCGCGGCGCCTGGAGGAGGCGGAGAACGTGATCGTCGCCACGCCCGAGTACCTGGCGCAGGCCGGCATACCGCAGACGCCGGACGATCTCGCCAGGCACGAATGCATCCAGTTCGAACTGCCCAGCACCGGGCGGCGCGTGCCCTGGACATTCCGCGTGAATGGCAAGCCGGTGGAGAGGGAGACAGCCGGCAGCTTCACGGTGCTGGAGGACTACCTCGCCACCGCGACCCTGGCCAAGTGTGGCGGCGGATTGATGCAGACGTATCGATTTACCGTGCAGGACGAACTGGAGCGGGGCGAACTGGTGGAGGTGCTGAAAGACTACGGCCAGACCACACGGCCATTCCTGCTGATCTACCCCCATGCGCGCCACGTACCGTCGCGGGTGCGTGCGTTCATCGAGTTCATGCTGGAGACGCG
Organism: Pseudomonas sp. NY15435; assembly: GCF_048068295.1. NCBI lineage: Bacteria > Pseudomonadati > Pseudomonadota > Gammaproteobacteria > Pseudomonadales > Pseudomonadaceae > Pseudomonas > Pseudomonas sp. NY15435. Next base: position 16,377 of record NZ_JBLUQA010000014.1, read on the forward strand.
CACGTAGGAGCAGGCTTCATTGGCGATAGGTTCGCCACGGCGCCGGTCCTGAAGGGATCGCTCAGACCAGCCCCTTCCCCTGCAAATGCTCCCGCAGGTACTCGATAAACACCCGCACCTTGCGCGTGCTGCGCCGGTGCGGCAGGTAGAGCACATGCACCCAGGGCCCGAAGGCGCTCTGGTCGCGCCAGCAATCGGGTAGCTGCTCCACCAGCTCGCCGCTTTCGAGGTAGGGCAGCGCGCTCCATTGCGGCAGGAACTGCAGCCCCTGTCCGTCCAGCAGGCAGGAGAGCAGGAAATCGTAGTTGTCGCTGGCGATACGCGGCACGGGCTGGCGGATGCGCAGGCGCTCGCCGTCCTTCTGCACCCACCAGAAATTCCGGTTCAGCAGCGGGTGGCGGAAGATCAGCCAGTCGTGCTGCTCGTAATTCTCCAACGTCACCTCCAGACCCTTTTCCGCGAGGTACGTGGGGCTGGCGCAGAGCAACAGGCGGTTCTCGATCAGCGGCTGGGCGATGACGTCCGGCAGGTCGATGGGGCCGTCGCGCAGGGCGATGTCGTAGCCGCCTTCCACCAGGTCGACGAACTCGTCCAGCAGGTCCACCTCCAGGCGCACCTGCGGGTGCTCGCGTAGAAAGCGGCAGCACACCGCGTTGAAGAAGGCCGGGGCGAAGGAGGGTGGTGAGACGATGCGCAGGCTGCCGCGCAATTCGGTCTGCAGCTGTTCCACTTCTTCTTCGGCCCGTTGCAACTGCATCAGCGCCTGGCGTGCGCCTTCCAGGTAGATGTGCCCGGCTTCGGTCAGCGCCATGCGTCGCGTGGTGCGCTCGAACAGGCGCTGGCCCAGATCCGCCTCCAGCTGTGCCACGCCCTTGGTGATCGCCGAGGGCGTCTTGCCCAGCTGTTCGGCGGCGCGGCTGAAGCCACCGTGGTCGGCGGTGGCGACGAACATGGTGAGGGCGGTCATCTTGTCCATGGATTGCTTCCTGACAGGAACAGAAGTTGTGCGGGAAGTCAGTGTTAAAGCCGCCGGGGCTTTTGCTTAACCTTCGTCACAGATCAACAATAACGAAGGCTTTGCGATGAAACTACTGATTCCGGCGCTGGTGTCGGCGGCTTGCGCTTTTTCCTCTATGGAAACTATGGCCGCCGCCGACCTCATCTTCCACGGCGGCAAGGTCTACACCGCCGAACCCGGCCAGGCGCTGCAGCAGGCGGTGGCGGTAGAGAACGGCCGCATTCTTGCGGTGGGTTCCGATGCGCAGGTTCTCAAGCTCCGGCAACCGTCCACCCAGGTCATCGACCTGCAGGGTCAGGTGCTGATGCCCGGTTTCATCGATGCCCATACCCACCTGGTGAAGGGCGGCCTGCAGATGCTCCAGGCCAACCTGGACAACCAGGACCTGCCGCTGGCCGAGTTCGAGAGCAAGCTGCGCCAGTGGCGTGACGACGGCCGCGCGCGGCGTGGCCAGTTCCTCTATGTCGGCGGCGTGCCCACGGCGTACTGGGACGAGCTCGGCGAGCTGCAGCAGCGCTTCAACCAGGGTGAATGGGCGAAGCAGCCGATCCTCCTGGCGGGCGGCGACTACCACACTGGCTGGGCCAACCAGGCTCTGCTCGACCTGGCGGGCATCGACGTGGCCAAGGTCAAATCGCTGAAGGGCGAGGAGCAGGCCACCATCGGCCACGGCGCCGACGGCAAGCCCAACGGCTTCCTGGTGGATGCCGGCTTGTACCCGGTGCAGGCGCTGTTGCCGCTGGCCAGCAACGACGAGCTGCTCAAGGCGCTGAAGGGCGCGCAGAGCTACTACCACGAGCTGGGCATCACCGCCTGGATGGAACCCCTGGCGAACGAGAATCCCGGAGGCGACATCCACAACGACTCCGTCGGCGTGCTGCCGGCCTACAAACTGCTGGCGGAGCAGGGCGGGCTGACGGCACACGTCGCCGCGCTGCTGATGGCCGACTCCAAGGCCACACCGGCCGACCTCGACGAGCTGGACAAGGTGCGCCAGCAATTCATCGATGTTCCCAATCTGACGTTGCCGGGCATCAAGGTCTTCGCCGACGGCGTGGCCGAGGTGCCGGCGCAGAGCGCGGCGATGCTCGAGCCCTACAGCAATTCGAAGAAGTACGGCGAGTTGCTGATCGATCCCAGGCACTTCGGTGAGCTGGTCAGCGCCGCCGATGCTCGCGGCTGGCTGGTGCACATCCATGCCATTGGTGACCGCGCGGTACGTGAATCGCTCAATGGCATCGAGCAGGCGCGCAAGGATCGCCACAGCGGCATCCCGCATTCGATCACTCACCTGCAGATGGTCAATCCCAGGGACTTCCCGCGCTTCAAGGCGCTCGACGTCATTGCCGCGATGCAGCTGTACTGGGCTGCCGCCGACGAGAACAGCGTCGACCTGGTCAAACCCTACGTCAGCGCCATGGCCTTCCTGCACATGTACCCGGCGCGCTCGCTGCTGAAGAACGGCGCGACCATTTCCGGGGCCAGCGACTGGCCGATCACCACGCCCGATCCGTGGAAGGCCATCTACCAGGCGATCCAGCGCGTCGGCCCGAAGGGTGTGCTCAACGCCGCCGAAGACATCGACCGGCAGACCATGTTCCAGGCCTACACCCTCAACGCCGCGCGCACCATGCGCCTGGAATCGAGCATCGGGTCGCTCAAGCCGGGCAAGCAGGCGGACCTGATCCTGCTCGACCGCGATGTGTTCACGGTCAAGCCCGAGGCGTTGCGTGATACCCGAGTGCTCAAGACCTGGTTCGCCGGCCGCGAAGTCTATAGTCGTCCGAGCGACAAACTCTGATCCAACCGCAGCGCCCCGGCGCTGCGACCCCGATGAAAAGCAATTGCAGGAGCCTTGCCGTGATTCTTCAGACCTTCACCACCGACATCCGCGACCCGCTGCAGCGTGGCCGGCAGATCGGCGAAACCTTCGCCGAGCAGATCCGCCAGAGCGTGGCGCTGTACCTGGATTTCTTCCCGCGCGTCGGCGTGGAGATCGACAAGGCGCGCGCCATCGGTGAAGCCAGCCTGGCAGCACTGGCCGACTGGTGCCCGGCCTTGGCGAAGGAAGTCGAAGGCCTGGCCCTGGGCGTCGGCCTGCCGCTGTGGCAGTTGGCGGCGCTGAACGCCCGCACCGAAATTCTCGCGGTGATGCCCGAACAGCCGGTAGAAGGTGAATGCTCCACCTCCGTCCATGCACCCGCCGGCAGCACTGCGCCGCGCAGTTTGCAGACCTGGGACTGGCACGACAGCCTGGTGCCGCACGGCCTGCTGCTGGGCTTCACCGGCAGCACCGGCCTGACCGCCAAGCTGTTCACCGAGTTCGGCATGCTCGGCAAGATCGGCGTAAACAGCGCAGGGCTCGGCGTGCACTTCAACATCCTGCACCACACCAGTGACGACGGCAGCGCCGGCGTGCCAGTGCATGCGATCGCCCGTCGCGTGCTGGAAGAAGCCACCAGCGTCACCGAGGCCATCGACATGGCCCGTTCGGCGCGGGTCAGCGCATCCACCGTGCTCAGTGTGTTCACCCGCAACGACGTGCGCGCCCGCGCCGCCAGCATCGAGATGAGCCCCGCGCACACCGCCGTAGTGGTGCCGCGCGAGGATGGCTGGCTGCTGCACACCAACCACTTCCTCGACGGTGAACTGAGCTGGGGCGAGCGCACGGCGGACGTGTCCACCACCTACGCGCGCCTGGAGCACCTCAAGGCCGCTACCGCCGGCATGACCGGCAAGGCCCTGCGCGAACGTGCCGACGCCTTCTGCGGCGCGGACGGCGACCAGGCGGTGGTGTGCTTCCACCCGGACATGTCCGAACCGGATACCGAACGCTGGGAAACCCTGCTGAGCATCGGCCTGGACACCACGAACTGCGCCCTGGAATACGTCGCCGGCACGCCGAAGAAGCTGGCGGATGAGGGGTTCCTGCGTTTCTGAAAACGTGATGCCAGCTGGTCGCACCCTCTCCCCAGCCCTGGCTGCGCGCCCCGCTCCGAAGGGAGAGGGAGCTGACGGAGTTGCCGATTGGCAAGGTGTTCCGCTTGATGCCGGACAGTCCCCTCTCCCTTCAGGGAGAGGGTTAGGGAGAGGGGCGCGTCAGAGCTCCATTAGTCCGTAGGGCGCATAACGCGTCAGCGTTATCCGCCGCCGAGCTACCGGCGGATAACCCACTCCGGGTTATGCGCCCTGCGTATCACCACATACAAACCCACGCCCCGCGACGGCCCCGCAGCCGCCGCGCGGGTTTCGTGTTGCCACAAAAACAAGAGTGAACCGCCATGATCGACCACACGCCCGCAGCTCCCGGCTCGCGCTCGGCCTTTCGCACCTTCTGCGTTTCCGGCATGGGTACCGCGCTGGAGTTCTACGATTTCGTCATCTACGGCTACGCCGCCGCACTTATCTTCCCGCAGCTGTTCTTCCCCGGCATGGATCGCCTGACCGCCGTGCTGGTCGCCTTTGCGGCGTTCGGCGCCGGCTTCTTTGCCCGTCCGCTGGGCGGCGTGGTGTTCGGCCACCTGGGGGACCGCTACGGCCGGCAGAAGGCGCTGGTCGCTACCCTGGTGCTGATGGGGCTGAGTACCTTGCTGATCGGCTTCCTGCCAACCCACGCCAGTATCGGTGCGGCTGCGCCCGTCCTGCTGGTGCTCCTGCGCCTGGTGCAGGGCTTCGCCGCCGGAGGCGAGTGGGGCGGGGCGGCGCTGTTCGGCATCGAGGTCGCGCCCAAGGGGCGCCGCGGCCTGTGGGGCAGCTTCACGAGCATGGGCATTGGCATCGGCGGTATCTTCGGCTCGGCAGTGTTCGCCATCGTCAGCTTCGCCTTCGACGATGACCTGAGCGGTATCGCCTGGCGCATCCCGTTCTGGCTCGGTGGCCTGCTGGTGCTGATCGGTCTCTACGCGCGCCTGCAGAACACCGCGCCGCAGCCCAGGACCGCGCCGAAGGCCGAGGCACGCATGCCGCTGATGGAGGCCTTCCGCCGCCGTCCGCGCGAGCTGCTGCTGTGCATCGGCATCGCCTTCGGCTACGTCACCATCGCCTACATCGGCAGTACCTTCTTCCTCGCATACGCCACCGATATCGGATACAGCAGCAGTCAGGCCTTGCTGTTCGACTTCTCGTTGTCGGTGGCGATCGTCGCCTCGGCACCGTTCTTCGGGCACCTGTCGGACCGCTTCGGTCGCCGCGCTGTGATGATCTTCGGGGCGGCGATCATGGCGCTGGGGCTGTTTGCCTTCTTCCCGCTGATCGGGCTGCACAGCTTGCCGCTGGCGCTGCTGGCGTACGTCGCCGTGGGCTTCTTCATGGGCGCGACCCAGGGGCCGATCCCGGCGTTTCTCGCCGAGCAGTTCCCGCGGGAAATGCGCTATTCGGGGATTTCCTTCAGCTACCAGATCGGTGCGGCGCTGGGCGGCGGCACGGCGTCGAGCATTGCCACGGCCATCCTCATCGCCACCGGCCGCAATCCGTTCGGCGTGGCGCTCTACGGCGCGGCGGCACTGTTGCTGGTGGCGGTGTGTTCCTGGCTGCTACGGGAAACTTCGCACCTGCCCATGGAGGTGATCGACCGCGACGACGCTGCGCCAGACACCGTATCGCTGCAGGCGATCAACTGACAGCGCGCGCCCTGGTGCCCGGAACGAGGCCGAGCACCAGGGCACAGCCGGTCAGGATGATCAGCGCACCTACGCCCTGCATCAGCGACAGGCTCTCGCCCAGTACCAGTGCGCCGACCAGCACGGCGACCACGGTGACGACGAATTCCACGCTGATTGTCCTGGTGGCGCCGATGCGCGCCACAAGCTGGAAGTAGACGACGTAGTTCACCGCGCTGAGCACGCAGCCGCATAGCAGCAGGAAGAGGAAGTCGATGGGCTGCGGCGTGCCGGGCACCGGCACCCAGATCAGCAGCGGCAGGGTCAGCAGCCCGCCGATCCCGAAGGCGCCGCAGGTCACTTCCCAGGGCCCGGCGGTGCGCAGTTTCAAGCTCGCGTAATTGCTGCCGAAGGCCGCGCACACTGCGCCGAATACCGACGCCGCGCAGCCGAGGATGAACTCGTGGGTGACCGGCACCGCCGGGAACCCCACCAGCAACACCATGCCGCAGAAACCCAGCACCAACCCGCCCAGGCCGCTCCAGGTAATGCGCTCCAGGCCCCAGAGGCGGCCGATGAGCATGGAGAACAGCGGAATCCCGGCGACGAAGATTGCCGCCATGGCGGTGCCGATGCGTGGTGTGGCGTAGGTCATGCCGATCAGTTGGCCAGCCACCGTCGTCGCGCCGACCACGCACAGCGGCTTCCACAGCCCGTCGAAATTCAGCCGGCGCCCGGACAGTCTTGCCACCGCAAACAGCGTGAAGCTGGCAATCAGCGCGCGGAAGCTGACTGCGCCGACCCAACCGAACCCGGCGATGGCCTTGAGCAGCACGAGAAAGGACAACCCCCAGCCGATCGCGAGGAACAGGTAGGCGGCAAGGTCGCGCGGTTGCATACGACTCCGGTGACGCGAGGCAGAAGGTGGGCCACCGAAGCGCGGCGGCGAATGCAGCTATCTTGCCGGGCGCTGGTGACGCTTGGGAAGGCGGCGCAGCGACGTTTTTTCTGTCTGCGGGCGCTGTGCTACGCGTATGCGCATTCGACGCGATTGCGCCCCGACGCCTTGCCCCGGTAAAGCGCGGCGTCGGCCTGCTGCATGTACGTATCGAGCGCTTGTGTGCTGGTGAAATTGTCCGAGACGCCGATGGTCGCGGTGCAACGGATCGGCTGGTCGGTGTCGATCCCCAGTACTTCGCTGTGCTCAATGGCGGCACGCGCACGCTCCGCCAACTGGAAGGCACCGGCCCTGTCCGTGTCGAGCGCGACAAGGACGAACTCCTCCCCGCCCAGCCTGCACGTCAGGTCGCCCTGGCGGGCAGTGGCCTTGAGCAGCGCGGCCACACGGCACAACACCAGGTCGCCCACTTTGTGGCCGTGGGTATCGTTGATGCGCTTGAAATGGTCGATATCCACGATCAGCAGGTAAGCGGACACAGCGCCGTGGGAGCGGAAATGCACATCCAGCGCCTCGGTCAGCCCGCGCCGATTGAGCAATTGGGTGAGCGGGTCATGGGCAGCCATGGTGCGCAGTTCATCCGTGAGGCGGCGCAGCACGAGCCAGACGGCGCAAGGCGGAAGCACGGTGCCAAGGAACGACATGTAGATGTAGAAGATCTTCTGGAAGCCGCTGCTCATATCGAGCGCCGCCAGCCCTCCCTGGAGGATCATCACGAACTTCGCAGCGTTCAGTAGGCAGATTCCGCCGATCAGCACGGCGAACACGATCATTTCGACTCGCAGGTCCCTGGCGACGGTGCGCCGCGCATAGAGCACCGCCACCGCCATGGCCAGGAAGAGCAGCGCGCACGAGCCTGCCAGCAAGGCATGGCGCGCCTCGCTGCCGAGCGTTGACTGCACCACCACCTGCAAGGCCGTATAGAGGGCGGCCAGCGCGAGCAGTGGCCGCCAGACCGGGGTCGGGCGATCGAAGAAACGCAGGGCGCCCAGCACGTACGCTACCGGGGCGCAGAGGGTCAGCGTGTGGTTGATCAGGCTCATCGCCCCCCAGTTCGCAGGGCCGCCTAGCAGTTGCAGGATGTAGGCGAGCCCCAGCAGCAGGTTGCCGAGGGCGAAGACTTCCATGCCCATCTTCTTGCCATTCAACCTGGTGCTGATCAGCAGGAACATCACGCAGAAACAGAGCAGGTGCACGCAGAGCATGCTGAGGATGACTGTGGTGACCATGGGCTCGCGTCAGTGAAAACGTCGCATAGGGGGCGAGTGTCGCAGGAGTGCTGGGCGCGTACCTGGCGTACTCGACGGGGTTGTTCCGGGTCTCGGAGCCTAACCAGAGGCATTGTGCCAGGCAATTGATGTATCGGCCGGTTGGCGGACTTCATGAGCGAGGACGTGCCGGCGATGCGGAGATAGCCTGCGTTGCCTGGCGATGGCTGCAGCGAGGCTCGCCGTCAGGAGCTTCGGCTGGTGGGTATTGGCGAGGAGCGACGGAGCTCGGAAGGTAAAGGCCCGCCAGTGGCGGGCCTTTCTCATGTTGCTGGTGCAGGGGTTCTGGCGATGGAAGCGCCCTGGCTGGCTTCAGCGCGCCGCCCAGGCGTTGAAGCGTTGTTGCAGCTGCTCGCCGTGGTCGGCCCAGAAGCTGGCGTTCATGGCCAACTGCTTGTCCAGGTTCTGCGGCGCGCTCGGCAGGTCGCGGGCCTGGGCGGGGGCAATCTCAGCGGCGGCGGCGAGGTTAACCGGGCCGTAGGCGATATGGTCGGAGTAGGCCTTCTGTTGCTGGGTCTGCAGGGCGAATTCGATGAACTTGCGGCCTTCGGCGGCGTTTTTCGCGCCCTTGGGGATGGCGTAGGTCTCGATGTCGTAGATGCCGCCGTCCCACACCACCTTCAGATTGGTTTCGTTCTGCACCGCGGCGATGCGGCCGTTGTATACCGCGCTCATCACCACGTCGCCGGACATCAGGTACTGCGGCGGTTGCGCGCCGGCTTCCCACCACTGGATGTATGGCTTGATCTCGTCGAGCTTGCGGAAGGCACGGTCCTGGCCCTCCTGGGTGGCGAGCAGGTCGTAGATGTCCTTGTAGGGCACGCCGTCGGCCATCAGCGCGTATTCCAGGGTGTACATCGGACTCTTGCGCAGGCCGCGCTTGCCCGGGTACTTCTTCACGTCCCAGAAGTCAGCCCAGCCGGTGGGTGCGACTTTCAGCTTGTCGGCGTTGTAGGCCAGCACCGTTGACCAGACGAAGATGCCGGCGCCGCACGGCTGGATGGCGCCCTTGACCAGCTTGGGCGCCATGGCGGCGATGGCCGGGTCGCTGCCCAGTTCCTCCAGCAGGCCGTCGTCGCAGGCGCGGGTCAGTTCGGGCATTTCGAGCTCGACCACGTCCCAGGTGACGCTGCCGGTATCGACCTGGATCTTGACCTTGGCCATCTCGCCGTTGAACTCGTCGGCGATGATCTTGCTGCCGGTCTGGGCGCTGTAGGGCTCGTAATAGGCTTTCTGTTGCGCGGCCTTGTTGGCGCCGCCCTGGGAGGCGACGGTGATATCGGCCAGGGCAAGGCCGGAAAGACCGGTCAGGGGGAGGCAGGCGAGGGAAAGGACAACGGCGCTGCTCAGAGACTTTGGCATTGTTATGGGCTCCGATGGGGCTTCGTGAGGCTGCGTGAAGACAGGGGGCCGGGTGTCGGTGACGACACGGCCTGTGCTCCAGTCTCCGCGCGGCGCGCTCGGCGAGACATCAGACAGATTTACAAATCGCTCTTGGGTGGTTCATACCTTTGTACGGATTTCAGCTCGCGCGCCCGATGTGATCCTTGCCCGGCGCCCGCGATCTGTGTGCAGAACCACCGTCTGTTGGAGACCCCATGCCCATTTCCATACAGGACATCATTGACGATCCCGCCCTGGCGACCCGCCTGGTGGCCGGCGCCAGCCATGCCAGCAGGAAACTGCGCTGGGCGCATGCGTGCGAGTTGCCGGACCCGGCGCAGTGGCTGGGCGAGGGCGAGCTGCTGATGACTACCGGCATAGGCATCCCGGCGGGTGCGGAGCCCCAGCGCGACTATGTCGAACGGTTGGCCGCGGCCCGTGTCGCCGGGCTCATGCTGGGTGAGAACATGCAGGCGCCCAGGAACATCGAGTCGCTGCTGGCCACGGCGCAACGCCTGGACTTCCCTCTGTTGCTGATCCACAAGTCGGTGCCGTTCTCGGCGGTGGCGCGGGCGATCATCGACACCAGCAAGCAGGAGGAGCTGGAGCGCCGCGGCGCGGTGACGCGCATCTATGAGAGTGCCCGCATGGGCTTGCGCAATAACGGCCTGGAGTTTCTCCTGCAACGCCTGGCCGCGGATCTGCGCACGTGCCTCTATCTGTTCGACGCCCAGACCCTGGAGCCCTGGCATCCGGGTCTTGCGCCTTTGCCGTCAGGCTGGCGCGAGCGCCTGGGCAGGCGCAGCGGCACAGCAACCACAGTGACCCGGCATGCCTCCGAGGAGGGCGAAGCGTTGTCCATGGCGCTGCCATCGATTCCGGCGTGCAAGGTCCTGGCGTGCGGCGGCCTGCTCGACTACGGCCTGCTGCACCATGTCACGGCGGTGCTGGGCATCGAGTTGGAGCGCCAGCAGGTCGAGCAGGAGCGGCTTCTGCGTCAGGGCTGGGAGCTGCTGGATGATCTGCTGCGGCAGCGGCTGAGCGAGCGGCCTGCCCACGAGCGCCTGAGCGCGATGGGCTTCCCGGTGGGCAAGGCGCTGTTCGGCATTGCCCGCTGCCAGGCGGAACTACCCGAGCGCTGGAGCCAACGCCTGCACCTGCAGGGTGTGGCGGTGCTGGCGCGGGCCCAGGGCGAGGAACTGATCCTGCTGCTGGCGAGTGCCGATTCGGCGCAGACGGTACAGCAGGCGCTGGATTGCCCGCTGGGGCTGTCCGACCCCCTGGGCCACGCGGGGCGCACCAGCGAGGCGCTGCGTGAAGCGCGCCTGGCCCTGGCGCACACCTCGGCCAGTTGCCCGCTGGCGCACTATGCGCGTTCCGCCGGCGAGCTGCTGTGGCTGCCCTCCAGCCTGGAGGAAGCGGTGCTGGTGCACCGCCGGGCGCTGGGAGCGCTGGCCGACTATGACGGCGAGCACGGCGCCCAGCTGGAGCACACCCTGCTGGTGTTCCTGGAGCAGAACCGCTCGTGGCAGAAGACTGCCGAGCGGCTCAGCGTGCACCGGCAGACGCTGGTCTATCGCATCCGCCGGATCGAGGAGATCACCGGCCTCTCGCTGGACTCCACCGAGGACGTCGCGGTGCTCTGGATTGCCCTTCGAGCGGCGCAGATCGCCGGGATCGGTGCCGGCCTCAAGGGATGATCACGAAGCTCTTGCGCAGGGTTTCGCGGATGTCCCAGGTGCCCTGGCAGTCTGCCGGAAAGAGGATGGCGTCACCGGCGCGCAGCTCGATCGGCTCGCCGCTATCGGGAACGAAGAAGCCGTGGCCGCTGATGAAATGGCTGAACTCGCGCTGCAGGATCTGCCGGCGGAACCGCCCCGGCGTGCACTCCCACACGCCGGTGAGCAGGCCGCCCTGGCCTTCGGCGGCATGGGTAGCCGCCTCGGCGATCGGCGAGCCGACCGGCTCCTTGGCCGGCACGGCGGCAGGGAGGTCGAAGCGGGCAGTGTCGGGCAGGTGGATCGGCTGGTTCATGGCGTTCTCCTCGCGCACTCAGGCGCTCTTATCTTCCAGGCCCACGGGGGCGAACTTGGCCAGTCGCAGGTCGATCCACGACGGCTTGCGGTTCTGTGCCTCGGCCTGCTCCTTGCGCTGTACCGCGCCGCGCACCATCAGGCCGCCGACATAGCGCACCGGCTCGGGCGGGAAGCGCTTGGGCTGCCGGCCGACCAGGCCGCAGCGGCTCCATTCGTCGTTGCGCCCCAGCACCAGGCTGGCAAGGATGCGTGCGCCCAGGCGGGTCGGTCCGACGCCGTTGCCGCTCCAGCCGATGCCGTAGAAGATGTGGGGCGCGCCGTCGAGGTGGCCGAACACCGGCATGCTGTCGTAGGTGCGGTCGATCGGGCCGCACCAGGCATGGGTGATGGCCTCGTCGGCGAGGTTGGGATAGGTGCGGCGGAAGTCCTGCTCGGTTTCCTCGGTCAGGCGCGGGTTGTCGTCGAAACTGTCATCAATCCGGCTCGCATAGTTGATCATCCCGGTGCCCTTGCCGAAAGCGATGCGGCCATCCTGGGTGGTGCGGTAGAAGTCCACCATCAGTTGCGAATCGGTGATGGATTCGCCGCCGGTCCAGCCGATCTGCTCCAGCCGTTCGGGCATGGGTCGGGTCGCGACTATGGTGCTGGTGACCGGCAGGACCAGGCGGCTCAGTTCCGGGATCTGCGCGGCCCAGGCGTTGGTGGCGAGCACGACGCGTGGCGCGGTCACCGAACCTTCGGGAGTGCGCAGCACGGCCGGCTGGCTGCGCTGGATGTCGTCCACAGGGGTGTTCTCGAAAATGCGCACGCCCTTTTCCAGGGCGACCCGGCGCAGACCGCGGGCAAGGCGGGCGGGTTGCACGGTGGCGTTGCTGTCCTCGATCACACCTTCCAGGTGTTGGCGCGAGCCGGCGCGGCGCTCGACTTCGTTGTCCGGCAGGGTGCGGAACACCTGGGCGCCGAGGCTCTCGCAGGTGCGCTGCACACCTTTCCAGGAGCCGCGCTGGGCCGCGGTGGTGGCGGTCCACAGCCACCCGCCACGGCGAAAGTGCGCATCGATGCCATGCTCTTCGCAGAACTGGCCGATCTCCGCGATATTGGCCTCCGAAGCGCGAGCCAGGCGTAGCGCTTCCTCCTGGCCGCACTGCGCCACCAGCGAGCTGATCTTCGGCCACCAGGACATGACAAAGCCGCCGTTGCGACCGGAGGCGCCACCGCCGCAGATGTCCCGCTCGAGGATCACGATGCGGCATGTCGGGTCCAGCTCGAGCAGGCGCAGGGCGGTCCACAGCCCGACGAAGCCGCCGCCGATGATCGCGACATCGGCATCGAGATGCTCGCGCAACGGTGCGGAAGGGGTGAGTTCGTCGGCGATTTCCTGGAGCCAGAGCGAGCGTTTCATGGCGAGAGTCCGTGGGTTGTTGTTTCCCCCTAATCTCGCTGGAGTGGGCCTGCGTACCTATCATCCATTCCTAACGTTCAAGCACTGCCGTTTCATACAAATGCTCAAATCGCGCCCTTGGCCCAGCGGTCCCGTGGCAGTTCATAACAGAGCCACTGGACGGGTGTGCCGGAGAGGTCCAGCACCGCCTCGTAGGCCAGCTCCGCGCCCAGTTTCGCCGTGCCTTTCTGCGAGCGGATGTTGCTCGGCGCGATGTGGAACCACACGCGCTCGAACTGCGCGAAGGCGTGGCCGAGCATCAGCGACTTCAGCTCGCGGTTGGTCGCGCCGCCCCAGTAGCGGTGGTTGATGAAGGTGAAGCCGATGCCGATGTCGTCTGGCTGGTCCGGCACCGGGTAATAGCGCGAGCAGCCGATGGCTTCGCCGCTTGCCCGGTCGAGGACCAGCAGGCAGCCGCCGGCGTGCACCAGAAACTGGAAGTAGGGCTCGAAGACCTCGCGGCGATAGCGCTCGGTGGCCGGGTGGCCGGCCCAGGTTTCCGCTGAGTTGGCGGCAGCGTAGAGAGCGTCGAAATCCTCTGCGCGTAACGGACGCAGGTGCAGGGTGTCGCCGAGCAGGGTCGGCTGGTCATTGAAGGTGGTCATGCCGGGCTCCGGGATAATGGGAGCCCAGCTTACGTGTGGATTGGCCTGTAGCAGAGTGCCAATCGCAAGGTCTTCGAGGGTGCCAGTGTGCGTGTCAGTCGGCGCAGATTTCCAGGATCGCCCGCGCCGCAGCGTCGGTGCCGCGCGAGGCCTGCATCTGTTCGCGCACGGCGGTCAGTCGTTGCTGCATGGCAGTGTCCGCGAGCAGTTCGGCCAGCGCGCCGGGCAGCGCCACGAGCGGATTCTCGAAGCGCGGCAGGTAGCGCGCGACGCCGACTTCCTCGGCGCGCCGGGCGTTGTCGTGGCCGTCCCAGCAGTAGGGAATGATCACCGACGGCAGGCCGAAATACAGCGCCTCGCAGAAGCTGTTGTTGCCGCCATGGTGGATGAACAACTGACACTCGCGCAGTACCGCAGGCTGCGGGTACCAGCTGTCGAGGTAGACGTTGTCCGGCACCGTGTCGTAGTGCTCGCGGTAGGCGCCGACGTTGATCAGGAAGCGGTAAGGCAGTTGCGCCACGGCGTCGATCAGCCGGCGCATCATCGCTACGTCGGCGGCGCCCAGGCTGCCGAAGCTCACGTAGATCAGCGGCGCGTCGTCATGCCGGGGAAATTGCGGCGGGATGTACGGCGCCTCGCTGCGCACGCAGCCGTCGAGGTACAGATAGCGCTCGGCCGGCAGCGGTTTTTCGCGCTCATAGCGCACCGGTGTCGGCGACAGCAGCAGATTGAGCCAGGGCGAATCCTCGAGGAACTGGCCGGCGGGCAGGGCGGGGTGGCCGCACTCCGCGAGGAAGCGGGCGAAGCGCTCGTGGGCCGCTTTCGTTGCTTGCAGGTAGTGCTCGCGATACGTCGCGCAGGCCGTTGCATCGCTGCTGCTGGCGCCGGACAGGTAGGGCGGCACGGCGGCGTCGGGCAACTCGGTTTCCGCGCACGAGACCATGCGCACCCAGGGACAGCCGGCGGCCGAGATGGCCGGGAAACTGACCACGTTGTCCAGCACGATGGCGTCGGGCTTCAGCCGGGCGAGCAACTGCTGCAGCGGCTTCTCCGACTCGATGGCGGTGTCGATGATGGCTTCCCAGGCCGGCGCCACATAGCTGTCGATCTGCGCCAGGGGCGGCTGGTCGAAGTAGGGGACGTTGCGCTCGATGAAGCGCTCCCAGTAGTGCTGGTGGTCGGCGGCGGAGAGCGGCGAGTCCAGCTGCAGTGGGTACTCGGCGAAACCGTACTCGGCGAAGATGCCCTGGAAATGCGCGTGGCAGATGAACACCGGGCGCGCGCCGAGCTCGCGCAGGGCCTGGGCGATGCCAATGCAGTTCAGCGCGGCGCCGAAGCTGGCTTCGGGGAAGAAGGCGATGGTTCTTGTTCTTTGCGTCATGGGCACATCCGGGTGTTGCTCACGGGCACTGCGTGAAACTGATACTGCATTTTTTCGTTAAAAAAAACACCATGAGTGAAAAATACTTAGCGGCGTGCCCCGGCAAATGACTGCGGAATCCCGCGGTTGGCGGTCTGCGGGCGCTGCGCGAAGGACAGCCGCAGGTGCAGGCGCATCAGGTCCGCGGCGATTTCCAGCTGGCCGCGCTCGATCTGCTCGATGATCCGCAGGTGCTCGCGCAGGGCTTCCTGCAGGCGGTGCACGCTGACCATCGGCAGCAGGTTGGGCAGGCGGCGCAGACGCTGGTGCTGCAGCAGCGAGTCGCCAACGAAGCGGTTGCCGCAACCCTGGGCGATCAGCTCGTGGAAGCCGATATCCAGTTCGCGGAATTGCGCCACGTCGAAGCGCTCGATGGGCGCGCCGAGCAGCTCTTCCATGGCGCCACGCAGCAGGGCGAGGCGCGCCAGGTCCGGGTCGAAGCCGGGGGCAAGCAAAGCTTCGGGTTCGAGGATCAGGCGGTAGCGCAGGCTGTCTTCCAGCGCCGCGAGGTTGTTCAGCAGCGGGCGGAACGACCAGCTCTGCCCGGCGCCGCGTTCCAGCACCTGGTCTTCGCTGAGCTGGGCCAGCACCTTTTGTGCGGCGACTCGGTTGATGTCATAGCGGCGCATCAGTTCGCTGGCGCTCAGGCTGTTGCCGAGGCGGCCGGCCATGCGGTCGCGCAGGACCGAGGCGGCGAGGGCTTCCTCCTCGGCCTGGGGCAGGGCGGGGCCCAGCACCTGGGCAGAAGGGTCTGCCGAAAGCCGATAGCCCTTGCCCGGCTCGTGGGCCACCAGTTGCTGCTCCAGCAGCAGGTCCAGGCCGGCGCGGATCAGCGTGCGCGATACGCCAAAGGTGCGTGCCAATTGCTGCTCGGACAGGCCGTCGCCATCCCCCAGCCCAGTGTCCTGGGCGTGCTCGATGATCCGCCGGGCCAGTTCCAGGTGGTTGGTGCGTGGTCTTTTCTCGGTGTCCTTGCTCAAGCGGCTTCTCTCCAGCGGGCCCCGGCAGGCTTGTTGGCGCGGGGCGACCCCTTATGCCACAGCGGGGGTGGTCCAACAAGAATATGGAAATGGTTGTAGGAAATTGTTGACTTCGCCAGCGGTTCGGTTTTTATTTTGAAAAAAAGACATGTAGTACGCTTTTCGTTCCGCTGCCGTCGACACACAAAAACAACCATCGTCAGGTGCGCAAGATGAAGCTGAAGACCATGCTCTACGCAGGGGCGACCCTCGCGCTCACGCTGTCCGCCACCACGGCCAGTGCCAAGGATCTGGTGATCTCCATCTGGGACGGCTACATGGCCCCGGATAACCTGGAGAAATTCCAGAAGGCCACTGGCCTCGAAGCCGACAAATCCCTCCACGCCACCAACGAAGAGATCATGGGCAAGCTCATGGCCTCCGGTGGTGAAGGCTACGACGTGGTGTTCGTGTCCTCGCCCTTTGCGGAGATCCTGCACAAGCAGGGCCTGCTCGCCGAGATCGATCCGGCGAAGGTGCCGAATCTCAAGAACCTCTACCCTGAAGCGCAGAAGCTCGAGTACGACGTCGGCAACCACTTCTCCGTGCCTTACACCTGGGGCACCACCGGCATCTGCTACCGCTCGGACAAGGTCAGCCCGGCACCTTCGAGCTGGAGCGATCTGCTCAAGCCCTCCGACGCTCTCAAAGGCAAGACCACCATGCTGGCCACCGACCGCTGGCTGCTGGGCGCGGGTTTCCTCGCCAATGGCTGGTCGGTGAACGACGGCAACCCGGACCAGATCAACGCGGTGCGCGACCAACTGATCGCCACCAAGAAACGCCTGCTGTCCTTTGACGACACCACCTTCTACTCCAAGCTGGCTTCGGGCGAGGCGCTGATGGCCCACGCCTGGGACGGCTGGTGCAACTACGGCACCCAGGCCAACGAGTCGATCAAGTTCGTCGTGCCCAAAGAGGGCTCCGACCTGTGGGTGGACACCATGGTCGTGCTGAAAAGCTCGAAGAACCCGGACGCCGCCTACCGCTTCATCAACTACATGCTGGAGCCGGCGAACCACGCCTGGGTCGCGGAAAACATCCTCTACAAGGTACCCAACCAGGCGGCGATGGCGACCCTGAAGCCGGACCTGCTGGCCAAGTACCCGAACCTCACCACCACGCCGGCCGAACTGGTCAAGCAACAGCAGTTGCGTGATGTGGGTGGCTCGACGCAGAAGGCGTACACCCGCGCCGTAACGGAAATCATGGCCGCCCAGTAAGGCCGATGGGGCGTCGCACTGGCGCCCCGCAATTCTCTCCGGAATAACCCTGAAGCACCCCGCCTGGCGTGGGGTTGGGGGAACTACGCATGACCGCTTTATCCGCCGACCGCAAATTGTCGGCCTGGCTGCTCGCGCCCGGTCTGGGCTGGCTGGCCCTGTTCCTGCTGCTGCCGTGCCTGCTGGTGCTCGTCTACAGCTTCCTCGAGCGCGGTGCCTACGGCGGCATCGACTATGTGTTCACCTGGGAAAACTACCGCCGCGCGGTGGACCCGCTGTACCTCGACATCCTCCTGCGCTCGGCGAAGATCGCCGGCCTGGCCATGTTGTTCGCGGTGATCATCGGCTACCCGGCGGCCTACGCCATCACCCGCACCACGCCGCGCCGGCAGGCGGTGTACCTGTTCCTGGTGATGCTGCCGTTCTGGAGCAACTACCTGATCCGCACCTACGCCTGGATCGTGCTGCTCAACCGCGAAGGCCTGCTCAACCGACTGTTCAGCCTGCTGGGCTACAGCGGCGAGCCGATCAGCCTGCTCTACACCGACGCCACCGTGGTGCTCGGGCTGGTCTACAACTACATCCCCTTCGTCATCCTCGCCATCTACAGCTCGCTGTCGCGCATCGACAATGAGCTCTGGGAAGCCTCGCGAGACCTCGGCGCCTCCGGCTGGACCACCTTCCGCCGGGTGATCCTGCCGCTGTCGGTGCCGGGCGTGGCCGCCGGCGCGGTATTCGTCTTCGTGCTCTCCATCGGCAACTTCATTACCGCCGACCTGCTGGGTGGCAAGCAGGTGCAGATGGTCGGCAACCTGATCTACGCGCAATTCCTCACCGCGCGGGACTGGCCTTTCGGTGCGGCGCTGAGCTTCTTCCTGATCGGCATCATGCTGCTGTTGCTGTTCATCCAGGCCATGGTCTCGCGCCGGGCCCAGGGCGCGGAGGGCGAACGCCATGCGTAACTCATCCGGCATCGCCCTCGGCACACACCTGTGGCTGGTGTACGCCTTCCTCTATGTGCCGATCCTGGTGCTGATCCTGCTGTCGTTCAATGCCAGCGGCCTGCCCACCGCATGGGGCGGCGCGTCGCTGAAGTGGTACGCCAAGCTGCTGGCCAACGCGTCGATCCAGCACGCGGCGCTGAACACGCTGATCGTCGCACTGACCTCCACCTTCATCGCCTGCGTGCTCGGCACCTTGCTTGCGCTGGGCGTGGAAATGCGCGCCCGCAGCAGCGGCAGGAAAGGCAGCAACATCGCCGACACCCTGCTGATGGCGCCGATGATCATCCCCGATATCGTCCTGGCCATCGCGCTGCTGAGCTTCTTCAACCTGCTGAAGATGAGCCTGGGGCTGCACTCGATCATCCTCAGCCACGTGGTATTCAACATTGCCTTCGTCTGCGCGGTGGTGCGCACGCGGCTCAAGCACTTCGACTACTCGATCCTCGAAGCCAGCATCGACCTGGGCGCCGGCTGGTTCACCACCGCGCGCCGTGTGCTGTTGCCAGCGATCTTCCCCGGCGTGCTGGCCGGCGGGCTGCTGGCGTTCACCCTGTCGGTGGACGAATTCATCATCGCCTTCTTCAACTCCGGTTCCGGCAGCGCCTCCACCACGCTGCCGATGCAGATCTACTCGATGATCCGCTTCGGCGTGACCCCGGAAATCAACGCCCTCGCCACCCTGGTGATGCTGGTCAGCTTCACCGCGCTGTTCGCCTCCCAACGTCTGAACAAGGTGCCCAAAGCCCATGACTAAGTCTTCCGACCTGCTGGTGCTGGACCAGGTCAGCAAATCCTATGGCGAGGGCCTGACGGCGGTGGACCAGGTGTCCCTGGCGATCCGCGAGAACGAGTTCTTCGCGCTGCTCGGCCCGTCCGGCTGCGGCAAGACCACGCTGATGCGGATGATCGCCGGCTTCGAGACGCCCAGCTCCGGCGCCATCTATCTCAACGGCCAGGACATCTCGCCGCTGCCGCCGAACAAGCGGCCGCTGAACCTGATGTTCCAGTCCTACGCGCTGTTCCCCAACATGACCGTGCGCAGCAACATCGCCTATGGCCTGGAGATGGAGAAGCTGCCCGCCGGCGAGATTCGCCAGCGCGTCGACGCGGTGCTGGAAACCGCGCAGCTTGGCCCGCTCGCCAACCGTCGCCCGGACCAGCTTTCCGGTGGCCAGCGCCAGCGCGTCGCCCTGGCCCGCGCACTGGTCAAGCGCCCGCGCGTGCTGCTGCTGGACGAACCCCTCGGTGCGCTGGACAAGAAGCTGCGCGAGAAGATGCAGCTGGAACTCAAGCGTCTGCAGCACGAGAGCGGCATCACTTTCATCATGGTCACCCACGACCAGGAAGAAGCCCTGGTCATGTCCGACCGCATGGCCGTGCTGCGTGACGGCAAGGTCTGCCAGTGCGGCAGCCCCAGCGAACTCTACGAGAACCCGGGCAGTCGCTTCGTCGCCGACTTCATCGGCGTCAGCAACCTGATCGAGGGGCGGCGCGTGGGCACCAATCGCCTGCAGGCCGGCGACCAGGTGCTGAACATCGAGACCACCGCCGAGTCGAGCCCCGAGAGCGTGACCCTGGCGCTGCGCCCGGAACGTCTGCGCGTGCTCACCGATGCCACGCCGGCCACCGACAACCAGATCCATGGCGAGGTGGCGGAGGTCGCCTACCACGGCCTGGACACCAACCTGCACGTGAACACGGCGCTCTCCAGCAAGCCGCTGATCGTCCGCGTGCCGTCTTCGGACTACGACTTCTTGCGCCTTGCCGCCGGCATGCCGGTGCGCCTGGGCTGGGATGCGCGGCACGGCCGCGTGCTGACTCACTGATTGCTTCAAGAACAAGACTTACAGGAGAGCACCATGAGTAGTGAACGCAAGGTCATCGCCTTCTTCCCCGAGGCCGCCTACGGCCCGGCCCTCAATTCGGTAGGCATCGCCCAGGCCTGCGAGGCGCTGGGGCACAAGGCGGTGTTCCTCACCGATCCGGGGATGACCGGGGTGTACTCGGCCTACGGCTTCGAGGAGCACTACGTGAACATGTCCGAGCCGATGCCGGCGGAAGAGATGGCGCGCTACTGGACCGACTTCATCAACGGCCACATCCCCAACTTCCGCAAGGCCCCGATCGACCAGCTCGACAACTACGTGAAGGAGTGCTGGGAGGCCATCGTCTCCACCTCCAAGTGGGCGCAGAAGGAGTTGCCGGCGATCCTCGACCGGATCAAGCCGGACCTGATCTGCGTGGACAACGTGATCCTCTTCCCGGCCATCAAGCATTACGGCAAGCCGTGGGTGCGGATCATCTCCTGCTCGGAAAACGAAGTGCATGACCCGGACATCCCGCCGTATCTGTCGGGGATGAGCGTGGAGGACAAGGACGGTCACGCGCGCTTCCAGAAACGCTTCGAAGAAGTGATCGCGCCGATCCATGCCGACTTCAACGACTTCCTCGCCGAGTGTGGCGAGCGTCCGTATCCGCTGGGCACCTTCTTCGAAGAATCGCCCTACATGAACCTGCTGTTGTACCCGGACCCGGTGAAGTTCCAGCGCCGCCATCCGTTGCCGGCGCGGCAGTTCCACTACCTGCAGGGCTGCGTTCGCACCGACAAGCCCTACGAGATCCCACAGTTCAAGGCGCACAACGACAAGCCGCTGCTCTATGTCAGCTTCGGGAGCCTGGGTTCGGGCGATGTCGACCTGCTCAAGCGTCTGGTCACCACCATCGGCAAGTTGCCGTACCGCGCGCTGTTCAACGTCGGCGAGCACGTGGAGAAGTACACCGACCTGCCGGACAATGTGATCGTCTCCAACTGGTACCCGCAGCCCTCGGTGATCGCCCAGGTCGACGGGGTAATCCACCACGGCGGCAACAACAGCTTCACCGAGTGCCTGTTCTTCGGTAAGCCGGCCATCGTCATGCCCTACGTCTGGGACGGCCACGACAATGCCATGCGTGCCCAGGAAAGTGGCCACGGCCTGCGCATGGACCGCTACGACTGGAGCGAGGAAGACCTGGCGCGCAATATCGCCCAGTTGCTGGGCGACGAACTGATGAAGGGGCGCCTCGCGCGCACCAGTGACTACATGCGTTCGCGCAAGGGCCCGGAAGACGCCGCGCGTATCCTCGACCAGCTCGCCCAGGGCAAGGCGGTGAACCATGCCTGAGTGCAAGAGCCCCTTCTTTAATGGCGCCGCCAGCGCACCGTACATCCGCGGTGCCCGCGACTATGACGACCTGGTGGACTGGGGCGTGCAGTCCGACGCGCTGGAGGGCGTCTCGCACTCCAGCGGCCGCCTGCTGTTCAAGGGCCCGAACAACAGCCCGGAAACCGGCCTGTGGGTCTGCACCCCCGGCCGTTGGCGGCTGTCGATTCCACGTGACGAGCTCTGCCACTTCGTTTCCGGGCGCGCCACCTATCGCTCCGACGAGGGCGAAGTGATCGAGGTCGAGCCCGACACCCTGGTGCTGTTCCCGGCCGGCTGGACCGGCGAATGCACCGTGCACACCACGTTGCGCAATCTCTACATGCTGGCGTGATTTCGTAGGGCGCATAACGCCCCAAGCGTTATCTGCCGTCGATCCTGCGCCGAACCCATCGGCGGATAGCCGCAAGCGGTTATTCGCCCTATGCCTTATCCGGCCGCCCGAGTGGGTGGCCATTGCTGGAGAAAGACATGAAGACCCCCGTTATCCATCGCCCGCTGCAAGTCACCGAACTCAAGGACTGGGGCGTAATCCCGACCATGCTCGAGGGCGAGTCCCATGTCAGCGGCGTGGTCCTGCACAAGGGGCCCGAAGGCCAGTCCGAATGCGGCATCTGGCACTGCACGCCGGGCAAGTGGTTCTGCCACGTGACCAGCGACGAGTTCTGCCACTTCCTCGAAGGCCGCTGCACCTACGTGCACGAGTCCGGCGAGGTGATCGAGATCGAGCCGGACACCGCGGCCTTCTTCCCAAAGGACTGGAAGGGCGTGTGCACCGTGCACGAGACCATCAAGAAGGTCTACATGATCCGGTGATGCCATGAACCTGCCTTGCGAAACCACCCGTACCGCCGCCCGCGAGACTTTCCTGGCGAGCAGCGGCCTGGCCGGCGCGGCCATCACCGCGCTGCCGGCGGATGCCTCGGCGCGGCGCTACTTCCGCGTCGACGGCAGGGGCCTGCTGCTGATGGACTCGCCACCCGGCGCCGAGCCGCTGGCACCCTACCTGCGGGTGGCGCAACTGCTGCGCGACTGCGGGCTGTCGGCGCCCGGCGTGCTGGCCGCCGACCGTGAACTGGGCCTGGCGCTGATCGAGGACTTTGGCGACGCCACCTACACCCGGCTGTTCGCTGCCGGCCACAACGAGACGGAGTTGTACCGTCTCGCTGTGGATGCCCTGGTGCGCCTGCATCGCGCCGGCCCACAAGCAGCCGAGGGCGTACCGGCCTACGACGGGCAGAAGCTGGCTGAGGAGGCGGTGCTGTTCATCGACTGGTATGCGCCGCTGCTGGTCGGCGAGAAAGCCGCTGCGCAACTTCGCGAGCGCTATCTGACGGAATTCGCCGCGCTCTGGCGTGACGTGTCCCTGCGCCGCGAGGTGCTGGTGCTGCGTGACTACCATGTCGACAACCTGATGCTGCTGGAGGGTAGGGCGGGCGTGGCGGCGTGCGGGCTGCTGGACTTCCAGGACGCGCTGTTCGGCGCACCGGCCTACGACCTCATGTCGCTGCTCGAAGACGCGCGCCGCGACATCCCCGAAACCCTGCGCGTGACCCTGCTCACCCATTACCTCAGCCAGCGCCCGGAAGTGGACGGCCGGCGCTTCATGACGGATTTCCAGGTGCTCGCCGCGCAGCGCCACGCCAAGGTGCTGGGCATCTTCGTGCGCCTGGCCAAACGCGATGGCAAGCACGGTTACCTCAAACACCTGCCGCGTGTGCTGCGCCTGTTCCAGCGCGCGCTCGACAACGAGCACCTGCGTCCGCTGGCGGCGCTGCTCGATTCCCATCTGCCGAACTGGCGCCAGCCGCTGGAGAGCGACGTGATCGCCCAGCGCCTGGCCTCATCCGAATCCCTGCGGAGCATTCCATGACCGACTTCCACGTTGATCTGCCCCTGCGTTTCATCGGCCCGCATTACCAGGGCGTGGCGACGCAGCGCGTGCGCGACATCATCAACCCCGCCGACCTCATCCAGGTCGGTCGCATTGCCCTGTGCGATGCGCAGGACGTAGACGCTGCCATCGACGCGGCCAATGCCGCCCAGCGCGAGTGGAAACGCGTGGACGCGAAATCCCGTGCGGCGATCCTGCATCAGCTGGCGAATGCCATCGAGACCGACCAGGCCACCCAGCGCGAAGTGGCGCGGTTGATGACCCTGGAAATGGGCAAGCCATTCCCCGAGGCCATGGGCGAGCTGGCCAACTGCGCGCCGATCTTCCGCTACTACGCCGAGATGGCGCGCGACGAGGCCGGCAAGGTGGCCGGCACCACGCAGCTCGGCTCGTTCCAGCATGTGCGCTACGAGCCCTATGGGGTGAGCGTGCACATCATGCCGTTCAACTTCCCCATCCTGCTGATGTGCTGGACCTTGGCTGCCTCGCTGGCGGCGGGCAATGCCTGCATCGTCAAGCCGGCGGAAAGCACCACGCTGTGCACGCTGAAATTCATGGAGCACTTCAAGGTACTGCCGGCGGGGATGATCAGCTGTGTGCCTGGCGATGCCAGCACCGCGCAGCGCCTGGTGCAGTCCGAGCGCACCCACGCCGTGGCCTTCACCGGCAGCGTGGCTGCCGGCAAGGCGGTGGCGGTGGCCTGTGCCGAGCGGATGAAACCGGCGGTGATCGAGGCCGGCGGCAGCGACCCGATGATCATCTCCCGTCATGCGCCGCTGGAAGTCGCGGCGGCTGGCGCAGTGACCGCCGCCTTCCACCTGAGTGGGCAGATCTGCACCTCGGCGGAGCGTTTCTATGTGGTCGATGAGGTGCATGACGAGTTCGTCGCCCGCTTCGCCGAGCGCACCCGCGCGCTGCGCATCGGCCACGGGCTGGAGCGCTCCGAGATCGGCCCGATGGTCAGCGAGGCAGCCCGCGCCAAGGTTATCCGCCTGGTGGACGACGCCATCGCCAAGGGCGCCACGCTGGTCTGCGGCGGACGCGTCCCGGAACAGTTCCCGGTGGGCTGGTACTACGAGCCGACCATCCTCACTGACGTCACTCCGGCCATGGCGATCTTCCACGAGGAGTGCTTCGGTCCGGTGGCGGCAATCTGCAAGGTGAAGGATTTCGACGAGGCCGTGCGCCTGGCCAACGATTCACCCTTCGGCCTGGGCGCCTCGCTGTTCTCCACCGACCTGGCCGAGGCCATGGAAGCGGCGGACCGCCTGGAAGCGGGCATGGTCTGGGTGAACAACCCGCTGATCGATAACGATGCGCTGCCGTTCGGTGGCTGGAAGATGTCCGGCATGGGCCGCGAGCTCGGTCGCCAGGGGCTGGACGCGTTCCGCCGGTCGAAGATGGTGATCATCGACCACCAGCCGCAGATTCATTCCTGGTGGTATCCCTATAGCGACGAAGTGTTCTACCAGGGCTGATCTGATCCTCAATGAGATCAGGCCGTGGCGCGGCCGAGCCTTTCCAGCAGCCGCGCCTTCACCTCGGGCCACTCGCTGTCGATGATGCTGAAGCGCACCGAGTTGCGCTTGCGTCCGTCGGGCATGATGCGTTCATGGCGGACGATGCCTTCCTGCACGGCGCCCAGGCGCAGGATGGCGGCGCGGGATTTCTCGTTCAGCTCGTCGGTGGTGAACTGCACGCGCACGCAGTCGAGTTCCTCGAAGGCGTAGGTGAGCAGCAGGAGCTTGGCCTCGGTGTTGATCGGCGTGCGCTGCGCTGACAGGGCGAGCCAGGTATGGCCGATCTCCAGCTTGCGGTTGGCGCGGTCAACCTTCCAGAAACGGGTGCTGCCGACGATCTTCCCAGTGCGCCGATCGAGGATGGCGAAGGGCAGCACGCTGCCTTCTTCCAAGCCTTTCTCGGCCTTGGCGATGTAGCCAGCGACGGTATCCGGCCCTGGAACCACCGTGACCTTGAGGTTCCACAGCTCTCCATCGGCAGCGGCGGCCAACAGGGCGTCGGCTTGTTCTGCGCGCAATTGAATGAGTTCGACGTGATCGCCGGTCAGGTGGGGGCAGGTGAGGTTGGGCATGTTTCGGGGCTCTGCTTGGAACGAACCCAGAGCCTACCGGATGCCGAGCGCTTTTCGTAGGAGCGAGCTTGCTCGCGATCAGTCGGCAAGGCTGGCGCTGGTTGGGTTCGCGAGCAAGCTCGCTCCTACAGGCTGGAGTCCTGCGCGGTCCTTGGAGGAGCGAGCTTGCTCGCGAACTGCATGGCACAAGGCCAAGCGCGAAGCGGGGCCGTCGGCGCGAGGCACTACAACAACAGGAACCCCTGCGGCTCCTTGGGTTGCGCTGGATCGGCGACGAACTTCAGTCGTTGCGTCTTCCACCAGCTCGGCAGCAACCGCCTCACCGCCGGTTGATTGAAGCGGTCATCCAGCAGGTAGATCACTCCCGAGTCTGTCGGCGTGCGGATCACCCGCCCGGCCGCCTGGACGACCTTCTGCAGGCCGGGGAACAGGTAGGTGTAGTCATACCCGTCACCGAACATGCCCTGCATGCGCTGCTTGATCTCCTCGTTGACCTCGTTCACCTGCGGCAAGCCCAGCGTGGCGATGAAGGCGCCTATCAGGCGATCGCCCGGCAGGTCGATGCCCTCGCCGAACGCGCCGCCGAGCACGGCGAAACCGATGCCTTGCGAGTGCGTGGTGAAGCGGTCGAGGAAGGCCTGGCGTTCGATCTCGTTCATGCTGCGCGACTGCACCCAGCGCGGGATATCCGGGTGTTCCGTGGCGAAGCGGTCCAGTGCCTGTTGCAGGTAGGCGTAGCTGCTGAAGAACGCCAGGTAGTTGCCGGGGCGGGCGCGGAACTGGCGGGCCATCAGGGTGCTGATCGGCGTCAGGCTGGCCTCGCGGTGCTGGTAGCGGGTCGAAAGGTTGCCCAACGCGTGGACTTCCAGTTGCTCGGCGCGGAAGGGCGATTCCACCTCGCGCCAGGTGGTGTCTTCCGGCAGACCGAGCAGATCGGCGTAGTAATTGGCCGGGTTCAGCGTGGCGGAGAACAGCGTGGTGCTGTGGGCCACTTTGAAGCGTTCGGCGAGGAAGGGCGCTGGCACCACGTTGCGCAGGCACAGGGTGGAGAGTGTGCGCTGACCGCTGCCGTCGTGGCGGGTGATGTCGAACAGCGAGTGCGGCCCGTAGGCTTCGGCCAGCCGGCAGAACAACATAGCATCGAGGTAGAAGCGCAGCAGTTCGGCCTCGTTGCCGGTGGGCTGGTCGGTGAGGTGGTCGGTGATGGCGCTGACGGCCTTCTGCAACATGGCGATGAACAGGTCCGGTACCGCCGGGTAGATCTGGTAGTCGACCTCCTGGTCGCGGTGCATCTGGTTCCAATGCCGGCCGACGCGCTCCAGCACGCCTTTGAGCCCGGCCGGGGCGACCTTGCGCAGCGCGTTGAACTCACTCTGGTCCAGCTCGGCGCTGTACATGCCGCGGCCGCGCTCGATCAGGTTGTGCGCCTCGTCCACCAGCAGGGTGACCTTCCAGTCGTTGAGCACGGTAAGGCCGTAGAGCAGGGCGGTCATGTCGAAGTAGTAGTTGTAGTCACCCACCACCACGTCGGCCCAGCGGCACAGTTCCTGGCTCAGGTAGTAGGGGCACACCTGGTGCTCCAGCGCCACGTTGCGCACCGCCTCCTGGGTCAGCCAGCGCTGCTTGAGCGCGGCCTCGCGGGCGGCGGGCAGGCGGTCGTAGAACCCCTTGGCCAGCGGGCAGGAGTCGCCGTGGCAGGATTTGTCCGGATGCTCGCAGGCCTTGTCGCGGGCGACGTGTTCCAGCACCCGCAGCGGCTGGGCAGCGTCCTGTTGGCGCAGGGTTGCCAGGGCGTCGAGAGCCAGGCGCCGGCCGGGAGTCTTGGCGGTGAGAAAGAACAGTCGGTCGAGCTTCTGCCCGGGGAAGGCCTTGAGCTGCGGAAACAGCGTGCCGAGGGTTTTGCCGATCCCTGTGGTGGCCTGCGCCATCAGCGTCTGGCCGTCGCGAGCGGCGCGGTAGACGGACTCGGCGAGCATGCGCTGGCCCTGGCGGAAGTCGGCGTACGGGAAGCGCAGCGCCTCCAGGCCCTGGTCGCGCTCGACGCGATGGGCGCTTTCCTGTTCGGCCCACTGCACGAAGCGTTGGCATTGCAGATCGAAGAAGGCACGCAGGTCGACGGCGGCGAAGCGCTCGCGGAACTCGGTTTCCTTCTGGGTGATGACGTTGAAGTAGACGACGGCCAGATCGATGGCGTCGATTTCCAGCGTCTGGCACAGCAGCCAGCCGTAGACCTTCACCTGTGCCCAGTGCAGCAGCCGGTGGTTCTGGGGGATGCGCGCAACGTCGCCGCGGTGGGTCTTGATCTCTTCCAGCAGGTTGGCGGTCGGGTCGTAGCCGTCGGCGCGGCCGCTGACCACCAGGCCCGGGTACTCGCCGCGCAACGGCAGCTCGGCGATGTAGCCCAGCCCCCGGCGGGAGACCACCGTGGCGTGCCCGGCCATGCCTTCCTGGGCGGTTGGGGCGGGGGTGAAGCGCAGGTCGAGGTCACCTTCCTTGGCGGTGAATTCGCACAGCGCGCGCACGGCGATGGCGTAGCTCATTCGCTTTCGTTCGCCTCGCCCTGCCAGCGCACGTAGCAGACTTCCACCGGCATACCGTGCTCGGCGCAGAAGGCCAGCCAGCGCTTCTGGTTATCCTGCAGACGGTCGCCGGGGCCTTTCACTTCGATCATCCGGTAGCGCGCCTCGCCGGGCCAGAACTGGATCAGGTCAGGCATGCCGGCGCGGTTGGCCCTCGGGTCGGCCAGCAGGCGCTCGAACCACAGCTTCAGGTGCGCCGCCGGCAGGCAGTGCAGGGCTTGCTGCAGCAGGTTTTCGTCGAGCAGCTCCCAGTGCACAAAGGGGGAGAGGATGCCGGACTTGGCGACGTAGGTTTCACGGATCGCGGCGAGGTAGGCGTCGCTGTCCAGCAGTGCCAGGCGCGCGGCAAAGCCTTCGGCGCGGCGGCTGACGAAATCGCCACGGTTCAGATCGCTCGGGCCGGCCTGGAAAGGGTGGAAGAAGGCGCCCGGCAGCGGGGCGAAGATCACGTCCCAGCAGAGCAGGCCGAACAGGCTGCAGATCAGCGCATTTTCCACGTAGTGCACGGGCGCTTCTTCCTCGTGGAGCACGGATTGCACGGCGAATTCGACGTTGACGTCGGGGCGCGGCAGTTCCACGTCGATACGCAGCGGCGGTACGGGCTTGACCACTTTTCCGTTCGGAAGGCCGAGCTGGCGTTCCAGCCGCGTCAGCGCACGCTCCACCAGTTGCAGCTCGCCGTCGCTTTCCGGCGCGGCCAGTGCGGTCTGTACCAGGGCGTGGGCATCTTCGAAGCGCTGCAGGCGTTCCAGCACGCGAATCTGCCGCTGCCGCGAGCCACTGGCGGTGGTGCGCTGATAGAGCGCCAGCGCGGCGTCCAGCTCGCCTTCGCGCTCCAGTTGGTGGGCCATGCGGTACAGCAGACGGCCGTGGCGGGCTTGCAGGTAGGTGTTATCGCTGTGGAAGTCGCCCAATTCCGACAATAGCTCGGCGATGGGCTCGCCTGTTTCGAAGCGGACGGCACTGTTCCACAGGTGGATGTAGGCTTCCAGATCGTCGCGACAGCGAAAGGCGCGGGAGTCGGCGGTGATGGGGACGGTTTCGTAGCGGAAGATGCCTAGGTCGGCGAGGACGAACTCCGACCAGTCCTGCTGCAGGTTGCCGAAGAACAGCAGGCGCAGGCGGTCGCACAGCGGCGTCACCATCAGGGTGTAGAGTGGGTCGAGCTGCGGGTTCCAGCCTTCGAACGGCAGCACCTGCCCGTGATAGGCGTGCAGGTACTCGTAGAGTTCAGCCTTTTTCAGCGAACCGCGCGGCAGGTCATCGCGAAAGCGCGCGAGCAGTTCGTCCTTGAGCAGCAAAGGGAGCAGCTCTTCCAGTGTCAGCGGGTAGTCGTCGTCCAGCCAGCCCAGTTCCAATAGCGGCGCGGCGGCGCTGGGAATGTCGCCGATTTCGACATAGCTCAGCTTGCCCGCGCGAAAGTGCGGCCCCTTGCGCATGACCAGCCGCACCAGCAGCGCCCGCGAAGGCAGCGGCAGCGCGCGGAAGTCCGCGATGAACCGGGCTTCCTCGGCGTCGAGCAGGTCGGCGTAGCGCTCGTCGATCCAGTCGAGGGCGCGGTGGAAGTTGGTCAGGTAGTAAAGGCTGGGATCGAGCGGCGCGGACATCGGTAGGCACTGGTTTTACATACAGTGCCAAGGATGGCGTGATGGTGGCTTGGCCGCAAGGGTTAGTGCGGCCTTTCATCGGGAGATGCCTTGCGCTGGGTTTTCAGGATGGCTGTAGGAGCGAGCTTGCTCGCGAACGCATTGCACCGGTTGGCCCGGCGTGAAGCGGGATTCGCGAGCAAGCTCGCTCCTACAAGGGCCGTGCCTGGCCGGCGGATCAGTCGAGGCGAAACACCAGTGCCTTCAGGCCGCTGTCTTCCTCGATGTCGGCGAATTCCGGTGGGTTTTCCAGGCGTTCGATGAAGCGCAGCGGCGGCGCCTCGGCGGCCATGCCCTGGAGGAGGAAGTCCATGCCGACGGCCGGGTCGTTTACGCAGGCCAGTACGGTGCCTGCGCCATCCAGCAGCTCCGGCAGGCGGCGCAGGACGCGGGCGTAGTCCTTGTCGAGGACGAAGCTGCCTTTCTGGAAGCTCGGCGGGTCGATGATGATCAGGTCGTAGGGGCCGGACTTCTTCACCTTGCCCCAGGACTTGAACAGGTCGTGGTCGAGGAAGCTCACCCTCGACAGGTCGTGGCCGTTCAGGCGGTGGTTATCGCGGCCACGGCTGAGCGCCGCGCGGGCCATGTCGAGGTTGACCACCTTCTGCGCACCGCCGGCGATCGCTGCCACGGAGAAGCCGCAGGTGTAGGCGAACAGGTTGAGCACGCGCAGGCCTGCGGAGTTGGCCTGCACCCACTGGCGGCCGTAACGCATGTCGAGGAACAGGCCGTTGTTCTGCTTGCGGCCCAGGTCGAGCTGGTAGCGCAGGCCGTGTTCGCTGATCTGCCAGCCGTCGAAGGTCTCGCCAGCAAGCACTTCCATGGTGCTTTCCAGGGTGTAGCGGTGCTGCAGCATCAGGCTGCGGGCGCCGCTGGCACGCCATACCTCGCTGTCAGCCAGGTCGCTCAGCATCGTCCTGAGGGCCGCCAGCTCCTCCGCTTCAGGCTCACGGAACAGCGACACCAGCAGCACGCCTTCCAGCCAGTCGGCGGTGACCTGCTCCAGCCCCGGCCAGCGGCGGCCGCGGCCATGGAACAGGCGGCGGGTTTCCGCGGGGACGGGGTTCAGGGCGGTGAGCAGTTGCTCTCGCAGGGTGGCGATGGCGTCGGTGTTCATCTTTCCGGTCTTTCTGATTCAGGCGATTGGAGCAAATCGGGGCGGCGATTCTACGCGCTCAGGCGCCATGGCGCTGCACCTGCAGTCTTTCCTCCGGGCGTGGGGCGACGAAGTAGCGGTTGAGCGCTTCGTAGCCGGCCGGGTCCAGCGGCGCGGCGAGCGGGGCAATCGCGTGGCGCGCCAGCAGGCGGTCGCGGCAGGTGGCCGGGTCGACGTCGAGAAAATGCAGGCAGTGCGCCGCACCGGCCTGCTCCGCCAGATCAATCAGCCAGCGGCGGTCGGCCAGGGTGTTGGCGGGGATATCCAGCGCCACGCTGGTGCCGGCGCGCAGCAGGCCGACCACGTGCGGGCCCATGACCTTGCGTACGCGGCGAGCGTAGAGCTGGTAGTCGTCAGGATTGCTGATGCCCCAGGGAAACAGCTCGGCCAGCCATTGTTCCTCGGCCAGCATCACGGTGCCCGGCGCCTCGGCCAGCTCCCGCGCCAGGCGGGATTTGCCCGATGCCGCCTTGCCACACAGGAGGTGCAGCGTACCGGTCGGTGAATTCATGTGGTTACCTCCAGCAGATCGGTGCCGTAGGAATTGTCGACGGCGCAGCGCCAGGCGCCGTCGGCTTCGCGGCGGAACACGTAGGTGGCGCGACGGCTCAGCTTGCCGTGGCTGGTGTCGAGCAAAGTCTGCGCGACCACCAGGGCGATATCGCCGGTCTCGAGGATTTCCAGGCGACCCTGGCGCACCCGCAGGTTGTGGCCGAAGTGCTCGGCGATGGCGACGAAGGCGCGGCGGATCTGTTCCTTGCCGCGCGCCAGCAGGCCGGGCTTGACCACCAGCAGGGCGTCGTCGGTGTAGAACTCGAGCAGGGCGTTGAAGTCCTCGCGGCCGATGGCTTCGTCTGCAGCCTGGATGAGCGCTTGCAGCGGGTGCTGCTCTGGGTGGGTTGCCTGGTCCATCAGTGTCTCCTCGATCGGGAGCCTCGGACGGCGGGCATTAAAAAACCCGCCGGGAGGCGGGTTTGGTTGTTCGCGGAATGCGCTAACCCACCATCGGAGCGATGGTGGTAATAATCTGCTGGAAGGTGCGGTTGGCGGCATTCATGGAGCAGAAGCTACCAGAAGTTTCATCCGTCGCGCCAGCGCTCTTTTTTTGCTGGCGGCATGGCATGATCGCGCCGCGCCATTGTCTGAGCACCATGTCTTTCTCCACGCTGTAGCGGAGCCTTTTCATGCCATCCTCCCTCGCAACCCGCTTCCTGCGCGCCCTGGCGTTGCTCACCGGGTTGGCCGCGTCCGTCGACGCCCTTGCCGTGACGTGCCCGGCGGGGCAGCGTCAGGTGTGCCTGGACACCTGCATGTGCCTGCCAGACCTGGGGGCCGTGCTCGGCCCTGTGCTCACTGACACTCGCAAGATGGCCGCCCAGGCATTGGCCGTCTGGCTGCAGCAGTCCCGCGATCAGGCCGTGCAGGGCGGCACCGAGCCGATCCCGCTGGAGATTCGCGCCCAGCTGCAACCTTACTACCCCGACGACGTGCTCATGGCCGCACGCTATTCCATCGGTGCGCTGGATGACCTGAATGCTGGCCAGGCGATCATGCAGAACCCTGATACCGAGGCCGTCACCCTGGTGGACGTGATTGTGTTCCGCAGCGAGGACGACGCGCAGAAGGACGTCGCCCTCTGGGCTCACGAGCTGTGGCACGTGAAGCAGTACCAGGAGTGGGGCGTGCAGGGCTTCGCCACGCGCTATTCCGAGGACTTCGACGCGGTGGAAGCGCCGGCCTACGAGATGCAGCGCCGGGTCGCCAAGGACCTGCGCGATGGCAAGGTCACCGCGCAGAAGAACGGTCCTTAGCGGCTGGCGCTGGCTTCCGGCGCCGGCGTACCGCCGCCGAGCGCCTTGCACAGGGCGATCAGCGTCAGGCGCAGCTGGGTGTCGCTATCCACCACGTCGCGGCGTGATTGCAGGTACGCGCGCTGGGCGTCCAGTTCCACCAGGAAGTCCGTCATGCCGCCGGCATAGCGTGCCTTGGCCATGCCATAGGCGATATCGCTACTGCGCAGTTTTTCCTGCAGACGCTGGTTGCGTTGGCGTTCGGCACCGTAATGGCTCAGCGCGTCGTCCACTTCCTGCCAGGCCTTGAGCACGGTCTGCTGGTAGGACACCGCCGCTTCCTGCTGTTCCAGCTTGCGCAGGTTGACCTGCGAGCGCCGCCGGCCGTTGTCGAAAATCGGCAGCGACAGGCTCGGGCCGACCGTCCAGGTGCGGCTGCCCCAGTCGCCGAACTTGCTGTCTTCCACCGACTCGTAGCCGAAGTTCGCACCCAGGCGGATCGTCGGGTAGAGGTCGGCGACGGCCACGCCGATGTTGGCGGTGGCGGCGTGCAGCTGGGCTTCGGCGGCGCGGATGTCCGGGCGCCGGCGCGCCACTTCCGAAGGCAGGCCCAGGCTCAGGTCGGGTGTCTGCGGCGCAGTCTGCGCGACGGGTTTCAGGTCCTCGCGCAGGCTGCCCGGCTCGGCGCCGATCAGCACGCCGATCTGGTTGAGCGCCGCGCTCTCGCTGGCCTGCAGTTGCGGCAGGCTGGAGCGCAGCTCGGCGAGCTGGCCGCGCTGGCGTTCGACGTCGAAATCGTCCACCAGCCCGCCGTCGGCGCGCACCTGGATCAACTGCATCGATTCCTCGGTGGCGGCGATGTCCTGCTGAGCCACGGCGATCTGTTGCTGCACGCCGCGCAGCTCAAAGTAGCTGCGGGCCAGTTCCGCCGATACGCCCAGGCGGGTTTCCTCGAACATCGCCTGCTGTGCATCGACGCTGGCATCGGCGGCTTCGATGGAGCGGCGGATGCGCCCCCACAGGTCCGGCTCCCAGGAGGCATCGAAGCCGGCCTGGTAGAGCGTGAAGGGTTCGGCCAGGACCTTGGCGATCTGGTCGCTGTCGCCGGTGGGGGCGATGCGCTGGATCATCAGCGCGTTGGAGCCGTTCTCGCTCAGACGCTGGCGATTCACTGCGGCCGAGGCATTGACGTCGACGCCGCGCTGCGCGGCCACCATCTGCCGCTGCATGCGGCTCTGGGCAAAGCGCAGTACGGCGCTGTTGAGGTCGGGGCTGGCCTTGTCGGCGCGGCGCTGCAGGTTGTTCAGCACCGGGTCGTTGAACAGGGTCCACCAGTCCTCGCCGAGGCGGGTGCTGCCTTCGGCCGGGTGCAGCTGCCCGCTGCCGGAGTGGGCGGCCTGCCAACTGGCCGGCGTCTGCGTTTTCGGCGCCTCGTAGTCGGGGCCCACGGCGCAGCCCGCGAGGCTGGCACCCAGCAGGGCGCTGGAGACGAAGCGGAAGGTGAGGTTCATGGGTGACACCCTCTTGCAAAACTAGTCATCCGAAGTGCTTTCGAAACGTCGCGCGACGTAGCCCATCAGTAGACCGCCGAGAATGCCGATCACGCCGCAGGCCAGGCCCATAGAGCGGTTGGTCACCATGCCGACATTCTTCACGTGGGTGGGCAGGCCCAGCAGGCCGATGAAGAACAGCATCGCTACCGACAGAGCGATCAGGTAGATGCCGCCCGCGCGCCAGGATTGAGTGGCAATGCCCTGCTTGCGGCAGTACCGGTGGCCGAGCCAGAACGGCAGCAGAAGCTGGGTGACGGCGAAGACGATGAAGCTGCTGGTGTCGCTCATGGTTGTCCATTTCCCAGGTAACGCCCTGTCAGGATATTGCATTCGCTCGCCATGCCGGGTGACTCGCTACGCAAGCCGGTGGCGGAACAGCCACGAGGCAAGCGGCAGGGTGACGGCGGCCACCACCAGCATGGGGATCAGGTTGTGCCAGACATCGACCAGGGTCGCGCCTTCGAGGTAGACGCGCTGGATCAGGTCGATGCCAAAGCGCAGCGGGTTGGCGTAGGTCACCAGCTGCAGGAACTCGGGCATGTTGCGTACCGGCGTGGCGAGGCCGGAGAGCAGCGTCAGCGGCATGATCAGCACGAAGGTATAGAGCATCGCCTGCTGCATGTTCAGCGACACCGCGCTGATCGACATGCCCAGCCCGACGCAGGCGATGGTGAACACCGTCAGCCCGCCGTAGAGGTTCAGCAGCGAACCGGCCATGGGTATTCGGAACCAGAACAGCGCCATCAGCAGCACCAGCGTGGCCTGCACCAGGCCGATCAGCAGCGGTGGGATGGCCTTGCCGAACATGATTTCCAGCGGCGTGTAGGGCGTGACCAGCAACTGGTCGAAGGTGCCCTGTTCACGCTCGCGGGCAACCGAGAGCGCGGTGAGCATCAGCGTCTGCATCATGCTCAGGGTGGCGATCAGCGCGGGGATCAGTGGCCAGCGGGTTTCCAGGTTGGGGTTGTACCAGGAGCGGCTGACCACGCTGATCGGCGCGGAGGCCAGGCCCTGCTCCCGGTTGAATTCGTCCACCACCACGGCGAGGCCGGCAGCGGCGGAGCCGGCGGTGTTGGAGTTGCGCCCGTCGAGGATGACCTGGATCGGTGCCGGGTCGCCCTGGGCCAGGCGGGTCTGGAAGTCCGAGGGAATGTGGATCACCAGCAGGGCCTTCTGCTCGTCGATGACCGTCTGGATTTCCTCCACGCGGGTGAGTGTTGCCACGCGATGGAAGATGCCGCTGCCGTCCAGCCGCGAGGCGAGGCGGGTGGAGGATTCGCTGTGGCTCAGGTCGAGGATGGCGTAAGGCGCGTCGTTCAGGTCGAAGGTCACCGCGTAGCCGAACAGCACGCTCTGCATCAGCACCGGCGCCACCAGCACGATGCGGTTGGCCGGGTCCTTGAGGATCACCAGCAGTTCCTTGCGCCAGAGGTTGAGGATGCGCCAGAGAAATTCCATGTCGTCAGAACCTGCTCAATGTCTGCCTGCGCTTGCCCATACTGCGTTGGAAACAGGCTCAAAATGCTCATTTACACCACGTAAACTGCGCTTTTTCGCCCGTTTCCGCCTTGTCTGGGCTGCGCTCGGCGAGACCTTGAACACGTTCTAGTCCAGCCGTTTGCGCGTCACCAGCCTCGCCAGACCCAGCAGGGCGACGGCGTAGGCGGCGAGGATGGCGCAGTTCTTGAAGATCATTGGCCAGAAGTCGCCGGCCAGGAACAGGGATTTCACCAGTTCCATGAAGTAGGTCGCCGGCAGCAGGTTGCCGATCACGCGGATGGCGGTGGGCACGTTGCGCAGGTCGAAGATGAAGCCCGAGAGCATCATTGCCGGCAGGAAGCTGGCGAGCAGGGCGATCTGGCTGGCGAGGAACTGGTTCTTGGTCACCGCCGAGATCAGCAGGCCGATGCCCAGCGCCACCAGCATGTAGAGCATGGAGCCGATTACCAGGACGATGAAGGAGCCGTAGATCGGCACGTCGAACAGGAAGCGCGCGGCGAGCAGGCACAGCGCCAGGCCGATCATGCCGATGCCGAAGCAGGGAATGATCTTCGCCAGCAGGATTTCCACCGGCCGCACCGGCGTGACGAACAGCGCCTCCAGCGTGCCGCGTTCCCATTCGCGGGCCATCACCAGGGCGGTGAGGAAGGCGCCGACCAGGGTCATGATCAGCACGATCAGCCCCGGCACCAGGTACCAGGTGCTGGTGTTGGCGGCGTTGAACCACATGCGCTGGACAATGGTGACGGCGCCAGCCTGATTCGCCGAGCCGGCGCCACGGTCGGCCTGCTTCTCGGCATAGCCCGCCAGCGCGCTGCTGACGTAGGTGGAAACGCTGGCGGCGCGGGTGGCATCCGAGCCCTGTACCAGCACCTGGATCTGCGCATGGCCGTCATTGAGGTTGCGGGTGAAGTCGGAAGGGAACTGCACCACCGCATCCACCTCGCGGGCGCGCATCAGCTTTTCGCCCTCGGCGAAGGAGCGCACCAGGTGTGGCTCCAGGTACTCGGTGCGGCTGATCCCGGCGGCGACGTCACGGGCTATGGGGGAGGGATCGTCGAGGACGATGGCGACGATGGCGCGCTTGACGTCCAGCGACAGGCCGTAGCCGAAGATGAGGATGAGCGCGATGGGCAGGCCGATGCCGATCAGCAGGTTGCTGCGGTCGCGCACCAGCTGCCGCACTTCCTTGCGGGTCAGCGAGGCGAGGCGCCGCCAGAAGCCGCCGGCGCTCATGCCGCTCCCGCCTTGGCGTGCTGGCGGTTGCTTTCTACGCGATTGGTTTCGACGATCTGGATGAACGCCTGCTCCATGTTCAGCGTGCTGCCCTTGCCGCCGGCCTGCTCGCGCACCTCTTGCGGGGTGCCCATGGCCAGCAGCTTGCCGGCGTCCTGGATGACGATGCGGTCGCAGTACTCGGCTTCTTCCATGAAGTGGGTGGTGATGATGATGGTGGTGCCGGACGCCGCCAGCGCCGTGATGCGCTGCCAGAATCCACGGCGGGCCAGCGGGTCGGCGCCGCTGGTGGGTTCGTCGAGGAAGAGGATTTCCGGTTCGTGGAGCAGGCCGACCGCCATCGCCAGACGCTGCTTGAAGCCGCCGGGGAGCTGGCCGCTGGGCGAGTCCTCCTGGCCGGCGAGGTCGAACTGGCGGGAAACATCATCCATCCGCTGCTTCAGCTGCTTGCCGCCCAGCCCGTAGGCGCCGCCGAAGAAGCGCAGGTTCTCGGCGACGGAGAGATTGCCGTAGAGGGAGAACTTCTGAGAAACGTAGCCGACCTTGCGCCGTGCCTGGGCCCGCGCGTGGCGCAGGTTGACCCCGGCCACCTGCAGCGTGCCGCTGGTGGCCGGCAGCAGCCCGCAGAGCATGCGGAAGGTGGTGGTCTTGCCGGCACCATTGGGGCCGAGCAGGCCGAAGATTTCCCCGCGGTGCACGCTGAAACTGGTGCTGGCCACGGCGGTGAAGTCGCCGAACTTGCGCACCAGGTCCTTCACTTCGATCACCGTTTCGTCACTGTCGGCGCGGCCCTCTCCGTGGCGACGGGTGCCGGCCTTGAGCGACTCCATGTCGACCTGCTCGGCGTCGCTGCGGGCGCGCAGCAGGAACATGAAGCCGTCTTCCAGGCGCGCGTCCACCTGGCGCACCGGCGCACCGTCGAGCAGCTTGTCGAGGGTGGCCTGGTCGGCGTCGGGCTGGCGGATGAAGCGCACTTCGCCGGACTGCGGCACCGCATCGACGATGTTCTGGTGGTCGTCCAGCAGCCGCGCCTGCAGGGTGCGCGCGGGCTCTTCCTGGGGCGGGGTGGCGATGAAGCAGAGGTTGTCGGCGTGTTCGCGGATCGAGGCCGGGTCGCCCTTGGCCATCAGATGGCCCTGGTGCAGCAGGAAGACCTCCGCGCAACGCTCGGCCTCGTCCATGTACGAGGTGGAAACCAGCACGCTGAGCTGCTCCTGTTCGATCAACTGCTGGATGATCTCCCACAGTTCACGGCGCGACAGCGGGTCGACGCCGACGGTGGGCTCGTCGAGTAGCAGCAGGTCCGGCGAACGCACCAGGGTGCAGGCCAGGCCCAGCTTCTGTTTCATGCCGCCGGAGAGCTTGCCCGCCGGGCGGTCGGTGAAGCGCGCCAGGTCGGTCATCTCCAGCAGGCGCTGGTAGCGCTCCTGGCGTTCCTTGTGGGGGACGCCGTGGAGGTCGGCGTAAAGGTCGAGGTTCTCCTGCACGCTCAGGTCCTCATAGAGACCGAAGCGCTGCGGCATGTAGCTGATGCGGTCCTGCACCTGCTGCGGCTGGGCGTGGACGTCCAGGTCCAGCACCGTGAGCGTGCCGGCGTCGGCCTGCAGTAGCCCCGCGACCAGGCGCAGGAAGGTGGTCTTGCCGGCGCCGTCCGGGCCGACCAGCGCGGTGAGCTGACCGCGTGGAATGTCCAGGCTGATGTCTTTCAGCGCCTGCACCGTCTTGCCCCCATGCTTGTCTGAAGAAGTTTTCACCAGGAAGTGCTTCGCCAGGCCTTCGGCGCGGATGACTGGAGCGTCGCTCATCAGCGCGGCTCGTCGGCGAAGCGTACCGTGGCCGGCATGCCCAGGCGCAGGCGGTTGTCCGGGTCAGCCACCAGCACGCGCACCTCGTAGACAAGGCTGGTACGCAGCTCCTCGGTCTGCACCGACTTGGGCGTGAATTCGGCGACAGAGGAGATGAAGCCGACGTGGCCGTCGATGGCCTGGTCCGGGTGGCTGTCGGTGAACACCTGGGCCTTCAGGCCGGGCTTGATACGGCCCAGGTTGGTTTCGCTGACGTAGGCACGAATCCATTTCGGATCGGTCAGCGCCAGGGAGTACACCGGGCGCTGCGGCGACGCCATGTCGCCGGGCTCCAGCAGACGCGAGCGCACGGTGGCGTTCTGCGGCGCCTTGAGGTCGGCTTCGTCGAGGTTGTGCTGCAGCAGCGCCACGTCGGCGCGGGCGGCGGCGAGCTGGGCGTCGGCCTGGGCGATGTCTTCCGCGCGCGGGCCGATCTGCGCCAGGCGCAGGGACTTCTGCCGGTCTTCCAGCTCGGCCTGGGCGACCTTCTGCTGCGAGATGGCGCTGTCGATGTCCTGCTGACTGACGGCGCGGCCGCCGGGGCTATTGGCGCGGATGTTCTCCAGCCGGCGCAGCTGGGTGTTGGCGAGGTCGAGTTGGGCACGGGCGGCCTTGTCCTGTGCCTTGGCGCGATCGATGTCCTCGGGGCGCGAGCCGTTCTTCAGGCGCAACAGGTTCTGCTCCTGCGCGGCGATCTGCGCCTGGGCCTTGTCGATCTGCAGGCGTAGGGTGCGGGTGTCGAGGCTGGCCAGCACGTCGCCGGCTTTCACCTGATCGCCTTCCTCGACATTCATCTTCGCGATGCGCTCGCTGCCGGTGAAGGCCAGCGATACCTGGCGGATGTCCACGTTGCCGTAGAGCACCAGGCGTTTGTCGTCACTTTCGCGGGAGTGCAGGTACCACCACACTCCGCCCCCCAGCAGCAGCGCCACGAGCGCCACCAGCACCAGCTTCTTAGGCATGCAGGCCTTCCCTGTTTCATGACAGCCGGGTGAAGGATAGACAGTTCCACGCAATACATGCGGACCTGTATCAATGGCGAAACGCTCTGGCCTGCCGGCCCGGCGGCTTCGATCATCGTTCGGCAGCGACATGGGACGAAGGTTTCAATTTGATGGTGGCGGCGTGCCTGGGCGTTTCGTCAGCTTCCGCGTCAGGGGCCGTATTGCCTGTTAGCGTGGAGTGACACTCCTCATCAGGAGGCTGCCATGGGCCACGAGAAAACTCTTCTGCCGGAACACCGTAGCTCCTGGCGCCTACGCGCCCTGCGGATGCAGTGGTTCGGCCTGGTGCTGTTGTTCCTGGCTGCGGGCCTCGCGGCGTTGACCGATTTTCTCGAGCAGGACGGCGGGGTGGCGATCCTCGCTGGCTTTGCCGTGGCCGGCGTGCTGGCGCTGGTGGTGGCGCGGGTGATCCTGCTGAGCCCGGCGGGACGGATGCGCGCGCGACATTCCTGATCGACGCCGCAGGGGGCTGTAGGAGCGAGCTTGCTCGCGAACGCTCTAGCCGGTTGCCGGCGGTGTGAGGGCGGTTCGCGAGCAAGCTCGCTCCTACAAAGCTGGGTGGTCAGCGCCGCGGAATCGATTGCACCTGCGGCTGGATCTGCTGCTGCGGAATGCGCTGATAGCCCATCTGCCCGTCGTCCATCGGTGGCGGCGGTGGGGCGTCGTGACGGTCGTTGTGCGTGCCGCAGGATGAGCCGCCGAGCAGCACGGCCAGCGCGCCGATCAGCAGCAGGATGGTGGGCCGTGGCATGGTCGAGTCCTCTGGGTGATGTCCTTTCCCAGTGAACGTGAAAATCCGTCGATGGGGCGTCCCGTCGGACGAATGGGGCCGGTCAGGGATTCCTGGCGACTCTTCGAAAGCGCCGAATTCAGGCGTTGCAACGATCGTGCAGATTGCCATGGCTCATCCATACTCAAGCGACTCGCCCCGGCACTGGGCTCGGGGGGCAAGGAGGGCGGGATGCTCGATTACGTTGCGCTGGGAATATTGGTTTTCGCTGCCGTGGTGCTGTTCTACGGGATCATCGTGCTGCACGACATTCCTTATGAGATCGCGGTGCACCGCGACCACCCCCACCAGGACGCGATCCACGCGGCCGGCTGGGTCAGTCTGTTCACCCTGCATGCGCTGTGGCCGTTCCTCTGGATCTGGGCCATGTTGTACCGCAAGGACCGCGGCTGGGGCTTTCATCATGGTCGAACACCGCAGGCCGAGGCGGAGTACCTCGAGGCGCAGTTGGCCGAATTGCGCCAGCGCCTGGATGTGCTGGAAGGTCGCGCTCCCGGCACCGTTGCGGAGCCGCCACCGACACCGGCAGCGTCTCAACCCGGCGGGGAGGGCTGATCCATGGACTTGTTGCTGGTTCTGACCTACACCGCCATCTGCATCGCCATCTTCAAGATCTTCCGCATCCCGCTGAACAAGTGGACGGTACCCACCGCCGTGCTTGGTGGCGTGGTGCTGATCGGCGCGCTGATCTTCACCATGAACTACAACCACCCGTATTCCGAGGTGGCGCGTTCCTACTTCGTCTCCACTCCGGTTATTCCGGTGGTCACCGGCCAGGTGATCGAGGTGCCTGTGAAGGGCAACCAGATGATCGAGAAAGGGACGGTGCTGTTCCGTATCGACCCCAAACCGTTCCAGTTGAAACTGGACTCGATCAAGGCACAGCTGGTATCGGCGCGCGCCGATCAGTCCCGTGCCCGTGAACTGGCGCTGCGCAATGTGGGCAACAAACGTGATGTCGACCTCACCACCGCCCGCGTCGATGACCTGGAAGCCCAGCTGGCGCTAGCGCAGTTCAACCTCGATAACACCGTGGTGCGTGCGCCGTCTCGTGGCTTCGTTACCCACGTGTCGCTGCGTCCGGGGATGATGGCGACGCGCCTGCCGTTGCGCCCGTCCATGGTCTTTGTGCCGGACGAAGGACAATACTTCGCGGCCTGGATGCGGCAGAACAGCCAGTTGCGCCTGACCGCCGGTGACGAAGCCGAAGTGGCCTTTGACGGGATTCCCGGCAAGGTCTTCTCCGGCAAGGTGAAACAGGCCATCGGTGTGATCGGCGAGGGCCAGGTACAGCCGTCGGGTACCCTGATCAGCTATACCGGCTCACCGCCGCCCGGGCGTGTGCCGGTGCTCATCGAGATCACCGACCCGGACTATGCCCAGTATGCGCCCCTGATGCCGGGCGGTGCATACGGCCAGGCGGCGATCTACAGCGAGCATTTCCACCATGTGGCGATCATGCGCAAGATCCTCCTGCGCATGGCGGCCTGGATGAACTACATCTTCCCGTTCCACTGATCCAACCCCCCGCGCTGCGGCCGCCTGGCCGCAGCCATTCCCACCGGAGTTGCCCTCCCGATTGTAGGAGCGAGCTTGCTCGCGAACAGACCTCGCCCTTGCGCAGGTGTCATGCGGTTCGCGAGCAAGCTCGCTCCTACAGGCCTGCCTCCATGCGCCATCCGCCGTGCGCCTGTCATGAAATGAAAAGCCCCTGTCGCACCATGTGAAGCTGTCCGTCGGCCCCCTGCCTATTGTCCGCTCAAAGGGCGCTTGCCTGCTCCAAACGAAAGCGCCCACGACAACAAGACAACTGGAGATTCCGGCCATGGCCAAAGCCGTTCGTTTCTATGAAACAGGGGGACCCGAAGTCCTGCGTTACGAGGACGTGGAGGTCGGCGAGCCCGGCCCGGGGCAAGTGCGCATCCGCCATGTGGCGGTGGGCCTGAACTACGCCGACACCTACTTCCGCAATGGCACCTACGCCGTACCGCTGCCCAGCGGCATGGGCGTGGAAGCCGCCGGCGTGGTAGTCGCGGTGGGCGACGGCGTAACCAACGTCGTGCCCGGTGACCGCGTGACCTACACCGGCTTCATCAACACCCTCGGCGCATACAGCACCGAGCGCCTGGTACCGGCGGCGCCGCTGATCCGCCTGCCGGAGAACATCGCCTTCGAGACCGCCGCCGCCATGACCATGCGCGGCCTGACCTCGGCCTATCTGCTGCGTCGCATCCACGACTTCAAGCCGGGCCAGAGCATCCTGCTGCATGCCGCCGCCGGTGGTGTCGGCCTGATCGTTTCGCAATGGGCGAAGCTGCTTGGCCTGCGGGTGATCGGCACCGTTTCCAGCGACGCCAAGGCTGAAGTGGCCTTCGCCCACGGCTGCGAGCACGTCATCAACTACAGCCATGAGAGTGTCGCCGAGCGCGTTCGCGAACTCACCGATGGCCGTGGCGTGGACGTGGTCTTCGACAGCGTCGGCAAGGACACCTTCATGACGTCCCTGGAGTCGCTCAAGCGCCGTGGCCTGATGGTCTGCGTCGGCACCGCGTCAGGCCCGATCCCGCCGTTCGATCCGGTGCTGCTGGCGATGAAGGGTTCGATCTTCCTGACTCGCC
This sequence comes from Pseudomonas sp. NY15435, assembly GCF_048068295.1. Classification (NCBI taxonomy): domain Bacteria; kingdom Pseudomonadati; phylum Pseudomonadota; class Gammaproteobacteria; order Pseudomonadales; family Pseudomonadaceae; genus Pseudomonas; species Pseudomonas sp. NY15435. The sequence continues at coordinate 59,255 of NZ_JBLUQA010000014.1, forward strand.
CGGCCCTGGCCGACTACATCGCCGACCCGGCGGAGAAGGCGGCGCTGCTGGACGAACTGTTCACCCACGTGGGCAAGGGCGATATCCGCATCGAGATCAACCAGCACTATGCGCTGGAGGATGCCGTCCAAGCCCATCGCGACCTTGAGTCGCGCAAGACCACCGGCTCGTCGATCTTCGTCATCTGAGGGCGCCGCCATGCACGTAGAACGTCTGACCTGCAGCATTGGCGCCGAAATCTCAGGGGTGAACCTGGGCGACGCTTCCCGCGACGAGGGCCTGTTCGCCGAGCTGCGCGAGCTGCTGCTCAAGCACAAGGTACTGTTCCTGCGCGACCAGGATATCAGCCGCGCCGAGCACGTGGCCTTCGCCCGCCGCTTCGGTGAACTGGAAGACCACCCGGTGGCCGGCAGCGACCCGGAGCATCCGGGCCTGGTGCGCATCTACAAGACCCCAGACCTGCCCAACGATCGCTACGAGAACGCCTGGCACACAGACGCCACCTGGCGCGAGGCGCCGCCCCTGGGCTGCGTCCTGCGCTGCGTGGAGTGCCCGCCGGTGGGCGGCGACACCATGTGGGCGAACATGGCGCTGGCCTACGACATGCTTCCGGCCGAGATCAAGGAACGTATCGAGAAGCTGCGTGCGCGCCACAGCATCGAAGCCAGTTTCGGCGCGGCGATGCCCATCGAGAAGCGCCTGGCGCTCAAGGCCATGTATCCCGACGCCGAGCACCCGGTGGTGCGCACCCACCCGGAAACCAGGGAGAAGGTGCTGTTCGTCAACGCCTTCACCACCCACTTCACCAACTACCACACCGCGCAGAACGTGCGCTTCGGCCAAGACGCCAATCCCGGCGCCTCGGACCTCCTGCGCTACCTGGTCAGCCAGGTCTACATCCCCGAATTCCAGGTGCGCTGGCGCTGGAAGAAGAACGACGTGGCGATCTGGGACAACCGCTCCACCCAGCACTACGCGGTGATGGACTACCCGCCCTGCGTGCGCCGCATGGAGCGCGCCGGGATCATCGGCGACAAGCCGTTCTGAGCCCTCTTCACAAGAACAATTACGGAGACCGACATGCAATTCTTCGACGATTCGCTGCACCCCGAGAACCAGGAAAAAGTGGTCATCACCACCGCTCCCTACGGCCCTGAATGGATGCCCGAGGACTTCCCCGAAGACATCCCGGTGACCATGGACGAGCAGGTGCAGAAGGCCGTGGACTGCTACGAAGCGGGCGCCACCGTGCTGCATCTGCACGTACGTGAACTCGACGGCAAAGGCTCCAAGCGACTGTCGAAGTTCAACGAGCTGATCGCCGGCGTGCGCGAAGCCGTGCCGGACATGATCATCCAGGTCGGTGGCTCGATTTCCTTCGCCCCGGAAAGCGACGGCGAAGCGGCCAAATGGCTGTCCGACGACACTCGCCATATGCTCGCCGAGCTGACTCCCAAGCCCGACCAGGTAACGGTGGCGATCAACACCACCCAGATGAACATCATGGAGCTGCTCTATCCGGAGTACCTCAAGGGCACCTCCCTGGAAAACCCGCTGTACCAGGCGGCCTACAGCGAGATGACCGTGCCGGCCGGCCCGGCCTGGGTCGAGGAACACCTCAAGCGCCTGCAGGCCTCCGGCATCCAGCCGCACTTCCAGCTCACCGGCATGCATGCCCTGGAAACCCTCGAGCGTCTGGTGCGCAAGGGAGTCTACAAGGGCCCGCTGAACCTGACCTGGATCGGCATTGGCGGCGGCTTCGACGGCCCCAACCCGTTCAACTTCATGAACTTCGTGCACCGCGCACCGGACGGCGCCACCGTCACAGCCGAGTCGCTGCTCAAGAACGTCCTGCCGTTCAACATGATGGCGATGGCCATGGGGCTGCACCCGCGTTGCGGCATCGAGGACACCATCATCGGCCAGCACGGCCAGCGCATGACGTCGGTGGAACAGATCCAGCAGTGCGTCCGCGTCGCCCATGAGCTGGGCCGCGAGGTCGCCAGCGGCAAGGAAGCGCGCGCCATCTACAAGATCGGCGTGCAGTACGACAGCGTGGAAGAAACCCTTCGCATGAACGGCATGGCGCCCAACCGCCAGCCGGGCCAGAAGTCCGTCCCGCTTCGTGCGTGACGGGCCTCGAACCATGATCGTTATGGTTCTGCATGGCGCTCTCCCTCTCCCTAACCCTCTCCCTGAAGGGAGAGGGGACCGTTCGGTGCAGGATGAGACCGTGGCGTCAGCCGGCACGGACCGCTCCCTCTCCCTTCAGGGAGAGGGCGGGGGAGAGGGCCACCCAGTCGCACGGGGCTCGCAGGTTGCAAAGGGGCAGGTGGGGACATCTCCACTTGCCGCTAGGCCAAGGGCTCATCCCCTTGCTCGTACCATCCACAACAAGAATCCACCCACTCACCCGGAGAGCTAGCACCATGGCCATCCACTCCGTCGCCCTGGGCGACATCCCTGCCACTGCGCCCAGCGTGCCGCGCCGCTATGCCTGGGTGGTGTTCGCCCTGACCTTCGGCCTGCTGATTTCCGACTACATGTCGCGCCAGGTGCTCAATGCCGTTTTCCCACTGCTCAAGGTCGAGTGGGCCCTGAGTGACGCACAGCTGGGCTTGCTCAGTGGCATCGTCGCGGTGATGGTCGGCCTGCTGACCTTCCCGCTGTCGCTGCTCGCCGACCGCTGGGGCCGCGTGCGCAGCCTGGCGCTGATGGCCATGCTGTGGAGCCTCGCCACTTTGGGCTGCGCCGTCGCGCAGACCTTCCCGCAGATGTTCGCCGCGCGCTTCTTCGTCGGAGTCGGTGAGGCCGCCTACGGCAGCGTCGGCATCGCCGTGGTGATCTCGGTATTCCCGGCGCACCTGCGCGCCACCCTGACCGGCGCCTTCATGGCCGGCGGCATGTTCGGCTCGGTGCTCGGCATGGGCCTGGGCGGCGTGCTTGCCGCGCACCTGGGCTGGCGCTGGGCCTTTGCCGGCATGGCACTGTTCGGCCTGCTGCTGGCGCTGCTCTATCCGCTGATCGTCAGCGAGAAGCGCATCGCCCCGGTGGCCGCTGCCGAAGCGCCGCGCCAGGCCGGCGGGCGCTCGTTGCGTAGCCTGTTCGGCAGCCGCTCGGTGATCGCCGCCTATCTGGGCAGCGGCCTGCAGCTGTTCGTCGCCGCCGCAGTGATGGTGTGGATTCCCAGTTACCTGAACCGCTACTACCACCTGGACACCGGCAAGGCCGGGCTGATCTCGGCGGTGATCGTGCTGGTCGGCGGCAGCGGCATGGTGCTCTGCGGCATCCTCTGCGACCGCCTGGGTCGCGCCAACCCGCCACGCAAGATCATCCTCGCCATCGGCTTCTGCCTGGTCAGCTGCCTGCTGCTGTCGGTGGCCTTCCACCTGCCGCCGGGTACTGCGCAACTGAGCCTGATCTGCCTGGGAATGCTGGTCGCTGCCGGTACGTCCGGGCCTTCCGGCGCGATGGTTGCCAACCTCACCGCGCCGGCGGTGCACGGCACGGCCTTCGCCACTCTGACACTGGCCAACAATCTGCTGGGTCTGGCCCCCGGCCCGCTGCTCACCGGCGTGCTGGCTGACCATATCGGCCTGGATCGCGCATTCCAGCTCATCCCGTTGGTGAGCATTCTTGCCGCGCTGGTCTTCTTCTACGCCCGGCGCCACTACCACAGCGATATCCGCCGCCTGCGCGGCGAAGAGGAGGGCGTGTGATGCCGGCTCCGTCTCTTAATCTGAGCGTGGACATGACGTTCGACTTCATCTGCCCCTGGTGCCTGATTGGCAAGCGCAACCTCGACGTTGCCCTGCGCCTGCTGGCGCGCCAGCGTCCGGAACTGAACGTGCGGGTGAACTGGCTGGGCCTGCAACTGCTGCCGCAGATTGCCATGGAGGGTGAGCCCTTCGCCGAGTTCTACCAGCGCCGCCTGGGCGGCAAGCGCGCGGTGAAGGCGCGCATGGGTGAAGTGCGGCGGGCGGCGGAGGTGGCGAAAGTCGACCTCGATCTCGAACGCATTCTCACCATGCCCAATACCACCTATGCGCACCGCGTGTTCCAGCGCGCGGTACACGTGGGCAGCGACAGCCAGAAGGAGCAGTTGCTGGAGATGATCTTCCGCGCGCACTTCCAGCTCGGCCAGGACATCGGCAACCGCGACACCCTGCGCCGCCTGCTGCGCGCCTGCGATTTCAATGTGGCCGATTTCGACGAGGTCCTGGCCGATGGCGCGCGCCAGTTCATCGGCCGCCGCGTGGCCCTGGCAGACTCCAGCGTACCGATGTTCCTCCTCGAAGGCCGTGCCTTCGCCTTGGGCGGGCAGAGCCCGGAGCAGCTGCTGGCGGCGCTTTACCGAGCGCTGGAACGACAGCTCCCGGAGGCGATCCCGGCATGAACGGCTTGATCCGTATCCCCGCTGACCGCCTGCCGGCGCGCGGCGGTCGCAGTCTGCTGCACCATGAGAAGGGCATCATCCTGCTCTTTGACGTCGACGGCGAACTGCATGCCATCGACGACCGCTGCCCGCATGCCGGAGCCTCGCTGTTCAGCGGGCGGCTGGATGGCCGCTGGCTGCAGTGCCCGGCCCACGGCCTGCGCTTCGACCTCGCCAGCGGCTGCCCGGCGGGCATCAAGGGCTTCGGCCTGCAGCGATATGCCATCGAATGGCACGCCGACGAGTGTTACGCGGTGATGGCCCGGCAGGAGGTGCCGGCATGACCACGATGACCCTTTCCGCTCTGGGCACCCGCAGCCGCACCTTGCTGCCGGGCCTGCTGGTCAGCGCCATGGTAGCGGCGGCGGCAACCTTTCTTTCCGAGCATTACGGCGCGCCGGTGATGCTCTTCGCGCTACTGCTCGGCCTGGCGATGAACTTCCTCTCCGCCGACAGCGTGTGCAAGGCCGGCATCGAGTTCACCGCCCGCGAGATCCTGCGCCTGGGCGTGGCGCTGCTGGGTATTCGCATCACCTTCGGGCAGATTGCCGAGCTGGGCTGGCAGCCGGTGATCATGGTGGTAGTGCTGGTGACGGTGACCATCCTGGTGTCGATCGCAGCGGCCCGTGCCATGGGCTTCAACTTCCTCTTCGGCCTGCTCACCGGCGGCGCCACCGCCATCTGCGGCGCCTCGGCGGCCCTCGCCCTGGCGGCGGCGCTGCCGGCACACACGCAGAAGGAAAAGGCCACGCTGTTCACCGTTCTCGGCGTGTCGGCGCTGTCGACCCTGGCGATGATTCTCTACCCGATGATCGTCCGCTCGCTGGGCCTGCCGCCGCTGCAGGCGGGGATCTTCCTCGGCGGCACCATCCACGACGTGGCCCAGGTGGTCGGCGCGGGCTACAGCATCTCGAAGGAAGTCGGCGACAGCGCCACGGTAGTCAAGCTGATGCGCGTGGCCATGCTGCTGCCGGTGATCCTCTGCGCGGCGATGATCACCCGCGCCCGTGGCGTTGAACCTGGCGACAAGCGTCCACCGCTGCTGCCGTGGTTTGCCGTGGGTTTTGTGCTGCTGGCGGCGGTGAACAGCACCGGCTACCTGCCCACGTTGGTGGTCGAGGCGGGAGGGAAACTCTCGCAGTGGTGCCTGGTGATCGCCATCGCGGCGCTGGGGATGAAGACCCAGCTCAAGGCGCTGGCGACGGTGGGGATTAAGCCGATCCTGCTGATGCTGGGGGAGACGGCGTTTCTGGCCCTATTGGTGCTGGGGATGTTGAAGGTCGCGGGTTGAACCCGCTGAGCAGGTCTTGAGCCGTAGGGCGCATAACGCGCCAGCGTTATCCGCCCTACGTACTGGCCCGTGGCGAATGTGGATCGCGGACGAAGTCCGCTCCTACGCGCGGTTTGGCTATCGTAGGAGCGGACTCCGTCCGCGATTTTGTTTGTGTGCCTGCCCAGCCTTAGCTTGACCTCAAGCGGGTCACGCCCGCTTCAAGTGCGTTCGCGAGCAAGCTCGCTCCTACAGGGTGGAGATGGTGCGCTCTTTGTAGGAGCGAGCTTGCTCGCGAACCGCACAGCACGAGCCCCGGAGGCGATCACTCCCCCTCCCGGCCCAGATGCTCCTTGCGCCACGCCGCCGGCGACATCCCGTACTGCACGGCGAACCAGCGGGTAAAGGAACTGGGCATCGAATACCCCAGCAGATCGGCGATGCGCCCCAGCGAATAGCGCGGGTTCTCCATGTAGCGCAGCACCAGTTCGCGGCGGACTTCGTTGATCAGATCGGAGAAGGTAACCCCGTTGTCTTCCAGCCGCCGCTGCAGCGTGCGCACGTTCAGCCCCAGCGACTGGGCGATCTGTTCGATGGTCGCGCGGCCCATGGGCAGCAGCAGGTAGATCGACTTGCGCACCTCGTTCAGCGTGCTGCCGTCGGTGGCGCCGGGCAGGGAGTCGACGAAGCTGCGCGCATGCCGCGCCATGGCCGGGTCGGCCATGGGGTTGGCGGCGTCAAGGTCGGCGGCGGGGATGACGATGCCATTGAACTCGCTGCCGAATTCGATCTTGCAGCCGAACAGTCGGCGGTGCACCTGCATGTCTGCCGGGGCGTCGTGGCTGAAGTTGACGCTGACCGGCCGCCAGTGCGGGCCGAGGAGGGCGGCGCAGAGGCGGTAGAGGGTGCCCAGGGCCAGCTCCAGGCCCTGGCGCATGGGCATGGGCGGCACGGTGAGGAGCTCCTCACGCAGGATCGCCATCTTGCCTTCCTGATCCACGTACAGCGCCAGGGATTCGTTGAGCAGGTGGCGGTAGCGGATGATGGTGTCCATCGCCTCGCGCAGCGTCGCCTGGTGTGACAGCAGCAGGCTGATCACGCCGAAGTCGGCGAGCTGGCGCGATTCGGCCATGCGCAGGCCGAAGGTTTCGCAGCCGCTGATGCGCGCCGACTCCTCCAGCAGGGTCACCGCCGTGGCAACGGGAATGCGCTGCTCCGGGTGCTCGAGCATGGATTGGGAAAGGCCCACCGAGCTCAGTTGCTGCTGCGGATTGAGGCCCAGGTGTCGGGCCACTTCCAGATAGTTGGTGAGGGCCGCAATGCGAACCATTGGGGTCATGCGTGAATCGCCTTCTTGTTCTTGTGGTTGCTCCGTGCCGGCAGGGTTCATGGACGCCTGACGACCAGAGTGCACGCTGGCTGGGTCGATGACTTCAGATTCTAGCGACAGCTGTAACCAAGCGTGTACGAAGTTTCACGCTTCGGCCAGTGCTTGCGGCGCTCTGGAATGCACCGTACGTCCCGTCACCCAGGGGCTGCGGCGCAACGGCGGGATATCAGGCTGGCCGGGGCCTGTCATCAAATGCGAAGTGCCTGACGCTCAATGCAAAGCACCGCCACCGGTGCACCTCTACTGTCTGTCCAACAAGTTCGAAATCACCCAAAGGTGAACCGGTGAGCAACAATAAATCTACCACCACCGTCCTCATGGTCCCCGGCCTGCGCGACCACGTCGCCGAGCACTGGCAGACCCTGCTCGAGCAGCGCCTGCCCAATGTGCGCAGCGTACCGCCACTGACCGAGAACAAGCTGGACCTGAACGCCCGCATCGAAGCCATTCAGCGCGAGCTGGAGAGCATCGAAGGCGAGGTGATCCTGGTTGCCCACAGCGCCGGTGTGCTGATGGTCGCTCACTGGGCGGCGCGCTACAGCCGGCCGATCAAGGGCGCACTGCTCGCCACCCCGCCGGACCTGGACGGTGACTGGCCGGCCCATTACCCCAAGCCGACGGTCCTCGCCGAGATGGGCTGGGCGCCGCTGCCACTCGAGCCGCTGCCGTTCCCGACACTGCTGGCGAGCAGCGACAACGACCCGCTGGCAAGCCCCGAGGCCGTACAGCGCATGGCCCGCCACTGGCGCGCCAGCCTGGTGGAGCTGGGCCGTGTCGGCCACCTCAACCCTGCATCGGGCTTTGGCGACTGGCCAGAGGCCGAAGCCCTGATCCAGATGCTGGATAACTGATCCACCACACCTGATTCAACAACCACCCCGGTTCCGGCGTTCGCGCCGGGGCAGGCCCTCGTGCGCCCCGGCGCACGCTCTTCCAGAGCGGAAGAGGGGGCTGCGGGACGGGCCCGGAAAGCGTCCCGACCACAACAAGAAACGGAGCACACGCATGCATCACCAGAGCAATCAGCATCGTCCCCTGCAGCGCTGCCTGCTGGCGACCGCAGTCCTCGCCGCCATGGCCGGCCAGCCCCTGCAGGCCTTCGAGCTGGACACCGGCAATCCGGACCTGTCGATCCGCTTCGACAACACCGTCAAGCTCAGCTACGGGCAGCGGGTCGAATCGCCCAACAGCAAGATCGCCGGCACCGCCAACACCAACGACGGCGACCGCAACTTCTCCTCCGGCACTCCGGTGACCCAGCGCTTCGACCTGCTCAGCGAGCTGGACTTCGTCTACCGCGACAGCATGGGCTTCCGCCTTTCCGCCGCTGGCTGGTACGACCATGCCTACGATGATGTCGGCGCGGACAACCCGTTCCCCGGCCAGAAAGGCAACGCCGGGCACCTGGTTACCCGCAACGGCACGGTGGTTTCCCCGCGCGGTGCACAGCCGTCCACCCACGGCCTGAGCAACTTCGCCGACCGCTATTACAACGGTCCCTCCGGCGAGCTGCTCGATGCCTTCGTCTTCGCCAGCCACCAGGTAGGCGACGACATGCAGCTCAGCGGCAAGCTCGGCCGCCACACCATCTACTGGGGCGAAACCCTGTTCAGCGCCGCCAACGGCATCAACTACGGCCAATCGGCCCTGGACCTGGGCAAGCTGTACAACGTGCCCGGTACCGAGGCCAAAGAGCTGTTCATGCCGCGCAACCAGCTGTCCGCCTCGTTGACGGTGAACCCCGAGCTGACCCTGGCCGCGCAGTACTTCCTCGAGTTCGAGAACTCGCGCTTCCCCGAAGGCGGCACCTACATGGGCCCCTACGACATGCTCAACGACGGCGGCAACGTCTTCTGGCTGCCGCTGCCCGCGCAGAACGCCTTCTACGGCGCGCCGCGCGGCCATGACCGCAAGCCTGACAACACCGGCGACTTCGGCCTGATGGCCAAGTGGAGCCCGGAATGGCTCGACGGCACCCTGGGCTTCTACTACCGCAACACCTCCGACACCCTGCCGGCCGTGCTGGTGGACGCGCCGAACCTGCACAAGCCCGGTCTCGCCGGCCTGCCGGGGATGAACTACATCACCGCCTACGCCGACGACATCGATATCTACGGCATCAGCTTGTCGAAGGAGATTGGCGGCGTCAGCGTCGGCATGGACCTCAACTACCGCGAGAACATGCCGCTGGCGAGCAACTTCACCACCGTCAACTCGGCGCTCTACGCGGCGGCACAGGCAGGCCGCATCAACGGCGCCAACCTGATCGGCGAGCTGCCCAGTGACGGCGACACGGGCCTGGCTCGCGGCAAGACCTTCCATGTCGTGCTCAACGGCCTGGTGACCTTCGGCGCCACCCCGCTGTGGGATGCCTCGTCCCTGGCCGTGGAAGGCACCCTGACGCACCTGGTCGATGTCACCGAAGGCGAGCAGACCTTCAAGGGTGACTCCAGCTACCGCGGTGTCGACAAGGTCACCACCAACGCCTACGCCATGTCCGCCAACTTCACCCCGACCTGGTACCAGGCCTTCCCCGGTGTCGACCTGTCCATGCCCATGTCCTACAACGTCGGCCTGCACGGCAACTCGGCGGTGCAACTGGGCGGCAACGAAGACGCCGGCAGCTACTCGGTCGGCGTGGCCGCGGACTTCCACCAGAAGTACCGCCTGGACCTGAAATACGTCGATGCCTTCGGCCCCTTCGATACCTGCGAGAGCGGCCGCGACAACAACACCCCCGGCGCCAACGGCCAGTACCAGTGCATTCCCGGCCAGATCACCTCGCAAGGCGGCCTCGCGCCCCTGCTGAAGGACCGCGGCATGGTCACCGCCTCCCTGAAGGCCACTTTCTGATTTCACCCCAGGCTTCGATATTGAAGCAGGAGAAACACAGCATGAACTTCAAGCCCACCCTGATCGCCACCGCCCTCGGCCTGACCCTCTGCGGTCTGGCCCAGGCCGCTGTTTCCCCGCAGGACGCCGCCCAGCTGGGCAGCACCCTGACCCTGATCGGCGCCGAGAAAGCCGCCAGCAGCGACGGCTCGATTCCCGCCTATGCCGGCGGCCTGACCACCGCCCCGGCCAGCTTCAAGGCGGGCGACAGCATGCGTCCGGACCCGTTCGCCAGCGACAAACCGGTGCTGGTGATCGACGGCAAGAACGTCGACCAGTACAAGAACGAACTGTCCGCCACCACCGTCGAGCTGGCCAAGCGTTATCCGACCTTCCGTGTGGACGTCTACCCGACGCACCGCAGCGCCGCGCTGCCGGATACCGTGCTGGAGAACAGCAGGAAGAACGCCGTCACTGCCCAGTCCCTGGAGGGCGGCACCGCCATCGACAACGCGTTGCCGGGTGTGCCGTTCCCGATTCCGAAGACCGGCGCCGAGGCGATGTGGAACTTCCTGCTGCGCTACCAGGGCGTGAACATCAAGGCCAAGTACGACTCCTGGAACGTCGACGCTTCCGGCAGCGCCAACCTTGCCACCACCGGCCAGGCCTTCATCAACTACCCGGTGTACGAAGACCTCACCCAGCCGGTAAAAGGCTCCGAGGTCTACTACCAGATGAAGCTGTACTACAGCGGCCCGGCGCGCCGCGCCGGCGAGGCGATGATGCTCAAGGACGCCGCCAACCCGCTGCAGCAGCCGCGCCGCGCCTGGCAGTACCTGCCTGGCCAGCGCCGTGTGAAGCTGGCGCCGAACCTCGCCTACGACACCCCGAACCCCGGCATGGCCGGCGCCGGCACCTACGACGACGTGTTCGTCTTCAACGGTGCGCTGGACCGCTACGACTGGAAGCTGGTGGGCAAGCAGGAAATGATCGTGCCCTACAACACCTACCGCCTGACCTATGCCAGCGACATCAAGCCGGTGGTCACGCCCAATCACCTGTCGCCGGACTACGTGCGCTGGGAGAAACACCGCGTGTGGGTCGTCGAAGGCACCCTGAAATCCGGCGCGCGGCACATCTACGCCAAGCGTCGCTTCTACCTCGACGAAGACAGCTGGGTGGCCCTGGCCTCCGACCAGTACGACGCCCGTGGCCAGCTCTATCGCGGCTCCTTCGCCTTCCTCAGCCAGAGCTACGACAAGCGTATCCCGGACGCCACGCCGTTCATGATCTACGACCTGACTGCCGGCTCGTACAACATCAATGGCGTCGTCGGTCCGTACGGCGGCATCAGCTACATCGACCCGCTGGCCAAGACCCAGTGGTCCCCCGAGGCGCTGGCCGGCAGCGGCATTCGCTGACCGTGGGCGGCGGCTCCCGCTGGAGCCGCCGCTGTTCTACCCGAGGAAAGCACCATGCAGATCCCCTTCAAGCGCCTGATGCTCCTGGGCGCCTTGCTGCTGGCTGGCGCTACCCAGGCTGGTGAGAACGCCGACAGCTTCGTCGACGTGCTTGACCTGCCGGCGGCGCACAGCAAAACCCCCAGCCGCGTGCCGCTGCTGGCCGTCACCCGCGTCGACAAGCGCCTGGTGAGCGTGGGCCAGCGCGGCCACATCCTCTATTCCGATGACGGCGGCACCAGCTGGCTGCAGGCCGAGGTGCCGGTCAGCTCGGACCTCACTGCCGTACGCTTCCCCACGCCGCGGGACGGCTGGGCGGTCGGGCACGATGGCGTGGTCCTGCACAGCGCCGATGGCGGGGTGCACTGGCAACGTCAACTCGATGGCCGGCAGATCGGCCAGCTGATGATCGATTACTACAACGCCCATCCGCAGCCGGACAACGCCACGTGGCTCGATCAGGCCCAGCGGCTGAAGGAGGAGGGCGCCGACAAGCCGTTCCTCGACCTGTGGTTCCGCGACGCCAACGAAGGCTTCGTGGTCGGCGCTTTCAACCTGATCCTGCATACCCGCGACGGGGGGAAGAGTTGGGAGCCCTGGAACCACCGCATCGACAACCCCCAGGCGTTGCACCTGACCGCCATGGCCGCCAGCGGTGATGACCTGTATGTCGTCGGCGAGCAGGGGCTGCTGTTGCGCCTTTCCCATCAACAGGAGGGCCAACAGGAGCGCTTCGTCGCCCTGCAGTCGCCCTACGCTGGCAGCTTCTTCGGCGTTGTCGCGCGGCCCGGCCTGGTGTTCGCCTACGGCCTGCGCGGTCACGCAATCCGCAGCCTTGATGGCGGCGAAAACTGGAGCGCAGTGGATACCGGCCTGCCGGTCAGCCTGACCGCCGCCAGCTTCGACGCCAACGGCCGGCTGTACCTGTTCAGTCAGGCCGGCCAGGGCCTGGTCAGCGATGACAGCGGCGCCAGCTTCAAAGCGCTCGATCTGGCCGAGCGCCTGCCTGTCAGCGGCGCCGTGGCCGGTCCCGCTCGGCTGCTGCTGGTCGGTGCCCGTGGCATCCGCGAGAACGCGATGCCGGTGCGCTGAGCGCACCGGTGTTCCACCCGTTCAAGAACCATAAGAACAAGAGATAGAGAGACAGCCTCATGGTCGACCTGAAGCAAGGCGAGATGCCTGTAGTCCGCGAACTGCGGGACTTTGACACCCACAGCGGCAACCTGCTGGAGCGCCTGGTGTTCAACCACCGCGCGCTGTTCATCGCCCTGATCGCGCTGGTCACCCTGGTGCTGGGCTACATGGCTGTGACCCGCCTGGAAATGCGCCCGGCCTTTGAGAAGATGATCCCCCACGGCGATCCCTACATCCGCAATTACCTGGACAACCGCGCCGCATTGCGCGGCCTGGGCAACTCGGTGCGGGTGGTGGTGGAGAACCCCAATGGCGACATCTTCGACCCGGCCTACCTCTCCAGCCTGCGGCAGATCAGTGACCAGCTGTTCCTCAGCCACGGCGTCGACCGCGCCTGGATGAAGTCGCTGTGGTCGCCGGCGGTGCGCTGGACCGAAGTCACCGAGGAAGGTTTCCAGGGCGGCCCGGTGATGCCCGACGGCTACGACGGCAAGCCCGAGGCCATCGGGCAATTGCGCCAGAACATCGCCCGCGCCGGCATTGTCGGCAGCCTGGTGGGCAACGACTTTCGCTCCAGCATGCTGGTGGTGCCGTTGCTCGACCGCGACTCGGCCACCGGCAAGGGCATCGACTACCGCGAATTCTCGCGCGCCCTCGACGACCTGCGGCTGAAGTACGAATACCTGGGCGACGCCCGTGCGTTCGCCGCCGGCGAGGAGGGCAAGGGCCCGGTGCGCCTGCATGTGATCGGATTCGCCAAGCTGGTGGGTGACCTGATCGACGGCCTGGTGCGGGTAATGCTGTTCTTCGGCCTGGCGGTGGTCACCGCCTTCGTCATCATCTTCTTCTACACCCGCTGCCTGCGCAGCAGCCTGCTGGTGATCGGCTGCTCGCTGCTGGCGGTGGTCTGGCAGCTCGGCCTGGTGGCCTGGCTGGGCTACGCGCTGGACCCGTATTCGATCCTGGTGCCGTTCCTGATCTTCGCCATCGGCGTGTCCCACGCCACCCAGAAGATGAACGGCATCATGCAGGACATCGGTCGTGGCACCCACAAGCAGGTGGCGGCACGCAATACCTTCCGCCGCCTGTTCCTGGCCGGTGTCACCGCGCTGCTGTCGGATGCCGTGGGCTTCGCCGTGCTGATGCTGATCGATATCCCGGTGATTCAGGACCTGGCGATTGCCGCCAGCATCGGCGTCGCCGTGCTGATCTTCACTTCGCTGCTGATGATGCCGGTGGCGCTGTCCTACGTTGGAGTCAGCCAGCGCGCGGCAGAGCGTGCCCTGCGCGAGGAGCGCCAGGTGGATCGCCAGCAGGGCCTCGGCAAATTGTGGGCGTTGCTCGATCACTTCACCGAGCGGCGCTGGGCGACTATCGCCGTGGTCGTGGCGGCGCTGCTGGGCGCCGGCGGCCTGCTGGTCAGCCAGCACCTGCAGATCGGCGACCTCGACGCCGGCGCACCGGAGCTGCGCGCCGACTCGCGCTACAACCGCGACAACGCCTATATCACCAGCCATTACGCGCTCTCCAGCGACCTCTTCGCGGTGATGGTGAAGACTGCGCCGGAAGGCTGCCTGAACTACCGCACGCTGATCCTTGCCGACCGCCTGGGCTGGGCGCTGCAACAGCACGAGGGCGTGCAGGCGACGACCTCGTTGGTGAACGCGGTACGCCAGATCACCGCCGGCACCTACGAGGGCAATCCCAAGTTCGCCAGCCTGCAGCGCAACCAGGACGTACTCAACTACGCCGCCCAACAGGCTTCGGTGAACACTCCGGAGCTGTTCAACACCGAATGCTCGCTGATGCCGGTGATCGCCTTCCTCAAGGACCACAAGGCGCAGACCCTCGACGAAGTGGCCGGCATCGCCGAAAACTTTGCCCGCGCCAACAGCACGCCGGACCGCCAGTTCCTGCTCGCCGCCGGCAGCGCCGGGATCGAGGCCGCCACCAACCGCGTGGTGCGCGAGGCCAACCACCGCATGTTGTTGTACGTCTATGCGGCGGTGGGCATCTTCTGCCTGATCACCTTCCGCAGCTGGCGCGCAACCCTGGTGGCGTTGCTGCCGCTGGTGCTCACCTCGATCCTCTGCGAGGCGCTGATGGTGATGATGGGCATCGGCGTGAAGGTCGCCACGCTGCCGGTGATCGCGTTGGGCGTGGGGATTGGCGTGGACTACGCGCTCTACCTGCTCAGCGTGCAACTGCAATTGCAGCGGGCCGGGCTGCCGTTGTCGGTGGCCTACCAGCAGGCGGTCGCCTTCACCGGCAAGGTTGTGGCGCTGGTCGGCGTGACCCTGGCGGCAGGCGTCATTACCTGGGCCTGGTCGCCGATCAAGTTCCAGGCGGACATGGGCATCCTGCTGACCTTCATGTTCCTCTGGAACATGCTCGGGGCGTTGATCCTGATTCCGGCGCTGTCGCATTTCCTGCTCGGTGGCAGGAAGCTCTGAGGACGTAGTCACCCCGCAGCGGGGCATTGTTCGCGAGCAAGCTCGCTCCTACAGGGTGCGTCATGGTGCTCTTCGTAGGAGCGAGCTTGCTCGCGAACGCCCAACGCGGACCTTGCCGGATAGCCTCCAACGTAGGATGGGTTACTCCTCACGCTCCGGCGAAAGGCAAACCCTCATCAATCAAACGCCGGAATCGCCTCCAGCTCATGCAGCAGCCAGTCGGCGAACTCCCGCGCCAACGCCTGGTTGCCGTGGGGCGGGATGATCAGGAAGTACGGATGAGGCGCCGGGAAGTCGATGTCGAACAGACGCACCAGGCGGCCTTCGGCCAGTTCCTCGCCAGCCAGGATATGGTCGCTGATGGTCACGCCGCCGCCGGCCAGTGCGGCGCGGATGGTCAGGTAGGCGTCGGGCAGGAAGACGTTCTGCCGTGCCTGCAAGCCGGGCACCCCGGCGGCCAGGAAGTAGCGGCTCCAGTCGAAACCATCGTCCTCGTGCAATAGCACCTGGCGCGCCAGGTCGCGCGGTTTGCGCAGATGCTCCTGGGTGTTGAGCAGACGCGGGCTGCACACCGGGAAATAGCGGATGTCGCCCAGCGCGGCGAAGCGCTGGCCCTCGATGTGCGTCTCGCCGAAGGAAATCACCATGTCCACCTGGCCCAGGTCGCTGCTCATCGGCAGCAGGTGCAGGGCGACTTCCTGATAGTTGCGCAGGAATTTCTCCAGCAGCGACGACACCCGCGCCAGCAATGCAGGAGCGCAGGCGATGCGCAGTTCGCCGGCGGGTTCCTCGCTGGGCAGGGCGCGGCGAATGTCGCGTAGCTGGTCGAAGGCACTGCTGATCTGCTGGCTCAGCTGGCGCCCGGCGGCGGTCAGTTTCACGCCCTTGCCCTGGCGCTCCACGAGCGCCATGCCCAGCTCTTCTTCCAGCTTCTTCACCTGGTGGCTGACCGCCCCGTGAGTGACGTGCAGCTCCAGCGCCGCACGGCTGATGCTGCCTTGCCGGACCAGTGCCTCGAAAGCGCGCAGAGCGATGAGGGAGGGCATTCGGAACGCACTGTTCTGACGCATGGAGGACCTTTTTGTGTGAATTTGACTAACGATTCAGATGGAAATCTATTGAATTGTCGTTAGTTAAATTTGCACAGAAGATGTCCCCAAGCCAACACCCAATCACAAGAACAAACGGCTGGAGACCCGCCATGCAGCATTTCGTCGACTTGCTCGGCCTGGGCAAGCGCTACGGCAACCTGCAGGTCCTGAGCGACCTCAGCCTGAGCATTCGCCAGGGCGAATTCCTCACGCTGCTCGGCCCTTCGGGCTCGGGCAAGAGCACCACGCTGATGATGCTTGCCGGCTTCGTCGAGCCCAGCGAAGGGCATATCGAGATGGACGGCCGCAACATCACCCAGCTGTCGCCGGACCAGCGCGATTTCGGCGTGGTGTTCCAGGGCTACGCGCTGTTCCCGCACATGAGCGTGGCGCAGAACGTGGCCTACCCGCTACGCATCCGCAAGGTGCCGGGCGCGGAGATCGAGCGCCGGGTGGCGGACGTGCTGGAGCGCGTCGGGCTGGCCGGTATGGGCAATCGCGGTATCGCCCAGCTCTCCGGTGGCCAGCAGCAACGTGTCGCGCTGGCCCGTGCATTGGTGTTCAAGCCCAAACTCCTGCTCCTCGACGAGCCGCTGTCCGCCCTCGACCGCCGTCTGCGCCAGGAAATGCAGGGCGAGCTGGCGCGCATGCACAAGGACTTCGGCACCACCTTCGTCTTCGTCACCCACGACCAGGAGGAAGCGCTGGCGCTGTCCGACCGCATCGCCGTGTTCAACAAGGGCCGCCTGGAGCAGGTCGGCACACCGCGCGAGGTATACGAACGTCCGGCCAGCCGCTTCGTCGCCAACTTCCTCGGCGATACCAATCTGCTGGAGGTCGGCGTGGTGGGCCGCGAGGCAGAAGCCATGCTCTGTGATTTTCGCGGCCAGCACCTGCGCGTGGCCCACTCGGCCCAGGCGAGCCAGGGCGGCAAGAGCTGGCTGGCAGTGCGCCCGGAGCACATCGACCTGCGCCCGCTGCAGGACGTTGGCCGCGACAACGGCCTCTGCGCCACCGTCGGCAACGCCACTTACCAGGGGGCCCACGTCAACCTCGAACTGACCCTGGAGCAGGGCGAGCGCCTCGACCTGCGCCTGCCGGTCGCGCACCCGCTGCTGGCCGATCTGCGCAGCGGCCAGCGCTACTGGTGCAGCTGGTCGCCGCAGCACTGCCACCTGTTGTCCGCCTGACACACGCATAACGAAAACAAACGATCGGGGAGCAATCACAATGAAAGAACGCCAAGGCTTCATCGAAGACGCCATCGAAATCGCCGCCGAGAAAAGCGAGCGCGCCGGCATCAGCCGTCGCGATTTCAACCGCAGCCTGCTGCTGCTCGCCGCCGCCAGTGCCTTGCCATTCGGCTCCGGCAGCCGTGCCTTCGCTGCTGGCGGCAACCTGGTGCTGGCCAACTGGGGCGGCGATGCGGTGCCGGCTTTCGAAAAGAGCTTCGGCGGCTTCGACCAGGCGTCCGGCCTTACCCTGAAAGTGGACGGCAGCGGCCCCACCGAGGGCGCGCTGAAGACCCAGGTCAGCAGCGGCGCGGTGCGCTGGGACGTATGCGACGGCGAGATGTATTCGTCCTATCGACTGGGCAAGGACAAGTTCCTCGCGCCCATCGATTTCGGCATCGTCGACAAGTCGTTGATCGGCTACGGCGACGTGCATGATTTCGGCCTCGCCAACTACACCTACAGCTACGTGATCGGCTACGACCATGAGCAGTTCGGCAAGAACCCGCCCAAGTCCTGGGCCGACTTCTGGGACGTGAAGAAGTACCCGGGCAAACGCACCCTCTACAAATGGATGAGCGCCAACCTCGAATGCGCGCTGCTGGCCGACGGTGTGCCGCCGGAGCAGCTCTACCCGCTGGATGTGGACCGCGCCCTGCGCAAGATCGAGGAACTGTTGCCGCACATCGCCACCCACTGGTCCACCGGCGCCGAGTCGCAGCAGCTGATCCGCGATGGCGAGGTGAGCATGGCGCAGATGTGGCACACCCGCGCCGAGCTGGTGAAGAACGACACTGGCGGCAAGATCGACTGGGGCTTCGACGGCGGCATCGTCTCGCCTTCGGTGTGGATGGTGCCCAAGGGCAACCCGGCCGGCGCCAAGGCGGCCATGGAGTTCATCGCCTACGCATTGCGCCCGGAGGTCCAGGCCAAGCTCATGGAGGTCTACAACATGGGCCCGGTGAACCTCAAGGCCAACGACCTGCTCAGCGCCCAGCTGCAGGCGATCAACCCCACCGCGCCGGACAACCTGAAGAAGCAGGTGTCGCTGAACAACAAGTGGCACGCCGAACACTACGGTGAAACCCTGGAGCGCTACCTCGCGCTGATCGGTGGCTGAGATGCGACGTTTCGCACCGGGCGTGCTGCCGGTCTACGGCCTGCTGATCCTGCCGCTGCCATTGCTCGTGGTGGTCGGCTACCTGCTGCCGACCCTTGGCGTGCTGGGCTGGAGCTTCAGCCTGCCCGAGTGGGGCACGCAGAACTATGCGGCGATTGCCGACAACGCCAACCTGCAGGCAGTGATCTGGCGCACCCTGCGCATCTGCCTGCTGACCACCGCAATCAGCGTTGCCATCGCCTACCTGATCGCCTACCGCTGGCGTTTTGCGACGCCGCGTGGCCGGCAACTGATCGAATTGTTCGTGCTGCTGCCGTTCTGGCTGTCGATGCTGATCCGCGCCTTCGCCTGGCTGGTGCTGTTGCGCAACGGCGGCCTGGTCAGCCAGGGGCTGATGGCCACGGGCTGGTTCGACGCGCCGCCGCCGCTGGTACGCAACGAACTGGGCGCGCTGATCGGCATGGTGCACTTCATGGTGCCGTACGCGGTGCTGCCGCTGTTGTCCTCGCTCAAGCAGGTGGACGACAGCCTGCTGCGGGCTTCCAGCAGCCTGGGCGCCAGCCACTGGCAGACGCTCAAGGACATCTTCATTCCGCTGACGCTGCCCGGCGTGGTCGCCGCATCGGCCATCGTCTTCGTCTTCAGCCTCGGCTGCTTCGTCACCCCGGCGCTGCTGGGCGGCGGCAAGGCGGCGATGCTCGCGGAGTACATCTACGTGCAGATGTTCCAGCTGTCCAACTGGGGCCTGGGCGCCGCCCTGAGCATCGTGCTGATGCTGCTGGTGGTGGGTTGCGCGCTGCTGTTCGGACAACTCATCGGCTACCGCCGCCTGCTCGGGAGGGCTGAGCTGTGACTCCGCAGGGAACCTATCTCTCCGCCATCCCCAAGGGCGTGAAAAAGCCGCAACTGCCACGCCCGCAGGTCGGCCGCTGGCTGTCCTGGGCCGCCCTGGCGTTGTCCGCGCTGTTCCTGCTGCTGCCGATCCTGGTGATAGTCCCGCTGTCGTTCGGCAACCAGCGCTACCTGGCCTTCCCGGACGGCGGCTGGTCGCTGCGCCACTACGCGACGCTGTTCGATGGTGCCTGGCTGGTGTCGATCCTGCAGAGCCTCGGCCTGGCGCTGGTGGTCGGCGCGCTGTCCACGGCGCTGGCCTTCCTGTTCGCCACCGGCATCTGGCTGCAGCGCCGGTACCGCACCTTGCTGACCGCCATCGTGCTGTTGCCGATGATCGTCCCGCAGGTGGTCTCGGCCATGTCGATCTACTACCTCGATGCACGCCTGGGTGTGCTCGACAGCCTGCTGGGCGTGGGCTTCGGCCATCTGCTGATGGCGCTGCCGTACGCGGTGATCGCCCTGCTGGTGGCCTACGCACGGCTCGACCAGAGCCTGTACAAGGCCTCGCGTTCCCTCGGCGCCGGGCTCTGGCCGACGCTGTGGAACGTGCTGCTGCCCAATGTGCGCGGTGGCGTCGCCGGCGGCTTCTTCATGGGCTTCGTGATGAGCTGGGAAGAGGTGGTGGTGACGCTGTTCACCAGCGGCCTGAACGTGGTGACGTTGCCCAAGCGCATCTGGGACGGCCTGCGCTACAACCTCGACCCGGCGATTGCCGCCGTGTCCACCCTGATGATCATCCTCACCTTGGTGGTGATGCTGGTGCGCCTGTACCTGGCGCGACAGCAACCACCCAGCTGACTGTTTCAACCCCGCATACGGCCGCCCGATGGCGGCCCCAAACAAGAACACCTGTGTCGCTTGCACCTTGTCCCTGAGGAGGGAGTCCCCATGCTTACTGCTTTCCCCGCTCGCACTTACCGTCAACGCGTCGAAGCCGTCAAACGCCGCATGGCTGACCGTGGCCTGGATGCCCTGGTGGTCAACTACCCGGACAACATCAACTACCTGAGCGGCTTCGACAGCCTGGGCTTCCTCTGGTACCAGGCGCTGATCATCTCGCCCAAGCTGGCCGAGCCGGTGTTCATCACCCGCACCAGCGAAGAGCCCTGCACCTGGGAGCTGTCGTGCATCAACGAGGCGATCTTCTATGACATCGCCAAGCAGGACCCGCTGAAGATCGTTGCCGACGTGCTGGCCCAGGCGGGTTTGAGTCAGGCGCGCATCGGCCTGGAAATGACCGCCTCGACCTTCTCCCCGGCGCAATATAACGCGCTGCTGGGCTACATGCCCGAGGCGCGCTTCGAAGACGCCGGCCCCCTGGTCGCCGAGAACCGCCTGATCAAGACCGCCGAGGAAATCGAATACCAGCGCAGCGCCGCGCGCATGGCCGACCAGGGCATGCTGGCCGCCTTCGAGGCGCTGCGTCCGGGCATCTCCGAGGTGGAAGTGGCCGGCATCGTTGCCAACGCCCTGGGCCGCGCCGGCAGCGAGTACTCGGCGATCAGCCCGATGTGCGCCACCGGCCGCCGCAGCACCATGACCCACGCCATGCCGCACCGTCAGACCATCAGCCATGGCGACGTGGTGATCCTCGAACACGCCGGTGTGTGCAACAGATACCATGCCATCCTCATGCGCACCGCGGTGATCGGCAAACCCAGCCCGCGTGTGAAGGAAGTGGCGACCCTGCTCACCGAGGCCTTCAACGCCGCCATCGAGATCGCCAAGCCGGGCACCCCGGTGGGCGAGGCCAACCGCGTGTGCAACCAGATCCTCGACCGCATCGACCTCTCGCGCACCCGCGTGCACCGCATCGGCTACAGCCTCGGTCTTGCGTACCCGCCGACCTGGTTGGAAGCGATGATGGTGGACGAGGCCGACGACCACGTGTTCCAGCCGAACATGTCGTTCTCCATCGAGCCCAACCTGTCCTTGTACAACGAGGGCTTCGGCATCAAGCTCGGCGACACCGTGCTGTGCGGCGAGAAGGGCTCGGCGAGCCTGTCGGAGTTGCCGCCGGAACTCACCATCATCGACTGATACGGGCTCTCCTCCAGCCGTATAACGTCGTTGGGCGGCCTCGTCGTGCTGGAAGCACTGTCTTCGGCCGCTCGCCTGGTTCTCCGGCTGAATGCAAACCCGTATGGATTTAGTTGAAGCATGCCTGCGCCCACGGGCGCAGTGATGGAAACCGAGGGCTTCTGATGAGTCACACGATGGATGTTTTCTGGCACGACGACGTGCTGCGCCACGACACTGCCGCTGGCGTGTTCGAGGCGCCGCCCAGCGACCTGCTGGCCGAACAGCTGCAACACCCGGAGAGCAATCCGCGGCTGCTGAACATGCGCACCATCCTCCAGCGCGGGCCGGTGGCCGGCTCGCTGCGCTGGCATGAAGGTCGCCATGCCAGCGAAGAGGAGTTGCTGAGTTTCCACGATGCCGACTACCTGCGCGGCATCTTCGAGGCGGACGCCGCCGGCAAGCGCTTCAGCAGCACCACGCTGATGTCCGCCGGAAGTCTCGCCGGGCTGCTGGCCGCTGCCGGCACCAGCCTGGCGGCGCTGGAGAGCGTATTGGCCAGCGGCCATCCGGCCATGGCGCTGGTGCGCCCGCCGGGCCACCATGCTGCGCCCGCCATGGCGGACGGCTACTGCTTCTTCAACCATGCCGGGATAGCCGCTCGCGCAGCCCAGGCGGCCGGTCTCGAACGTGTCGCCATCGTCGACTGGGACGTGCACCACGGCAATGGCACCCAGGAGGGTTTCTACGACGATCCGTCGGTGTTCACCGTGTCCCTGCACATGGACCACGGCGCCTGGGGGCCGAGCCATCCACAGACCGGTGCGGCGGACGAGCGCGGCTATGGCGCCGGGCTGGGCAGCAACCTCAACCTGCCGCTGCCCATGGGATCGGGCGACCAGCTCTACGAGATGGTCTTCAGCCGCTTCGTCGAGCCGGCGTTGCGCGCTTTCAAGCCGGACCTGCTGATCATCGCCAACGGCCTGGATGCCTCGCAGTTCGACCCCAACGGCCGCCAACTGGTGACCATGCAGGGCTTCAACCGCCTGGCCCGCCGCGCCCGTGCGCTGGCCGACGAGCTTTGCGCCGGGCGGCTGCTGGTCGTTCAGGAGGGCGGCTACAACCCGGCCTACAGCGCGTACTGCCTGCATGCCGCAACCGAAGGCTTCCTCGGTCAGTCGTCCACGCTGCCCGATCCGTTGGCGTACATGCCGGAACCGGCTGCGCGAGTCGAAGCCGACCTTGCCTCACTGGAAACACGGCTGGCGACGGCAGGATGGAAGTTTGCCTGAACGGCCGATCCCCCAGCGCAACTCGTCCGCGCCGGGAGGTCGGCTTTCTGTAGGAGCGAGCTTGCTCGCGAACCTCCCGACGCGACGCTGAAGCCGCCGGGGAGACATCGCGGACGGAGTCCGCTCCTACGCGGTTGCCTGGCAGGCACAAAGGCAAACCTTGTCCGTGATACGTCGGCAGGTGCCGCGCTGGGCGGTTCGCGAGCAAGCTCGCTCCTACATGGCTGCGTCAGGTAGGAGCGGACTTTATCCGCGATCGCCTGCCGGCAGCTCAGGTGCCGGGGATAATTACCGGTGCTTCGACTCGAAACATCACCGCGTTCGATAGCAGTCCCAGCCAGTAGCCGCGCCATAGCCCGGGTGAACTGTAGGAGCGAGCTTGCTCGCGAACCTTCCGACGCGATGCTGGAGCCGCCGGGGAGACATCGCGGACGGAGTCCGCTCCTACGCGGTTGCCTGGCACTTCCGTGCGCGTAGAAGCAAACCTTTGTCCGTGATACGTCGGCAGGTGCCGCGCTGGGCGGTTCGCGAGCAAGCTCGCTCCTACATGGCTGCGTCAGGTAGGAGCGGACTTTGTCCGCGATTGGCATCTGGTCCTGGCGAGCTCAACCTTCCCGCGCCGTTCGGCATCCACAACGCGGCGCTGGAGTACGGGATTCTTCGGCGACCACGCCGCGCCACCAGCGCTCGCCCTGGTGCGGTGCTTGGATGTCGATGCGCTCGCCCATCATCGGCGTGGTGACGGTCAGCCCACGCTCGCCGGCGATTTCCAGTACGCGCTCGAAGGGTTCGTACCAGGCATGCATGGCGAGGTCGAAGGTGCCGTTGTGGATCGGCAGCAGCCAGCGGCCGTTAAGGTCCTGGTGCGCCTGCACGGTCTGCTGCGGGTGCATGTGCACGTAAGGCCAGTTTTCGTTGTAGGCGCCGGTCTCCATCAGCGTCAGGTCGAAGTGGCCGAAGCGCCGGCCGATTTCAGCGAAGCCGTCGAAGTAGCCGGTGTCGCCGCTGAAGAAGATGCGCAGGCTGTCGTCCTCGATCACCCACGAGCACCACAGGGTGCGGTTGCCGTCGCGCACGCCGCGGCCGGAGAAGTGCTGCGCCGGGGTAGCGGTCAGGCACAAGCCGTCCACCGCGGTGCTCTGCCACCAGTCCAGCTGGCGGATTTTCTCCGCCGGCACGCCCCAGTCGAGCAGGCGGTCGCCCACGCCCAGCGGGGTGAGGAAGACCTCCGCGCGCTCGCCCAGCACGGCGATGGTGGCGCGGTCGAGATGGTCGTAGTGGTCGTGGGAGAGGATCACACCGCGGATCGGCGGCAGGTCCTGCAGGGCAATCGGCGGCGCGTGGAAGCGCTTGGGCCCGGCGAAGCTGAAGGGCGAGGCGCGCTCGGAGAACACCGGGTCGGTCAGCCACCAGCCGCCGCGCAGCTTGAGCAGCAGGGTGGAGTGGCCGAGGCGGTACAGGCTGCGATCAGGTGCGGCCTCCAGTTCCTCCGGCGTCAGTGCGCGCACGGGCACCGGGGCACGCGGCACGGTGTTCTTCGGTTTGTTGAACAGAACATCCCAGAGCACCTTTGCGCTCGGTTCGGGCATGTTGGCCGGGCGCGCCTTGAGGTTGCGGAATCTCCCGGCGATGTAATGCGGTGAGTGGCTGTAGTCGTCGATGGGCGCGCGTTGCAGTGGGAGGCGGGGCAAGGCACTGATCCTCTGGTGGCGGAGTCTGTCAGCTGAGCACGCTACAGACTCCGCCGCCAGGGATCATTACCGGCGTTTTGATTCAGAACATCACCGTCATCGATACAGGCCGCGCACCTCGGGAGAACCCGGTAGGAGCGAGCTTGCTCGCGAGCCTTGACGCCGGAGCCGCCGGGCCGACATCGCGGAAAAAGTCCGCTCCTACGCAAAAGCACGCGTCGGGCTGCTTGCAGGAGCGCCACACGGACGCGATCACTGGCATGGCGCGCCTCAATCCAGCTTCGAGAGAATGTCCCAGGCCAGCTTCACCCGCACTTCGTTGGGATAATTGCGGTTGGCGAGGATGACGATGCCGCGCTGCTTCGCCGGGATGAAGGCGACGTAGGTGCCGAAGCCATTGGTGGCGCCGGTCTTGTTCACCCACACGTCCTGCTGCGGCGCCAGCGGTTTGCGCAGGGCGGTGACCGGCTGGCTTTCCAGCACCATGCTGCTGCCGTTGTACTGCTGCAGTTCGGCGAGCTTGGGCGGGTAGGCGTACTGCTCCCAGATCAGGTCCTGGGTCATCGGGCCAACCTGGTAGTAGCCGGTGCGGGTGGCATCCACCGCTGCCCGCAGCTTGTCGCCGAGCTTCACCTCGCCCAGCTGGATCTGCACGAAACGCAGCAGGTCGCGGCTACTGGACTTCACCCCGTAGGCCTCGTCGGCGACCTGGTCGGGGTTCACCCGCACCGGCGCATCGTCCTTGTCGTAACCCTGGGCGTAGATGGCCTGGCGCGTCACCGGTACGTCGATGTGGGTGTTGCTCAGGCCCAGCGGCGCGAAGACGTTGCGTTGCATCGCAGTCTTGAACGGCACGTCGAGGGCACGCGCGGTAGCGATGCCGAGCAGGCCGACGCTGGGGTTGGCATAGGTGCGCTGGGTATCGGCGGGGTACTGCGGCTGCCAGGTCTTGTAGTAGTCGGTGAGCTGCTCGGGCGTCTTCACCTCGTCGGGCAACTGCAGCGGGAAGCCGCCGGTGACGTGGGTGGCAAGCTGGATCAGCGTCACCTTGTCCAGCGCGCTGCCGCGCAGTTCCTTCAGGTAGCGTGTCGGGCTGTCTTCCAGCTTGAGCTTGCCAACGGCCTGGGCGAAGCCGGCGAGGGTGGCGGTGAAGGTCTTGCTCACCGAACCGATCTCGAACAGCGTGTCGCTGCTCACCGGCTGTTTGCTCTGCTTCGATGCCACGCCGAAGTTGTAGAAACGCTGCTCGCCATGGTCGGTCACGCCGATGGCGAGGCCGGCGATGTTCTGCTCGCGCATCACCTGCTGGGCGAGCTTGTTCACCTTGGCGTCGAAATCGGGCGGGGCGGCGTGCGCGAGATTGGCGAGGAGGAGGGGAATGAGGCTGAGTGCGAGCGGGGCAGTCCGGCGCATGAGCTCTGGATACATGGAGGCGTCCTTGGCGTTGCAATGGGCAGACCCTAGCATCCAGTCGGCGAACGCTCCAGTGCGACCGGCAGCGCTACGCCCCGGCAGCGCGCGGTGGTAGGATTCGCGCCCCATGCGAATCACCGACCTCGACCAACGTCTCGCCGACCTCGGCGCGCTGCCCCTGCATCGCGGGCGGATGTTGCGCGCCTGGCTGCAGGGCAAGCCACTGGATGCCGGCACCAAGCGGCAGGCGAGCGAGGACTTCCTGCCGCTTAACGTGCGCAATGGCGTGGCGCAGCTCGCCATCGAGATGGACGCCGTGGCGACCGTCCATTCGCGTCATCCCGCAGGCGATAACTCCGAACGCCTGCTGGTGCGCCTGGCCGATGGGCAGATGGTGGAAAGCGTGCTGCTACCGCGCGGCGGCGTGTGCGTGTCTACCCAGGTTGGTTGCGCCGTGGGGTGCCGCTTCTGCATGACCGGCAAGAGCGGCCTGCTGCGCCAGCTTTCCACCACCGAGATCGTCGCCCAGCTGGTCCTCGCGCGTCGCGTGCGGCCGGTGAAGAAGGTGGTGTTCATGGGCATGGGCGAGCCGGCGCACAACCTCGACAACGTTCTGGAAGCCATCGACCGCCTCGGCACCGACGGCGGCATCGGCCACAAGAATCTGGTGTTCTCCACCGTTGGCGATCCGCGTGTGTTCGAGCGTCTGCCGCAGCAGCGGATCAAGCCGGCGCTGGCGCTGTCGCTGCACACCAGTAACGCTGAGCTGCGCGAGCACCTGCTGCCGCGCGCGCCCAAGCTCACCCCGGAGGAACTGGTGGAGCAGGGCGAGGCCTATGCGCGCGCCACCGATTACCCGATCCAGTACCAGTGGACGTTGCTCAAGGGCATCAACGACAGCCAGGAAGAACTCGACGGCATCCTGCGCCTGCTCAAGGGCAAGCGCGGCGTGCTCAACCTGATTCCCTTCAACGCCCTGGAAGGCGACCAGTACCAGCGTCCGGACGGCGAGCGCATCGGCGAGATCGTCCGCTACCTGCACAGTCGGGGCGTGCTGACCAAGGTGCGCAACAGCGCCGGGCAGGACGTCGACGGCGGCTGTGGCCAGTTGCGCGCGCGGGCGACCGAGCTGATTGCCACGTCCGGTCGGCGGATTTCTCGTCTGAGCGAGTAATTACCGGGCGCCTTTGCTGTTCGAGATCTTGCACGGGTATCGCGCCGGTTGTTAGCCTTCCGCATCTGAGAAAACCAGCAGGGCTGGGTATGGCGATCCGGGTTGTCGAAGCACAAGAAGTAGATCAGCAGCGCATAGCCATTCCTGGTTGGGAACAGCAGTACACGCAGATGTCCGCCGGGCGATTCTCCGGGCGCATCCTGCATGCCGAGGTCGAGGGGATCGAGCTCTACGAAGAGCAGATGAACCTGCGCGTGGAGCAGGAATTCCACGCCCCGCCCGGCGCGCTGGTGTTCAGCTTCGACATGTCCGACAACGCCCTCTACCTGCTCGATGGGGAAACCCGCAACGCCTGGGTCACGCCGGAGAACTACCGCGAGGTGGCGGTGGTGATCAAGGAGTCGGCGAACTGGGGCCAGCCGGCCGACGCCTTCGCCGACCTGGTGCTGACGCCACTGCGCTCAGGCCACTGCCAGTTGGTGGCGACCTCCCTGAGCAACCTGCTCACCGGCGCGTCGACCGGCGACGACCCGATGGATGCGCCGGGTGTGGCGCAGAGCATCGTCTCTCACTGCTTCTCGCTGCTGTGCGAGGCGCCCCTGGATGGCGAGCGCCGCGCGCGTTCCATCGTCCAGGCCAAGCGCGTGGTGCAGCGGGTCAAGGAAGTGGTGAACGACTGCCCCGACGAGCAGTTCGGCATGGCCGAGCTGGCCGCCAAGGTCGGCGTGTCGCCGCGCAGCCTGCAGCAGTCGTTCCTGCATTATGCCGGCATTCCCCCCATCGTCTGGCTGCGCAACCGCCGTCTCAACGGCGCTCGCCGTGACCTGCTTGCTGCGGCCGAGTCGGGCATGACGGTGGCCGAGGTGGCAATGAAGTGGTCGTTCTGGCACCTGGGACGATTCTCCCAGTCGTATTTCGCGCTGTTCGGCGAGTATCCGAAGACCACCGCCAGGCAGGGTGGCCGGGCCTGAGTCATAGGCGCAGGCTTGGCGTAGAGATGTAGGATGGCGTGGAGCGAAGGGATCGCCATCGCCTGATTCCATCGCCTACGACGGAGCAAGCTCAGGGACATCGCGGACGGAGTCCGCTCCTACGCTCGACGATGACGCAGGAGTGACTGTCTTGCTCGATGGCGCCTTGCCTGGGATATCCCTCTCCCCTGAGGGGCTGGGGGAGGGTTGATGCTCGCACAGGAGCCCCCTGCAGCAGCGGACCGCGTCCGCGAGCGATGTCCGATACGCGCCGAACTCACCTGTCATCAGGCATGCCTGATCTGCAGGTCCTTGATCACGCACACCGACGCATCGCTTGCCAATGTCGTGTCAGTGAAGTCGATCTGGTTGTAGACGCCGCCGTGGAAATCGAACACCCGCGACGCCCAGCTGGCATCCAGTGGCATCGACGGCACCGCCGAATTGCGCCCGTTGCAACTGGCCTGCACCGTCAGCATCAGGCTGGACGTGGCGAGGATCAGGATATCGAAATCCGCTCCCAGCGGTACGTTGTCCAGCACCGTGCTGTTCACCGGAGTGGTCTGGTTGAAGTTCTGACGGAAGCCCATGGTCAGCTTGCCTTTCTGCCAGAACACCTTGAGCAGCGGGCTGTCGTCATCCTTCACGTGCATCTGCGCCACCACCACTTTCTGTGCCGAGTTCACCTGGGTGACCTTCATCAGCTGGTGGTTCACATGCTCAGTGGCGCCGCTCAGGGCCCAGTAGATGGGTTCCTTCCACTCGCAGCGGGTGCGGTGGACGCTCTTGCTCGCCACACCCTTGGTGGGCGCGGTGAGTTGCAGGCTGCCGTCCGGCAATCGCGTCACCAGGTTGGGGTACTGCGCCAGTGCCTGCGGTCCCGGAATTTCGATGGAGACGGTATCGGTCGGAGTTTTGCCTACGGGCAGGGCGATGTTGAGATTGTCGATGCTGACGGTCATGCCGGGCACTCCTGCGGCGGTGAGGGTGCCTGGTTTGACTGGAAGGAGTTCCTCGCGCGACGAATTTTCAGCCGGGCGGTCATTTGGAGAGTTGGCCTTTGTCGCAGCAACTGTCTTTTTACGGATGGGCCTGTGTTTGCGCTTCCCTTCGCCCCGGCCGTCTCCCCAGGGAGAGAGCAGATCGTGCCGGCTGACGTGTGGTTTCATCCTGCACCGATCGGTAGAGGGTGAGCGGCGATCCGAGCGCAGAACTATCCGGTAGGAGCGAGCTTGCTCGCGAACCTGAGCAGCATCGGTGTCGCCGGTGACTCCGTTCGCGAGCAAGCTCGCTCCTACAGGGGCTGTTATCCGGTGAAACGATAGCCTTTGCCGCGCACCGTGACGATCAGCGGGTGCTGCGGGTCTTCCTCCAGCTTGGCGCGCAGGTGGGCGATGCGCACGTCGACGGAGCGGTCCAGTCCGTCCCAGGTGATGCCGCGCAGGGCCAGCAGCAGATCGTCGCGGCCGAGGGTCTGGCCGGCGTGGCTAACCAGTTGCCAGAGCAGGTCGAACTCGGCTCCGGTCAGGTCGATGCGCGAGCCGTCTCGGCGCGCTTCGCGCTGGCGAGCGTCCAGGACCAGGCCGGAGCGCTCCAGGCGATCCGGCGGTTCTGTGGCTGGTCGCGGGCGTCGCAGCAGGGTCCGCACACGGGCCAGCAGCAGGCTGGGGCGTACGGGTTTGCACACGTAATCGTCGGCGCCGTTCTCCAGTCCGTCGATCTGCTCGGTATCTTCCGAGCGCGCGCTGAGCATCAGGATCGCGCCTTGGTAGCTGGAGCGGATGCGCCGGCAGATGGACAGGCCGTCTTCGCCGGGAAGCATGCGGTCGAGGATCACCAGGTCCGGTCGTTCGTCCAGCACGCGGTCGGCGGCGCGCCCGCCGTCAGGCTCGATGCAGGCGCGCAGGCCGTGCTGTGCGAGGAAGTCGCGGGTGAGGGCGGCGAGGCGCAGGTCGTCCTCGACGATGAGAATGCGAGCGGTGGTCATGAGTACGAGAAGAAGAGGGCGCCGGGCAGCTTGTGGCTGCCCGGCGCTGCGGTATCAGAGTGTGATACGCGCAATCGAGCCGTCTACCGACAGCCGAGTACCGTAAGGCTCCGACAGCGCGGCGAAGCGCTGCAGGATCGCTTGTGCGTGGTCGCCTTCAGCCAGGCGCGGGCGGCCACGGCGGTGGACCGCCTCGCCCAGGCCCAGGCTCACCGGGTGCAGCTCGATGCCGGTCAGGCGCCGGCCGTCGAACTGGCAGACCGGCACCAGGCTTTCCCAGAAGCGTGCATCGGAGGGGAAGCTGCGGGTGTCGTTCTGCGTGCGTTGCAGGAATACCTTGGACGGCGTCTGGTTGCGGTCCACGCGGAACTGCTCGTAGCTGTCCGCCGGCAGGCGTTCCACCAGTTCGTTCTGGCCGATGAAGTTGCCCAGGCTGTAGAAGATCGGCTTGCCGTTGTAGATCTCCATGCCGCGCAGCAGGTGCGGGCCGTGGCCGACCACGATGTCGACGCCGGCATCGATCATGCGCCGCGCCACCGGCTGGATGAATTCGGCGGCCGCCTCCAGGTTCCACTCGCCGGTGGCGTCATGGCCCAGTTCGTGGGCGTGGATGCTCAGCACGACGATATCCGACATCGTCCGCGCTTCTTCGACCCAGCGCAGAATCTCGTCCATGTCCTTCTTGCGCGGCAGGGTGCGCAGGCGCGAGGACTCGCCCTGGCGGAACAGCAGCGGGGTAAAGGGGCCGAACACCGCCAGCGACGGGTCGGGGATCGGATGGGCGAAGCCCAGGTCGACCGCGCCCTGGTAGAGGCGGTCCAGGCCGAGGCTGGCGATGATGCCGCGCATGGCCTCCATCTGTGTGCCGTCGAGTTGGTGCACGGTGTCGTAGCGCAGCGGGTTGAGGCCGGGGCGGCCAGGCATGTCGCGGGTCTGCTCGCTGGCTTCCTGGCCCTTGCCGAAGGTGGAGGTGCAGGCCAGCAGCGAGACAGTGCCGGCGGGTTTGGTGCAGTACACCGGGCGACGGGCTTCTTCCAGGTTGCGGCCGGTGCCGGCGAACAGCAGCTCGCGCTTTTTCAGCTGGGCATGGGCGGCGTGCAGACCGGCAATGCCGTAGTCCAGGCTGTGGTTGTTGGCAGTGGAGAACAGGTCGAAGCCGCCGTCCACCAGCTCATCGAGAACCCATGACGGCGCGCCGAAGTGCGAGCCGCCGCTTTCCAGCACGGCGTCGCCCTGGAAGTCGTTGGGCAGCACTTCCAGGTTGGTGAAGCTGACGTCGGCGCTGCGCAGCAGGTCGAACAGCGGGCGCAGGGTTTCGTCGTCACGGCTGTTCAGGCGGCGTTGCAGGATGCTGTCGCCGGTCAACGCAATCTTCATGGTCCACCTCAGGGTTGGGGAGTCGCTGATGGCGGCGGACTTTAGGGCAATGCGCGGCGACGGTCGGCTGAATCCTGGGTATCGCGATAGCCGTCGGTTATCACCCGCAAAGCCTCGCAAGCGGCGAGATGCCGGCGTTTTCATTCTGGCTATGGGCATCACTTTTTTTCAGCAGTCAGCGTTGTGACAGCGCTCTTACCATGCGTCCGCCTCCCGGCCCAAGAGCCGCGGAGCAGGGGTGGCACGGCTTGCCGTGACCAGCACGATCCAGGCGGAGAGCAGCATGAAAAAAACAATAACCGGCGCCGCAGGCTTCAAGCCGCACGCGCTGGCGCTGGCTACCAGCATGGCCCTTGGCGGGGCATCTTCGGCTCAGGCAGTGAGCTTCAACGTGGGGGAAATCGAGGGGCGCTTCGACTCGACCCTGTCCGTCGGCGCGAGCTGGGCAATGGACAGCCCGGACAAGAAATTCATCGGCACCCGCAACGGCGGCACGGCGTCCAGCCAGACTTCCGATGACGGTCGCCTGAACTTCAAGAAGGGCGAGACCTTCTCCAAGATCTTCAAGGGCCTGCACGACCTGGAGCTGAAGTACGGCGACAGCGGCCTGTTCCTGCGTGGCAAGTACTGGTACGACTTCGAACTGAAGGACGAGCATCGTCCGCTCTACGACATCGACGACAGTGGTCGCGATACCGCCGCCCAGTCTTCCGGCGCCGAGCTGCTCGATGCCTTCCTCTACCACAACTATGAACTGCACGACCTGCCGGGCACTGTGCGCCTGGGCCGCCAGGTGGTGAGCTGGGGCGAGAGCACCTTCATCCAGAACGGCATCAACTCGATCAACCCGGCGGACGTTGCCGCGCTGCGCCGCCCCGGTTCCGAGGTGAAGGAAGCGCTGATCCCGGTGAGCATGCTGTATTTCAACCAGGGGCTCACCGACACCCTGTCCATGGAGGCCTTCTACCAGCTGGAGTGGGAGAAGACCGTGCCGGACAACTGCGGCACCTTCTTCGGTAGTGACGTGGCGGCCAAGGGCTGCGACATCAACATGGCGGTGAACGGCAGCGACTTTGACCGCGACATCGACGGCACCGGCATCAAGGGCGGCTACGGCTACGTGCCACGTACACGCGACCATGACGCCCGTGATGGCGGCCAGTTCGGCGTGGCATTGCGCTGGATGGTCAACGATACCGAGTTCTCGGCCTATGCGATGAACTACCACAGCCGCACGCCCACCAGTAACTGGGTGGTGGGCAAGGGCGCACTGGCCGACCCGGTGGGCGGCCTGATCGGGCAGGGCGGGCGCAGCACCGCCAGCTGGTACCTGGACTACCCCGAGGACATCCGCCTCTACGGCCTGGGCTTCAACACCACCTGGGGCAGTACCGCGGTGCAGGGCGAGATCAGCTACCGCCCGAACATGCCCATGGGCATCAACTCCAGCGACGTCTCCGGCGCCGCTACGCTGGGTTCGGCCTCCACCAGCTCGCTGGTCAACGCCGGCCTGCCGATCTTCTCCAGTGGTTGGGCGGACTCGAGATACGGCTCGCTGATCCAGGGCTACAAGCGCATGCCCTACACCCAGGCGCAGATGACCTTCACCAATACCTTCGACCAGATTCCGCTGATCGCTGCCGAACGCCTGACCCTGGTCGGCGAGATCGGCTTCGGTCACATCGGCGACCTGGGCTCCACCGATGGCTCGGACCTGCGCTTCGGTCGCAGCAGTGTGTACGGCAACGGTGAACTGGCCAACGCCGGCTCCTCGTCCTTGCTGGGTCTGTCGGGCAACGCGCTGTGCGAGAAGGTGGTCAACACCGCGAACCCCAGCCAGTGCAACGACAAGGGCTTCTACACCCAGAACTCCTGGGGTTACCGCCTGCGCGCCGGCCTGGAATACAACGACCTGATCGGTGGTATCTCGCTGCGCCCGAACCTGGCGTTCTCCCATGACGTGGAAGGCTATGGGCCGACCTTCAACGAAGGCGACAAGTCCGTCAGCGTTGGCGTCGATGCCGAGTACCTGAGCCGCTACACCGCCAGTATCAGTTACACCGACTACTTCGGCGGCGATTACAACGTCAACACCGACCGCGACTTCCTCGCCGTCAGCCTGGGCGTCAGCTTCTGATGCCTATCCGTCCCAGAGGTACAAGCATGAACAACAAGCAATGGTTGCAGGCGGGCTGCCTGACGCTGAGTCTGCTCGCCGGCCAGGTCATGGCCGCGGTCGGTGCCGACCAGGCCGCGCGCCTGGGCAATGAGCTCACCCCGATTGGCGCCGAGAAGGCAGGCAATGCCGACGGTAGTATCCCGGCCTGGACCGGTGGCCTGGCGCCCAATGCCGGCAAGGTCGATGCCGGTGGTTTCCTCGCCGATCCGTATGTGGCCGACAAGCCGCTGTTCACCATCACCGCGCAGAATGCCAGCCAGTATCAGGACAAGCTGACGCCTGGCCAGATGGCGATGTTCCAGCGCTTCCCGGAGACCTATCGCATCCCGGTCTACCCCAGTCACCGCAGCGCCAGCTACCCGCAGGCGGTACTCGACGCGGCGAAAAAGAACGCCACCGCCACTTCGCTGGCCGAGGGCGGCAACGGGCTGAACAACTTCACCATGACCATCCCGTTCCCGATCCCGCAGAGCGGCCTGGAAGTGATCTGGAACCACGTCACCCGTTACCGCAGCAATGCCATGCTGCGCACTACCGCGCAGATGAACCCGCAGACCAACGGCGCCTACACCATCAGCTACATGAAGGAGCAGTTCGCCTTCCCGTTCGGGCTCAAGGATTACGACCCGGCGAAGATGAACAACATCCTCTACTACTTCCGCCAGGAAATTCTCTCGCCGCCGCGCCGCGCGGGCAGTGTGATGCTGGTCCTGGAGACCATCGACCAGGTCAAGGAACCGCGCATGGCGTGGATGTACAACGCCGGCCAGCGCCGCGTGCGCCGCGCACCGCAGGTGGGCTATGACAGCCCCGGCGCAGAAGGCATGCGCACCTACGACGACTTCGACATGTTCAACGGCGCACCGGATCGCTACGACTGGAAACTGGTGGGCAAGAAGGAGTTGTACATCCCCTACAACAGCTTCGCGCTCGACTCGCCGACGCTGAAGTACGACGACATCGTCAAGCCCGGCCACCTGAATCCGGATCACACCCGTTACGAACTGCACCGCGTGTGGCACGTTGTGGCGACTCTGAAGCCGGGGCAGCGCCACATCTACAGCAAGCGTGATCTGTATATCGACGAGGACAGCTGGCAGATCGCCGAGGCCGATGCCTACGACGGCCGTGGCAGCCTCTGGCGTGTGTCCGAGGGGCATGCACGGCCATTCTACGACCAGCAGTTCACCTGGCTGACGGCGGAAACCCACTACGACGTGTTGTCGGGTCGCTATACGGTGTCCGGCCTGCGCAACGAGGAGAAGAGCAGCTACGACTTCGCCGTGCAGTCGAGCAGCAACGACTTCACCCCCAACGCCTTGCGCGCCACGGGTATCCGCTGACGGCGGGCTGTACCGGCGCTCACCGGCGCTCCTTGTGTTTACTCAGCGGCCTTCGGGCCGCTTTTTTTCGCCTGCGTCTATCTCGCGGGCAGGCGGCTCTTTGTAGGGGCGAGCTTGCTCGCGATCCGCATGGTCTCGGCGCTCCGATTGACTCCGTTCGCGAGCAAGCTCGCTCCTGCAATCTCATGCGCACTCGACCGGGCAGTCCGCTGCCGTTTACCAACCGTTACTCACGCCGGCCTCGATTTTGCTTTATGTTCGGACTCGTTACCGCCCCCTGAGCCGTCGTCCAAACCATGAAGTTGCATCAACTCCGCGCCATCGTCGCCATCTGCGAGAGCGGCAGCATCCAGGAAGCCTCGCGCCTGCTGCATATTTCCCAGCCCG
This sequence comes from Pseudomonas sp. NY15435, assembly GCF_048068295.1. Lineage (NCBI taxonomy): Bacteria > Pseudomonadati > Pseudomonadota > Gammaproteobacteria > Pseudomonadales > Pseudomonadaceae > Pseudomonas > Pseudomonas sp. NY15435. The sequence goes on from NZ_JBLUQA010000014.1 coordinate 94,399, forward strand.
CACTGTCCAAGAGCATCAAGGAGCTGGAGGCCGAGTTGGGCGTGCCGCTGCTGGTGCGTTCCAACCGTGGCATCACTGCCACCGAGTATGGCGAACGCCTGGTGCGCCGCGCCCGGCTGGTGGTGGAGGAGGTGCGCCGTGCGCGGGACGAAATCGAGACGCTCAAGGGCGCCATGGATGGCCGTGTGGCCATCGGCGTGTCACCGGTAACGCCCAGCCAGCAGTTCGCCGCCTGCCTGCTGCGTTACCGCAAGCGCTACCCCAAGGTGCAACTGCAGATCAGCGAACTGCGCCCAGCCAAGCTGCTTGAAGGCCTGCGTGAAGGTCAGCTGGACCTGGTGCTTACGTCGCAGCCGTCCTCGCGCAACGTCGACGGTTTTCACTGGCAGGAGCTCTACGCCCAGCCCACCACGCTGGCAGTGCGCAAGGGACATCCATTGCGCCATGCGCGCTCGCTGCACGAACTGCTCGACGAGGAATGGCTGGTGCCCGATTCGCTGGATGTATCACTCGCCGGGCAGATGTTCGAGCAGTACCAGGTGCGCCATCCCGAACGCGTCATCGAGTGCGCCTCGGTGGTGCTCTATGCGGAGCTGGCGGCCAATACCGACGCGGTGAGCTTCTGGTCGCGGCGGGTGTTCGATCTGCCGATCGTGTCCAGTACCCTGGAAGCGCTGGACATCGCCGAGACCGTACCCGGCACTGATATTTCCCTGGTCTGCCGTCCGCCGGAGCTGATGACCCGCGAGGCGCAGACCCTGGTGGATGAACTGGTCTACGCCTTCAAGGGGCCGCACCTGCGCAAGGCCGACTGATCCTGGCTCGAGAGCAGGCGTCGATAACCAGCCTTGATAAGCATGCGTGAAGGTCATTATTCAGCATCGCGCGCGTGCGGCATCCTGCCGGCCACATCAGAACAATGAGCAGGATGCGGCATGAGTCAGCACCCCACGATAGAAAGGCTTGAGGCTAGCGCCGAGGACTTCTCCCGCATTCGCCGGGACCTTCATCAGCACCCTGAACTGGGCTTCGAGGAAGCGCGCACCAGCGCTATCGTCGCCGGTTACCTGCGCGAATGGGGCTATGACGTTCATCAGGGCGTCGGCGGCACCGGCGTTGTCGGCGTGCTTCGCAAAGGCAATAGCGCGCGCAGCATCGGCATCCGCGCCGACATGGATGCGCTCCCTATCGATGAAGCCAGCGGCGTGCCCTACGCCAGCCAGCACGCCGGCCGCATGCACGCTTGCGGGCACGACGGCCATACCGCCATCCTGCTCTGCGCCGCTCGCGACCTGGCCGGGCAGAGCAACTTCGACGGCACGCTCAACCTGATCTTCCAGCCCGCCGAGGAAACCCTGGGCGGCGCCGTGGCGATGATGGACGACGGCCTGTTCGAGCGCTTCCCCTGCGATGCGGTGTACGCACTGCACAACGCGCCGGGCTTGCCGGTGGGCTGCTTCCTGACCCGCGAAGGCGCGTTGACGGCATCCTCGGACCGCGTAGCGATTCGCCTGACCGGCGTCGGCGGCCACGGCGCCATGCCGCACCTGACCAAAGACCCCATCGTCGCTGCCGCCGAACTGGTGCTGGCGCTGCAAAGCATCGTTGCGCGCAATGTGCCGTCCACCGAAGTGGGCGTGGTGACCGTGGGCATGCTCAAGGCTGGAGAGGCAGCCAACGTGATTCCCGACCATGCCGACCTGCGTCTGAGCGTGCGTGCTACCAAGCCGGAAGTGCGCGAGCTGCTCAAGCGGCGCATCGGCGAGATCACCCGTGGCGTTGCCGCCGTGCATGGCATGGAGTTGCAGTACGAATACGAGGAGCTGGTGCCGGTACTGGTCAACACGCCGGAAGAAACCCGTCTCGTACGCCAGGTGCTGACCGAACTGGTCGGTCCGCAGCGCCTGCTGTCCGAGATCCCTTCAGGCTTCCTCGGCAGCGAGGATTTCGCCTGGATGCTGGAACGTCGCCCCGGCTGCTACATCGCCCTGGGCAATGGCAACAGCGGCCCCAGCGGCTGCATGGTCCACAACCCCGGATACGACTTCAACGACGCAGCCATCCCCTTCGGCGCGGCCCTCTGGGTGCGACTGGTGGAAACCTTCCTGGGCACGGGAGCCAGAGCATGACCCGACGTAATGGGGTACTCATCCTGCTGATGTTGGTGATGGTCATCAGCGTGCTGGACAAGACCATCTTCGCCTTCGCCGGCGCGCAGATCATCGACGAGCTGAAGCTTTCGCCAACCGAGTTTGGCTTCATCGGCAGCGCGTTCTTCTTCCTCTATTCGATCTCCGGCGTGCTGGTGGGGTTCCTCGCCAACCGCTTCCCGACACGCTGGATTCTCGCCGGCATGTCGGTGGTGTGGATGGCCTCGCAACTGCTGGTGGCGCTGTCCAGCGGCTTTGCCGCGCTGGTCGCCGGGCGCCTGTTGCTGGGCGCCGGCACCGGGCCGGGCACGGCGGTGACCCAGCACGCCTGCTTCAAATGGTTCGGCCCGAAGGAGCGCGTGCTGCCCTCGGCGCTGATCCAGGTGTCGATCATGCTCGGCGCCGTGCTGGGCGCACTGAGCCTGCCGCTGGCGATCCAGCACTTCGGTTGGCGTACCGCGTACTTCCTGCTGGCGCTGCTCGGCCTGGTCTGGCTGGTTGTCTGGCTCATCTTCGGCCGTGAAGGACAGCAGACCGAGGAGGAGGGGCCAGGCTCGTCTTTGCGCCTGCCGTACAGCCGCTTGTTGCTCAACCGCAGCTTCATCTGGATCACCCTGATGGGCTTCCTCAGCTACCTGCCCACCGCGCTGGTGTACAGCTGGGTGCCGGTCTACCTGCAGAAGGGCCAGGGCATGACGCCCATGCAGTCGGGCTATACGGTGATGGTGGTGACGGTCGGGGTGATCCTCGCCAACCTGTTGCTCTCGACGCTCTCGCAGCGGGCGATGAAGCGCGGCAGCTCGGTGCAGCGCGCGATGGTGCTGCCGCCGATGCTCTTCGCGGCGGTCGCCGGAGTCGCCTTCTGCGCGCTGACCCTGCTGCACGGCGATCGTCTGGCGATCCTGGTGCTCTACGCCCTCGGCGCCATCCTGGTGAACGTCCTGCCGACCTTCTGCAACACCCTGGTCGCCTATATCGCCCCGAGCGCGCAGCGTGGCTCGATGCTGGCCATTCACATTGGCGGCATGACCAGCGCCGGTATGCTCGCGCCCTGGATCGTCGGCCAACTGGTCGAGTTGCGCGGCGGCGACATCGCTCACGGCTTCGAAACAGCGCTTGGCCTGTTCGGTGCGCTCACCGTGGTCGGCGCCATCCTCGGCTGTCGGATCATTGCTCCCGAGCGTACCCGCCAGTCCCTGCTGGGTGAGCACGGCGAAGCGTCGCTGCCGGGCGCTGTCGGCCACGCTTGAATCTCCAAAGGGCCCGCGCGTCGGGCCCGTTTTTCTGACTCGAATCCAATCATCCGGAGTGGTGATGAAACCGTCTGCCTGCTTTTCCCAAAGCTACGCCGAAGCGCGTGGCAAGTTCCTCGCCGCGTGCCTGTCCGCCGGCCTGGTCGTCGAATCCCACCGTCACCCGCTGACTGGCCGCGATGGCGAGCCGCTGGCGCTGGACGTGGCGCGCAGTGGCCCGCGCGATGCGCGGAACCTGCTGATCATCAGCAGCGGCTGCCATGGTGTGGAAGGCTTCTGTGGTTCGGCAGTGCAAGTTGCGCTGCTCAACGATCCCGACTGGCTGGAGCTGTGTGCCAGGGCCGATTGCGCGGTGCTCTACCTGCATGCAGCGAACCCGTACGGCTTTTCCTGGTGGCGACGCTGGACCCACGAGAACGTCGATCTCAACCGCAACTTCATCGACTTCTCCCAGCCGCGCCAGCGTAACCAGGCCTACGCCGCACTGGACCCTATCCTGATTCCGGGGCGCTGGCCTTCCTTCACCAGCCATCTGCGCCTGCTGCGCTACGCCATGCGTCATGGCCGCAAGCAATTGCAGTCGGCCATTTCCAGGGGCCAGGACAGCCATCCCAGGGGCCTGTTCTACATCGGTGCGCAGCCGACCTGGAGCAACCAGACCGTGCGCCAGGTACTCCGCCAGCACGCCCGCGACTGCGCACGGCTGGGCTGGATCGACGTGCACACCGGCCTGGGGGCGAAGGGCCACGGCGAGCGCATCTACGTGGGTGACGATGACCCGCAGACCCTGCTGCGCACGCGCCGCTGGTGGGGTGCGGAGGTGACTTCGGCGAAGGAAGGCGGATCGGTATCGGTGCAATTGCAGGGGCAGATGGTCCTGTCTGCCGCCAGTGAGTGTCCGCAGGCCGAGCTCACCGCGATTGCCCTGGAGTACGGCACGCTGCCGGGCCTCAAGGTGCTCAAGGCGCTGCGCGCGGACCAGTGGCTGGCCAACAACCCTGGGGTTCCGGCGGGCAAGGCCCTGCGCATCCAGCGCCAATTGCGCGATGCCTTCTATGTGGACGAGGACGGCTGGAAGCGCCAGGTGCTGGAGCAGGCCGGCGAGGCAGCGCGGCAAGCCCTCGCAGGGCTGGGCGAGGCTCAGCCGGCGCTGGTTCGCGCGTCCGGGTAACAGCGTTCGCTGTCAGGCGAGCGGCTGGCTCGGTGACGCTGCCGGGACGAACGACTCCAGCCACGCTCGATGCCCGGTTGCAGGCACAGTGGCGCAGGAAAACTGTACGGATGGGGCGGATCAGCGGCCGGGCAGCATCGGCGTCAGGTGCAGGATGTTCAGCAGGTGCGGAACGCGCAGCGGGTAGCAGGCCTGCAGGCGCACGCGCGCCTCGGAGAGGGTCATCTGACGGGAAAACGAGCGCAGCACGGTCTTGCCCAGGCAGTGACCGTCCTGAAAATGCACGAGGAATTCATTCATGGCGAAGCGACAACGAGGAAACACGCACGAGGTGGCGCACAGGGCGCGAATAATAGCGACTTCGACGCGTTCATCGTTGCCATAAATCATCCTTTGCAGGAACTGTCCGACGGAACGCTCGTTCCGCCACCGGCCGAACCGACGACCGGCGACGTCGGAACAATCCTAGAGCCCAGAAACATGCTCGTAAGAGTAGTCCAGGCGCAGGACGTTGTAGTCCAGGCGCATGCCGAAGGCGTGCATGAAGAATGCCTCCAACTGCAGCTCCAGCGAGCGCGAGGTCAGCGTCGCCAGGCGCGCGCCCTGGCGGCGCGTGCGGCGGTTCACCGCGGTGAACTCTTCGTGGACTATGCCCTGGGAGGCCGGGTCGGCGATCAGGCGATAGCAACTGTCCGGCAGGTCGCTGCGCTGGGTGGCGCTAAGGCTGAGTTCGGGGTGGCCGTCAGCGTTGGTGATCAGTTCCACGCTGCAGCGCAGGCCTCGGTCGCGGGCAAAGCGCGAGGCCTCTTCGAAAGCCGGCAGGGCTTTCTGCAGGACCTGGATCTCGAAGGCGAGGAAGAATTGCTCGTCGAATTCAACGTCCTGGGTATCGCGGGGTGCCTGGTTCAACATCGCCGGCATCTCCTGTGTCGATGAAACCATGAAACGTCCGGAAGCGACCGTCGGGATCGCCGAAGTTTCGTCATCGCGGCATTGCGGAGACAACGCACACACAGTCAGTCGGCAATGCCATTTGCCTGAACGAAAGGCCATCTCACTGAAGCGCAGGAGGACTGTCAACGAGCATTCGTGCATAACGGCGACCGTCCGCAATAGCCAAGCGTGCAGTTTAAGGCGGCGCGGCCTGCTGCGGCCTTGGGTTGCAGGATTGCAGGCGGGTGTAAAGCTGGCGTTACGGATCGAGGTCGCCCGCCGAGACTTCGGACAGGCGGCAACCCTGGGTCAGAAGGAGAAGTCCTCCATCAGCAGCGCGGCGTCGCCGCCGAAGTCGGGTGGCAGGAAAGGGCATTCCAGTGAAACGCGGCTCTCTACTGTCAGGACCATTTATGCGAGTGAAGGTGCAGTCCAGTGGATCAGGTGGCGGGTGTGGAGGTCATTGCCCAGGTGATGAATCCAGCATTGACGGCGGTAAACGCCAGGGCGATCAGGAATACCGTGTCAGCCACCCGCATCATCCGCTGACCACGCAGGGTGCGGTGAGTACGCAGGCTCCAGTAGGAAGTGAACGCCGAGACCAGGTAGAACATCATGTTGACTGCCACCATGTCATCGATAATCAGGTCTTCCCGGCGCAGGGTGAGGATGACCCGGATGATGCCGATTACCGTCAGGCACACGCCGACCATGGTGGCGGAAACGGAGAAGATGTGGACGCAGATGTCGTCATCGAGGCTGGGAGGGTCCTGTTCGCTCATCGCGCTGAACTCGCTGGCGGGAAATGTGGAAAGCGTAGTTGCGATTCGATGAAGGCTTGAGTCGCTCGCCCAAGGAGCCTACTGTCAGCGGCTGCCCTCAGTCCCGATACGAAAAGCCCATGATCGACTTCAACAACGTCACCGCCTACCAGCAGCAGACCCGCGTGCTGGATGGTTTCTCCCTGCACATCGGCGAAGGCGAGAAGGTCGCCATCCTCGGCCCCAACGGCGCCGGCAAGAGCACGCTGCTCAAACTGATCAGCCGTGAACTCTACCCGGTGGATCGCCCTGACAGCTCGCTGAACCTGTTCGGCCTGCAGAACGTTACCTTGTGGGACCTGCGCAGCCGTATCGGCTTCGTCTCCCAGGACCTTCAGGAAGACTACACACCGTTCACCCAGGCGCTGGACGTGGTGATCTCCGGCTTCTTCGGCGCCATCGGTAGCCATGGTCACCTGCAACCCACGCCGGAGCAGGTCGAAAAGTCCCGCGAGATGCTCGCCGCAGTGGAGATGGAGGACTATGCCGAGCGCATGTTCCAGCGTCTATCCACCGGCCAGAAGCGCCGCCTGCTGCTGGCCCGTGCGTTGATCCACGAGCCCCGCGCACTGATCCTCGACGAGCCGGCCAACGGCCTGGACATGGGCGCCAGCCTGCAGATGCTCACCCTGCTGCGGCGCTTCTGTGGCCCGGAGCACGCGATGATCATCACCACCCACCACCTCGACGAGATCATCCCGGAGATCGAGCGCGTGGTGCTGATCGCCAACGGCAAGGCGGTGGCTGATGGGCCAAAGGCCGAGATCCTCACCAGCGAGCATCTGTCTGCGCTTTACCAGGCGCCGTTGAAAGTGACCGAGCAGGATGGCTGGTATCGCTGCTGGCACGCGTGATCAGCAGCTTCACGCGGCGCCGAGACTGCACGTCATGCCGCCTTGATCACGGACTGCGATCCGGGCGGCACGGCCTTTGAGGCGGCTCCAGCAAATCGCGCGGACGCGCTCCTCCCACTGGATACGTCCAGCTTCTTGCAGAGCGTTTCACCATTGGCTCGCCGCGCGGTTGCTGTAGGGCGTCAGCCCACTGGACCAGGGCGCGATCAACCCTTGCGCGGCAGCACGGTCCAGGCGACACCGAACAGCAACAGCGCAGCGACCAATACGTAGGGTGCGCGGCTATCCACCTGGTGCAGCAAGGTACCCAGCAGCGGGCCACTGATCATGCCCAGCCCATGCACCGCCACCAGGCTGCCCGCAGCGGCGCCTTGCTCGTCTGCTTCCACTGCGTTGGCGTTGAGCGCCGAGACGGCAGGGAAGACCCAGCCCATGCCGGCGGCAGCGACAAAGCAGGAGGCATAGAGCATCCACGGTGCCACGGCGAAGCACACCGTGGCGAAGCCCAGCGCGGAGACGCAGCCGCCCACACCAATCAGGCGCAGCGGCACCCAGTTCAGCTTGCGTACCAGCATCTGCGCACAGATCAGCGCCACGCCCACGGACGTGAGCGCGATGCCGGCGACGCGAGCGGCATCGGCGGGCGGCAGTTGCAGGCGGTCGAGGGCGAAAAAGCCGACGGTCATCTGCGCCACCGTCACGCAGACCATGGCGATGAAGCCCAGGGTCAGCGAGCGGCGCAGGCGCTTGTCGCTGATCGCCAGCGCCGGCCCCTTGCGCTGGTGGGCGCGCTCATGCTGCGGCAGCCACTTCCACAGCACGGCCAATGCCAGCAGTGGCAGCAGGCAGGTGAGCAGCAGCGGCAGTGCCAGACCGAGCATGGCCAGCAGGCCGGCGAAGCTCGGCCCGACCACCATGCCCACGGCGCTGGCGGCACCCAGTCCGGCCATGGCCGAGGCGCGCTTGTCCGCGCTCACGTGGTCCGCCACCAGCGCCGCAGAGCACGCCGGGACGGCGGCGTAGAAGCCGCCGGCCAGCCCGCGTAAAGCGACGATACCAATGAACGCCGGGAGTGCCGCCATGGAGGTGTTCAGCGCCAGTGCCATGAAGGCGCAGAGCAGAGCGTAGGTCACCGCGAAGCCAGCCAGGCCGCTGAGCAGCACGCGCCGGCGGCCGAGTCGGTCACTGGCGATGCCCCAGACGCGTGCCATGAGCATCCAGGCAATGCCGCCCATGGTCACCGTCATGCCCGCTTGCCAGGGCGCCAGGCCCAGGGTGCGCGCGACCGGGCCGATCAGCGCCACGAAGGACATCACCGCCACCGTGCAGACGAAGGTTTCGAACATCAGCGGGCGCAGATTCAGGGTCGGCGCCTGGGGTGGCATGGCGGTCATTTCAGCGGGGCTCCTTGGGACGACGAGGCATTCTCATCCCTACAAAGACGATCAGCAGCAGCGGAACACCAAGGGAAATTCACGACAGTATGTCGAAAACCCGATCGCCGAGCAGCGCCGAGAGCAATCCGAAGGTACTCAGCACGGCCCGCTGCTTGAGGGCTCGTCGGCGATCCCGTGCGCGTGCTGCGGCCTCTGGCGCTGCCAGTCGGTACAGGCGCGGTGGTTTTCCTCGCTGGCATCGTGCAGCAGGCGCGGCTGCCGAGCTCTGCTCACTAGCCCCCTCGAAGGAGGGCTGGTGGAGGTTCGTCAGGTCGCCTGGCTGGCAAGGTCGAGGTTTGCCAGCTGGGTGGCGGAAAGGCATAGCTGGGTCGCTCGCACCAGGCTGGCTAACTGGCGTTCACTGGTAGCGCTGGCGATGGGGGCGGTGATGCCTGGCTGCTGGCGGAGCCACGCGAGGGCGACCTCGGCCGGCGACGACTGGCATTCTTCGGCGACCTGATCCAGCGTCGCGAGAATCTTCAACCCGCGAGCATCGAAGTAGCCTGCCAAGTCTTCGCCACGAGCACTGCCAGTGAGGTCGCCGGGATTGCGGTACTTTCCACTGAGAAAGCCTGAGGCGAGGCTGAAGTAGGTCACCACCAGTTGATCATGTTCGTCGGCAAAGGCGGCAGTTGCCCCTTCATGGCCGGCGCGGTCGTAGAGGTTGTACTGGACCTGCAGCGCGGAGTACGCGGGGAGGCCGTTGCTGCGAGAAGTGGCTTCGGCCGCCTCCAGTTGTTGTCGGCTGAAATTGGACGCACCGATGGCGCGCACCTTCCCAGAGGCGATCAAGTCTTCGTAAGTGCGCAGGGTTTCTTCGTGGGGCGTGCTGTCATCGGGATAATGGCTGAAGTACAGGTCGATGTAGTCGGTGTTCAAGCGTCGCAGCGAATCCTCGACGCTCTCCAGGATCCAGCGGCGCGACAGCCCGCGTCGTTGTGCCGAGAGTTCGGCACCGACCTTGGTACACAGCGTCACCTCGGTGCGGCGCCCCGGTTGGCTGGCGAGCCAGCGGCCGATGATGGCCTCCGACTCGCCGCCCTCGTGACCCGGTACCCAGACCGAATACATATCGGCGGTGTCGATACTGCTCAGCCCTGCGTCAAACGCCGCGTCCAGCAGCCGTCGCGACATCGCTTCGTCCGCCGTCCAGCCGAACACGTTGCCGCCCAGTATCAGTGGCGAGAGGTTCAGGTCACGAGCATGCATGGCTTTCTCCTCAGCACACCGCGATATGCGAATCCGCGCGCGGCTCGGTACCGCCGCAGAGCACGCCGGTCTCCGGGTCGCGGACGATGATCTGGCCGCGTCCATAGTCGGTCAGGTCGCAGGTCACCTCCACCTGGTGGCCGCGGCGGGCGAGGGCGAAGGCCAGGTCGCGCGAGGCCGTCTGCTCGATGCCCACCTTCATCCCGCCCAGCCACTGCCAGCGCGGGGCATCCAGTGCGGCTTGCGGGTTGAGGCCGAAGTCCACCAGGTTCATCACCATCTGCACGTGGCCCTGGGGCTGCATGTAGCCGCCCATCACGCCGAACGGTCCGACGGCCACGCCGTCCTTGCTGAGGAAGCCGGGGATGATGGTGTGGAAGGTCTTCTTGCCCGGCGCCAGGGCGTTGGAATGCGCCGGGTCGAGGCTGAACTCCGAGCCACGGTTCTGCAGGCCGATGCCGCTGTCGGGCAGCACTACGCCGGAGCCGAAGCCGTGGTACGCGCTCTGGATGAAGGAGACCATGTTGCCTTCGCCGTCAGCGGTGGCGATGTACACGGTGCCGCTGGAGAGCGGGTCGCCATGCTTGGGCTCGGCGGCGTGTTCGCCGATCTCGGCGCGGCGACGCGCGGCGTAGTCGTCGGAGAGCAGCGCGGCGGTGCTGACGCGCATGTGCTCGGTGTCGGTGATGTAGTGCAGGCCGTCGGCGTAGGCCTTCTTCATCGCTTCGAGCTGGCGGTGCCAGGTGAGCTGGCTGTCGCGCTGGTCGAAGTCATAGCCTTGCAGGATGTTCAGGGTCATCAGGGCGATCAGGCCCTGGCCGGCGGGGGGGATTTCCCAGACGTCATAGCCACGGTAATTGGTCTTGATCGGCTCGACCCACTTGGGCTTGTAGCCGGCCAGGTCCGCCGCGCTCAGCTCACCGCCGGTGGCGGCGGAGTGCTCGGCCAAGCGCTCGGCGATGGCGCCACGGTAGAAGCTTTCGCACTTCGTTTCGGCCAGTTCGGCGAGGGTTTTCGCCTGGGCCGGGTTGCGGAACAGCTGGCCGGCGCGCGGCGCTTCGCCGTTGACGGTAAAGGTGTCGAACCAGGCTTCCAGCGCCGGCACGGCGGCGCGGCTTTCCTGGTATTCGCGGCGGGCGATTTCCCACTGGTGGGCGACCACCGGGGACACCGGGAATCCATCGCGGGCGAGGGCGATGGCCGGTTGCAGCAGATCGGCGAAGGGCAGCTTGCCGAAGCGGGCGGACAGCTCGGCCCAGGCCGAGGGAATGCCCGGTACGGTGACCGGCAGCCAGCCGTGCACGGGCATCTTGTCGTGCCCGGCGGCTTTCACCTTGTCGATGGAAATGGAGGCCGGCGCGTGGCCGCTGGCGTCGAGGCCGTGCAGCTGGTCCTTGACCCAGACCAGAGCGAAGGCGTCGCCGCCGATGGCGCAACCGGTGGGTTCGACCACCGTCAGCGCCGCGGCAGTGGCGATGGCGGCGTCGATGGCGTTGCCGCCGGCACGCAGCATGGCGATGCCAGCCTCGGCAGCCAGGGGCTGCGAGGCGGCGACCATGCCGTTGCGGGCGAACACGCTCTGGCGCTGGGAGGCGTAGGGGTACTCGTGGGCAGAGAAGCTCAGCATGGAAAACTCTCTTCGGTTCAGCGGTCAGTCTTGATACGGGTCCATTCGCGGGTGATCACGCGCTGGATTTTCGGCGGCAGGTCGGCGGAGACGTAGAGCTTCTCGATCACCGCGTCGCTGGGGTAGATGCCGGGGTTGTCACGGACTTTCGGGTCGAGCAGCGGCGTGGCGTCGGAGTTGGGGTTGGCGTAGCCGACGTAGTCGCTGACCGGGGCGATCACTTCCGGGCGCAGCAGGTAGTTCACCAGCGCGTGGGCACCCTTGGGGTTCTTCGAGTCGCGCGGGATGGCGAGCATGTCGAACCAGAGGTTGGCGCCTTCCTTGGGGATCACGTAGCGCACGTCGATCTTCTTGCCGGCTTCCTGGGCGCGGGTCTGCGCCTGCATTACGTCGCCCGAGTAGCCGACCGCTACACAGATGTCGCCGTTGGCGAGGTCGGTGGTGTACTTGGAGGAGTTGAAGTAGGTGATCGACGGGCGCAGCTTCTGCAGCAGCGCGGAAGCCTTGGTGTAGTCCTCGGGGTTGGTGCTGTTCGGGTCAAGGCCCAGGTAGTGCAGCGCCTGCGGGATGATCTTCACCGGTGCGTCGAGGAAGGCCACGCCGCAGCCATGCAACTTGGCGAGGTTCTCGGGCTTGAAGATCAGGTCCCAGGAATCCAGCGGGGCGCTATCACCCAGAGCGGCCTTGACCTTGTCGTAGTTGTAGCCGATGCCCACGGTGCCCCACATGTAGGGCACGGCGTACTGGTTGCCCGGGTCGGCGGCTTCCAGACGCTTCATCAGGCGCGGGTCGAGGTGCTTCCAGTTGGGCAGTTGGGCGCGGTCAAGTTTCTGGTAGACGCCGGCGTTGATCTGCTTGGTGAGGAACTGGCTCGACGGCACCACCAGGTCATAGCCCGAGTGCCCCGAGAGCAGCTTGGCCTCAAGCATCTCATTGGTGTCGAAGACGTCGTACTGGACCTTGATGCCGGTGTCCTTCTCGAAGTTCTTCAGGGTGTCCGGGCCCATGTAGTCGGACCAGTTGTAGAAGCGCACCAGCTTGTCGTCGGCCTGGGCGGCGGTGGCGCAGGCGAGGAGGGTGAGGGTGCTGGCGAATAGAACGCGTTTACGCATGACCTGTCCTTATCTTTAGAGAACGCGACTGAGGAATTCCCGCGTACGCGGGTGGTGCGGATTGCCGAAGACCTGCGCGGGTGGGCCTTCTTCGATGAGTTCGCCCTGGTGCAGGACCACCACGCGGTCGGCCACTTCGCGGGCGAAGCCCATCTCGTGGGTGACCACCACCATGGTCATGCCTTCGTCGGCCAGCTCCTTCATCACCTGCAGCACTTCGCCGACGGTTTCCGGGTCAAGGGCGCTGGTGGGTTCGTCGAAGAGCATGGCCTGCGGCTTCATCGCCAGGGCGCGGGCGATGGCCACGCGCTGCTGCTGGCCGCCGGAAAGCTGGCCGGGGTAGTGCTCGGCCTTGTCCGACAGGCGCACGCGGGCGAGCAACCGGCGCGCCTGCTCCAGCGCTTCGCTCTTGGACACGCCGAGCACCTGGGTCGGCGCTTCGATGATGTTTTCCAGCACGGTCATGTGCGGGAACAGGTTGAAGCGCTGGAACACCATGCCGATGTCGCGGCGGCGGCGGGCGATGTTGCTTTCCGAGTCGCGCACCAGCTTGCCGTCCGGGCGCTCGCGGTAGCCCATCAGCTCGCCGTTGACGCGGATGCTGCCGCCCTGGATGTCTTCCAGGTGGTTCATGCAGCGGATGAAGGTGGTCTTGCCCGAGCCGGAGGCGCCGATCAGTACCACTACTTCGCCACGGCGCACCTCCAGGGAAACCCCCTTGAGGATTTCCAGCTCGCCGAAGGCCTTGTGCACGTCGCGGGCCTGGATCACCACGTCTTTCATGTCCGGGATCATCTCAACGCCCCCTCAGCAGTTTCATCGCCTGGCGGCCGAACATGCGGTTCGGTGCGGCGGCCTGGCCATCGGATTTGCCGAAGCGCACTTCCAGCCAGCGCTGGAAGAAGCCCCACAGGGTGGTCAGGGCGAGGAAGTAGATCGCCACGACCAGGTACAGCTCGAACACGCGGAAGGTCGCCGAGGTGACCATCTGGGTGCTCAGCAGCAGTTCCTGCACGCCGATCACGCTGACCAGGGTGGTGTTCTTCAGCATCACGTTGAACTCGTTCCCCAGCGGCGGAACGATCACCCGGAACGCCTGCGGCAACACGATGCGCCGCATCAGCTTGGGGAAGGTCATGCCGAGGGATTTCCCGGCCTCGTACTGGCCCTTGTCCACCGCGCCGATGCCGGCGCGGATGATCTCGGCCATGTAGGCGCCTTCGTTGAGGCCCAGGGCGATGATCGCCGCCTGGATGTTGCCGGGCAGGATGAACAGCCCCAGGTCCAGGTCCTCGAAGCGGAAGATGCCGCCGGCGGCCAGTGCGGTGTAGAGGAAGACGATCTGCACCAGCAGCGGCGTGCCGCGCATAAGCCACACGTAGAAGCGCACCGGGTATTGCAATAGCGGGTTGGTCGACAGGCGCATCAGCGCTGCCAGCAGCCCGAGCACGCAGCCCAGGAGCATGGCGCTGACGGCGATCACGCAGGTCAGCCACAGACCGTAGAGGTAGATATCGCTCGGCCGCAGCAGGTACTGCCAGAACACGTCCCAACTGAAGTTCATGTCTCGTTACCTCAGTCCAGTTTGTCGCCTTCGATGTGCCACTTGGCCAGGAGCGCGGCGTAGCTGCCGTCGGCCTGCATGTCCTTGATGATCTGCGTCACCGCCTCGCTCAGTTGCTTGTCGTCCTTGCGGATGCCAAGGCCGGTGAGGATGCGCGCGAAGGCCGGCACGCCGATCTCGAACAGGTCCGGCGCGGTGCTCTGGTAGTAGCCGGCGGTTTCCACGGTGGTGCCGTAGGCGTCGGTCTGGCGGATGCGCAGGGACTGGAAGGCGTCGGTGTCGGTGTTGTAGACCACCACCTTCATCGGCGGCTTGCCGGCCTTGGCCAGCTTCTCGTTGTGTGCTTCGAGCAGGGTGCGGATGGTCGAGCCGTTGAGCACCGCAACCTTCTTGCCGGAGAGATCGTCCAGGGTGCGGATGCCCTCGGGGTTGCCCTTGCCGACGACCACTGCCTGGCTGGAGTACATGTAGTTGACCATGTCGATCACTTCGCGCCGTTCGGGCTTGTCGAACAACTGGTCCACCAGCATGTCGCACTGGCCGGCGAGCAGCGCCGGGATCAGCCCGGAGAAGGGCGTGATGCGCCAGTCGATCTTCTTGTCGCCCAGACGCTTGGCGATGGCTTCGCCCAGGTCGATGGTGACACCGGTCAGCTTCTGGTTGGCGTCATAGAAGCCCATGGGCGGAGAGTCCATGCCGCCGCAGAAGGTGACCTTGCTGGCGTTCTGCAAGCGGTCGGGAATCTTCACATCGGCGTGCGCCAGTGGGGCGGCCAGGCAAAGGGCGAGAAGGCACTGCGGGATCCTGCGTTCGAACATGTTGCTCTCCGGGGTGGGGTTGCCAGGGGCAGTTCAGGGACACAGAAGTACGGGTCTAGGCGCCCGTTGCTTCGATTCGCTTCTTCGTGGATCGACTTCGTGAATTTGCTTTGGGTGGATGGCGCTTTGGGTGGATTGCGCGTGGGTGGATGGCGCTGTCAGGTGGCTTGCGCCTCCAGGAATTTCGCGAGGGACGGGATGGTCCCTTCGATGTGGTCGCAGATCACCCGCTCGGCTTCGCGGGCATCGCCGGAGCGCAGCGCGTCGAGGATCACCGCGTGTTCTTCGCGGGCGCTCATGGGCTTGTCGACGTGCTGCAGCCACAGGCGCATATGCGGCTCGATCACCGAATACAGGGCGGTGATCTGCCGTTGCAGGCGCGGACGTCCGGAAAGGCTGCAGAGGTATTCGTGGAAGGCGCGGTGGCGGCTGACCCACCCGGCGCTGTCGTCGCGGTAGTCGTCCATTTCGTCGAGCATGCGTTCCAGGCGCGAGAGGTCGCGGTCGGTCAGCTGCGGCACGGCGAGGCGGATGGCCAGGCCTTCGAGGGCGCTGCGCATCTCGAAGACTTCGCGCATCTCATCGATGTTCAGGCCGCTGACGATGGCGCCGCGATTGGGGCGCAGGGTCACCAGGCCCTCGGCGTCAAGGCGCTTGAAGGCGCCGCGCACGGGCATCCGGCTCATGCCGATCTCGCTGGCGATGTCCTCGGCCACCAGGCGGTCGCCGGTCTTGTAGCGGCCGGTGCAGATGGCCTGGAGGAGGTAGTCATAGGCCTCGTCTTCGGCACTCATCGGTGGGCGGGCAGTGGGCACCAGGCGCATGGGGAGTTTCCTCGTGGATTTTTGGATCCAATTATCCATGCATGCAAATAAGCAGATGCCGTGCCAATGATGGCGAAGTGATTGGAATTGGGCGGGGTAGAGCGGTAGGTGTAGGACGGCGGAGTGGGAACGATGGAATGGGAAGGGGCGAAACGGTAACGGATAGGGCAATTCGTGCGTGTTTGCGGTGCGCTTCGGTAACGTTGTGGTGCAGGGGTGGTGCAGCAAGGGGGCCGCATTTTGTAGGAGCGAGCTTGCTCGCGAAGGATTACCCGGCGATACCGCCGCTGAGGTTGGTTCGCGAGCAAGCTCGCTCCTACTGCTTCGGGCCGCGCTCCGCGTTCACTGGAGAACACACCTACACACAAACCGGCTGGTCGATAGTTGACCAGGACGCTTGGTGAATGACCGCGGCTTTCTATAGAATGCCCAAACGTTTCAGCA
Organism: Pseudomonas sp. NY15435; assembly: GCF_048068295.1. NCBI lineage: Bacteria > Pseudomonadati > Pseudomonadota > Gammaproteobacteria > Pseudomonadales > Pseudomonadaceae > Pseudomonas > Pseudomonas sp. NY15435. Next base: position 110,615 of record NZ_JBLUQA010000014.1, read on the forward strand.
GACCATGCATCCCTCCCACAACAAAAGCCAAAGCCGAAGGCTTTGCGTGTCTCTCTGCGCAGGACGTCCCTCATTCCATCAAGCAGGCCTCAGAGCCGGCGGAGGAGGGAACTGAGTCCCGACTCATCCTCGTCAACTGTCGCCTTGCCCATCGTGCGCACTTTGCGCGCCGGGTTCGGCCTTCACGCTGTATGACGTCGATGGGGAAGGCCAAGCCCTAACGACGAGAAACCTTTCGATGATCAAGAAAGTTAGCGGGGCGCTGCTGGGCCTCGCTCTGGCAGTGAATTGCGCGCCCGCGTTCGCGGATACCAAGAAAGTCGACGTGCTGCTGATCGGCGGCGGCATCATGAGCACCACCCTGGGCGTCTGGCTCAACGAGCTGGAGCCGGGCTGGTCGATGGAGATGGTCGAGCGCCTGGACGGCGTCGCCCAGGAAAGCTCCAACGGCTGGAACAACGCCGGCACCGGCCATTCCGCCCTGGCCGAGCTGAACTACACCCCCGAGGACAAGGACGGCAACGTCACCATCGCCAAGGCGGTGGAGATCAACGAGTCGTTCCAGATCTCCCGTCAGTTCTGGGCCTGGCAGGTGCAGAACGGCGTGCTGAAGAACCCGCGCTCGTTCATCAATTCCACCCCGCACATGAGCTTCGTCTGGGGTGACGACAACATCGCCTTCCTCAAGAAGCGCTACGAGGCGCTGCAGGCCAGCCCGCTGTTCCGCGGCATGCAGTACTCCGAAGACCCGGCGCAGATCGCCAAATGGGTGCCGCTGATGATGCAGGGCCGCGACCCGTCGCAGAAGATCGCCGCCACCTGGACGCCGATCGGCACCGACGTGAACTTCGGCGAGATCACCCGCCAGTTCGCCGGCTACCTGCAGACCAAGCCCAACTTCAGCCTGAAGCTCTCCAGCGAAGTCGAGAACATCACCCGTAACAGTGATGGCACCTGGCGCGTCGAGTACAAGAACCTGAAAGACGGCACCGTTACCGAGACCGACGCCAAGTTCGTCTTCATCGGCGCTGGCGGCGGCGCACTGCGCCTGCTGCAGAAATCCGGCATCGAGGAAGCCAAGGACTACGCCGGTTTCCCGGTGGGCGGTTCCTTCCTCGTCACCGAGAATCCGACCATTGCCCAGCAGCATCTTGCCAAGGCCTATGGCAAGGCCTCGGTCGGCGCGCCGCCGATGTCCGTGCCGCACCTGGACACCCGCGTGCTCGATGGCAAGCGCGTGATCCTCTTCGGGCCGTTCGCCACCTTCTCCACCAAGTTCCTCAAGGAAGGCTCGTACCTCGACCTGCTGGGCAGCACCAACGTTCACAACGTCTGGCCGATGACTCGCGTGGGCATCGACGAGTACCCGCTGGTTGAGTACCTCGCCGGCCAGCTGATGCTGTCCGACGATGATCGTCTCGCCGCACTGCGCGAATACTTCCCCGAGGCGAAAGCCGAAGACTGGCGCTTGTGGCAGGCCGGCCAGCGTGTGCAGATCATCAAGCGTGACGCAGACAAGGGCGGCGTGCTGAAGCTCGGCACCGAGATCGTCGCTTCCGCCGACGGCAGCATTGCCGGTCTGCTGGGCGCTTCGCCGGGCGCTTCCACTGCGGCGCCGATCATGCTCAACGTGCTGGAGAAGGTGTTCAAGGACAAGCTCGCCACCCCCGAGTGGCAGGCCAAGGTCCACCAGATTGTCCCGAGCTACGGCACCAAGCTCAACGACAGCCCGGAGAAGACCTACGCCGAGTGGAGCTACACCGCCAAGGTCCTGCAACTGGACCCGCCGCCCGCCATCGACCAGGCCCCGGCCGCCCAGCCAACCGACGCTGCCCCGGCGCCAGTAAAAGCCGCCAGTGACATGGCGCTGTAACCGACCCAGGGGTTCCACGGGCCCGCTCATTGGCGGGCCTTGTGCTTTCAGCTCAAACGAATCTTGGAACTGTTCGGAACGCAAATGGTACCGACGCGATCCAAGGGAGACGAAACGTCGTTACGTGCTGGCCGGTGCGGACATGGATTGCTCGTGCTGGAACGGTTTCACCCGTGATGATTTCGCTCAACTCCCGGCTGGATCGGAGCGTTGGTGGGTTGATCGTGGACGCAGTTCGCTACTACGCCAGGCTTGCTATTCGCTGTAACGGGAACACCCGGCATGCGCCTCCTTTCCCCGAGAGGAAAGGGCCGGGGACCTGGGGAGGGAAGGGCGTGGCACTGTAGGGGCGAGCCGACCTGCCATGGATGTCCGGGCGGGGCATGCGGCCGGCTCGCTCCTACGGCGGCCAGTGAGTTGCTATCAACCGTGTGGCCAAAGCGCCCGTGACAGAGAGCCTGGGCTGTTCGTGAGCAAGCTCGCTCCTGCCGCGGTATGGTTCCGCGTAGGAGCGGACGCCGTCCGCGATCGAATCTCCGCCACTCCAATTGATCTGGGCGCTGCGCCCGGCTATGGCGATCGAGGCCACATCCCGAACACCACGCACTTATGCCCTGTCGAAGGTGCGGGCGGACGGAGTCCGCTCCTGTGGGGCTCCCCCAGGCGGGGCCGTCAGCGCCCCACGCGCTGCTGCAGATGGGCTGGATAGCGCTCACCGACGATCTCGATCTCGCGCAATGCCGTTTCGATGGCGCTGAGGTCGGTGGCGTCCAGCACCAGTGAGGCCGCGCCGAGGTTTTCCTCCAGTCGATGCAGCTTGGTGGTGCCGGGGATCGGCACTATCCACGGCTGCTGGGCCAGTAGCCAGGCAATGGCGATCTGCGCGCGGGTCGCGCCCTTGCTGTCGGCGATGCGGCCGAGCACCTCGATCAGGCCCGCGTTGGCCTTGCGATTTTCCTCCGAGAATCGCGGCACAACGTTGCGGAAATCGTTGGCCGAGAACTGCGTGCGTTCGTCGATGGCGCCGGTGAGGAAGCCCTTGCCCAGCGGGCTGAAAGGCACGAAACCGATACCCAGTTCATCCAGCAGCGGGATGATTTCCTTCTCCGGTTCACGCCACCACAGCGAGTACTCGCTCTGCAGCGCTGCCACCGGTTGCACGGCGTGAGCACTGCGGATGGATTGTGGGCCGGCTTCAGAGAGGCCGAAGTGTTTCACCTTGCCTTCGCGGATCAGCTCGCCAACGGTGCCGGCAACTTCTTCCATGGGCACGTTAGGGTCGACGCGGTGCTGGTAGAAGAGGTCGATGCGGTCGGTCTTCAGGCGCCTGAGAGAAGCCTCCGCCACGGCGCGAATGTTCTCCGGGCGGCTGTCCAACCCCAGGGACACGTCACCGTCCCTGAAGCCGAACTTGGTGGCGATCACCACCTGGTCGCGCACCGGTGCCAGGGCTTCGCCCAGCAACTCCTCGTTGGTGAAGGGGCCGTAGGCCTCCGCGGTGTCGAAGAAGGTCACGCCGCTGTCGAAGGCGCTGCGTAACAAACGGATGCCATCGTAGCGATCCACCGCCGGCCCGTAGCCGTAGCTCAGGCCCATGCAGCCCAGGCCCAGTGCCGATACCTGCAGGCCGCTGCGGCCCAGTGTGCGCTTGTCCATCGATGTCTCTCCTGAAGCGGGAAGGGCAGGATTGCCCGGCGAAACCTCTGGAATGGACTTTACTCAAGGACTTTCGCCGTGATTAGACGGGCCAAAGCGCATTCGCCTATGAGCCTGGCTCATGGGTTATGCCAGGGCATTCATGAGACTGCCTCATAGGTCCAAACGTGTTTCGGCTCTTAATCAGCGGCCCGACGGGGCCTAGCATGGCCCATCAGTCAATAGCGAAGCGGAGAACACCATGAGCGAACCAGCTTCCACCGCCCACAAGGCCTTCGGCGACATCGCCCCGGCGCTGGCCGACTACACCGATCAGGTGCTGTTCGGCGATGTCTGGGAGCGCCCCGGCCTCTCGCCACGTGACCGCAGCCTAGTCACCGTCTCCAGTCTGGTGGCGCGCTACCAGGCCAACGAACTCCATTTCCACCTGGGCAAGGCGCTGGACAACGGCCTGACCCGCGAGGAACTGATCGAGGCCATCACCCACCTGGCTTTCTATTCCGGCTGGCCCACGGCCTCCACCGCGCTGGGCGTTGCCCGCCGCGTGTTTGCCGAGCGCGACGCCGCCTGAGGAGTACCCCATGCAATACCGTTACCTGGGCCGCAGCGCCCTGAAAGTTTCACCCCTGTGCCTGGGCGCCATGATGTTCGGCGGCGAGACCGATGAGCCGACCTCGCGCCGCATCATCGACAAGGCCTTCGAGCAGGGCGTCAACTTCCTCGACACCGCCGACGTCTATCACAAGGGTCGCTCCGAAGAGGTCGTCGGACGCGCGGTGGCCGACCGGCGCGATGACTGGGTGATCGCCAGCAAGTTCGGCAACGCCCTGGGCGACGGCCCGAACAACCGTGGGCAGTCACGCAAGTGGATCTATCAGTCGGTGGAAGACAGCCTGCGGCGCCTGGGCACCGACTACCTGGACATCCTCTACTTCCACCGCACCGACGTTGACGCGCCGCTGGAAGAGGGGTTGCGCGCAGTAGGCGAGATGATTCGCCAGGGCAAGGTGCGCTATTACGGGCTGTCGAATTTCCGTGGCTGGCGCATCGCCGAAGTGGTGCGCCTGGCCGACCAGTTGGGCATCGACCCGCCGATCTGCAGCGAGCCGCTGTACAACCTGGTGGATCGTACCGCCGAGGTCGAGCAGCTGCCTGTCGCCGGCCACTACGGCATCGGCGTGGTGCCTTACAGCCCGTTGGCCCGTGGTGTGCTCACCGGCAAGTACCGGCCCGGCGCCGAACCGCCGGCGGACTCCCGCGTCGGCCGCGGTGACAAGCGCATTCAGCAGACCGAATGGCGACCCGAATCGCTGCAGATCGCCCAGCTCATCGCTGAGCACGCAGCTGCCCGCGGTACCACGCCAGCGGCTTTTTCCCTGGCCTGGGTGCTGAACAATCCGCTGGTCAGCTCGCTCATCGCCGGCCCGCGCACCGAGGAGCACTGGGACGGCTACGTGTCCGCGCTGGACTTGCAGCTGACCACCGAGGACGAAACCTTCGTGGACAGCCTGGTGCCGCCCGGCCATGCCTCCTCGCCCGGCTACAGTGACCCCGCCTATCCCGTCGAAGGCCGCCCGGCCCGCCGTTGAAGCCCATCCATTCGAAGCGTCAGGAGCAATGCCGATGAAGACCCTTGGATACGCCGCGCAGAACCCGAAGGACCCGCTCGGGCCTTTCACTTTCGAGCGCCGCTCGCTGCGCGACAACGACGTGGCGATGGACGTTCTCTACTGCGGGGTCTGCCATTCCGACCTGCACCAGGCCCGCAATGACTGGGGCTTCAGCCGCTACCCGATGGTACCGGGCCACGAGATCGTCGGCCGGGTCACCGCGGTCGGGCCGAAGGTCACCCGTTACAAGGTTGGCGACGCCGTGGCCGTGGGCTGCATGGTCGACTCCTGCCAGCAGTGCGACCAGTGCCGCAAGGGCGAAGAACAACTGTGCCGACAGGGCAATACCCAGACCTACAACGGTGTCGATCGCGTGACCCGCGAAGCGACCCAGGGCGGTTATTCCAAGCAACTGGTGGTGCGCGAGGAGTTCGTCCTGCGCGTGCCGGATGGGCTGGACCTGAGCAAGGCTGCGCCGTTGCTGTGCGCCGGCATCACCACCTATTCGCCGCTGCGCACCTGGAACGTCGGGCCGGGCAGCCGCGTGGGCGTAGTCGGCCTTGGCGGCCTGGGGCACATGGCGGTGAAGCTGGCGGTCGGCCTGGGTGCCATCGTGACCGTTCTCAGCCGCACGCCGGACAAGCGCAACGATGCCATGGAGCTGGGGGCCGATGCCTTGCTGGTGTCGTCCGATGCGCAGGCGATGAAGGCGGCGGCCAACAGCTTCGATCTGATCATCGACACCGTGCCGGTGAAGCATGATCTGAAACCCTACATGCCGCTGCTGGACATCGACGGCACGTTGGTGATGGTCGGGCAGGTCGGGCCCATCGACGAGATCAGCAGCATCCCGCTGCTGCTGGGGCGTCGGCGTATTGCAGGCTCGCCCATCGGGGGCATCGCCGAGACCCAGGAGATGCTCGATTTCTGCGGCAAGAAGAACATCCTGCCGGAGTGCGAAATGATCCGCATGGACGAGATCAACCACGCCTTCGAGCGCATGGAGCGCTCCGACGTGCGCTACCGCTTCGTCATCGACCTGGCAACGTTGTCCTGATTCGGGCCTGAACCAGTTCTGACGCGGCACGCCGGGCGCGCACTGCGCCCGGCTTTCATTCCTGATAGCGCAGCGCGTCCACCAGCACCGAGAAGGCGCGGGATTTCTGCCGCCGGCTGGGGTAGTAGAGGTGGTAGCCGGGGAAGGTCGGGCACCAGTCCTCCAGCACTTTTTCCAGGCGCCCGGCGGCGACGTGCTCGGTGACCATGTCGGCAGGCAGGTATGCGAGGCCGAAACCATCCAGCGCGGCGCGAAGAATGTGCGGGCTGCTGTTGAAGGTCAGTTGCCCTTCTACCCGCGCCTTCACTTCGTGCCCGTCCTTGGCGAACTCCCAGGCCATCAGCCCGCCGTAGGTCGGCAGGCGCAGGTTCAGGCAGTCGTGGCTGGCCAGCGCAGGGACATCGTGTGGGCGGCCCTTGCGGGCAAGATAGGCCGGGCTGGCCACCACCGCCATGCACAGGTCCGGAGCGATACGCACGGCGATCATGTCCTTGGCCACCTGGTCGCCGAGGCGCACGCCAGCGTCGAAGCGTTCGGCGGCGATGTCGGTCAGGCCGTAGTCGATGCTCACCTCGACCCGGATGTCCGGATAATCCGGCAGCACTTTCGACAGCTTCGGCCAGAGCACCGTACTGGCCGCGTGTTCGGCGGCGGTGATGCGCAGGTTGCCGACCGGCTTGTCGCGGAAGTCGCTGAGGGCAGCCAGTTCCGCCTCGATTTCCTCGAAGCGCGGGGCGAGCGTCTGCAGCAGGCGCTCGCCCGCTTCCGTGGGAGAAACACTGCGGGTGGTGCGGCTCAGCAGGCGCAGGCCCAGGCGGGTTTCCAGGGCGCGAATGGTGTGGCTCAGCGCCGACTGGGAGACGCCCAGTTGCGCCGCCGCCTTGGTGAAGCTGCCTTCGCGCGCCACGGTGACGAAGGCGATCAGGTCGTTGAAATTTTCCCTTGGCATCTTGGCTCCGCTGCAACCCGCGCGGTTGGGCACCACGCAGGGGCAGTGTATCCGATGCCTAGAGCGTGACCACGACTTTGCCGAACTGCTGGTTGGATTCCAGGTAGCGGTAGGCCTCCACCACGTCCTCGAAGTCGAAGGCGCAGGCAACCACCGGGCGCAGCGAACCGTCGGCCAGCCCCGCGAAAATGAAGTCCTTGGCCGCCTGCAGGCGTTCCGGGTCTTCCAGCACTTCGTAGACGCGATAGCCGCGCAGGACCAGCGAGCGACTCAGCACTTCGAACAGCGGGAAGGGCGTGGGCTCGGGGCTCAGTCCACCGTACTCGATGAGGATGCCGCCTTCGGCCATGGTGGCGGTCAGGGGTTCGAAGATCGGGCCGCCCACCGGGTCGAACACCACCCGCGCGCCGGCCTGGCCAGTGATGTCGATCAGCCGCGAGCGCAGGTTTTCCTCCTCGCTGGCGATCACCTCGGTGGCGCCGGCCTGCAGCAGGGCTTCACGCTTGGCCGAAGTGCGGGTGACGGCAATCGGCACTGCGCCCACACGCCGGGCGATCTGGATGGCCGCCAGGCCAACGCTGCTGGATGCTGCGGTGATGACGGCAAAGTCCCCGGCGCGCAGACCGGCGACCTGGACCAGGGCGCCATAGGCGGTGAGGTACTGCATCCAGGTGGCGGCAGCTTCAGCCCAGGTCTGCCCCGGCGGATTCTTCACCAGGCGAACCTGAGGGACGACCAGGTGTTCGGCATGGGTCGGTTGCTCCTGCATCGAGGTCGGAGGCAGCACGCTCACCGCGTCGCCCGGGGCGAATCCGCGTACCCGGCTGCCCACGGCCTCGACCAGCCCAGTGGCCTCAAGGCCAAGCCCGGAGGGCAGTTGCGGGCTCTCGATGTAGCGGTCCGTGCGTAGCAGCACTTCGGCGCGGTTCAGCCCCAATGCCTTGACCCGGACGCTCACCTCATCCGGGCCGGGCTGGCGAATCTCCACCTGTTCGAGGCGCAGAACTTCCGGTCCGCCGATCTGATGAAAGCGAACGGCACGGGCGATGATTTTTTCCATGTGATGCTCCAATACGAAAGTGATTCGACGCAAAGTCACTATCGAAGATGGGAATCAGCGAATAAATGGCGTATAGAAACGCTGAGTCAAAAGCAGGAGTTTCGAATGGATCGCCTCACCAGCATGGCGGTGTTCGTCCGCGCGGTGGACCTCGGGTCCTTCGCGGCAGCCGCTGATGCCCTGGAAATGTCCGCGCCCATGGTGGGCAAGCACGTGCGCTTTCTCGAGGAGCGCCTCGGCGCCCGGCTGCTCACGCGCAGTACGCGCCGGCAGAGCCTGACCGAGGCCGGGCGGATCTACTACGAGCGCTGCCGCGCCTTGCTGGCTGATGCAGAGGCGGCGGACATCCTCGCCGCCGGCGAAGTCGCCGAGCCACGCGGTCGCTTGCGAGTGGCCCTGCCGGTGCATTTTGGCCGTCGATGCGTGGCGCCGGTGTTGCTGGAGCTGGCACAGCGCTATCCGCAACTGGAACTGGATCTGCGCTTCAGCGACCGCCTGACAGACCTGGCAGAAGAGCAGATCGACCTGGCCATTCGAACCGGCGAACCGGAACCCAGGGCCGGCGTTATCGCCCGCCGCATCGGCCGGCAGCGGATGGTGGTCTGCGCTGCGCCCGCATACTTGGCGGCGCACGGCCGACCGCAAAGCATTGCCGAACTGGCGGCACACCAGGCGCTGGTTTATCACCGTTCCGGGCGGATAAACCCCTGGTTGTTCCCTCGCGAAGGGATGACGCCGGAGGAATTCGCGCCGAACGTGCGGCTGCGCTTCGATGACCTGGCCGCCATTGCCGATGCGGCGGTTCGCGGCATGGGCCTGGCGTGGCTGCCTTACTGGCTGGTGAGCGAGGCGATGGTGGTGGGGGAACTGGAGGAGTTGCTGCCAGAGCAGCCGGGATTCCTCTACGGGGTACATGCGGTCTGGCTGCAGACCACGCAGCTGCCGCGCAAGGTGCGCCTGGCGATTGATGCGCTGGTCGAGGTGATCCCCGGCCTGGTGATGCCGGGGCTGGCGGAGTAGGGCAGCCATGGCAGCCGCCCAATGGGTTCAGTTCGCCGGAGTGAGTTGCAGCACGCGGTTACGGCCGCCTTCGGCCAGCAGGTAGCCGCCCTTGCCGTCGGGCACGATGGATTGCGGCGCCTTGAGGAACGACAGGATGGTGCGCGGCTCGCCCTTGCCGTTCCACAGCAGCAGTCGGGCGCGATGAGTCGAGTCCTCGCTGATCCACAGGCCGCGGGAGTCGCACATCAGGAACGTCGGCTGGTTCAGGCCCGAGAGCAGCACCGGGTCCTGGCCGTCATCGCTGAACTGGTGCACCACGCCTTTCTTCTTCTCGGTGTAGAGCAGTTTGCCGTCGGTGCAGCGGGTGACGGATTCGGTCTCCTGCAGGCGGTCACGCAGCACGGTCAGCTCTCCGTCGCTCCAGCGGTAGCGCAGCAGGCGGCCGTTCTCACCGCGGTCTTCGATGGCGTAGAGGTTGTCGCCGTCGTCCCACAGGCCTTGGACGGACTGGCCCATGAACAGGTCCGTGACCTTGCCGTCCTTGAGCAGCTGTACCGGCCTGCCATCGGACTCCTGGCTGAACACCCAGCCGCCCTGGGCAGCGATCATGCCATCCGGCTTGGACAGCCCATCGACCATGACCCGGCGCTGGCCATCGGCGCCGATTCGCAGGATGTTGCCCTTGTCCTTCTTCAGTTCCTGGCTGACCAGCAGGCCGCCGTCAGCCAGGGGGACCAGCGACGCAGCCTTCTGCACGTTCTTGTGCAGGACCTCGACGGACCAACCATCGGCCGCCTGCACGGGGTAGAAGTCCTGCCAGGCGAAAAAGGCGAGCGCGGCAGCGATGACGAAACTGGCGCCGGTCAGGGCCAGGCGGAACAGCGGGCGGCGGGACGAGCGCGCGGATGTCTGGGGCATGTATCGGTTGCCAATACAGGAGGTGGGCAACGCTGGGCATTCCTTGTGGTTGTGCGCCTTCCTGGCGTCCAGCGTGCGGCCGGGCATGGTAACCAGACAGTTCAATGGCAAGCTAGAGCGAAAAGCAGTGACGGACATCACGCCTGTTAGAGGTAAAGCGATGGCCAATCGTCGTATATCCGACACTGTTGGGACGAATGTGCAGCGAATCAGTGGGTATCGCTGTAGGAATTTGCGGTTTATTGCCGCGTTTGAGCCTATTTGCCAGCCATGCGGGAGTACTGGGAAGACGGCTTGATGGCCAATGGCCTACAATTCCTGCGTCCTTTGCTGAGGACAATCCAGACGGCTGTTGCGGACAGGAAGTCCGCAACAGCCGTTTTCTTTTTCCGCATCAGTTCGCTGGGCGCAGCGCCTGAACCGCTTCGAGTTTCTGCAGGCGCAGCGGCGCGCCGCGCAAGAAGGTACCGATCTGGCTGGCGTCCAGTGGCGCGCCGAACAGATAGCCCTGGGCGCAATCGCACCCCAGCTGCTGCAATTGGCGCAGCTGCGCGGCGTTCTCCACCCCTTCGGCGATCACCCGCAGACCGAGTTCGCGGCCCAGCGCCAGGGCATTGCGCAGCACGATGAGGCGGCGCGGATCGCCGTTGTTCACATCGGCGAGCAGATGGCGGTCGAGCTTCAGCTCGGTGAACGGCAGCTCCATCAGACGCTGCAGGGTGGAGTGGCCGCAGCCGAAGTCATCGATGGCCAGGCCGCAGCCCAGCAGGCGCAGACGCAGCACGTTTTCCAGGCTCAGGGCCGGGGCGTGCAGTGGCGAGGACTCGGTCAGTTCGAAGGTGATACGCCTGGGGTCGATATCCAGGCCTCGCAGGTTGCGCTCCACGGCGGCAGCGAAACCAGTCTGGGCGATCTGCTCAGGCTCCAGGTTGAAGGACAGCTTCAGTTCGTTGTTGCCCTGGGCGCGCAGCGCTTCGACAGCCTGGGTCATCAGCTCGAAGAGCATGCCGTCGAGCCTGCCCGAGCGGCGCAGGGCCGAAAGGAACTCTCCGGGCAGCAGCACCGCACCGTCTTCCAGCTGCCAGCGCGCGAGCACTTCGAATCCGTAGATTTGCGCGGTGTCGACGTTCGCCTTGGGTTGCAGGTAGGCGCGCAGCTTTCCTCGCGCGAGCGGACCAGCGGCTTCCCTGTCGTCGTCAGTGGCTGCTTCGGCCAGTGGCAGCCCGAGCTGCCCGCCCGATGGCTGGAAGTCACTGAGCAGGGCCCGCAGGCGCTCCAGGGTCGCTGCATCGTTGCCCAGCCAGAACACTCTCATGCCCTGCAATTGCAGGAGGTGGGAGAGTGCACTCCAGGTGCCGGGGGCCATTTCACCGCTGACCACGACGCCATGGGCCAGGCGCTCGCGGGCAACGGTCTGGAGCAGTTCCAGGCACGCCACCGGGTCGATGCGCACATCGCAGATCAGCAGGTGGACGCCGCCCTGGCTGCGCATCCGGTCCAGCGCGATTGCGTTGCTGGAGACCGCCGAGAGGAAGCTGTAGCCCAGGTGATGCAGCGCGGTGACAGCGGTCGAGCGGTGCAGACCGGACGCTTGGAGCACCAGCGCGGAGAGCGGAGACATGTGGTTTTCCCATGGAAGATGGCCCGGCACATTCTCGAAAATGACGTCCTCGTTGAGAGGCGGAGGATTCCGGGCCTTCTGTAAGGAAAATCTCATCAAGCCTTGCTGGGTCGGCTTTCGTGGCTGTCAGCACTTCCCGTAGCCCTGCGTTACCCGATCGATGACGACCGCCAGCGCGACAATCGCCAGCCCTGCCTCGACACCGCGTCCAACATCCAGGGTCTGGATGCCCACCAGCACATCCTCACCCAGGCCGCGCGCGCCGATCATCGAGGCCACCACCACCATGGACAGCGCCATCATCACCGTCTGGTTGAGCCCGGCCATCAGACTGGGCAGGGCCAGCGGCAGCTCCACGTGGCGCAGCCGCTGCCAGCGGCTGGCACCCAGGCAGCGTGCCGCTTCGCAAACCGAAGGGTCGACCTGGCGCAGGCCCAGGTCGGTCAGGCGAACCAGTGGCGGCAGGGCATAGATCAGCGTGGCGAAGATCGCCGGTACCTTGCCCAGGCCGAAGAGCATCAGCACAGGGATCAGGTAGACGAAGCTGGGCAGGGTCTGCATGACGTCCAGCAGCGGCATCAGCAAGCGGCGAGCCAGCGGACGGTAAGCCAGCAGTACGCCCAGCGGCACGCCGATGAGTACGCAAAGGCCGGTGGCGACCAGTACCAGGGCGCAGGTCTGCAACAGCTTGTCCCAGAGTCCGACGACGCCGATCAGGAACAGCAATGTCACCAGCAGTAGTGCGCGCTTCCAGCTGCGCCCGGCGTGCCAGGCGAGCAGCCCCAGTAGCGTCAGGAGCAGCCACCAGGGCGGCAGGCGCAGGAGGTTTTCCAGCAGGGTCACCAGTTGCAGCAGGCTGTCGGACAACTGCCGCAACTGGTCGCCGTAGTTCAGGACCAGGCTGTCCACCAACTGGTTCACCGGCCCGGCGATGGAGTGATGCAGGCCTTGCGGGAAGCTCGAACTCACAGCGCCGCCTCGACCTTGGCGCGGACCGCTTCGCTGACCCACGGATGCCAGACCTGCGGGTTGGCCCTGAGGAAATCGCGGGCGGCTTCGCGCGGCGGCTGGCGAGTCTCGCTCATCTTCGCCAGGGAGGCATTGAGCAGGCCAATGGGGAAGTCGACCTTCTCGAAGACGCCCACCAGTTCCGGATAGTCGCGATGGAAGGGCGCGGATACGCCGACTGACAGGCGCGCCGGCATCGAACGGGTGCCGCGCGGGTTGGGGTTCTTCGCGTCGCTCAGGGTCTTCCAGGCCTCGGCGTCGAACGGCGGTTCTTCCAGGCGTACCAGCTTGTAGCGACCCATCAGAGGAGTAGGCGACCAGTAGTAGAACAGCACTGGCTTGCCGCGTCGGATCGACGAGGCGATCTCGGCATCCAGGGCCGCCCCGGAGCCGGTGCGGAAGTTGGTAAAGCTGTCGGTCAGGCCGTACGCCTTGAGCTTCTGCGAGTTGACGATTTCCGAGGTCCAACCGGTCGGGCTGTTGAGGAAGCGGCCCTTGTCCGGCGACTCGGGATCACGGAACACCTCGTGGTAGCGCGGCAGATCGGCCACCGAACGCAGTTCGGGCGCCAGGGGCGCGATGCCGCGCGCCGGGTCGCCCTTGATCACGTACTCGGGTACCCACCAGCCTTCATCGGCATTCTTCACGGTATCGCCCAGACCGAATACCTTGCCTTCGGCCTGCGCCTTGACCCAGGCGGGGCTGCGCCCGGCCCATTCCTCGCCAATCACCTGGACGTCGTTGCGTGCCAATGCCGCTTCGAGGCTGACCGTGCTGCCGGGCAGGGTATCGGTGGGGTAGCCGTAGCCCTGTTCCACCAGCAGACGCAGGACTTCGGTGATCAGGCTGCCGCTTTCCCAGGTGAGTTCGCCGAAATGGATGGGCGTCTTGCTGTCAGCCGCGTGGGCCGCGGAGGTCAGCAAGCCGAGGGCGAGTGCGGCACCGCCGAACCAGCGTTTGAACGATTGCATGCAAGGTTTCCTCGTGAAGGTGAGGTTGCGGGCGCGCCAGGGCACGCCCGTTCGGCCTCAGAAGTCGTAGGTGAGCTTGGTGTAGTAGAAGGTTCCCTCTGGAGCGGCCGGGGACAGGTAGCTGTATTGCTGGGCCGGGGTCTGGCGCAGTTGGTCGTTGTACTTGTCCGGGCGGCTGTCGAAGAGGTTGTTGGCCCCGACCGAGACCTTGAAGCTGCGGTTGAATGCGTAGTTGAGGTCGAGATCGGTGACCCACTGCGCGGAGAAGGTCTGGTCGTACTGCGCCGCACTCTCGTCGGCGGCGTACTTGCGGTATCGGCCGAAGCGGGTCTCGTAGAGGCTGATGGTCCACGGGCCGAAGCTGTGCACGGCGCCCAGCACCAGCTTGTCTTCCGGATAGCCGTGCTCCAGGTAGCCCTCGGATTCGCGGGTGACGGTGACAAAACCGTTGGGGTTCTCGTGAATCTTCTGCACCCGCGTGCGGGTCTTGGTGTAGCCGGCGGACAGTGCCAGGTTGCCGTAGGCGCCCAGTTCCAGGTTGTACTTGCCCACCACGTCCACGCCACGGGTGCGGGTGTCGGCGGCGTTGGTCATGAACTGCGCCCAGCTGTACTGCCCGTAGCCCGCCTCGGTGAGGATGCGCTCGGCCTCGGGACCATAGATGCCGCCGCTGTAGAGGATGCGGTCGCGGATGTCGATCTGGTAGGCATCCACAGTCAGCGAGGCCTGCTCGCTGGGGCGCCAGACCAGGCCCAGGGAGTAGTTGTCGGACTTCTCCGGCTTGAGCTTCTCCGCCCCCAGGGCGCGCGCCGCGGGATTGTCCACGGGCAGCATGCGGGTCAGGACCGGGTTGCCATCGGCGCCGACGTTGGTGGTAGTGGTCCAGGAGGTGCCGATCTGCCCGAGTGTGGGCGCGCGATAGGCGTTGTTGATGGTCGCGCGCAGGCCCAGTTGCGGGGTCAGTTCGTAGCGCGCAGAGAGCTTGCCGGTGGTGGTGTCGCCGAAGTCCGAGTAGTGCTCGGTACGTGCGGCGAGGCCGAACTGGAAGCGCTCGGTCAGCTGGTTTTCCAGGCCCAGGTAGAGTCCGCGTACCTGTCGGGTATAGGTGTCGGCATCGTCCGGCGTCAGCCCCGAAGCCTGCACCGCGCCGACCTGCACGCCATCGATACCGCCGTAGGAGTAGGAGGCGAAGTCGCCTTCCTCCAGGCGGTAGCGCTCGTCGCGCCAGGCCAGCCCGGCGGACAGCGTCAGCGGCTTGAATGCCCAGTCCACGTCCACATCGCGGCTGTAGTCGAGGTTCAGGTTGGTCTGCTCGTTGATCAGGGTGGCGACGTCGAAGCTGGTCTGGCTGGCCACGCCATAACTGGGGTTGACGGTGTCCGAGGCGCGTTCGGTGTGTTTGTCGCGGCCATAGGTGGCGGACAGGTCGAAGCGTCCGAGGGATTCGTCCTCGTAGCGCGAACCGAAGGTCAGCGAGGCATCCTCGTAGTGGTAGCGGTACTGCGGGATGGTGCCGTTGGGGTAAATCTGCGGCACGTTGTTGGGGCTGCCGGCCAGCAGTGGCGGTGTGTTGTTGTAGGAGGTATCGCGGCCGTAGGTGCCGAAGCTGTAGAGGCGCCAGGCATCGTCCAGGCCGATCTCGCCGTTGGCCGCCAGGTTGAATTTCTCCCGGCTCGCGCCGCCCCAGCGTGGGTCCTGCCACTGGCCGTCGGCCTGGTACTTCTCGCCGATATCGTCGGGCTTGTTGTTCAGGCCGTTGAAGCTCAGGGTGAGGAAACCGTCGCCTGGCAGCGGCAGGCCGTACCAGCCGTCGGCGGACTTGCTGAAGCCATCGCCCTGGCTGTACTTGCCCAACTGGGTGTTGGCCTGGCCGCCGCTGTCGCGTTCCTTGAGGACGATGTTGATGACCCCGGCGATGGCGTCGGAACCGTACTGGGCGGACGCGCCGTCACGCAGCACTTCGACGTGGTCGATGGCGCTGATGGGGATCATGTCCAGGTCCACCGATTGCGCGCCGATGAAGGGTACGCCGCCGGAGATGTTCACCACCGCCGAGGCATGCCGGCGCTTGCCGTTGACCAGCACCAGGGTCTGGTCCGGTGACAGCCCGCGCAGCGAAGCGCCCTTCGGGTCCTGGCCGCGGGTGGCGCTCTGGTTCTGCGGGAAGTTGAACGACGGCAGCAGTTGGAACAGGGCCTGGTTCAGGCTGGTGGCGCCGGTCTGAACCAGCTCGCTGGCGTTGATCACATCCACCGGCGCGCTGCTGGTCAGCGCGGTGGCGTCCTGGCGACGGGTGCCGATGGCGACCACGCGGTCCAGGGTCGGAATGGTCGAATCCGCCGCTGCGCCATTGGCCCTTTGGCTGGCGTTGCCGACCTTGCGGACGACGAAGGCGCCGTCTTCGCTGACCTGAAGTTGCAAGCCGGTGCCGCGCAGCGCGGCGTCCACCGCCTGTTGTGCGGAGTAGGTGCCATCGACCGCCGATGACGAGTAACGCCCCACTTCCGGCGTGAAGGAAATCACCTGGCCGCTCTGCCGGCTGATCGACAGCAGCACCTCGTCCAAGGGCCCCGACGCGATGTGGTAGGCCTGCGAGGGCCCGGCAGCCAGCGCCGAACCGAGGAACAGGGCGGCGAGCGATCCCAGGGTCAACGCCCCGGCCTTGCGGATGAAAACGGAATGACGCGACATGACTCCCCCAGAGGATGCGCCACAAAAGGCGGCGCTTACGTCATCTCTGTGCAGCGGCGTGCGAGAACCTTGCAGATCGATTGGTTATGTCCTTAGAACCGCCCTGGTAACGGTGCGGTATCAGGCGGGCCCGACGTTGACCCACAGGTCCGTGCGTCGCGCGATGCGGATCGGCAAGGTGCGGGCGAGGGTGTCCAGTGCCTGGTCGCTGTCGTCCAGGCGGAACAGTCCGCTGACGCGTAGCCCGGCCACCGCCGGGTCGACGCGCAACACGCCGCTGCGGTAGGGGCGCAGTGCGTCGAGAACCTCCGCCAGACGCTGGTTGCGCACTTCCAGCAGGCCGTCCACCCAGGCGCCTTCACCGCCCTGCAAAGGCGCTGGCGGGGCGAAAGCGTAGCGGTCGAAGCTCACCTGCTGGCGGCGCGGCAACTGCATCCGCTCGCCGGCCAGGGTGGCCAGTTCCAGCGAACCCTCCAGTGCGCTGGCCGCGCAGCGCTCCTCGTCCAGCCGCAATTGCAGGCGGCCGCCCTGGCTGAGTACCTGGCCGAAAGGGCTGGCGACCAGCAGCGGTCGCTTGTCAGCGGCCACGCGCAGCTGGATTTCCCCGCGTCGCAGGCGTAGCAGGCGGCGCTGCGGGGTGAAGTCGATGTCCACAGCGCTGCGCGCGTTGAGCACCAGTTCGCTGCCATCGTCGAGGGTGATGCGCTGGCGTCTGCCGGTGGCGGTGCGCAGGTCCGCGGTCAGCTCCTCCAGGGGCAATTGACGGTCGGCCAGCAGGCCGGCGCAGAGCATCACACCGGCGCCGGCCAGGGCGCCGTGCAACAATCTCCGGCGACTCGCGCCGGCGGCGCCGAGGGTGCGCTGCAGTTGTTCGCCGCGCACGCCCTGGGCCTGGGCCACGCGGAATGCGCCGAGGGTGTGTTCCAGTCGTTCGCAGAGTTGCTGGTGGCGCACGTCCTGCTCGCGCCAGGCGATGAACGCCTGCCAGTCCTCACGACTGGCGTGGCCGGAGCGCAGCAGTACCAGCCAGCGAGTGGCCTGCTCGATCAGCAGTGCCTGTTCCTGTTCGCCGGTCATGACAGGCTCGCCTTGAGGCAGCGCTGCAGGGCCCTGGCCATGTAGTCGCTCACCGAGCGCTGGGAGATGCCCAGGGTGCGGGCAATCTCCGGGTAGGTCAGGCCGTCGATCTGCGACAGCAGGAAAGTCGCCTTCACCTTCGCCGGCAGGCCGTCCAGCAACTGATCGATGCGTTGCAGCGCTTCCAACAGTTCGGCGATCTGCTCGGGCGAGCGCTCGTCGGCCGCTTCGGGATCGAGGCTTTGCAGGTAGGCTCGTTCCAGATCGCGGCGCCGCCACAGCTGGAACAGCAGGCGGCGGGCAATGGTGGTGAGCAGCGCGCGAGGCTCGCGGATCGGCGCCAGGACCGGGCTGGCCAGTAACTGGACGAAGGTTTCCGCCGCCAGGTCCTCGGCGCTGGCGCCGGATTCCAGGTGCCGTCGCAGGCGGCCTTGCAGCCAGTCATAGTGCTGGCGGAACAGCAGGCCAACATACTGGCCATGGGAATTGTCGGCACCGGACATGACGGCTCCAGAAACTTGAGTGATGCGAGGGAGTCCGGTGTTCCGGTGGAGGCATCCTAGCAAGGCGTCTTATTCTTTAAAAATAGTTTTGTAAAAGATGTTTATAACCAAAATTCACATTTTCCAGGCCTGATCAGCGACCCGGATGCAGCATTGCCAGACCCAGTGAGACGGCCTCGCGCTCGTAGTCCAGCAGCACCTGATAATCCGCTTCGACTGCCGGCAGAATGCGGCGGATGCGCAGCGCGGTGGACAAGTGCGGATGCTGTTCGAGGGCCTGATTCATGGCCTCACGGATGTCCCTGGCGTCTGCTTCGCCGGTGGCGGTGATATAGGGCAGGGCGGGGCTTGGCGCGCTTCGTTGCAGCAAACGGACTCCGCGGGTCTCCGCCGGTGAATGGAGCGCCAGGTAGGCGAAGGTGACGCTGTCCATCGCGATCAGGTCGACGCTGCCTTCGCGCAGCCATGCCAGGCTCTGGCGGTGGCTGCCGCTCCACTGCAGTTCGCTGAAGTAGCGGCCGTTTCGCTGCCAGGGAGCCAGCGCGTGGCGCAGCAGGTTCATGCCGGTGTTCGAGTCGGGATTGTTGGCCGCGCCCCGGCAGCCACGCAGGGAGTCGAGATCGTTGCGCGGTTCGTCCTCGCGCACCAGCAGCAGGCTGCAATGCTCACCGCCGGTGCTATGCGGAAGGTCGAAATCCGGTCGGCCGATCAGTCGGACACGGCCGCGCAAGGCGGTCATCAGCGGATAGCCACAGGTCTGGGTGAAGAGCAGGTCCGGGGTCAGGAACAGGGCGTGCAGGTCATCTCCCTGCCAGCGCTGTCGGCGAACGCCCAGCAGTTCAAGCGTATGGGCGATCCAGGCTTCGCTGGCGTGGCGCACGGCCTCGGGCGCCGTGTACATCGGCAGTTCGGCAATGGCGCGGGTCATGCTGTCGGCTCCGTTCCGGCGAAGGGGTGTCGCGGGCTGTCGACGGGCCGCACGGCGTGGCGGCGGATCAGTTCACCGTAGCCGCGCACGAGGAAGCCGCCACTGCGCTGCAGCCAGTAGTCGCGGTGCGCGAAGTACAGCTGCGGCAGGCGGTACCAGGGCGCCCAGGGCAGGTCGTGATGGACCAGGTGCAGGTTGAGGTTGAGGAACAGCCACCGCCAGGGCCAGCCGGCTTCGTTGAGCACGCTGCGATGCTCCGGCGCAGCGGCGGGGCGGTGCTCGTAGAAGGAGCGCAGCATGCCCAGGGCCAGCGCCGGTACGCTGACCCAGACGACATAGTGCAGCGCGGACAGCCGGCTGAAATGCTCCACGAATGCCAGCAGCACCAGGCACAGAATGCCGTGGGTCGGCCACATCAGCCAGGCCTGCCGATCGCCGCGCCGCAGCCGGAGACCTTCTTCGATGGCGAGGCCGCAGAGGGCTATCGGTGCGCCTATCAGCAGGCGACCTAGCACGGTCTTGTCGGCCCAGCGCAACACCCGCGCCGGCATGGGCAGGCGGTGCCAGCCGGCATGGCCGATGTAGCGGCTCTCCGGGTCTATTCCCGGCAGGGTCAACTGCTCATCGCGGTGATGGGCCAGGTGGCTGTCGCGGTACAGATCATAGGGATACCAGAGGGCATAGGGACCATAGCCCAATAGTCTGTTCAGCCAGGGCAGGCGGGTGGGGTGGCCGTGCATCAGTTCATGCTGAACCGACATCCACAGCGCGACGACGGGAACCAGCAGCAGGGTGGTCGGCCACACACCGAGCCAGGGGCTGGCCAGCAGCAGGACGAACCAGCTTGCCTGGACACCGATCAGCAGCAGCCAGGTCGGCCATTCGCTGGCGCCGAGACGGTCGCGTTCCAGGGCATCGCGCAGTAGTTGCCAGTCAAGCGCCGACGGCGCCTCGGCGGGTGGCAAAGGTGGCATGGGGGCTCCCGGGCAGGTCAGTGGATTCGAACCGCTACGCAGGTCCGCTGAGATGTCTGTGGAGCGAGGCGGGAAAATCTTGCAGAACCTTTGGGCATAGCCTTATGCCCGGACGTGAGCGACAGGCGAGATCCTGCTGCAGGCGCCGCCAGCTCTGGCCTGCGGCTTGTCGCGCGGAATACGGGTGAAACCCATGGTCGACCCCTGTGGTCCCACATGTTAGGGTCCTTGGGCTCCCTTTCACGTCCGCAATGGCTACCCACGGCCGCGCGGCACGCCCTGAACATGGAGAAATGGCTCATGTCACGTCCCGTACCTGGGGGACCTGTCGACACGGCCATGGTCCCGCATAGCGAGGCCTCAGCCACTGCGCTGCTGAACCTCTGGCTCAGCCGCCCGCAGCAGACCGCACTGTTCCTGGATGTCGACGGAACCCTTCTGGACATCGCCGAATCACCCGACGCGGTCGTCGTACCGCCCGGGCTGCTCGATGCGCTTACGCACCTGCATCGCCGACTCGATGGTGCCCTGGCCCTGATCAGCGGCCGACCGGTCGAAGAACTCGACCGGCTCTTCCAACCCCTGCGTCTCGCTGCCAGTGGCGGCCATGGCGCGCACTGGCGCGAGAGCGGCGATAGCCCGCTGCGCCGAACCACCAAGGACTTGCCCGCCAGCGTGCGAGTGCAATTGAACGCCCTGGCGAACCGGCATGTCGGAATCCATGTCGAGGACAAGGGCAGCAGCTATGCGCTGCACTACCGCGCCGCCCCCTCGCTCGCCGCAGA
This sequence comes from Pseudomonas sp. NY15435, assembly GCF_048068295.1. Lineage (NCBI taxonomy): Bacteria > Pseudomonadati > Pseudomonadota > Gammaproteobacteria > Pseudomonadales > Pseudomonadaceae > Pseudomonas > Pseudomonas sp. NY15435. The sequence goes on from NZ_JBLUQA010000014.1 coordinate 131,298, forward strand.
ATTGCGCGTCCAATTGCAGGCCTTGCTGCGCGCCCCAGAAAGCGCCGGCCTGCGGCTGCTCAATGGCAAGCAGGTCTACGAAGTCGTTTCCGAAGGCGTCGACAAGGCTCGGGCGATCCAGCGCCTGCTGGCCACGCCGGGTTTCGCCGGACGCCTGCCGCTGTACCTCGGCGACGATGTCACCGACGAACCCGCCATCGCGCTGATGCCATCCCTGGGCGGCCTCGGCCTGTCCGTCGGGCGTGCCTTGCCCGGCGCCAGCGCGGTGTTCAGCGACGCGGAACAAGTCCGTGACGCATTGATGCAAGCAGGAGGAATTCACCGATGACGAACCGGCACGAAGGTGCTCTTGAACTGGGCCTGATCGGCAATTGCCGGGTGGCGGCGCTGGTCGATCCGCAGGCGCGTATGGTCTGGTGGTGCTACCCGAATTTCGACAGCGATCCAGCGTTTTCCCGGCTGCTGGCCGGCGATGACGAGAAGGGCTTTGCTGATGTGGTGCTGGAAAACCAGGTCAGCAGCACCTCCGATTACCAGCGCAACACAGCGATCATCACCACCGTGCTGCGCGACGACAATGGTGGGGCAGTACGTATCACCGACTTCGCCCCGCGCTTCCTGGAACACGGGCACATCTACCGGCCGGCGCAGTTGTGTCGGTTGATCGAACCCATCGAAGGCGTACCGAAGATCATCTTGCGCGTACGTCCGACCCACGGTTACGGCACCCCCAGCCAGGGCGTCACGGGCTCCAGTCACATCCGCTACCTGGAGGGCGAGGAGCCGCTGCGCCTGACCACTGATGCGCCGCTGGCCTACATCCAGCATGAAACGCCGTTCGCCCTGCGTCATTCGGTGAGCCTGGTGATCGGCCTGGACGAGCCGCTGGGCAATGCCCCCGGCGAAGTGGTCCGCGACTACCTCAAGCGCACCCAGAACCACTGGCACGACTGGGTGCGCGGCCTGGCCATCTGTTTCGAATGGCAGCCGGTGGTGATCCGCTCGGCCATCACCCTGAAGCTGTGCAATTTCGAAGACACCGGGGCGATCATCGCCGCCGCCACCACCTCCGTGCCGGAGGCCCCGGATTCCCAGCGCAACTGGGACTACCGCTACTGCTGGCTGCGCGATGCCTACTTCGTAATCCTTGCCTTGAATCGCCTGGGTGCCACGCGGACCATGGAGGGCTACATCGACTTCATCACCACCGTGGCCAGCGGCGACGCCGAACTCAAGCCGCTGTACGGGATCATCCCCAACCAGGACCTCACCGAGCGCATCGAGCCGGACCTCGCCGGTTTCCTCAACCACGCGCCGGTGCGTGTCGGCAACCAGGCGGTGGAACAGAACCAGCACGACGTCTTCGGTTCGGTGGCGTTGGCGGTACTGCAGAGCTTCGTCGACGAGCGCCTGCCCAACCCCAGCAGCGAGGGTATGTTGCAGTTGCTCGAGAACCTCGCCGCCAAGGCCGTGCACGCAGCCTTCGAGCCGGATGCCGGCATCTGGGAGTACCGGGGCCGCCAGCGCATCCACACCCATTCCGCGCTGCTCTGCTGGGTCGCCTGCGACCGCGTCGCGCGCATTGCCAAGCGCCTGGGCCGAAGCGAAGAGGCCGGCGGCTGGCTGGACAAGGCGGCCAATCTGCGCGAACGCATCCTCGCCGAGGCCTGGAGCGAGAAGAAGCAGTGCTTCACCGGCGCCTTCGGTCATGATGACCTGGATGCCAGCGTCCTGCTGATGAACGAACTGGGCATCATCGAGGCCGACGATCCGCGCTTCATCGCCACCGTCGAATGCATCGGCCGCGAACTCAACGTCAACGGGCAGATGCTGCGTTATGCCGCGGCGGACGATTTCGGCGTGCCGGAAACCGCCTTTCTGGTGGTGAAGTTCTGGTACCTCGATGCGCTCGCCGCCATCGGCCGCACCGACGAGGCGCGCGAGCTGTTCGAGCAACTGATTGCCGCACGCAACCGCTACGGGCTGCTCTCCGAAGATTTGCACCCGCACACCGGCGAGCTCTGGGGGAATATCCCGCAGACCTACTCCATGGCCGGCCTGATCAATTCCGCCATGCGACTTTCCATTGGCTGGGAGGAGGGGCTATGCCGCGCCTCGTGGTGATTTCCAACCGGGTCGCGATTCCCGATGAAAACGGCCCGGCGCCGGGCGGGCTGGCTGTGGCGGTCGAGGCCGCCATGCGCAACCGCGAGGGCATCTGGTTCGGCTGGAGCGGCGAGAAAGCCGAGGAGCCGGGCCCGCCAACCATGGTCCAGCGCGATGACCTGCAGTACATCCTCACCGACCTGCACCCGCAGGACTTCGACGAGTACTACAACGGCTTCGCCAACCGCGTGCTCTGGCCGATCCTGCATTACCGGGTGGACCTTGCGGAATTCAACGAAGCCGAGTTCGGCGGCTACCAGCGGGTCAACGAATTCTTCGCCGAGCGCCTGAGCCCGTTGCTGGAGGAGGACGACGTCCTCTGGGTCCACGACTACCACCTGATTCCCCTTGCCTCGGCCCTGAGGCAGCGCGGGCATGGCAACCGCATCGGCTTCTTCCTGCACATCCCGATGCCACCGGCCGACCTCATCACCGCACTGCCGCACCACGATGAACTGATCCGCGCGCTTACCCAATACAACCTGATCGGCTTCCAGACCGAGAACGACGCCAGCAACTTCGCTCGTTACCTGACCCGCGTCGTTGGCGCGGCCACGCCCGATGGCCGCCGCTATCACCTGGAAGACCAGCATTTTCGTGTGGGGGTGTTCCCTGTGGGCGTGGATGCCGCCGGCTTCCGCCAGCTCGCCGAAGAGGCCTCGCAGAGCCAGGCCGCCGAAGACCTGCGCGAAAGCCTGGGCGGCCGCGCGCTGATGGTAGGGGTGGATCGGCTCGACTATTCCAAGGGCATCGTCAATCGCCTGGACGGTTACGAGCGCTTCCTCGAGCGCAATCCGGACTGGCACAACCGCGTGACCTGCCTGCAGATATCTCCGGGCAGCCGCCAGGATATTCCCGAGTACGCCGACATCGACGCCGCCGTGAGCTCGCGCGTAGGCCACATCAATGGGCGGTTCGGCGCCGTGTCCTGGGTGCCGCTGCGCTACGTCGCGCGCAACCACCAGCGCGCGGACATCGCGATGGTCATGCGCCATGCGCGCATCGGCCTGGTGACGCCGCTGCGGGATGGGATGAATCTGGTTGCCAAGGAATTCGTCGCCGCGCAGGACCCGGACGACCCCGGAGTGCTGATCCTCTCCCAGTTCGCCGGCGCCGCTGCCGAACTGGGCGGCGCGCTGATCATCAACCCCCATGACCGCGATGCCCTGGCCGATGCCATGCAGCAGGCATTGCGCATGCCGCTAAAGGAACGCCAGGCGCGCCACCGCGACATGTATGCGGTGCTGGAGGCCAATGACATCCGTTTCTGGGGGCCGAGCTTCATCGATGCGCTGACGCGGCCGGGCAGGGCGCTGAACTGGCTGTCGAACCATTACCTCAGTCACTGAGGTACAAATGAAAAACCCCGCCTTGGCGGGGTTTTTTTGGGTATTCAAGGGCAACGCCAGGCTAGGGTGCCGGTTTCTTGCCGTCGGATTTGGCCCACTGCGACTTCCGCTCGACCTTCACTGCCAGTTGGCCAACGGGGATTTCCTGGATTTCGCCGCCCTGGGAGAGGAAAGCGGCAATCTTTTCATCGAGCTCCGAACGTTCGCGAATCAGCTGTGAATCAGTCATGAAGTCACCTATGCGTTGGGCGCCAAGCCGGCCCGGCCAGCCTACACGTCTTTTGCGCATTTGGCCGGGATTGCTCGACCATTTGTCAAAATCACCACTGGTCGTGAAAAAAAGCTATGAATTAGCGCCAAACCTTGTATTCTGCATGGGCTGCCTGCCCAGTAACGAGTTCCGCGACTTGATGTTCTTCTACAAGATGCTCCATCTCCTCGGCACCTCTTCACTACGCATTCAGCTCATCGCCGGTCGGCTTTCGGCCGGCCTTTAGCATTTTTTTAGGAGACAACATCATGTCCGATCGTCAAAACGGCATCGTCAAGTGGTTCAACGCTGAGAAGGGCTTCGGCTTCATCACCCCGGAAAGCGGCCCGGACGTATTCGTTCACTTCCGTCAGATCGAAGGCAACGGCTACAAGTCCCTCGACGAAGGCCAGAAGGTCAGCTTCGTTGTGACTGCCGGCCAGAAAGGCCCGCAAGCTGAACAAGTTCGCGCTGTCTAATCGACATCGCTGACGAGAAAAGCCCCGCTTAGGCGGGGCTTTTTTTTGCCTGCGATTTGCCTTGGCGCCCTTGGTTAGGCACAAACAAAAACGCCCGGTGCAGTGCACCGGGCGTTTTTCGTGGCTGGGCGCTGAGCGCTCAGGTCACTCCTGCTGCGGGTCGAACTGCTTATCGCGGATCAGCAGGGCGGGGATCACGCCGCAGATGAAGTACGCCGCGCCCATCACCAGGAAGCCCACGCCAATGGACATCTGCGTGGCGAGGAAGCCGATCACCGCCGGTGCGATGGCCGCGCCGATACGGCCGATGTTGTACGCCCCGCCCACTGCGGTGCCACGGAAGGCGGCTGCAAAGCTCTCGGTCATGTAGGTCGCGTTAACGCCGTAGGGAATGCCGTAGAGGAAGCCGAACACCACCAGCATCCAGAGAATGTTCTCCGGGCTGTGGAACAGCACGATCACCGGCAGGAACACGGCGGTGCCCAGGGCGCCGAAGGAGAACACGGTGCGGCGGCCGAACCAGTCGGCGGCGACGCCGGCCAGGATCTTGCCGAGGATCATCGCGGCGTAGGTGCCCACCAGATACGAGGTCATGGCCTTGAAGTTCATGCCCATCTCGGTTTCCAGGTACGACGGCATCCAGTTGTTCACGCCGTAGTAGCCAAATTGCAGGAAGCCGGCGGTCAGCGCCCAGAACAGGAACATGCGGCTGGCCTTCGGGTCGCTGAAGATCTGCCGGAAGGCGTTCTGCCGCGGGGCGGCGGCGACACTGCTCGACTGGCCGGCGGTCTTGCGCTGCTGGCGTTCGGCCTGCGCCTGGACCCAGGCCGCGGGCTCGGGGATCAGCTTGCGCATGGCCACGGCCAGCACCACCGGGATGATGGCGATGTAGAACAGGTAGCGCCAACCGTGGTCCGGCAGGATCCAGCCGGCCAGCAGGGTCGCGACGATGTAGCCAACCGACCAGCCCGCCTGCAGGGTGCCCAGCACGGTGGTGCGGTACTTGGTCGGCACGTATTCGGCCATCAGCGTGTTGCAGGCGACGTACAGCGCGCCGAGACCCAGAGAGGCAACGAAGCGTGCGGCGGCGAACTGCCAATAGTTGTGGGTCAGGCCGAGGACGGCGGTGCCGACGGAGAACAGCACGATGGTCCAGACCACGGTCTTGACCCGGCCGAAGCGATCGCAGGCCCAGCCGCCGTAGATACCGCCGAAGGCCATGCCGGCCAGGGTAACGCTACCCAGGCTGCCAGCCTGGAGATTGCTCAGGCCGAACTCGGCCTTGAGGCTGGTGAGGCTGTAGGAAAGCAGCATCAGGTCCGCGCCATCGATCAGCAGGCCGATGAAGCAGAACGCGAAAACGAGCACCCAGGTCTTGTCCTGGGTAGTCGCGTGGGAGGTCGAAGCAGTGGTTTCCATGAACGAATTACCTGTTGTAGTTGTTGGCGGACCGGCGTGCCGATCCTCGGTAAGCGTGTGGCAGGTGCTTTGAGTCGACGGCGCGGGGTGCGTGGCCTCGCGCCGCCTTATGGGGTGATCAGGCCTGTGCTTCGCGGATCATGTTGCGGGCGATGATCACCTGCTGGATCTGCGTGGTGCCCTCGTAGAGCCGGAACAGACGCACGTCGCGGTAGAAGCGCTCGATGGCGTACTCGCTGACGTAGCCGGCGCCGCCATGGATCTGCACACAGCGGTCGGCAACGCGGCCGCACACCTCGGTGGCGAACATCTTCGCGCAGGAGGCTTCGGTGCTGACGTTGCGGCCCTCATCGCGCTTGCGCGCGGCGTCCAGCACCATGCAGCGGGCGGCGTAGATCTCGGCCTTGCTGTCGGCGAGCATCGCCTGGATCAGCTGGAACTCGGCGATCGGCTGGCCGAACTGCTTGCGCTCCAGGGCGTAGTTGAGCGCATCGGCAAGCATGCGCTCGGCGGCGCCGACACTCAGCGCGGCGATGTGCAGGCGGCCCTTGTCGAGCACCTTCATCGCGGTCTTGAAGCCCACGCCCTCGACGCCGCCGATCAGCTGGCTGGCGGGAATGCGCACGTTGTCGAAGATCACGTCGCTGGTGTGCGCGCCTTTCTGGCCCATCTTGTGGTCCGGCTTGCCGAGGGAAATGCCCGGCGTGCCGCGCTCGACGATGAACGCGCTGATGCCGCCGGAACCCTTGATTGCCGGGTTGGTGCGGGCCATCACGGTATAGATGCCGGCGTGCGGGGCGTTGGTGATGAAGCGCTTGGTGCCGTTGAGCACGTAGAAGTCGCCATCGCGCACGGCGGTGGTCTTCAGCGAGGCGGCGTCGGAGCCGGAGTCCGGCTCGGTCAGGCAGAAGGCGCTGAGCAGTTCGCCGCTGGCGAGTTTCGGCAGATAGTGAGCTTTCTGCTCCGGCGTACCGTCGATCAGGATGCCAATGGAGCCGATGCCGTTGTTGGTGCCGATGTAGGAGCGGAAGGCAGGGGAGGTGCGGCCGAGTTCGAAGGTGATGTTCACCTCTTCTTCCATGGTCACGCCCAGGCCGCCGAAGTCTTCGGGGATGGTCAGGCCGAACAGGCCCATCTCGCGCATCTGCTCGATGATGTCCTGCGGGATGGCGTCGGTCTCGGCGACCTCGTTCTCCCGCGGAATCAGCACTTCGCCGACGAACTGGTGGATGGAGTCCAGAAGTATCTGCAGCGTTTCTGGGTCTCGGATCATGTGCACTCCTCAGAGGCCCGTGAGCGGGCCTGTCTTCCGAGGCACCGTCACCCGAGATTCAGCGAGCGGCGGCACCTATGTTGTTGACCATGTTGATCAGGCGGGGCCCGATATCGTCCTCGAGCTTCTCGCGGGTCAGCTGGAAGCTCGGGCCGCCGCAGTTGAAGGCCAGCAGGCCGTACTGCGGGTGTACCAAGGGCACGGCGACGGAGTTGACGTCGCGGTGCCATTCACCGATCGACAGGCAGTAGCCGTAATCGGTGTAGTCCCTGAAGGCACGGTCCAGGCCCTTGCGGATGGCCGGCCAGGTGTCCGGTTCGCGTTCGCGAATGTGCTCGAGCAGGAATTCCCGCTCGTTCTCCGGCATCGCCGCGAGGCACGCGCGGCCCACCGAGCTCGCCGCCAGCGGCAGATAACTGCCGATCTGCCGGCGCATCGTCATGTTTCCCTGTCCCTGGACCACGTCCAGATAAACCATCTGCAGACGGTCGCGGGCGGCCATGGCCACCGCCGCCTGGGCGTGGTTGGCCAGTTCCTCCATCAGTGGATGGGCCACCGCGCGGATCGACAGGTTCGACAGCATCGCGTAGCCGAAACCCAGTACGCCGACGTCGAGCTGGTACTTGCCCGAATGCATCTCGCGCTTGAGGCAGCCCAGGCGCATCAGGGTGTTGGTCAGGCGCGTCACGGTCGGCTTGGGCAGGTCGGTCTTGCGGGCCAGGTCCTGGTTGCTCAGCACGTTTTCCCGTGGCGTGAAGCAGCGCAGGATCTCCAGGCCGCGAGCCAGGGCCGTGACGAACTGGCCGCTGTTTTCCTCTTCGCTCAGTGCCGTGGCCGGGTCGTACAGACCCCGTTCCAGCAGGCCGATCTCACCTTCGTTTTTCGTCGGCGCAGCCGAATCCATCTCCGTCTTGTTGCGGCGCATGGTAGAACCCCTATTCACGGAAAATCAATAAAATAAAATTCAGTTTCGTCAGACGAAATTGTAATGGGTCTGAGTTGGTTAGTACAGGCGTGCTGTTAGAAATATCCAGTACCCCGATTTTACTGGGCTTTCAGGGGTGGTTGGATCATCACCGTTTACAGCCTGGATTCTGTATCACTATGATGAAATCGAAATACGGAATGTAGTTTCGTCAGACGAAACAATAAGAGGTCTTCGCTGTCATGAGTACCAACGTGGTTCATCTCGATATCCGGGCCGATGGCGTGGCGGTTGTCCGCATCGACCGTCCGGAAGCCAAGAATGCTTTGAACGCCGCCGTGCGCCAGGAACTGGCCGAGCATTTCCGCGCCCTGAGCGACAACCGCGAGGTTCGCGCGGTGGTGCTGACGGGAGGTGAGGAGTGCTTCGTCGCCGGCGCCGACATTCGCGAGTTCGCCCAGGCCAGCCCCATCGAGATGTACCGCCGGCACACCGAATTGTTGTGGGAAGCCATTTCCCGCTGCCCGAAACCGGTGATCGCCGCGGTCAATGGCTTCGCCCTGGGCGGCGGCTGCGAGCTGGCGATGCACTGCGACATCATCGTCGCCGGTGAATCGGCGCGTTTCGGCCAACCGGAAGTGAAGCTCGGCCTGATGCCCGGCGCCGGTGGTACCCAGCGACTGATCCGCGCTGTCGGCAAGTTCCAGGCGATGCGCATTGCGCTGACCGGCTGCCTGATCAAGGCGCCCGAAGCCCTGGCCATCGGCATGCTCAGTGAAGTGGTGGAAGACTCGCGCACGCTGCCCCGCGCGCTGGAGCTGGCTGCCGAAATCGCCGCACTGCCGCCGTTGGCCGTGGCGCAGATCAAGGAAGTGATGCTGGCCGGTGCGGACCTGCCGCTGGAAAGCGCCCTGACCCTGGAGCGCAAGGCCTTCCAGTTGCTGTTCGATTCGAAGGACCAGAAGGAGGGCGCCGCCGCCTTCCTGGAAAAACGCAAAGCCAGCTTCCTGGGGGAATGAGCATGACCCTTTCTTTCGGCATCGAGCGCATGGCCATTGTCGGTACTGGCGTGATGGGCAGCGGCATCGCCCAGATCGCCGCCCAGGCCGGCATCCAGGTGAAACTCTTCGACGCCCGTGATGGCGCTGCACAAGCGGCTCGCGACAATCTCGGGCGGACCCTCGCCAAGCTGGCGGAGAAAGGCAAGATCAGCGCCGCCGAGGCCGATGCTACGCTGGCGCGGCTGCTGGTCGCCGCCTCGCTGAATGAGCTGGCGGATTCCGATCTGGTGGTCGAGGCGATCATCGAGCGGCTCGACGCCAAGCAGGCCCTGCTGGCCGAGCTGGAAGCCGTGGTCAGCGCTGACTGCATCCTCGCTACCAATACCTCGTCACTGTCGGTCACCAGCATCGCCCGTGGCTGCCAGCATCCCGAGCGCGTGGCGGGCTTCCACTTCTTCAACCCGGTGCCGCTGATGAAGGTGGTCGAGGTAATCGACGGCCTGGCCAGCGATCCGCAGGTCGGCGACCGCATGGTGGCACTGGCCGCGCGCATGGGCCATCGCGGCATCCGCGCCAAGGACACCCCCGGCTTCATCATCAACCACGCCGGCCGTGCCTACAGCACCGAAGCCCTGCAGATGCTCAAGGAAGCCATCGCCGAGCCGGCCGACATCGACCGCATCCTGCGCGAGGGCCTGGGCTTCCGCATGGGCCCGCTGGAACTGTTCGACCTGACCGCGCTGGACGTTTCCCACCCGGTGATCGAGTCCATCTACAACCAGTTCTACCAGGAGCCGCGCTATCGCCCGGCGGCGCTGACCCGGCAGATGCTCGAGGCCGGTTTCGTCGGCCGCAAGGTCGGTCGTGGCTTCTATCGCTACGCGGACGGCAAGATGATCGACCCGCCGGTGCCGCAACCGGTGCCGAGCGTTGCCGTACTGCCGCCCGTGTGGATCGGTGTGGAAAACGACCAGGACCGCGAGCGCCTCGGCGAACTGCTGAAGAAGCTGGGTGCGAATCTGGAGCAGGGCGCCCAACCGAGCAGCGAAGCGCTTTGCCTGCTGGCCCCTTACGGCATCGACGCCACCAGCGCCTGCCAGCGTTTCGGCACCGAGCCGGCGCGCACGGTCTGCATCGACCTGCTGCTGGACCTGCAACGCCACCGCTGCCTGATGCAGAACCCGGCGACCGCTCCAGCCATGCGCGACGCCGCCCATGCGCTGCTGGCGGCTGACGGTGTAGGCGTCACGGTCATCAATGACAGCGTCGGCTTCGTTGCCCAGCGCGTACTGGCGCTGATCGTCAACCTGGCCGGCGACATCGTCCAGCAGCGTATTGCCAGTGTCGACGACCTCGACGAAGGCGTGCGCCGTGGCCTGGGTTACCCGCAAGGCCCGCTGGCCTGGGGCGACAGCGTCGGCCCGGCGCGCCTGCTGACCATCCTCGAACGCATGACCGACCTGACCGGCGACGCCCGCTACCGCCCCGGCCCATGGCTGCGCCGCCGCGCCGCGCTAGGCCTGTCGCTGCGCCATGCCGAGCCTGCGTTGGGCTGAAGCCTGGCGCCTACTGATTCAAGGAGATACCGATGCTCAATGCTTATATCTACGCCGGCCTGCGCACCCCCTTCGGCCGCCACGGCGGCGCCCTGGCGCCGGTACGCCCGGACGACCTGATCGCCCAGGTGATTTGCGAATTGCTGGCCCGCGCACAGGTGCCGGGCGACGCCATTGAGGACGTGATCCTCGGCAACACCAACCAGGCCGGTGAAGACAGCCGCAACATTGCCCGCCATGCCGCGCTGCTCGCCGGCCTGCCGGTCACCGTGCCGGGCCAGACGGTGAACCGTCTGTGCGCCAGTGGCCTGGCTGCGGTGATCGATGCAGCGCGCGCCGTGACCTGCGGCGAAGGCGAGCTGTTCGTCGCTGGCGGGGTGGAAAGCATGTCCCGCGCGCCCTTCGTCATGGCCAAGGCCGAGGCCGCCTACAGCCGTGACCTGACGGTGTTCGACAGCACCATCGGCGCACGCTTCCCCAACCCGAAGATCGTTGCCGGCTTCGGCAATGACAGCATGCCGGAGACTGGCGACAACGTGGCCCGCGAGTTCGACATCAGCCGCGAGCAGGCCGACCGTTTTGCCGCCCGCTCCCAGGCCAACTTTGAAGCCGCCCGCCAGGACGGTTTCTTCGCCGGGGAAATCCTCCCGGTCAGCGTACCCACCGGTCGCAAGACGCCGCCGAATGTGGTCGAGCAGGACGAGCATCCGCGTCCGTCCTCCGATGAAGCCGCACTGGCGCGCCTGAGGCCGTTGTCCGAAGGCGGCGTGGTCACCGCCGGCAACGCCTCCGGCGTCAATGATGGTGCGGCCGCGTTGCTGATCGGCTCGGCCGCGGCGGGCGAGCGCCACGGCCTCAAGCCGTTGGCGCGAATTCTTTCGGCGGCCGCCGTCGGCGTGGAGCCGCGCATCATGGGCGTCGGCCCGGTGCAGGCGATCAACAAGGCGCTGGCCCGTGCCAACCTGACCCTCGCCGACATGGACATCATCGAGATCAACGAGGCCTTCGCCTCCCAGGTGCTCGGCTGCCTGCATGGCCTGGGCGTGGACTTCGACGATGCACGGGTCAACCCCAATGGCGGCGCCATCGCCGTCGGTCATCCGCTGGGTGCTTCCGGCGCGCGGCTGGCGCTGAGCGTGGCGCGACAACTGCAGCGTAGCGGTCAACGCTATGCGGTGATCAGCCTGTGCATCGGCGTCGGCCAGGGGCTCGCCATGGTTATCGAGCGCGCCTGAGCGCGCCAGTGAGGATGTGAAGATGGGTGCTTTGAGCGGATACCGCGTACTCGACCTCAGCCGCGTGCTGGCCGGCCCCTGGTGCGGCCAGGTACTGGCCGACCTGGGCGCGGAAGTGATCAAGATCGAACGGCCCGGCGTGGGTGACGACACCCGTGGCTGGGGCCCGCCCTACATGAAGGCGGCCGACGGCTCGGACAGCTCCGAGGCGGCGTACTACCAGTCCACCAACCGCAACAAGCTGTCGGTGGCGCTCAACCTGGCGACGGAGGAAGGGCAGGCGCTGGTGCGCGCCCTGGCCTGCGAGTGCGATGTGCTGATCGAGAACTACAAGGCCGGTTCGCTGGCCAAGTACGGGCTGGATTACGACAGCCTGTCGAAGGTCAATCCGCGCCTGGTCTACTGCTCCATCACTGGTTTCGGCCAGACCGGCCCGCGTGCCGAGGAGCCTGGCTACGACTTCATCATCCAGGGCATGGGCGGGCTGATGAGCATTACCGGCGAAAAGGACGGTGTGCCCGGCGCCGGCCCGCAGAAAGTCGGTGTCGCCGTTTCCGACGTGATGACCGGCCTGTATTCGGTGGTCGCCATCCAGGCTGCGCTGCTGGCGCGGGAGAAGACCGGCCGCGGCCAGCACTGCGACATGGCGCTGCTGGACGTGCAGGTCGCCATGCTCGGCAACCAGAGCCAGAACTACCTCGCCACTGGCCGCTCGCCGGGCCGCCAGGGTAATGCCCACGTCAACATCGTGCCGTACCAGGTGTTCAGCGCGAAGGACATGGATTTCATCATCGCCTGCGGTAACGACAGCCAGTTCGTTTCGCTGTGCGACGCCATCGGCCTGCCGGAATTGCCCAAGGACCCGCGCTTCACCCGCAATGCCGACCGCGTGCGCAACCGCGACATCATCGTCGGCAAGCTCGCCGAGCACTTCCAGGGCGACACCGCCGACAACTGGGTGAAACGCATCCACGCGATGAAGGTGCCGGTCGGCGTGATCAACGACATCGGCCGCGCGCTGGACGAGCCGCAGGTGGTCGCCCGCGACATGCTGGTGGAGATTCCTCACGCGCAGAACCCCGCGTTCCGCATGGTCGGCAGCCCGTTGAAACTCTCCGAGACGCCGGTGGAATACCAGCGCCCGGCACCCATGCTCGGCGAGCACACCGACGAGGTGCTCAAGCACCGCCTGGGGCTCGACGAGGGGCGCCTGGCGCAGCTTAAGGCCGAGGGTGTGATCGAGCAGCTCGGTAAGGCATGAGTCCGTTCGCGAGCAAGCTCGCTCCTACGAAAAAACGCACCGGCGCAAGCCTGGACCTGTAGGAGCGAGCTTGCTCGCGAACCACCCCCAACCGCAGCGCCGATACAAACCGGCGTCAGCCAAGGAAACAACTGATGAAAGTACTGGTCGCGGTAAAACGCGTGGTCGATTACAACGTCAAGGTCCGCGTCAAGGCGGACAACTCCGGCGTCGATCTCGCCAACGTCAAAATGTCCATGAACCCCTTCTGCGAAATCGCCGTGGAAGAA
>NZ_JBLUQA010000015.1:0-136001 GCF_048068295.1 Pseudomonas sp. NY15435
CTTCAAGCGCCCGATCTACGCCGGTAACGCCATCGCTACCGTGCAGTCCTCGGCTGCCGTGAAAGTGATCACCGTGCGTGGCACCGGCTTCGACGCCGTCGCTGCCGAAGGCGGTTCCGCCGCTGTTGAGGCCGTTTCCGGCCCGGCCGATGCCGGCAAGTCCGCCTTTGTCGGTGAAGAACTGGCCAAGTCCGACCGTCCGGAACTGACCGCTGCCAAGATCGTCGTTTCCGGCGGCCGCGGCATGGGCAATGGCGACAACTTCAGCATCCTCTATTCCCTGGCTGACAAGCTGGGCGCTGCCGTCGGTGCTTCCCGCGCTGCCGTTGACGCCGGCTTCGTGCCGAACGACATGCAGGTCGGCCAGACCGGCAAGATCGTTGCTCCGCAGCTGTACGTGGCCGTCGGTATCTCCGGCGCCATCCAGCACCTGGCGGGCATGAAGGACTCGAAAGTGATCGTGGCGATCAACAAGGACGAAGAGGCGCCGATCTTCCAGGTCGCCGACTACGGTCTGGTTGCTGATCTGTTCGAAGCAGTTCCGGAGATTCAGGCTGCAATCTGATTGCGCTCAGAACAGGGCAGGGATGCCTCCCCGGGGAGTTGCCGCTCCCCAGGGGCTACCCAAGACGATCTGTAATGGAGGTTGTCCGGGGCTTTGAATTTCGTGGCCCAATGCCTGTTCAGCTTGGGAGAACACCATGTCGGTGAGCAGCTGATGCCGGGTCACGACGATGATCGCGATTTGGTTGATGAGCCGTATGTTCATGAGTCGAACATGCCTGGCGTGCAAATCGGCTCAGCAGCGGATGGCATCGGGAGCTCACTGCTTTGACGCAGACTGGTCCGAGACTTCGTCGATATCTCCATGCTCACTGTCTGAGTTATTGAGCTGGCTGTCGCTGAATGCAATGAACGGCTTTCGCGAAGCGAATCCAGCCATGCATCAGCGACAGCGAACCCGACTCACGATGAGCATGGAGGCGTTTGATTGAATGTGCATGATGCGAGGCATCGGGCGCGGCCTTCGAAACTGCCAATCATGCGGCGCCAGCCTGAAGCGACGGTGCAGGCAGTTTCGCTTCGCGTGGCTCGGCCCTGAAACTCAAACCCATAACTTCGCATAATATATATTATGTTAAATTATATATAGACCCAGGTAGCCCCTTGAGCAGCTATCCAGGATTTCTTCATCCTTCTCACCAATTCCCCCTCCACCCCCTCCGCCATTACCCAACTGGCAAAACCTCAGAAGCATCCTCTCCAAGTCAGCCTCCAATCTTCGAACAGCATTTGCCCAGAGCCCGGCTATTCTTCTGTGCGAATCGCTGGGCGAAACTCCGATGGGCCATTAGGAGGCGTTTCTTGAATCGGACTCGACTGTTCCTCGCATCCTGCCTGTCACTGACATCGTTGACATCGTTCCTCGTTCTTGCTGATACCTTCGGTGCGTTCCTTCAAGGACGTATTTACGAGCTTCGTCGCGATACTTCACAGCCCACCTGTGTCGAGTGGCCCAACGGGCTGCCCGATGGCGTCTGGGGAAACGGCGGTGATTACGTTGCCGATGGTGACCACCTGAGCGCCAATGGCGATGTGTTGATCACTTCCGCGATCTACAAGCCCACAGGGATCAGGGTTTCGCACACGTTCTACAAGAGCCGGCAATCCTGCCTGGCGGATATCTCCCCGCAACCGCTCGCCACTGCGGCCAGGGACGACGGTCAGGGTTCCTATGTCGACCGGTTGCAGCGTAATTTCGGCGCCCGCCTGTATTTCAGCTCCGCCGAGGCCGAGGCCCTGGTGAAGAAGATCAACATCGACTGCAAGGCTCCCGATGGCCGCCATTTGCCGCTCTACAACGCGCTGCTGGCACGCCTGGATGAAGCCAGCACGCCCGATGCGTGGATGGAAACCAGTGTGGTCAACACCGGCAAGAAGCTGCAGGTATTCGACAGTGTTCGCCTGAAAAGTGGCAAGGAACTCACCCCGCAGCTGACGCTGGAAATCAACGAATACGGTGCCTACGAAACCCACGGCGTCCGTCCGCAGGCGCTATCGAACGCCTGCTTTGGCTCCTACGGCCCCATCTGGAAACTCTAGCCATCGTAAGTCTTTGAAAGTGCTGGAGTTGTATTTCACGACAGGTGATCCGGACTTAAGCTCGCCGGCCGGCAAAAATCCACGAATCACCCATACTCAATTCACGCCCATCACTACCCCGCGAGAGCGTCCGGCAGGACGTTTCTCGGCGAAGCGCGGTGCCTGAGCGGCGCAGCAACAGGTAAGCCCCCTGCTCTCTTTCCTTCAAGAAGCCCTGGGAGCAAGGGTGATGTGGAAGCCAGGAAGCGCCCGGTGGAAGGACCACCGGAAGTCTCGATCGGGCGAGGAGCCCGCAAGGAACCACAAGAGGGCTGTTGAATGCCACATGACGGAAGCCTGCTGCAGGCGACGGTAATCTTCCTGCTGACGGTCGTCATCCTCGTACCCCTGGCGCAACGCCTGAAGCTGGGCGCCGTGCCGGGATATCTGTTGGCCGGCATCCTGATCGGCCCGTCCGTACTGGGCCTGGTCAGCCATCCGGAAAACGTCAGCCGCCTGTCAGAGATGGGCGTGGTGATGCTGCTGTTCATCATCGGCCTGGAGCTTTCCCCGCGCCGCCTGTGGATGATGCGCCGCTCGCTGTTTGGCGTGGGATCACTGCAGGTGGGGCTGACGGCGCTGGCTCTGGGCATGATGGCGTTCCTGCTGTTCGATCAGTCCCCGGCGGCGGCCGTGGTGCTGGGCGTGGGCCTGGCGCTCTCTTCCACCGCGTTCGGCCTGCAGGTACTGGCCGAGCGCAAGGACCTGGGCAAGCCCCATGGCCGGTTGGCCGTAGGCATCCTGCTGTTCCAGGACATCGCTGCCATCCCCCTGATCGCCGTGGTGCCGCTGCTCGCAGGCAGCGGTGACCCGTCCAATGAAGGTATCCGCCCCCTGCTGACGGTGGCCGTCGGCATTGGCGTGGTGGTCATCGGAGGGCGTTATCTGTTGCGCCCGGTGTTCACCTGGGCGATGGGCTCGGGGCTACGCGAGTTGTCCACCGCCACCGCGCTGCTGGTGGTGCTGGGCACCGCCTGGATCATGGAGCACGTCGGCGTCTCCATGGCGCTCGGCGCCTTCCTGGCCGGCATGCTGATGGCCGAGTCGCAGTTCCGCCATGAGCTGGAATCCCAGATCGAACCGCTAAAGGGCCTGCTGCTCGGCCTGTTCTTCGTAGGCGTGGGCATGACCGCCGACCTCAGCCTGCTGGTCAGCGCGCCACTGCTGGTGCTGGGCCTGACGGTGCTGCTGGTGGGCATCAAGCTGCCGCTGTTGTTCGGGTTGGGCCGTTTCACGGGTGGGCTGCAACGCTCCGAGGCGATCTGCCTGGGCATCGTGCTGGCCTCGGGCGGCGAATTCGCCTTCGTGGAGTTCAAACTGGCGCTGGATCACCGACTGCTGGAGCAGAAGGTCCACGACATTCTGGTGCTGGTCATCACCCTGTCGATGGCCGTGGTACCGCTGGTGATGATGGCGCTGGCCCGCCTGCTGCGCGACGAAGCGTCGGACAAGGCAGTGCCGGATGGCCCGCCGCAGGTGAGCGGCGAGCCTCGCGTGGTGATTGCCGGCATGGGCCGCATGGGCCGGGTGGTCGCCAACCTGCTGCAGGCCCAGGGCGTGCCGGTGGTTGCGCTGGATACCTCGATGGATGCCCTGGTGCGTCAGCGCAAGGAAGGCCGGGTAGCGGTCTACTACGGTGACCCCACACGCCCGGAGATCCTTCACGCCGCCAAGGTCGGCGAGGCCGAGCTGGTGATAGTCGCCACCGACGACCCGCAGATCAACCTGGACACCGTGGACGCCCTCTCCCGCCTTTACCCGAAGACCCGGGTGATCGCCCGCGCGCTCAACCGCCAGCAGGTTCTGCAGCTGCTTGAGCGGGGTGCGAATCCGGTGCGTGAAACCTTCCATTCCAGTCTGGAAATGGGGCGTCGCGCCTTCATCGAGCTGGGCATCAGCGAGGAACAGGCCACGGCCTGGGTACGCGGCTATCAGCAGCAGGAAGTGCAATCGCTGCTGGAATTGCATCGTCAGGGCCGCAACGACGAACCCGGCGGACGTTTCGACGACGGTGCAGGTCTGGCCGGCGTCAGCCAGCGCGCGGCTGAAGAGGTTACTGGCCAAACGCCCGCTCAATTATCCGAAGAATCATCCGAACCCGCCCGGCCAAGCGCCGAGCGGCGCAATGAACGTCCTGCCTGAGGAGAAAGGCCATGCAACCCGGATTCAAGCTCGACGGCGCCCTCTCCCAGGGCATGCTCGACATACTCATCAAGGCGGGCCTGGTGGCCGCCCTGGTGATCTTTTCCTTCGAGGTGTTCCAGCCGTTCCTGGAGCTGATGCTCTGGTCGGTGATCCTCGCAGTCACCCTCTATCCGGTGCTGCGCTGGGTGAAGGCACACACCGGATTGAAGGACGGCCACGCTGCCACCCTGATCGTAGTGTTCGTGCTCCTGGTCCTGATCGCCCCGATCTACCTGATGGCAACGTCCATCGCCGACTCCGTCGACAGCGTCGGGGCCATTCTCAAGAGCGGCACCTTGAGCGTGCCGGCCCCCTCTCCTTCGGTGGCCGACTGGCCGTTGATCGGGCCACGCGTCTATGACTTCTGGCTGGCCGCCTCCACCAGCCTGAGCGACGTGCTGCGCGGCCTGATGCCCAACATCAAGGACGCCGGACGTGTGCTGCTGAGCGCTGCCGCCAGCGCTGGCGGCGCTTTCCTGCTGTTCATCGGCGCCATCATCATCTCCGGCATCATCATGGCTTTCGGCGAGATGGGCACCATTGCCGCGCAGCGTATCGCCCTGCGGATTTCCGGCGCCGAACGCGGCCTGCACATTGCCGCACTGTGCACCGCCACCATCCGCGCGGTCGCCCTCGGGGTGATTGGCATCGCCTTCATCCAGATGCTGCTGATCGGCCTGGGCTTCGTGCTCAAGGGGGTGCCGGGAGCGGGCATCCTGGCGCTGATCGTGCTGGTGCTGGGTATCGCCCAGGCACCGGCGAGCCTGGTCACGCTGCCGGTGATCATCTATGTGCTGAGCACCGAAGGCTTCACTGGCACCACCATTGTGTTCGCCATCTATATCTTCGTCGCCGGCCTCGCCGACAACGTGCTCAAGCCACTGCTGCTGGGCCGAGGCGTCGACGTGCCGATGCCGGTGGTGCTGATCGGCGCCCTGGGCGGCATGGTGGTCAAGGGCATCATCGGCCTATTCATCGGCCCGGTGATCCTCGCCGTGACCTACAAGCTGTTCTGGCAATGGGTCGACCAGCAGGTGCCGAAGCTGGACAAACCCGCCAATCCGGCCGAATGACCCAGGGATCGCCATGCCAGAGCGCGCCAGACGCTGCAGCCTGATTCTCGCCGCCCTGCTGGGCGGCTGCACCCAGGTCGGCCCGGATTACCAGAAGCCCGAGAGCCCGTGGCTGGATGGCTGGAGCACACCCTTGCTGGACCAGGCCGGGCACCGGGCGAGCGCCCCGGATTTCAGCCGCTGGTGGACGGTATTCGCCGACCCGAGCCTCGACGCCTTGATCGCCGAGGCCGACGCGCACAACACCAGCCTGCGCGTGGCCGGCCTGCGCATTGCCGAGGCGCGCGCGCAACTGGCCATCGCCGAGACCGGCCGCTACCCACAGCTACAGCAGATCAGCGCGGACAGCCTCTACCTCAAGCAGAACCAGCACGGCGCCCCCAGCGCGCGGGACTCGGTGTTCTGGCAATCCAGCGCCGGCTTCGATATCGGTTGGGAGATCGACTTCTGGGGCCGCTTCAGCCGCGCCATCGAGTCGGCCGACGCGGTGTATTTCGCCTCCCAGGCCAATTACGCCGATGCCATGGTGCTGCTGCGCGCGCAGGTCGCCGACACCTACTTCGGCCTGCGTACCGCCGAAGCGCGCCTGGACATCGCCCGCGAGAACGCCAAGCGCCAGGAACGCAGCCTGCAGATCACCGAGCGGCTGTTCCGCCACGGCGAGAACGACGAACTGGACTGGCAGCAGGCGCGCACCCAGTACCTGGCGACCCAGGCAACCATTCCTGAGTTCGAGAACCAGGTGAACGCCCTGCGTAACATCCTCTGCGCCCTCCTCGGCCGCCCGCCGGGGGATATCCCGGAGCTGCTTGCGCGCCATGGGCAATTGCCGATGCCCGACGGCGCGATCCTCCAGGACGTGCCGGCGAGTCTGCTGCAACGCCGCCCGGACATCCGTGCGGCCGAACAGGCGGTGGCCGCGCAATCGGCGTTGGTGGGTGTCGCCGAGGCCGACCTGTATCCGTCCCTGAGCCTGATCGGCAGCATCGGCTGGAGCTTCGTCTCGGCCAGCAACCTGCCCGACAGCTTCAACCTCGCCGCCGGCCCGAGCCTGGTCTGGAACCCCTTCGACTACGGTCGACGCAAGAACGCCGTGCGGGTGGAAGACGCCCGCCTGCAGCAGTTGATCGAGCTCTACCAGCAGGACGTGCGCAACGCCGCCCGTGAAGCGGACGACGCTGCCAGCGGGCTGGTGCGCTCGCTGCAGAGCGCTGGCATCCGCGAGCAGGCCTCGCAGGCTGCGCAGCGTTCGTTGAGCCTGGCGAGCTCCCAGTACCGCGAAGGATTCGCCGACTTCCAGCGCGTGCTCGACGCCCAGCAACTGCTGCTGCAACAACAGGACGGTTACCTGGTCAGTCGCGGCAATGCGGTCAGTAGCCTGGTGGCCCTGTACAAGGCCCTCGGAGGCGGCTGGGACAGCCAGCGCACGCCTATCGATGCCGCCACCCGCCAGCAGATGCAACAACGCACCGAGTGGGGCGACCTGCTCGACGAGCCCGCCCCGCCAGCTCAGCATGAAGGACAGCAGAAATGAGCGACGCCCCTGCTACGCCGCCGGCACCACCCTCGCCCCCCGCTCCCGCCAGGTCCGCACCGGACTGGGGCATGCGCCTGGTGTTGCTGCTGATCGTCGTCAGCCTGGTCTGGTACCTGCTCGCCGACCGCTTTACGCCCTACACCCAGCAGGCACGCCTGCAGGCCTACGTGGTGCCGGTAAGCGCCGAAGTGGCCGGCCAGGTGAAGCGCGTGGCAGTGGGCAACAACCAGGAAGTGCGCAAGGGCGACGTGCTCTTCGAGCTGGACCAGGAACAGTACCGCATCGCTCTGCAGCGCGCCGAAGCGGACCTGGATACCGTGCGGCGGCAGATCGGCGCCAGCACCGCCGGTATCGACTCGGCCCAGGCCTCGCTGGCCGCTGCCCAGGCCAATGAGCGCAAGGCGCGGCAGGATGCCGAACGCCTGCAGCGGCTGTACCAGGAAGACCCCGGCACCGTGTCCGTGCGCCGCCTGGAAGCCGCCCAGGCCACTCGCGAACAGGCGGCCAGCCAAGTAGCGGCGGCCCGCGCCGAGGTCGAGCGGGCCCGGGAACAGCAAGGCGGCCACGACGAGGACAACGCCCAATTGCGCAGCGCCACAGCCAGCGTCGCCAAGGCTCGCCTTGACCTCGCCCGCACCACGGTGCGCGCCGATTCCAACGGTCTGATCACCGACCTGCGCACCGACGTCGGCCACTACGTCAGCCCTGGCAGCCCGGTGATGACGCTGATCGCCATCCATGACCTGTGGATCAGCGCCGACATGACCGAGAACAACCTCGGCCACCTGCACAACGGCACACCGGTGCTGGTGGTGCTCGACGCGCTGCCCGGTGAGTTGCTGCACGGGCGCATCCGCAGCATCGGCTATGGCGTCAGTGTCGGCCAGGGTACGCCGCCGGGCACACTGCCAACGGTGCAGAACAGCCGCGAATGGCTGCGCTCGGCGCAACGCTTCCCGGTGATCGTCGAACTGGACCGCGATCAGCTGGATAACCCCGCCGGCCTGCGCGTGGGCGGCCAGGCGGAAGTCATGGCGTTACCCAGCGAAGGAAACCCGCTCAACCTCCTCGGCCGGGTGTTCATGTGGCTGATGAGCTGGCTGTCCTATGCCTATTGATCCGCCGCGCCTGGCATTGGCGCGCCGGCGGGCCCTGCGCCTCGCCTGGGGCACGGCACTGTGCCTGGCCGCCAGCTACGGCATTGGCATGCCGATCCCTTTCCTTGCACCGGTGCTCGCCGTGCTTCTGCTGGCGATGCGCGCCCGCGCCCTGCCACTGCGCGCGGCCCCCGCGCTGGCAGTGCTGGTACTGCTGAGCTGTGGCATCGGCTTGCTGCTGATTCCGCTGCTGCGCCACGCGCCACTGAGCGGCGTGCTGCTGGTGGGTGTTGGCTTGTACTGCGTGTTCCGCTATGCGCTACGCGGCGGCAACGGCCTGCTGGCGAACCTGCTGGTGATCGGCCTGACCATGATCGCCGCTGCCGGCACCAGCGACTTCACCCTGGCATTGTCGGTGGTCGAGGCGCTGGCCAAGGGCATGCTGCTGGCCGTGCTCAGCAGCGCGGTGGCCCATGCCCTGTTCCCCGAACCGGCCGATGCGCCCTCGCCCCCTGCCCCGCCGTTACCGGGCGCGGAAGATGCCGCGTGGATCGCCCTGCGCGCCACGCTGATCGTGATGCCAGCCTTCCTCCTGGCGATCATCGCGCCGGACCGTTTCATGCCGCTGATCATGAAATCGGTGAGCCTCGGCCAACAGGCCGGGGAAACCCGCGCGCGCCATGCCAGCCGCGAGCTGATCGGCTCCACCCTGTTGGCGGGGCTGCTGGCGATACTGGTGTGGAGCGCCCTGAGCCTGTTCGTGCACCTGTGGATGTTCTTTCTCTGGGTACTGCTGTTCACCCTCTGGCAGGGGCGCCGCCTGTATGCAGCGGTGGCTACCCGCAAGAGTCCTGCCTATTGGGTCAGCTGCCTGACCACCATGCTGATCCTGCTTGGCCAGTCCGTACAGGACAGCGCCGGCGGCCAGGATGTCTACCGCGCCTTCGCCGTGCGCATGGCGCTGTTCCTCGCGGTGTCGTTGTACGCCAGCGGCATGCTCATCTGGATCGACAGCCGCCGCGCAAAGACCAGCGCCGCCTAGGACGGCCGGTTCACGCCCGAATCGACCTGGCAGGCATTCAGCTCAGCCCACCACCAGCCGGGTGGAACGCTCGCCCACGACCATCTCGGTGATCCAGCGCACCAGAATGTCGGTATAAGCCTCTTGGGATTGTTCGCTGGAGAGCGCGTGGTCAGCCTGGTCGATGATCCGATGGGTCAGCGAGTGGGTGTGCTGGAAGGCAGCCCGGTAGCTCATGATCGTCGCGTGGGGGATGTAGTCGTCGTGCTCGGACTCCACCAGCAGCACATCGCCATGGAAGCCGGAGCAGGCTTTCAGCGCACGGTTGCTGGCCGCCGGGATATGGCTGGCGCGGTACTGCATCAGGTCGTCGCGGGGCAGATCGCGCTTGGGTACGTCCCAGTCCTCGTCGCGGTACATCGCCGGCACGCGCAGCGCCAGCCAGCGCACGGCGCGCAGTTCGGTGAGTATGGCGGCGAGGTAGCCGCCGTAGCTGGTGCCCACCACCGCTACCGCGTTCGGGTCGATACGCGGGTGCGCCACCAGCCGGTCATAGGCGGCGAGCAGGTCGCGCAGGTTGTCCTCACGGGTGATCGAGCCCTGCAGCGCCTCGCCTGCGCCGTGTCCGGCCAGGTCGAAAGTCAGGCATACGCAACCCAGCCCGGCGATGCCACGGGCACGCCTCAGGTCACGCCCCTGGCTGCCGCCCCAGCCATGCACGAAAAGCACGCCGGGCACGTGGGTGCGCGGGCTGAGGAAGTTACCCTGGAGGCGCAGGCTGCCGACATCGATGTCGATGCGTTCGTCACTGGAAAAATCGTTGGGAAAGCGTTCGTCACTGGAAGACATAAGGCTCCACCATTGCGTACTTCATCAGGAAATCGCCGTGCTCGTCCGGGCCGCGATAGAGGACGTGGGTGTTGTCCGGTAAGGGCTTGTCCTCGAAGATTTCGAAGGTCGAGGCGCGCACCACGCACAGTGCCGGGTCGCCGACGAAGGCCTCCAGCGCCGCCAGCTCCGCGCCACTGGCGCCGCCGATGCGCCAGGACTGCTCCAGCACGCCGGAGCAACGCTGCCCGCGGGCGTCCGTGCCCTGAGCGACGTCGTAGTTGCGCCGGGAGGCGAAGAACGCCGGCAGTTGCTGGTGGACAGCATGGTCGAATTGCACCGCCTGCTGGATCGCCAGCTTCACCGAATCCACCAGGTCCAGCGCCAGCAGGCAGCCGAAATCGCCACGCACCACCAGCAGGTCGCTCCCACCGTAGACCAACTCACCGCGCGGGTTGCGATTGTGCTGCTGGATGCCGTGGTAGCTCAGCATCACACCATTGATCATCACCTGGCCGACGCTGTGGGTCTGCGGCTCGTCGAGGTCGTCCTCGATCACCAGCCCCTCGTGGTAATCGCCCTCCTCGTAGCAGGCCAGCGCCTCAGCCAGTTGATCGGTATCGGCCACCACCCGCTGGCCCTGCCCGCCCCGGCTCGCCGCCGGTTTCAGGCGCTGCGGGCCACGCTGCAGCCGCGCGCTGGCGCAGCGCACGGCGTCGTTGTGGCAGAACACGCTGTGACCGTCGAGCACCAGCGGCTTTACCCTGGAGGCAAAGGCGTCGTTCCAGCCACGCGGGGTCAGGGTCGGGCGCTCTATCAGTGGGTGGACGATGGCCTTACCGGCCTGGTAGGCGCGCTCCACGTACCCGCCGAACAGGTCCATCGGGCCGTGGATGCCGAACTCGGCGGCCTGCTCGGGGCCGACCACGGTGGCGTCCGGCACCCAGTAGAACTGCTGGCCGGGCTGGCGGTGCGAAGGCGGCTCGGGGCGGAAGTCCAGCCCCTGGATCTGCGCCAGCCAGGCAGCCAGCGCCTCGTGGGTGCGGCGGTCAGCGGGAGTGGCGTGCGGGTCCAGGGAGCAGGCCACGACCAGGCGTGGACGGTCGGCATCGTTCATGGAGCATCCCTCGGTCAGGCTGTATGAACACCTGACTGGCTGGGCAGTCATCGGTTCTACACAGATGACGAACAGTCGGAGATCCGCATGAGCCACGACCGCAGAGAACAGGATCGCGAAGCGCAGATTCGCCAGAAGGCCCATGACCTGTGGGAGGCCGAAGGCAAGCCGAGCGGCCAGGCCGCCCGCCACTGGCAGATGGCCGAGGAGAGCCTCGATCAGCCGCTGCCGGTCGAGCGCGCCCAGGAGGTGGATTACAAGGGCAAACACACTCCCCGCCGCGAAGCGTAGCGGTAAGGCGAATTGCAACCGGCGGGGCGGGCCATCGTGCATTCTGCTGGTTGCACATCGCCACACGCCTGCGCGCATTTCCTTCTCGATCAAGCAGTTGCGACCACACCAGAGACTGGTACGGACCCTGCTTGAAGCTATGGGTGTCGACCGCAGAGTTTCTCGGTCGCGCCTTCGCCCCCTGCCTGAATGACATTCGACAGCGCTACCCCCGCACCACCCAGGGAGCCTGCCATGCCGCAGGCATGCGTGTCGCAACGCCAGGGGAGCGGCAAACGCCGCGGCGCCGACGCCATCGCCCTGGCGGAAAGTCGAAACTTCGTTCGGCCGGACCCAGTCCCCCGGAGGACAGGACGAACACCACGGAGACATCCACGGCCTGGCAGGAGATGCCAGCCCCTGACAAAGCGAGGAGTCAACGATGCGCAACCAGCTGGCCGATGTGCGCCTGGAAGAAGCCACAGTCAATCTCACCCCGATTTCCTCGACCGACGGCGCGCCGCCCCAGCGACCCAAACGAATCCTCTTCGCCACTTCGGAGTTCAGCGACTTCGTCAAGGCAGGCGGTCTGGGCGACGTCTCCGCCGCCCTGCCCCGCGCGCTGCTTGCCGATCACGATATCCGCGTGCTGCTTCCCGGCTATCCGCAAGTGCTCAAGGGCGCAGTGGCCTGCAAGGTGGTTGGCCGCCTGCCGGGCCTGGCCGCACTGCCGGCCTGCGACATCGGTGAGCTGAAGCTGGCCGACGGACTGGTGGTCTACGCGGTGATCTGCCCGGAGCTCTACGACCGTCCAGGTACGCCCTATGTCGACCAGAACGGCCACGAGTGGGCCGACAACCACATCCGCTTCGCGCGCCTAAGCCTGGCAGCCGCCGACATCGCCGCCGGCATGAGCGCGCTGGCCTGGCGCCCGGACCTGCTGCACGTCAACGACTGGCCCACTGCGCTGGCACCGGCCTACATGGCCTGGCGCGGGCAGATCACCCCCAGCGTGCTGACCATCCACAACCTCGGCTACCAGGGGTCCTGCCCGCTGGGTTGCTGCGCCGAACTGGGCCTGCCGGATGCCGCGGGCCTGCCAGACAGCATGGAGTTCTACGGCAAGCTGTCCTTCCTCAAGGCCGGCATCAGCCATGCCAGCCACATCACCACGGTGAGCGAAACCTACGCCCGCGAGGTCACTGCCGAGGAAATGGGCTGCGGCATGCACGGCGTGCTCTCCCAGCGCCGCGACCGTGGCCAGCTCAGCGGCATCACCCATGGCATCGACGCCGGCTGGGACCCGCTGACCGACCCGCACCTGATCGAAGGCTTCGATGCCACGCGTCTGGCCGGCAAGCGCCGCAACGCCGAGTACATTGAAAAGCAGTTCGGCCTGCTGCCGGGGCGCGGCCCGCTGTTTGCGGTGGTCTCGCGCCTGGTACAGCAGAAAGGCATCGACCTGACCCTGGCGATCGCCGACGAGATGGTAGCTGCCGGTGGCCGCCTGGTATCCATCGGCTGCGGCGAGCCGGAACTGGAGCAGGCCATGCGCGAACTGGCCGAGCGCTATCCGGGCCGGGTCGGCGTGCACGTCGGCTTCGACGAGACCACCGCCCGGCGCATCTACGCCGGCAGTGACTTCCTGCTGATGCCCTCGCGCTATGAGCCCTGCGGCCTCAGCCAGATGTACGCCCAGCGCTTCGGCTCACTGCCAATCGCCAGGCACACCGGCGGGCTGGCCGACACCATCATCGATGGCGTCACCGGGCTGCTGTTCCGCGATGCGACCCCGGCCAGCTACTTCGACGCCGTGCGCCGCGCGCTGAACATCTACCGCTACCCGGAGCTGCTCAACGCCATGCGCTGCAAGGCCATGGAGTCGCCCTTGCCCTGGGAAGACGCCGTGCGCCCCTACACCGCCCTCTACCAGCGCCTGCTGCAACGGGTGCCCGCGCAGGCCGTGCGATGACGCTGCCGACCGGTCTGCAGCATGGCGCGTGGGTCCTGCCGGACGGCAGGGTCAGGTTCTCGCTGTGGGCACCGGATGCACAGCGCGTGGAGCTTGAACTCGGGGGCGGCGGACGGCATGACCTGGCCAGGGCCGCTGACGGCTGGTTCAGCGCAGAGATTCCGGCCATCGTCGGGCAGACCTACCGCTACCGCATCGACCACGATCTACTGGTGGCGGACCCGGCCTCGCGGGACCAGGCCGGCGGCGTCGAAGGCGAAAGCCGCGTGACCGACCCCAGCGCCTATCGCTGGCTGCACCCGAACTGGCGAGGCCGCCCCTGGCATGAAGCGGTGATCTATGAGCTGCACGTCGGACTCTGCGACGGCTTCTCGGCGCTGCAGGGGCGGCTGGAGGAGCTGGCGGCGCTGGGCGTCACCGCCATCGAACTGATGCCGCTCAATGCCTTCCCCGGCCGGCGCAACTGGGGCTACGACGGCGTGCTGCCCTATGCGCCCTCCTGTGCCTATGGCGACCCGGACACCCTGCGGCGGCTGATCGACAGCGCCCACGGCCTCGGCCTGATGGTGATCATTGACGTGGTCTACAACCACTTCGGCCCGCAGGGCAATTACCTCGGACGCTACGCCAGCGCCTTCTTCCGCGCCGACCAGCAGACGCCCTGGGGCCCGGCCATCGACTTCCGCCACCCGGCCGTACGCGAGTTCTTCATCGGCAACGCACAGATGTGGGTGCGCGAATACCGCGTGGACGGCCTGCGCATCGACGCGGTGCATGCCATCGCCGACAACGACTTTCTCCGCGAGCTGGCCGAGCGTGCCCGCCAGGCCGCCGAAGGCCGCGAGCTGCACCTGATCCTGGAGAACGAGAACAACCAGGCCAGCCTCCTGCAGAGTCCGCGCGGCTTCGATGCCCAGTGGAACGACGATCTCCACCACTGCCTGCACGTGCTGCTCACCGGCGAGGACGAAGCCTACTACGTCGATTACTCGCACAAACCCATCGAGCAGCTGTGCCGTTGCCTGAGCGAAGGTTTCGCCTTCCAGGGCGAGACGGACTATCGCGGCATCGCCCGTGGCGAGCCCAGCGCTGAACTGACCCCGCAGGCTTTCGTGGCCTTCCTGCAGAACCACGACCAGGTGGGTAACCGCGCCCTGGGCGAGCGACTCACCACCCTCGCCCATACTGACCGACTGCGCGCTGCCAGCGCGCTGGTGCTGCTCAGCCCGATGGTGCCGATGCTGTTCATGGGTGAGGAATGGGGCGAGCAACAACCCTTCCTGTTCTTCACCGACTACCAGGGCGAACTGGCGCGGGCCGTCACCGACGGCCGGCGTGAGGAATTCCGGCGCTTCCGCCGGTTCTCGTCGCCGGGCGCTGCCGCCTGGATTCCCGATCCCAACGACTACCAGACCTTCGTGGCCTCCCGTCCGCACCCCGAGCGAGGCGATGACGCCTGGCGCGCGCATTACCGCGAGCTGCTGCAGGTGCGCCAGCGCTGGCTGACGCCGCACCTGCCCGGCAGCCGCGCGCTGGCTGCACAACCGTTGGGCGAACGTGCCCTGAGTGCGAAATGGCGGCTGGCCGACGGCAGCCTGTGGCGCCTGGACCTCAACCTTGGCACCGACGACATCGGCGTCGAACCGCCGGGAGAAGACGCCCAGGTGCTGTTCTGCTGCGGCCAGGGCGTGGCCCATTACCGCCATGGCTGGCTGGGCGCCGCCGCGCTGGTGGCCAGCCTGGAGACTGCCTGATGAGCGACGCGCAACTGGAACGCCTGGCCAGCGAAGCGGGCCTGGCCATCGACTGGATGGACGCCGACAACCGCCCGCAGCGGCTGACCGCCGAGGTGCAGCGCAATGTGCTGGAGGCCCTGGGTTTCCCGGCGCAGAGCCCCGAGCAGATCCGCCGGAGCCTGGAGGCGCTGGAGCGCCGTCAGGCCGAGCTGCCGCCGCTGATCACCGCCGACCTTGGCCAGCCGGTTGCCGTGCCGGTTCCTCCGGGCAGCCGCTACAAACTGTTCAATGAGGACGACAGCGGCCACAGCGAGGGCCATGTCGACGAACACGGGCAGATTCCCGCCATCGAGCAGAGCGGTTATTACCCACTCCACCTGGGCGAGCGGGAGATCATCCTCGCCGTGGCACCGCCGCGCTGCCCGTCGGTGGCCCAGTATTGCGGCGGTCGCCAGCGCGTCTGGGGTCTCGCCGCGCAGTTGTATTCCCTGCGCCGTGACCAAGACGGCGGCGCCGGCGACATCAGCGCCCTCGCCGAGCTGGTGCGCGCGGCAGCCGCACAGGGCGCAGACGCTATCGCCATCAGCCCGGTGCACGCCATGTTCCCCGCCTCGCGGGACATCTATAGCCCCTACTCGCCCTCCAGCCGCCTGCTGTTCAACGAACTCTACGCCGCCCCCGACCTGGTGCTGGGCGAGGAGACGGTACACCAGGCCCTCTCCGCCGCCGGGCTGGAGGCCGAACTGGCACGCCTGGAGGCACTGCCGCTGATCGACTGGCTGGGCGTCGCGCGCCTGCGCGACCGCTTGCTGGCAGAGCTTTACGAGCAGTTCCAGCAGTCGGACGGCACGCTGCACGATGACTTCCTCGCCTTCCGCCACCTCGGCGGCGCCGAGCTGCTGGAACATTGCTGCTTCCAGGTCCTGCAGTTGCGCCGCGCCGAAGCCGGCGATGGCCTGGACTGGCGCTTCTGGCCCGAGACGTATCGCAACGCCGGCAGCACCGAGCTGGGCCACTTCATGGTCGACGAAGAGCCGGCAATCAGCCAGCAGGCGTTCGGCCAATGGCTGGTCGCCCGTGGTCTGCAGCAGGTGCAGCGCGAAGCCAGAGCCGCCGGCATGGGCATCGGCCTGATCGCCGACCTCGCGGTCGGCGCCGAACCTTCCGGCAGCCAGGCCTGGATGCGCCAGGACGAGCTGCTCAGCGGCGTCAGCGTCGGCTGCCCGCCGGACATCCTCAACCGTACGGGGCAGAACTGGGGCATCTGCGCCTTCTCCCCGGACGGCCTGCGGCGCAACGGGTTCCGCGCCTTCATCGAGATGCTGCGGGCCAACCTGCGCTATGTCGGCGGCCTGCGCATCGACCACATCCTCGGTCTGCGCCGGCTCTGGGTGATCCCCGAGGGCGCCGAGCCGCAGAATGGCGCCTACCTGGACTACCCCTTCGAGGACCTGCTGCGGCTGATCTGCCTCGAGGCCGAACGCGCGAAGGCGGTGATCATCGGCGAGGACCTGGGCACCGTGCCGCCAGGGCTGCGCGAGGCACTGGCCGAGCACGGCATCCTCGGCATGCGCGTGCTGCTGTTCGAGCAGCAGCATGGCCACTTCGTCGCGCCGGCGCACTGGCCCGATGGCGCCCTGGCCACCAGCAGCACCCACGACCTGCCGACCCTGGAGGGCTGGCAGAAAGGTCGCGACATCGACTGGCGCCAGCAGCTCGGCCAGCGCACCCGCGAGACCGCCGCCGAGGAGCGCAATACGCGCCAGCACGAGAGCTTCGCCCTGCGGCGCGCGTTGGGCGAGCATGGCATCCAGCTCGAGCCGGTGCTCGACGGCGCCATCGAATTCCTCGGTGCCACTCCGGCTCCGCTGGTGCTGTTGCCGCTGGAAGACGCCCTCGCCTGCATCGAGCAACCGAACCTGCCAGGGCCCGGCGACGCCCACCCGAACTGGCGCCGACGCTTCGAGCGCAATGCCGGCGAGATGCTCGACGACCCGCAGGTGCGCTCCCGCCTTGAACGCCTGCACCGCGCGCGCGGCAACCCCCGCGACGGAGGGCACGAGCATGGCTGATATCCGCGCCACCCTGCGCCTGCAGTTCCACCGCGGGTTCACGCTGGACGACGCGCTGCCCTGGCTGGACTACTTTGCCCGCCTCGGCATCAGCCACCTCTACGCCTCGCCCTTGCTGGCCGCACAGCCAGGCTCCATGCATGGCTACGACTCGGTGGACCCGACTCGCATCAGCGACGAGCTGGGCGGCGAACCTGCGCTGCGTCGGCTGGTGGAAGGCCTGCGGCTGAACGGCATGGGGCTGATCGTCGACACCGTGGCCAACCACATGCGCATCGGCGACGCCAACCCCTGGTGGCAGGACGTGCTCGAATGGGGCCTGGACAGCCCCTACGCGCACTTCTTCGATATCCGCTGGCACAGCGATGACCCGCTGCTGGACCAGCAGGTGCTGCTGCCCTGCCTGGGCGAGGACTACATCGACGAAGTAACCTCCGGGCGCATCCAGCTGGACTACGACGCAGGCACCGCGCGCTTCCTGCTGCGCTACGGCGAACAGCGCTTCCCGGTCTGCCCGTCCAGCTACGGGATGATCCTCTGCCACACCCAATGCCCCGAGCTGCTGGCCCTGGCGCCCCGCTTCGTCGAATTGCATCACCATCCGATGGGCCGTCATCTGGCACCCGCGTTGTGCCTGGAAGCCGCCGCACCGCTTGCCGACCGCTACCGCCTCGCGACCCTGCTCGCCTCCTACCGCGAGGACTGGCACAGCCTGCACCGGCTGATCGAGCAGCAGCACTACCGCCTGGCCAACTGGCGGGTGGCGGCGGACGACATCAACTGGCGACGTTTCTTCGACATCAACGAACTGGTCGGCCTGCGCGCGGAGCATCCTGATGTCTTCGAAGCCAGCCATGCCTACCTCCTGCAACTGATGCACGAAGGGCTGATCGACGGCCTGCGCATCGATCACGTCGACGGCCTCGCCGACCCGCGCGGCTATTGCCGGCGCCTGTGGCGCGCAACCGGCGGCGCGCCGGTGTACGTGGAGAAAATCCTCGGCCCCGGCGAAGCGCTGCCGGCGGACTGGAAAGTGCAAGGCACCAGCGGCTACGACTTCATGAACCAGGTTTCCTTGCTGCAGCACGACGCCCGCGGCGAGCCGGAGCTGCGCCACCTGTGGCTGGAAGTCAGCGGCCGGCCGGACGGTTTCGCCGAGGAAGTCCGCCAGGCGCGCAAGCACGTGCTGGCTTCGCTGTTCGCCGGCGATGTCGAGAGTCTGGCGCAGCAGCTCTGGCACATTGCCCGTTTCGCCCTGGCCAGCCGCGACATTGCGCTGGGCTCGATCCGCCGCGCGCTGTTCCAGTTGCTCGCGGCCTTCCCGGTCTACCGTACCTATGCCGACGCATTGGGGCGCTCCGAGCAGGATCAGCGTTTCTTCAGCCAGGCCCTGGAGCAGGCCCGGCAGCACCTGGAACCTGGTGACCAGCGCACCCTCGGTTGGCTCGACCGCATGCTCGGCGGCGAAGCGCTGCGTACCCAGCCGCCTGGCCCGATGCGCCAGTTGCGCAGGCTGGCGCTGGAACGCTTCCAGCAGCTCACCCCGCCGATTGCCGCCAAGTCCCTGGAGGACACCGCCTGCTATCGCTCGGCCGCGGCACTCGGGCGCAACGACGTCGGCTTCGATCCACAAGCCCTCGGCGGCGATGTGGAGGCCTTCCACCAGGCGTGTGTACAGCGCCTGCGCGATTTCCCCCAGGCAATGCTCACCACCGCCACCCACGACCACAAGCGCGGCGAGGATTGCCGGGCGCGCCTGGCGGTGCTCAGCGAGCGCGCGCCCTGGTTCGCCGAACAGGTCTGGAGCTGGTGGAAGCTTGCCGCGCCGCTGCGCCAGCACATCGCGCGCGGCCCTGCGCCCAGCGGCGGCGACGAGCTGATCCTCTACCAGTGCCTGCTCGGCAGCTGGCCGCTGGAGCTGACCGCTGACGACGCGCAGGGGCTGCGTGACTACCACCAGCGCATCGAGCAATGGCAGCGCAAGGCGCTGCGCGAGGCCAAGCTGGACAGTGACTGGAGCGCCCCCAACGAGGCGTATGAAACAGTCTGTGCCCGATTCCTCGCCAGCCTTCTGCTGGAAGACATCGGCGCGCCCCTGCGCCAGTCCATCGCCGACGCGGCAGCGAGCCTGATGCCCGCCGGCGCGCTCAACGGCCTGGCGCAGTGCGCGCTGCGCAACACCGCGCCAGGCGTGCCTGACCTCTACCAGGGCTGCGAGGCATGGGATTTCAGCCTGGTCGACCCGGACAACCGCCGCATCCCCGACTTCGCGACCCTCGAAGCCGCCCTGGATGCGCCGCCGGACTGGCCGGTGCTGTTGCGTGACTGGCGCAACGGTCACATCAAACAGGCCCTCCTGGCGCAAGCCCTCGGGCTGCGCAAACGCTGGCCCGCGCTGTTTTCCGCTGGCGACTACCTGGCGCTGGAAGTACGTGGCGAACACGCAGCGCAGGTCGTCGCCTTCGTCCGCAGCCATGCCGGCCAGCACCTGCTGGTGGTGGTGCCGCGTTGCGCCGCCAGCCTTCTCGGCGATTCGCCGCTGCCCAGGGTGCCGCCCGAATGTTGGACGGACACCCGATTGCATCTGCCCTCGTCCCTGGCTGCCATCCGCTGGAACGGACTGGCCGGCACGGTCGAACCGCATAACGGGGAACCCCGCCTGGCCGAGTTGCTCGGCGAGGTCCCGGTCAACCTGCTCATGTCCGGAGGTGAACGATGAAGGTCAACGAGCGAAGAGTCCGTGAACTGGCCTACCAGATCTGGGAGTCCGAAGGACGCCCGGAAGGCCAGCACGACCGCCATTGGCGCATGGCGCGCAGCCTCGCGGAAGCCGAAGCGGCCAACCAGGGGGGCGCGGAGCAACCGGTACAGCCGCGCTTTGACGGCAACAGCGAGCCGGAAAAGCCTGCGCTGTTGCAGGAACTGCCCCGGCGCAAGGGGCGCCTGCCCAAGGCCGACCCGGAAGTGCCGCCCCAGGAAGAAGGCGAAACCGTTGCCCCTACGCCCGGCCCCGCCGAGCGCAAATCACCGCCCAAGGCCAAGCCGACCCGGAGCGCGCCAACGGTTACGCCCACCGCGAAGCAGCGCAAGAGCAAGCCCAGCGCCGCCGAGCAGGCGGTGCCGGACGAAGCCGCGCCGCAAGAGCCCTCGCCGAGCAAGCCGCGCAGCAGGAAACAACCGCCCATCTGAGCCCAGGAGCCGGTAAATGAGCCACGGAGCACATTCCCGCGTCACCGAAGGGCGCCCCTTCCCCCTGGGCGCCACCTGGGACGGGCTGGGCGTCAACTTCGCACTTTTTTCAGCCCACGCCACCAAGGTCGAACTGTGCCTGTTCGACGCCCAGGGCAAGCGTGAGATCGAGCGCATCGAGCTGCCGGAGTACAGCGACGAGATCTGGCACGGTTACCTGCCTGACGCCCATCCGGGGCAAATCTATGGCTACCGCGTCTACGGTCCCTACGAGCCGGATGCCGGTCACCGTTTCAACCCCAACAAACTGCTGATCGACCCGTACGCGCGGCAACTGGTGGGTGAACTGAAGTGGTCCGAATCGCTGTTCGGCTACACCATCGGTTCGCCCGATGCGGACCGGAGCTTCGATAAGCGCGACAGCGCCGCCTACGTGCCCAAGTGCAAGGTCATCGACCCTGCCTTCACCTGGGGCGAACAACAGCCGGTGCGAGTGCCGTGGGACCAGACCATCATCTACGAAGCGCACCTGCGCGGCCTGAGCATGCGCCATCCGGATGTGCCCGAGCGCCTGCGCGGCACCTGCGCCGGGCTGATGAACAGCGAGCTGCTGCAGCACTTGCGGCAGCTGGGCGTGACCAGCCTGGAGCTACTGCCGGTGCACGGCTTCCTCGACGACAAGCACCTGCTGGAAAAGGGCATGAGCAATTACTGGGGCTACAACAGCATCGCGTTCTTCGCTCCCCATGCCCGCTACCTGGCCAGCGGCCACATCAACGAGTTCAAGGAAATGGTCGCGCACCTGCACGCGGCCGGCATCGAGCTGATCCTCGACGTGGTCTACAACCACACCGCCGAGGGCAACGAGCTCGGCCCGACGCTGTGCATGCGCGGCATCGACAACATCTCCTACTACCGCCTGCAGGCCGACAACCGCCGGTACTACGTCAACGACTCGGGCACCGGCAACACACTGGACCTCAGCCATCCCTGCGTGCTGCAGATGGTCACCGACTCGCTGCGCTACTGGGCCACGGAAATGCGCGTGGACGGCTTCCGCTTCGACCTGGCGTCGATCCTCGGCCGCTACGCCGACGGTTTCGACGAGCGCCACAGTTTTCTCGTCGCCTGCCGCCAGGACCCAGTGCTGAGCCACCGCAAGCTCATCGCCGAACCCTGGGACTGCGGCCCCGGCGGCTACCAGGTGGGCGGCTTCCCGCCCGGCTGGGTGGAGTGGAACGACCGCTTCCGCGACACCGTGCGCAGTTTCTGGCGCGGCGACGAAGGCCAGTTGCCGGACCTGGCGCGGCGCCTCACCGCCTCGGGCGACCTCTACGACCAGCGCGGCCGCCGCCCCTACGCCTCGGTGAACTTCATCACCGCCCACGACGGCTTTACCCTGCGCGACGTGGTCACCTACAACCACAAGCACAACCAGGCCAACGGCGAGGACAACCGCGACGGCAGCGACGACAACCGTTCCTGGAACCACGGCGTCGAAGGCCCCACCGACGATCAGGACATCCGTCGCCTGCGCCTGCAGCAGATGCGCAACCTGATGGCCACGCTACTGCTCTCCCAAGGCACGCCGATGCTGGTGGCCGGCGACGAATTCAGCCGCACCCAGCAGGGCAACAACAACGTCTACTGCCAGGACAACGAACTGGGCTGGGTCGACTGGAGCCTCGACGACGAGGGCCGCGAGCTGCTGGCCTTTACCCGCCGCCTGATCCGCCTGCGCCAGGCGTACCCGATGCTGCGGCGCGGGCGCTTCCTGGTCGGCGAGTACAACGAGGAGCTGGGCGTGCGCGACGTCACCTGGCTCGCGGGCGACGGCGAGGAAATGACCGAGGAACACTGGCACGATCCGCTGCGCCGCAGCCTCGGCATGCTCCTGGACGGCCGCGCCCAGCCCACCGGCATCCGTCGCAGCGGCGGCGACGCCACCCTGCTCCTGCTGGTTAACGCCGGTCACGAGGGGATCGACTTCATCCTCCCGGAAACAGCCCAGGGCCGCGACTGGCAGTTCCTGCTGGACACCGCCGAACCGCCGCAGGACCACGAGCGCAACTGGGAATTCGGTGCCGCCTACCCGCTCGGCGCACGCTCGCTGGCCCTCTTCACCCTGCGCCGCAGCGAGGACTGACCGCTCGGGCAATCCCTCTGAACGCCTCTGCACCCGGCCGGGTCGGAACCTTCAGGCACTGGCGATAAAGCGATCCCACAAGGAGAACTCGATGAACCCAGCCGATACCCGCCCCAGCCTACGAAAGCCGGCGAGCTGAGCCCATGAAGGCCCTGCACATCGGCATATCCGGCTGGCGTTATGTTCCCTGGCGCGGCGACTTCTACCCCGAAGGACTGCGCCAGAAAGATGAACTGCGCTATGCCTCCCGCGCGTTCAACAGCATTGAGCTCAACGGTTCGTTCTATGCGCTGCAAAAGCCCGAGCGCTACCGCCAGTGGGCCCAGGACACCCCGGAAGGCTTCGTCTTCAGCGTCAAGGGCCCGCGCTACATCACCCATATCAAGCGCCTGCGCGATGCCGAAGAAGGCCTCGCCAACTTCTTTGCCTCCGGCCCGCTGGAACTGGGCGCCAAGCTGGGCGTCTTCCTCTGGCAACTGCCACCGAGCCTGAAGTACGACGTCGACGTCGTCGAAGCCTTCCTCGCTCTTTTACCCCGCACTCCCGAAGCGGCGCTGAAGCTGGCAAAGGACTCGGCCACCCGCCGGCCGGAACACTGGCCCCGGTCGCTGAGCAAACGCCCCTTGCGCCACGCCATGGAGGTGCGCCACGAAAGCTTCGCCTGCGCGGAATTCGCCCAGCAGTTGCGTCACCATGGCGTCGCGCTGGTCTTCGCCGATGCGCCGCGCAAGTGGCCCTACGGCGAAGACCTGACCGCCAGGGACTTCGTCTACCTGCGCCTGCACGGTGACAAGGAACTCTACGCCAGCGGCTATGGCGCCCCCGCGCTCGAACGCTGGAAAGAGCGGATAAACCGCTGGCGGCGCGGACTGCAACCCGTCGATGCAGAGCTGTTCGACGCTTCGACCCGGGGTGATCGCCGCTCCCGCGACGTCTTCTGCTACTTCGATAACGACGTGAAGGTCCGCGCGCCCTACGACGCCAGCAAACTCATGGCGCTGCTCGATATGAAACTGGCAGATCGCCAGGAGCCCGACGAACCTGCGGGAGACTGGTCATGAGCCTGGCCGAACCCGGCCCGCAGGGCATCGCCCAGGCGCAGGCCGGCACCCTTTTGCGCGTGCTCACGGTGAACACCCACAAGGGTTTCAATGCCTTCAACCGGCGT
Source organism: Pseudomonas sp. NY15435 (assembly GCF_048068295.1). Taxonomy (NCBI): domain Bacteria; kingdom Pseudomonadati; phylum Pseudomonadota; class Gammaproteobacteria; order Pseudomonadales; family Pseudomonadaceae; genus Pseudomonas; species Pseudomonas sp. NY15435. Next base: position 23,553 of record NZ_JBLUQA010000015.1, read on the forward strand.
TTCATCCTCCACGAGCTACGCGACGCCGTGCGCGCGACCTCGGCGGACCTGGTGTTCCTCCAGGAAGTCCACGGTGAACACCAGCTGCACGCCGAACGCCATTCCGATTGGCCAGCGACGCCGCATTACGAATTCCTCGCCGACAGCATGTGGCCGGCCTTCGCCTACGGGCGCAACGCCGTCTACCCCGAAGGCCACCACGGTAACGCCCTGCTTTCGCGCTTGCCGATCCGCAGTTGGGACAACCACGACGTCTCGGTGGCCGGCACCGAGGAGCGCGGCCTGCTCCACGCGCAGATCGACTTGCCCGGCGAACGCGCGCTGCATGCAGTCTGCGTGCATCTGGGCCTGCAGGAATCGCAGCGGCAGAAACAGCTCCAGCTGCTGTGCGCGTTGGTCGGCGAGCTGCCGGCCAATGATCCGGTGGTGGTCGCCGGCGACTTCAATGACTGGCGCTGCCGCGCCAGCGGAATACTGGCGGGCTGCGGGCTGCGCCCGGCGTTCCCGGAAAATGGCGGCGAGCCGCGCAGCTTCCCGGCGCGCTGGCCGCTGCTGCGACTGGACCGCATCTACGTGCGCCACCTGAAGGTCACCCTGAGCGAAGTGCTGAATCGCAAACCCTGGCCGCACCTCTCCGATCATTTACCCCTGCTCGCCGAGGTTTCGCTATGAACGACGAGGTTTCGCCATGACCGACGTATGGCGCGAGGGCAATCGGGTCGACCTGCTGATCAATGGCGAGGACTTCTACCCCGCCGTGTTCGGTGCCATCGAAGTCGCCCGGCACGAGGTGCTGCTGGAAACCTTCATCCTGCGCGACGACAAGGTCGGTCGCGGCCTGCGCCAGGTGCTGATCGACGCTGCCCGGCGCGGTGTGCGCGTTGAAGTGATAGCCGATGGCTACGGCACTCCGGACCTGGACGCGGGCTTCCTCGGCGGCCTGCTGGAGGCCGGCGTGCGCCTGCACCTGTTCGACCCGCAGCCGCTGTTGCTGGGGATGCGCACCAACCTGTTCCGGCGCCTGCACCGCAAGCATGTCGTGGTGGATGGCGCAGTGGCCTTCGTCGGTGGCATCAACTTCTGCGCCGATCACCTGGCCGACTTCGGCGCCATGGCCAAGCAGGACTATGCGGTGAAGATCGCAGGGCCCGGCGTGGAAGACATCCGTCGCGCCTGCCTGGAGCTGCTCAGCCAGTATGGCGAGATCCCGGCGGCCGACGCCGTGCGCCCGCCGGAGCACGCCGGCCCGTGCCGCACCTGCCTGGCCATCCGCGACAACCTCTACCATCGCACCGACATCGAGCAGCACTACCTGCGCGCCATCGCTCGCGCCCAGGAGCGGCTGCTGATCGCCAATGCCTACTTCTTCCCCGGCTACCGTCTGCTGCGCGCGCTGCGTGACGCGGCCAAGCGTGGCGTGAAGGTGCGGCTGATCCTCCAGGGCCTGCCCGACATGCCGCTGGTGCGCCTGTGCAGCAAGCTGCTCTACGACACCCTGCTGCGCGATGGCGTGGAAATCCACGAGTATTGCGACCGCCCGCTGCACGGCAAGGTCGCGGTGGTGGACCGGCGCTGGGCAACCGTGGGCTCCAGCAATCTCGACCCGCTGAGCCTGTCGCTGAACCTGGAAGGCAACCTGATGATCGAGGATGAGGCTTTCGCCAGCGAACTCGACGAGCATCTGCAGCGCCTGGCCGCCGACAGTTGCCGCCGCGTCACCCGCCAGTACGCCCGGCGCGGCTACTGGTGGCGGGCACCGCTGGTGTTTCTGAGCTTCCACTTCCTGCGCCATTTCCCGGCGATCGCCGGGCAACTGCCGGCGCATCGGCAGGTGCTGCACGCCGCCAGCATCGCCGACGAGCCCGGCCAATCGCAGGTGCAACCATGAACAAGCGCTTCTGGAAACGCGCCAACCGCGTGTTCAACATTGCCTTGCTGGTCGCCCTGCCGGTGCTGCTGTTCCTGCTGCTGCGCGCCACCGACTGGGACGAGGTATTCCGCCTGCTGCGTGAATACAGGTTCAGCACCCTGGCCCTGGGCATGCTGATCGCCGTGTGCAGCTACGGTGTCTTCAGCAGCTTCGACGTACTCAGCCGCTACTACATCGGCCACCCGCTGCCGGTGCGCCGGGTATTCACCGTGGCATTCGTGTGCAACGCCTTCAACCTGAACCTGAGCTCCTGGGTCGGTGCCATCGCCCTGCGCTTTCGCCTGTATGGCCGGCTAGGAATGAGCGCCAGCGATATCCTGCGCATCCTCACCTTCAGCATGATCACCAACTGGTATGGCTACATGCTGCTGGCAGGCGTGCTGTTCGCCTTCGGCTACCCCAACCTGCCGGACAGCTGGTCCCTCGGCCAGAGCGGCCTGCGCGCCATCGGCGCGGTCCTGCTGTTGCTGGGGGCGGGCTACCTGCTGGCCTGCCGCTTCGCCCACCGCCGCACCTGGGGCTGGAAGCGCTACCAGTTGAACCTGCCCACCTGGCGACTGGCGGCCCTGCAGGGCATCGCCGGCGCCACCAACTGGTCGCTGATGGCGCTGCTGATCTACACGCTGCTGCCGGCTTCAGCCAGCTACCCGGCCGTGCTGGCCACACTGATGATCAGCAGCATTGCCGGTGTCGTGCTGCATGTGCCGGCGGGTCTGGGAGTGATCGAAACGGTGTTCATTACGGTGCTGCGCGACCACTTCTCCCGCGGTGAACTGGTCGCGGCGCTGATCGGCTACCGGGTGCTGTATTTCCTGATTCCGCTGCTGCTGGCCTGCCTGGTCTACCTGTGGCTGGAGCGCCACGCGAAGAAGCTCAAACGCCGCGCAGAACGCCAGGAGTCAGCGCGGGCAACCTGAGCCCGAGTGCGGCACATCCCCTGTAGGCGCGAGCTTGCTCGCGCACCCGCCCGACGCTGGCCCGACCTGCGCACCAGGGGTGCCGCTCGTCCTACCGTTCCGCCCGGGCCTTGAGCCAGAGCCCCAGGGTTTTCACCGCATCCACCACCGGCCGCAGCCGTTCGCCATCGACGCTCAGGCAATACTCCACGCGCGGCGGAACCTCGGGATGGACGGTACGGACAATCAGCCCCGCCTCTTCCAGTGCGCGAAGCTCGGCGGTCAGGACCCGCTGGGAAATCTCCGGCATGTCGCGGCGCAGCTCATTGAAGCGTTTGCTGCCGGCAGTGCTGGAGGCTTTGCGAACCGAGGCGCAGGCACCGTCAGCGGTGTAAGCATTACGCTGCCAGGCGTCGGCTTTGCCGCCTGATCGCGGACGGAGTCCGCTCCTACGAAAACCGCCGCACCAAATTCACCGGCGCCGTAGGAGCAACTGTCTTCATTTGAAAGTCCGTGCCTGCCTTTCCCCTCTCCCCTGCCCTGGCTGCGCGCCCCGCGCCAAAGGGTTAGAGAGAAGGCAAGCTTCACGGAGGAGTCATAAACAACGTAGGAGCGGACTCTGTCCGCGATCGACAGCAGGCCACGCTAAGACTGAACATCCCCCGCCGGCCGCAGGATCAGGCACCCCAGGGGCGGCAGGTCCAGCGCCAGGGATTGGCTCTGCCCGTGGGACTCCAGCGGGTCGCTGTCGAGCGAGCCGCGGCTCCCCGCGCCCGAGCCGCCGAAGCTGTCGGCATCGCTGTTGAGCAGGACCTGCCAGTGCCCGGCCAGCGGCACACCAATGCGGTAGTGCGGGCGCGGAACCGGCGTGAAGTTGTGCACCACCAGCAGCGGCGCGCCGTCGCCGGCCAGACGCAGCCAGGCATACACGCTGTTGCGCTGGTCGTCACCGATCAGCCAGTGGAAACCCTCGGCGCGGTCGTCGAAGGCGTGCAGCGCAGGCTCCTCGCACAGCAGGCGGTTCAGCTCGCGCACCAGCGCCTGGGCGCCGAAGTGCTCTGCGTAGCGCAGCAGGTACCAATCCAACTGGCCGTCGTGGTCCCATTCACGCCACTGCCCGAATTCGCAGCCCATGAACAGCAGTTTCTTGCCCGGGTGGGTCCACATCATCGACAGGTACAAACGCAGGTTGGCGAACTGCTGCCAGCGATCGCCCGGCATCTTGCCCAGCAGCGAGCCCTTGCCGTGCACCACCTCGTCGTGGGAGATGGGCAGGATGAAGTGTTCGGAGAAGGCATAGAGCAGGCCAAAGGTCAGCTTGTGGTGGTGGTAGCCGCGGTTGATCGGGTCTTCGCGGATGTACGAAAGGCTGTCGTGCATCCAGCCCATGTTCCACTTGTAGGCAAAGCCCAGCCCGCCCTCTTCCGTGGGTTTGCTGACGCCCGGCCAGGCGGTGGATTCCTCGGCAATCACCAGCGCGCCCGGCGCCTCGGTGTGGACGACGCTGTTGAGGTGGCTGAGGAATTCGATGGCTTCGAGATTCTCGCGGCCGCCGTGGCGGTTGGGGATCCACTCGCCGTCCTTGCGCGAGTAATCGCGGTAAAGCATGGAGGCCACGGCGTCCACGCGCAGCGCATCGATATGGTACTCGCGCAGCCAGTGCAGCGCCGAGGCCAGCATGAAACCGTGCACTTCGTTGCGGCCGAGGTTGTAGATGTAGGTATCCCAATCCTGGTGGAAACCCTCGAAGGGGTGCGCGTACTCGTAGAGCGCGGTGCCGTCGAAGTGCGCCAGGCCATGGGCATCGGTGGGGAAATGCGCGGGCACCCAGTCGAGGATCACGCCGATGCCGGCCTGGTGGCAGCGGTCGACGAAGCGGGCGAAGTCCGCCGGGCTGCCGTAGCGCGCAGTGGGTGCGAACAGCGACAGTGGCTGGTAGCCCCAGGAACCGCCGAAAGGGTGCTCCATGATCGGCATCAGTTCGATGTGGGTGAAACCCAGGTCGTTGACGTACGGAATCAGCCGGTCGGCCAGTTCATCCCAGGTCGGCGTACGGTTCTCCACCCACTGCCAGGAACCCGCGTGCAGCTCGTAGATCGACAGCGGCCGGTCCACGCCCTGGCGCTCGCCGCGCTGCTGCATCCATTGCTCGTCTCGCCAGGCGTAGGGCGCCGGGTCTGGAACCCGCGAGCCGGTGGCCGGCGGCATTTCGGTGGCCAGGGCCATGGGGTCTGCCTTGAGCGGCAGCAGCCCATCCTGGCCGAGCAGCTCGTATTTGTAGACCTCGCCCGGCTGCAGGCACGGAATGAACAGCTCCCAGACACCCGCCGGATACCGCAGGCGCATGACGTGGCGGCGGCCGTCCCACCCATTGAAGTCACCAACCACCGACACCCGCCGCGCATTGGGCGCCCAGACGGCGAAACGCACGCCGGGCACGCCGTCGATCTCCATCACTTGTGCGCCCAGGCACCTGCCCAGCTGGCGGTGGTTGCCCTCGGCGAAAAGATAGAGGTCCAGCTCGCTGATCGACGGTCCGAAAGCGTAGGGGTCTTCGGTGACCTGCTCGTGCTCTGGCCAATGGATGCGCAGGCGATAGGGCGTTTTTTGCGGCAGGCGTGCGATGAACAACCCACCGGCATCCACCGTATCCATGGCGGCAAGGAGCTCTTCCTGCGGCGACAGCAACTCCACCGCCAGCGCGCCGGGGAGCCACGCGCGCACCAACTCGCCCTTTTCATCACGGTGCGGGCCGAGGAAGGCGAAGGGATCGGCGTGGTCGGCACGCTGCAGATGGTCCAGGTCGCTACGCGGTGTCATGTACGTCCTCCAATCAGGTGGCGCGCCAGTTCGAATAGTCCTTGCAGCGGTACTTCCAGCCAGTCGGGCCGGTGACCGGCCTCGTAAAGCACTTCGTAGGCCGCTTTCTCCAGGCTGAACAGCGCCAGCGCGGCGCCCTCGCCTTCGCGGCCATGCCACTCGTGGGGCAGGTCGACGGCCGCCGCGCGGTAGGCCGCAAGGAAGGCTTCGCGGGCCTCGCGACGGTAGCGCAGGGCCAGTTCCGCGCGGGTGGCCTGCACGTCGGCCGGCGCCTCGGTGCCCTGGGCGCTGCGCAGGGCCATGGCGGCGGCGTAATCGAAGGAACGCAGGACGCCGGTCACGTCCTTGAGCGGGCTATGGCGCTGGCGGCGCTCAGCCAGCGGTCGGTTCGGCTCGCCCTCGAAGTCGATGAGGAAGGCGTCGCCCTGCACGACCAGGACCTGGCCCAGGTGCAGGTCGCCGTGGACACGGATCATCACCCCGCCCTCTGCCAGGCGCGCCAGGTTGCCCACCGCCTGCAGCAGCTCGCCGCGTTTCTCCAGCAGCCAGTCGACCATCACGCCGCCGCGCTCTTCCAGGTGGCCGCGTGCCCCCTGCAACGCCTCCAGCGCCTGTTCGATCTGCGTGCTGATGCTGCTGGTCCACAGCGCGCTGTCGACAGCGGCGCTGCGATGCAGGCCGAACTCGGGTTCGTCGGCGGCCTCGGACAACAGCTGATGCATCTCGCCCAGACGCTGGCCGAGCCGGCCGGCGAACAGGCGCAGTTCCTCCATCACGTCGAATTCCGGTTCGGGTGCATCCGGGCCGGGCAGCGGTCCGTCGCGCATGGCACGCTCCAGCTGGTTCAGCGTCCAGCTCCAGGCGTCACCCTGGTTGCTCAGGTAGCCCTGCAGCAACATCAGCGTGTGTGGTTCTCCTCGGGCGTCGATGCGACGCACCTCGCCCAGCAGCGGCGCAATGTTGGCGAAGCCGCGTCGGCTCAGGTAGCCGCCCATCTCCGCCTCCGGGTGCACGCCGGGGAAGACCCGGCGCAGCAACTTGAGCAGCAGCCGGTTGCCGATCAGTGCCGAGCTGTTGGACTGGTCGACACTGAGCACTCGGATTTCTGCGTCATCGTCGATCTCGCCGTATTGCGGCAGCCCCGGCTGCGGCAGGAATTGCAGTTCGCCGGCGGGGCCTTGCAGCGTTGCAGTCTCGCGCAGCAGGCGCAGTACGAGGCGGCTGAATGCCGGCAAGGCGAAGGCATCGGTGAGCAGGCCGACCTTGCGGCCGCGGCGCAGTCGCGCCAGCGCGAGTTGCTGGGGCAGGTCGTTGCCGGAGCTGCCTTTCTCCGGCACGGCGGCCAGCGGCAGTTGGTAATGCTCGGCACCTTCCGCTCCGTTGACTTCCACTTCCGCCAGCATCGGCGCGGCGTCTGCGTCGGCCAGTGGCATGGCATAGAGCAGACGGACACTGCCTGCCTCCAGCCGGCCTCTGGCGAACCAGCGGCGCTTGGGCAGGTAGCGCGGCAGCGAATCGCTCTCCAGCAGTTCGCGTGCTGCGCCGTGCATGATTTCGCTCAGGCGCTGGGCGAGCACCAGGGTCGGCAACTCGGGCATGCGTTCCACTGGCTGGACGTGCCACGCGGGCATCTGCTGGCTGTCCGCCAGGTAGAACCAGTAGAAGCCATAGGGCGGCAGGGTCAGCAGGTAGGTCATCCGGCCGATGGGCGGGAAGGACGAGCCGCCGAGCATTTCCACCGGCACGCGACCGTCAAACGCCGACAGGTCCAGCTCCACCGCCTGGGCGGCGCTGGACAGGTTGGCAACGCAAAGGATGGTGTCTTCGCTCGTGCCCTCGCCATTCTCCGTCCGGTATTGCCGCAGGTAGGCGAGGATGCGCCGGTTCGGTGGCGACAGCATGCTGATGCTGCCACGGCCGAAGGCCTTCTGCTGTTTGCGCACGCCCAGCAGGCGGCGCATCCAGTTCAGCAGTGAATGCTGGTCGCGCGCCTGGGCCTCGACGTTGACGGTCTGGTAACCGTAGAGCGAATCGAGGATCGGCGGCAGCACCAGGCTCGCCGGGTCGGCACGGGAGAACCCTCCGTTGCGGTCCACCGACCATTGCATGGGAGTACGGACACCGTCGCGGTCGCCCAGGTAGATGTTGTCGCCCATGCCGATCTCATCGCCGTAGTACAGGGTCGGCGTGCCGGGCATGGACAGCAGCAGGCTGTTGAGCAACTCGATGCGCCGGCGGTCGCGCTCCACCAGCGGAGCCAGTCGGCGGCGAATTCCCAGGTTGATGCGCGCGCGGCGGTCGGCGGCGTAGTAGTTCCAGAGGTAGTCGCGCTCATCGTCGGTGACCATCTCCAGGGTCAGCTCATCGTGATTGCGCAGGAAGATCGCCCACTGGCAGTTGTCCGGAATCGACGGGGTCTGGCGCAGGATATCGGTGATCGGAAAGCGATCTTCCTGGGCGATGGCCATGTACATGCGTGGCATCAACGGGAAGTGGAAAGCCATGTGGCATTCGTCGCCGGGGCCGCCGTCCGTTCCGCCGCCCATCCCTCCAAAATAGGGCCGCGTGTCTTCTGGCCACTGGTTGGCCTCGGCCAGCAGCATGCGGTCCGGGTAGTGGGCGTCCAGCTCGGCGCGGATGCGCTTGAGCACCACATGGGTTTCGGGGAGGTTTTCGTTGTTGGTGCCGTCGCGCTCGATCAGATACGGAATGGCGTCCAGGCGCAGGCCGTCCACGCCCATGTCCAGCCAGTAGCGCATGACCCCGAGCACCGCGCGCAGCACCTGCGGGTTGTCGAAGTTGAGGTCAGGCTGGTGCGAATAGAAACGATGCCAGAAGTACTGCTCGGCCACCGGATCCCAGGTCCAGTTGGACTGTTCGCTGTCGATGAAGATGATCCGCGTCTGGTCGTACTTGCTGTCGTCGTCGGACCACACGTACCAGTTGCGCGCCTGGGAGCCCTTCTTCGCCCGCCGCGCGCGCTGGAACCAGGGGTGCTGATCGGACGTGTGGTTGATCACCAGTTCGGTGATTACCCGCAGGCCGCGCTCGTGCGCCGCATCGATGAAGCGCCGCGCATCGGCCAGGGTGCCGTAGTCCGGGTGCACGCCCTTGTACATGGCGATGTCGTAGCCGTCATCGCGCCGTGGCGAAGGGTAGAACGGCAGCAGCCAGAGGGTGTTCACGCCCAGCTCGGCAATGTAGTCGAGCTTCTCGATCAAACCGCGGAAGTCGCCGATACCGTCGTTGTTGGCGTCGAAGAAAGACTTCACGTGCAACTGGTAGATGACCGCGTCCTTGTACCAGAGCGGGTCGTCGAGGAAGGGGCGGGTCTTGCGCTTGGCCATGGTCGCAAATCCTCTTCAGGTCTCGGGGTGCAGGCGCCAGATGCCGAACGGCAGGTGCCAGGGCTCGATGCGCATCCATTGGCGCTTGCCTTGCCAGGTCCAGCGGTGGCCGTTCATCAGGTCTTCGCCGCCCATGGCAGCCTCATCGGGCAGGCCGAACTCCCACAGCGGCAGCTCGAAATCCGCTTCCTGGGCGTTCTCCGGGTCAAGGCTGACCGCCACCAGGATGAAGTTGGAGAGGTCGGCGGTGCGCTTGCCGAACAGCAGGATGTTGTCGTTGAAAGCGTGATAGGCCTGGAAGCCGAGGTGGCTGTGCAGCGCCGGGTTCTCACGGCGGATGCGATTGAGCCGGGTGATCTCGCCGACGATGTTGCCGTGGCCGTGGTAGTCGCGCTGACGCAGCTGGTACTTTTCCGAGTCGAAGTACTCTTCCTTGCCGGGCACGGGGTCTGCCTCGCACAGCTCGAAGCCCGAGTACATGCCCCACAGACCGGAGCCCATGGTCGCCAGCGCGGCGCGGATGAGGAAGCCGGCGCGCCCGGAGCGCTGCAGGAAATACGGGTTGATGTCCGGCGTATTGACGAAGAAATTCGGCCGGTAGCAGTCACGCAGCGGCGGCTCATTGAGTTCGCTGAGGTATTGCTCCAGCTCCGCCTTGGTATTGCGCCAGGTGAAGTAGCTGTAGCTCTGGCTGAAACCGACCTTGCCCAGGCGCGCCATCATCGCCGGGCGGGTAAAGGCCTCGGCGAGGAAGATCACTTGCGGATGTTCGCGGCGCACTTCGGCGATCAGCCATTCCCAGAACGGCAGCGGCTTGGTGTGCGGGTTATCGACGCGGAACAGGTTGACGCCCTGCTCCGCCCAGCCCCGCACCACGTCGAGCAGAGCAAGCCAGAGATCGGGCACCGCGTCTGGCGCATAGAAGTCGACGTTGACGATGTCCTCGTACTTCTTCGGCGGGTTCTCCGCGTGGCGGATACTGCCGTCGGCGCGCCAGCTGAACCAGCCGGGATGTTCGCGCAGCCAGGGGTGGTCGGGCGAACACTGGATGGCGAAATCCAGGGCGATTTCCAGGCCGTGCCCGCGGGCGGCGTTCACCAACTCGCGGAAATCCTCCAGTGTGCCCAGCTGCGGATGCACCGCCTCATGACCGCCTTCCTCGCTGCCGATGGCGTAGGGGCTGCCGGGGTCCTCCGGGCCGGCCTGCAGGCTGTTGTTGCGACCCTTTCGATGGGTGTGACCGATGGGATGGATCGGTGTGAAATAGAGCACGTCGAAGCCCATCGCGGCGATGTCCGGCAGGCGCCGGTGGACATCGGCGAAGGTGCCGTGTTGCCCGGGGACTGTGCTTTCCGAGCGCGGGAACAGCTCGTACCAGCTGGCGAACTCGGCCAGCGGGCGCTCCACATCCAGCTCGAAGGTCAGGCTGCGGGTCAGGTAGGGGCGGTGCTCGGCGCGTTGCATCACCTCCAGGGTGCGCCGCGCCATGAACAGCCCGAAGCGTTCCTCGCGGCCCTCGTTGTCCTGCAGTTGGCGAACGATCTGTGCGAGCTCCGCCTCGCAATCTTCCGGCGCGCTCTGCAGCACGTTGTGCAGCAGCTCGATGCCCTCGCGGAACTCCAGGTCCACCATCTGCCCGGCGGCGTATTTCTTTTCCAGCTCGTAGCGAAAGCTCGCGTAGCTGTCGATCCAGGCCAGCACAATGAATTCGCTGCGGCCGATCCGGGTCGGGGTGATGTGTGCCTCCCAGTGGTCGTTGCCCAACGGCTGCATGGGCGTCTTCTGCCAGGGCTGGCCCTTGCTCTCGCGCCAGGCGACTTCGGCAGCCAACTTGTCGTGGCCATCACTGAAGATGCGCGCATGGATGCGTGATGCACGGTGGGTGATTGCCTTGGCGGCAAAGCGCCCGCTTTCCAGGCGCGGCTCCACGTCTTCGATGACAATGCGCGCCTCGTTGGCGGCAGCCTCGGCTCTGCTTGCCGGATTCTCCAGTTCCATCGCGGCGCCCTCCTCGCGGCGGTGCGCGCCCCTGGCGCGCTCGTGGGTGGATTGCCTCGCTACAGGGGTTGGGAACGACGAGAGGTGGGCAAGTTCAGGCTAATTGCGCGAGCGGTTCGCTCAAGAGGTTTTCCGTTTGGCCGCGGGCTTGCTGGCGGTGCTCTTTTTCGCCGCTGCGCTGGCGGCAGTGCGCTTCTTGCCATCGCCCTTGAGGCTGCGCTTGAGCAACTCGGTGAGGTCGATGATGTCGGCGCCTTCACTGCTTTTCGCTTCTGCTTGCGGGACGTTCTCCAATTGCCCCTTGGCGGCCTTCTGCTCGACCAGGCGGTGGATTTCCTCGCTGAAGCTGTCTTCGTACTCTGCCGGCTCCCAGTGGCCGGTCATGTCCTTGAGCAGGCGCTCGGCCATTTCGCTTTCGCGCTTGTCCAGCTTGACCTTGCCCAGTGCGAGGCCCAGTTCGTCCACCTCACGCACGTCCGCCGGCCAGCGCAGGGTCATCAGCAGGATGGCGCCACTCTCCTCGCGCAGCATCGCCAGGTGCTGGCGGCTGTGCATCACCAACTGGCAGACGGCAGCCTTGCCGGTCTTCTTCAAGGTGTCGCGCAGCAGTACGTAGACCTTTTCACCGCGCTTTTCCGGCGTGAGGTAATAGGGCGAGTCGTAGAACGGCACGGGAATCTCATCGATCTCGATGAAGCTGAGGATGTCGATGGTCTGGGTCGCCTCGGGCCGGGCGGCGCGGATTTCCTCCTCGCTGATCACCACATAGCGGCCCTTCTCCAGCTCCACGCCCTTGACGATGTGTTCCCGGGGCACTTCCTTGCCGGTGATCTTGTTCACACGCTTGTAGCCCACCGGTTCCAGGCTGCGCTCGTCGAGCCAGTCAAAATCGGTGCCGCTGGAGCGCGAGGCGCTGTTGAGCGCCACCGGGATGTGCACCAGGCCGAAGCTGATGGCACCTTTCCAGATCACACGGGCCATGGGTATTTCTCCTGCAGGATCACGCCGTCGTCGAAGTACACGCGGCCTTCGCCATCGATGTCGCACACCCGGTCGAGCATCCGCCGCGCCGCTGCTTCAGCTTCGGCAATGTTGCGGCTGCCAGGCGCGTAGACCCAGAGCACCACCACCGCCGCGCCTTCGCGGGTGACCTGGTACTCGATCAGACCGGTGTAGCGGCCGTTCTCGAACATGGCGTCGGTCCAGGCACAGGCCTGGAGAAATTCACGGAACATCGCGGTCCTCCCGCTGCTGTTCGGGCTGGTTTGCAGACAGGCCGCCCGGCCCAGCCTTGTGCTCCATACCGTGGGGCAAGCAGTGAAGCACCAGCAGCGCCAGCAAGGTGCCCAGCACCGCCGTCGCCGAGTGCCCGAGGCCGACGCTGATGCCGATAGCGGTGCTCAGCCAGAGACCGGCCGCCGTGGTCAGGCCCTTCACGTCGGACGCCCGGTTGCCCTTGAGGATGGTGCCGGCGCAGAGGAAACCGATACCCGCGGCGATCCCCTGGATCACCCGGCTCACCGCATCGGCCTGGGCGCCGCCCTCGTGAATCGCCATGACGAAAAGCGCTGCGCCAAGCGTTACCAGCATGTGCGTGCGCAGCCCGGCGGCCTTGCCCTTGCTTTCTCGCTCATAGCCCAGCACCCCGCCCAGCAGCACAGCCAGGGAAAGGCGCAGCGAGGCGCGGGTGATCTGCTCGACTTCGCTGAGGTCGGAGAACTCGGCGACCAGCGTGGCCCAGACGCGTTCCAACATATCCATGGCGGGCTCCACAAACCCTCATAAGAGTGCAGACCCGCCCGGAGCCGATTTGGTTTGCAGAATTTTCTTCGCGGCGCGCTTTCGCCTGCTACGGCAATGCGCCCGGCGCGCGGGAGCAGTGTCGGGCTATGGTCTCCAGTCGACGCCAGAATCCGCGAGATAGGCATCCACGGCGGCGCCGACGGTCGGATGGAAGGCCGACTCGCCCAACCCCTCGAACAGTTCGAACTGCTTCATCTTGTCCTTCACCGGGTCCTTCATCTCGGCGAACTGCAACTCGACGCCGCGCTGCTCCAGCACCTTGTCCAACTCGGCGAGCATATCGGCGGAGGTCACATCGATGCTGGTCACCGGGCTCGCGGCGATCACCAACCGCTGCACCGGCGTGGGCGACTCGTCCAGTGCGGCCAGCACCTGGTTCTGGAACTGCTCGGCATTGGCGAAGAACAGCGGCGCATCCCAGCGCAGCAGCACCAGGCCGGGTATGCGCCGGGCATTCGGGTAACGCGTTACGTCGTGATAACCACGCACTCCGTCGACCCGCCCGAGCACCGCATGGTGCGGCCGCCAGCCGTCCCAGAGGAACTCGATCACCGAGATCACCACTGCGATGCAGATGCCCGGAATGGCGCCGAACACCGCCACCCCGGCGAAGCAACTGATGGACAGCCAGAATTCCCAGGGCTGCATGCGATAGATGCGCTTCAGGTCAGTGAACTCGAACAACCCCAGCGCGGCGGCAATCACCACGGCCGCCAGCGCGCTGTTGGGCAGGTGCTGCATGAGGTTGGGCGCCACCAGTAACAGCAGGGTCACCGCCAACGCGCCGATAATGCCGGTCAGTTGGGTTTTCGCCCCGGCCGCCTCGGCCACCGGCGTGCGCGAGGAGCTGCTGCTGATGGGAATGCCCTGGAACAGCCCGGAGGCGACATTCGCCACGCCCAGGCCGAACATTTCCTGATCAGGGTTCACCGGCGTCTTCAATCGCGCTGCGTAGGTCCGCGACAGCACGCTGGTGTCGGCGAAGGACACCAGCGCCACGGCGACTCCGCCGAGCACCACTTCCACCAGGTCGATATCGCTTACCCAGGGGAAGGCGAGCGAGGGCAACCCTTGCGGCAACTGGCCCAGCACCTGGACACCATGGCTGCCAAGATCGAGCAGGCTCACCGCCAGCGTCGCCAGGATCACCGCGATGAGGATTCCCGGTAGGCGCTTGTATGGCTTGAGCAGCAGGATCAGCGCCAGGCTACCGGCGCCCACGGCGAAGCTCATCCAGTTGGCGCGGCCCTCCAGCAGTGCCTGGCCCAGCGACCAGAGATCGCGCAGCGGCCCCTGGCTGTCGACCTTCAGGCCGAACAGCTTGGGCAACTGGCTGATCAACACCGTGAGCGCAATACCGTTCATGTAGCCGTAGCGGATCGGCTTGGACAGCAGCTCGGTGATGAAGCCCAGGCGCAGCAAGCCGGCCACCATGCACACCGCGCCGGACACCAGGGCCATCAGGCTGGCGATGGCGATAGCCCGCTGCGGGTCGCTCGCTGCGTACTGCACCACCACCGCAAGGATAGGCGCCGCCAGCGCCGAGTCCGGACCGAGCACCAGGATGCGGCTGGGCCCGAACAGCGCGTAGGCCAGCAGCGGGATGATGGTCGCGTACAGACCGTAGATGCCCGGCACACCGGAAGCCTCGGCGTAGGCAATACCCACCGGCACCAGCATGGTGGTCAGCACCAGGCCGGCGGCCAGGTCCTTCGGCAGCCAGCTCGCCTGGTAATTGCGCAGGGTCACGAGGCCGGGCAGCCAGCGCTGCCAGTCGAAGCCGGAACGAGGGCACGGCGAGGTGTCGGACATCGGGGAAAGGCTCCAGGCGAAGACAGCGCAAGGTTCGAGCGAAGCGGCAACCTTATCGTCAGACAGCGTAGTTCAGCACTCGAACGGCCTTTAACCGAGGTCTGCCGGCAGCTCGCCGATTCGCACCTAAACTTCATTCCTGCCAGACACGAGCACAGAGACGCCCGGCCATGAGCAGTTTGTTCGACGCTATCCTACTTGGGCTACTCGCCTTGCTGCCCCTGATCAATCCACCGACGACGGTGGCCCTCTTCCTTGCCCTGTCGCAGGGGTTCAGCCGCGAAGAGAAGAACCAGCAGGCCCTGCTGACCGCCTGCTACGTGTTCATCATCATGACGCTCACCTACTACATCGGCGAATTCATCATGGGGGTGTTCAGCATCTCCATCCCGGGCCTGCGTATCGCCGGAGGCGGCATCCTCTGCATCATTGGCGCGCGCATGCTGTTCCCCAACCCCGTGCCCTCCCCCGATCCCGCTGACGGCGTGCCCGAGCGGACCAGCTTCGCCTTCATCCCGCTGGCCATGCCCAGCACTGCCGGGCCTGGCACCATCGCAATGATCATCAGCTCGTCGGCCAGCATCAAGAACAGCACCAGCTTCCCGCATTGGGTGGTGCTGGTGGCGCCGCCGCTGATCTTCCTGTGCACCGCACTGATCCTCTGGGGCTGCCTGCGCGCCTCGGACCTGATCATGAAAGCCACGGGCAAATCCGGCATCGATGCCATTTCGCGGCTGATGGGCTTCCTGCTGGTCTGCATGGGCGTGCAGTTCGCCATCAACGGCCTGGTGGAGGTCGTGCAGGGGCTCATCACTGCCAATGCGCGGTAACAGCTGAGCTCCGAGCGGGTGGCAACCGTGTAGGAGCGAGCTCGCTCGCGAACGCATGGCACCGGATGTCCCGGCATGAAGCCGGGTTCGCGAGCAAGCTCGCTCCTACAGATAAGCAGTCGACTTCTGGCGCGCGCCGATTAGTAACAACTGCGCTCCAAGCGGATGGCAACCGTGTAGGAGCGAGCTCGCTCGCGAACGCAGGGCACCGGATGCCCCGGCGTGAAGCGAAGTTCGCGAGCAAGCTCGCTCCTACAGAATACGAAAAAGCAGTCAGTTACCGGCGCTGGCCAGCAATCGCTGGGCGCGGGCCAGTACCGGGGCGTCAACCATCTGCCCGTCGACCTGGAAGGCCGCCGCACCGCTTTCCGAGGCAGCCACCACTCGCCGTGCCCAATCCAACTCGTCGGCACTGGGAGCCAACGCCGCATGCACCACGCCCACCTGCCTGGGATGAATACACAGCGCGCCGAGCAACCCGAGGTCGCGGCCATGGCGGATGGTTGCGGCAAAGCCTTCAGCGTCATCGAACGCCGGGAACACGGTATCCAGCGGCGGCTGCAGGTCATTCACCCGCGAATGCAGCAGCAGGCTCAGGCGCACCTGGTCGTAGACCACCGCAGCAGCCGGGGTGCCACTGCTCATACCGATGTCCAGCGCCAGGTCGAGGCCGCCGAAGGTCAGGCGTTCCACGCCTTCGCAAGCGGCGATTTCGCCCAGCGCGAGCAGCCCGCGGGCGCTTTCGATCAACGGCCACACCGGTTTGCCACAGGACGCGGCGATGCGCACCTGCATCGCCCGTTCGGCCTTGGGCAGCAGGAGGCCGATGACGCCGGGCAGGCGCCTGCACAGCTCGAGATCGGCCGCTTGCTCCGGGTCGCCGGCGGCGTTCACCCGCACCCGCACACGTGCCTCCGGGTTGGCGGCGAGAAAGGCTTCGAGATTCTCGCGGGCCTGTGCCTTGAGCGAAGGCTCGACGGCGTCCTCGAAGTCGACGATCACCGCATCGGCGCCGCTGGCCAGGGCCTTGGCAAAGCGCTCCGGGCGGCTGCCGGGCACGAACAACGCGGCTCGTACGATCGAATCCATGGGGCTTTTCTGGCTCACTGGGCTCTCCTGGGTCATACCGCGCCCTGCTCGTGCAGGCGCTGGATATCTCCGGCGGTATACCCCAGTTCCTGCAGCAGGTCATCAGTCTGCTCACCCAGGGCCGGCACGGCATCCATGCGCGGTGCGTAGGCGTTGCTGTTCACCGGTGGCAAAAGCGCCGGCAGGCGGCCTGCCGGGCTGTCGATTTCGCGCCAGCGGTCACGGGCGGCCAGCTGCGGGTGCTGCCACAGGCCACGCATGTCGTTGACGTGGGCGTTGGCGATCTGCGCTTGCTCCAGGCGTGCGACCACCTGTTCGGCCTGCAGTGTGGCGAAGGCCCCGACGATCAGCCCACGCAGCGCGTCGCGGTTGCTTACCCGCAGGCTGGTGGCGGTGAAACGCGCATCGACCGCCAGTTCCGGACGCTGCAGGACGATTTCGCAGAACAGCTTCCACTCGCGCTCATTCTGCACGCCGAGCATGACGCTGCCGCCATCGCCGGTGGGGAACGGCCCGTAGGGATAGATGGTGGCGTGGGCAGCACCGGCGCGCGGCGGCTGCGACTGGCCTTCGAAGGCGTAATACATGGGAAAGCCCATCCACTCGGCCATGCCCTCGAGCATCGACACCTCGACGCGGCTGCCCTCCCCGGTTCTGCCGCGCAACAGCAGCGCCGAAAGGATGCCGCTGTAGGCATACATGCCGGCGGAGATGTCGGCGATGGAACAACCGGCCTTGGCCATCTCGTCGGCGCCCGGGCCACCGGTCACCGAGAGGAAGCCGCTTTCGCTCTGGATCAGCAGGTCGTAGGCCTTCTTCTGTTCATAAGGGCCGCCTTCGCCGTAGCCGGAAATGTCGCAGACGATCAGCCGCGGAAAGCGCTCGTGCAGCGCTTCGAACGACAGGCCCAGGCGCGCGGCGGCGCCGGGCGCGAGGTTCTGCACCAGCACGTCGGCGGTTTCCAGCAGTTGTTCCAGTACGGCCTGCGCCGGCTCCTGCTTGAGGTCCAGCGACAGGCTTTCCTTGGAACGGTTTGTCCAGACGAAGTGCGAGGAAAGACCACGCACGCGTTCGTCATAGCCACGGGCGAAATCGCCGACGCCGGGGCGCTCGATCTTGATCACACGGGCGCCGAGATCGGCCAGCTGGCGGGTGCAGAACGGCGCGGCGATAGCGTGTTCCAGGCTGATGACGGTGATGCCGTCGAGGGGACGCGAACTCATGGGCAACTCCAGACGCCGGCCGGCTGGCCAACGCGAATTCTTCAGAAATTTCGGGCGGTGGGATCGGGCGACCATGTCGCCCGCGAATCTCTCTCGGGTGAGGTCGCCGTCAGTGGAAGACGCCCAGCTCCGGTAGCTCATGCAGACGCCAGCTGGCCTGCACCAGGCGGTCCGCTTCAGCCTCGCTGCGCTGGCCGGCGAAGGCCAGCAGGCGACGGAACTTATCCTCCAGCTCCGCTCGGCTCAGACCGTTGCCTGGATCGCCCTTAGGCTCGTCGATGGCGCCGTGCAGCTGGCGGCCGTCGGTGGTCAGTACGTCGACACGGCCGAGCCAGCGCCGTGGGTAGGCACCGTCCACCTCCGCGTCGAGCTGCATGCTGACCTTCTCGCGGAAAGCGGAAACCTTGGCGTCGCTCAGGGAGAACTCCTCGAACTCCACCAGTCCGGCCTTGCCGTGCACGGCGATCAGGCCCAGCACGGTGCCCATGGAGAACTTCGCCTGGTGCACCGTCTGCGGCACCACCACGCGGCCCAGCACATCGATGGCGCCCTGGTGCACGCGAGTGGTGACCCTGGCGATGTCGCCGTGCTTGAGCCCTTCGCGCTGCATCAGGCCCAGCAGCGCATCGGCGGCGGGATGGGTATGGCGGCAGGAGGCGTGGAACTTGTAGGAGGTCTCGCAGAGCGCCCAACGGGTACCCAGACCATCCACCAGCCTGCTTGGGTCGGCGTCGCTGGACATGCCGGCGGCCATGCCCTGCTCGCCTTCGAGGATGTTCTGCGCGCCGGTCAGGCCATCGGCCGTCAGGTAGGCGGCGAGCAGGCCGTCAGCCGCCGCTTTGGCGGTGTGCAGCTGCTTGGAATCGGCGGCATCGCGGAGGAACTCCCAGAGCCCGGCGGCCTGGGTGCCGGCGCTGCCCAGGCAGTTGACGAACTGCCGGCAGTCCAGCTCCAGCAGTTTGCCAACGGCCACCGCGGCAGCCAGGGTGCCGACCGTGGCGGTGGTATGGAAGATGCGGTAGTGCGAGCGACCGAGGAACTCGCCGAGGCGGATGCCCGCTTCGTAGCCGGCGACGCTGGCGAGAATCAGCTCGCGTCCGGACTTGCCCAGTTCCTGCGCGGCCGCCAGCGCCGCCGGGAAGACCACTGTGGCCGGGTGCAGCACGGAGCTGTTGTGCAGGTCGTCCTGCTCCACCAGGTGCGAGCTGGCGCCATTGACCAGGGCGGCGAAGTAAGCGGAAGTCGAGGTGCCATCCACCAGCACGCGGCTCTTGCCGCTCGCCGGGCCCATGCGCTGGGCGTAGCGCTGGAACAACGGGATCGGGTGGCGGTTCTGGCTGGCCAGGGCCGAGCCGAGCCAGTCGAGGAACAGTTCTTCGGTGTACTCGACCACGGACGCGGGCAGGTCTTCGTAACGCAGGCCGGCAAGGAACTCGGCGAGGGCGTGGGTATTGTTCATCGCTTGTCGTCCCGGTCGATTAGAAAGAGCGCGGCAGTTCGAGCAGGTGCTCGGCCACGTAGGACAGGATCAGGTTGGTGGAGATCGGCGCCACCTGATACAGGCGCGTCTCGCGGAACTTGCGCTCGACGTCGTATTCGTTGGCGAAGCCGAAACCGCCGTGGGTCTGCAGGCAGGCATTGGCTGCTTCCCAACTGGCCTTGGCTGCCAGGTACTTGGCCATGTTGGCGGCGGCGCCGGCGTTCTTGCCGCTGTCGTATTCCTCGCAGGCGCGCCAGCGCATCAGGTCGGCGGCCTCGATCTCGATATGCGCCTCGGCAATGGGGAACTGCACGCCCTGGTTCTGCCCGATGGGCCGGCCGAACACTACACGGTCGCGGGCGTACTGCGCGGACTTCTCGGTGAACCAGCGGCCATCGCCGATGCACTCGGCGGCGATCAGCGTGCGCTCGGCGTTGAGACCGTCGAGGATGTACTTGAAGCCCTTGCCTTCCTCGCCGATCAGGCTGCTGGCCGGCAGTTCCAGGTTGTCGAAGAACAGCTCGTTGGTCTCATGGTTGACCATGTTGGCGATAGGCTGCACGGTCAGGCCGTTGCCGATGGCTTCACGCAGGTCGACGAGGAAGATCGACATGCCCTCGGACTTCTTCTTCACCTCGGCCAGCGGCGTGGTGCGGGCCAGCAGGATCATCAGGTCGGAATGCTGGATGCGCGAGATCCACACCTTCTGGCCATTGATCACGTACTTGTCGCCTTTACGCACGGCGGTGGTCTTGATCTTGGTGGTGTCGGTGCCGGTGGTGGGCTCGGTGACGCCCATGGACTGCAGGCGCAGTTCGCCGCTGGCGAGTTTGGGCAGGTAGTAGGCTTTCTGCTCCGCGCTGCCGTTCCGCAGCAGGGTGAACATGTTGTACATCTGCCCGTGGATGGTGCCGGAGTTGCCACCGCAGCGGTTCACCTCCTCCAGAATCACCGACGCCTCGGCCAGGCCCAGGCCCGAGCCGCCGTATTCTTCCGGGATCATCGCCGATAGCCAGCCGGCTTCGGTCATGGCGCGGACGAAGTCCTCGGGGAAGCCTTTTTCTTCGTCGATCCTGCGCCAGTATTCGGCGGGGAATTCCGCGCACAATGCGCGCACGCCGTCACGGATGGCCTGGAGTTCTTCGGGGGTAGAGGTCATCGAATCACCTTTCATGTTTTCTTGTTGGAAGCACCGCCAGGGGTGCGATCAGTCGAATTCCACTTCGCCGCGCTGGGCGATGCCGGCGCCATTGCCAGCCCAGACCTCTGCCTTGCCGGGGCCGCTCACGCGCCCACCGACTTCGAATGGTTCGGGGCTGATCAGCGGGCGCAGGCCGCGGTAGGCATAACGGCGCAGGCGCGCTTTGGGGTTGGCGCGGCAGAAAGCGCGCAGGTTCAGGGTTCCGATCAGCGGGCCGTGCACCACCAGGCCGGGGTAGCCCTCGGCCTCGGTGACGTAGGGCCAGTCGTAATGGATGCGGTGGCCGTTGAAGGTCAACGCTGAATAGCGGAACAGCAGGATCGGCGACGGCACCACGGCTTCGCTCCAGTCGCTGGCAGGCAGCGCATCGCCGCTGGCCAGTTTGGGCGGCGTGGGCTCGCGATAGACGATGTCCTGCTCTTCACTGAAGGCCAGGCGGCCATCCTGCTTGAACTCGTGACGCAGGGTGACGAACAGCAGCGAGCCGGTGCGGCCGTGCTTTTCCTCGACATTGAGAATGGTGGTGATTCGAGTCGCGACGCCACCGACTCGCAGTGGCTCGTGGAACTCCAGGCGGCCACCGGCCCACATGCGGTTGCGCCCATCGGCCGGAGGAAGGAAACCGCCGCGCGCCGGATGGCCGTCAGCGCCCAGGCCCGACTCGACTACTTCGTCCTGAAAGAACATCCAGTGCCACAGCGGCGGCAGCGCGTCGCCTTTTGCTGGCACATCTTCCGCGAGGGTCACGGCCAGACGGCGGACCAGCACGGCACTCAGTTCTTCCTCGCGTTCCTGGGAACGGCCGATCCAGTCGGCGTACGGCGAATCGCTCATGGGTGACCTCTTGGCAGAGTGGATGACGCCGAGCATGCAACAGGGCTTGCGTTCGGCGAATCCACATTTTCATAATCCAGCGTTAAGCTAAATCGAACGCCACTCTCATCCCCAAGCCTAGCGGGAACCCGTTACATGCATTTCGATCTCGCCGACCTGCGTCTTTTCACTCACATCGCTGAAGCCCCCAGCCTCACCCAGGGCGCCCGCCGCGCCCACCTTTCCGCCGCTGCCGCCAGCGCGCGGATCAAGGCGCTGGAGGGCCAGCTCGAGTGCCGCCTGTTGTACCGCGACAACCGTGGCGTCGAGCTGACTCCCGCCGGGGAGCGCCTGCTGCAACACGCACGGCTGATCCTGCGGCAGGTGGATCACCTGAAAAGCGACTTCAGCGGCCAGGCTGGCGATCAGGTCGGGCACATCCGCATCTTCGCCAACACCACGGCGTGCACCGAGTTCCTGCCGGAGTTGCTGGCCGACTTCCTCGCCGAGCGCCCTGGTGTCAGCGTCGACTTGCAGGAGCGGCTGAACCGCGACATCGTGCGGGCCATCCTCGATGGCTCGGCGGACCTGGGCATCGTTGCCGGCCCGGTGCGCGCCGAGGGTCTGCAGATCGTCCACTTCAGCACCGACCGGCTGGTCCTCGCGGTCGCTCCGGATCATCCCTTGTGCGCCCTGCCCCGGCTGACCCTGGCCGACACGCTGGACTACCCGCATATCGGCCTGCACGAAGGCAGCACCTTGCAGAGCTTCCTGCGCGAACGGGTGGACCGCATGGGAGGCGAGCTGAACCTGCGCATCCAGGTCGCCAGCTTCGAGGCCATCTGCCGAATGATCGAGGCCGGCGTCGGCATCGGCGTCATCCCGGAAACCGCCGCCCTGCGCCACAGCCGCACCATGAACCTGCGCATCCTGCCGCTGGACGAGCCCTGGGTGGTGCGCGAGCGCAGCGTGTTGTTGCGCGACCGCGAAGCCCTGCCCGCCTGCGCCCGTGCGCTGGTGGACCTGTTGCGCGATATGCAGGACGCCGGTTCGCCCCGATAAGCTGGCGCGCGGGCTTTGCGCTGTCATGCCCAAAGCCATATGATGCATATATGGATTGTAATGGTTTATATGGAAATCGAATTCATGGGCATCATTAACCTGGATGACGAACTGCACGACCAACTGCGCCGCGCAAGCTCCGTCGCGTGCCGTTCGATCAACGCCCAGGCGGCGTTCTGGATCAAGATCGGCATGCTCTGCGAACTGGAACCGACCCTGAGCTTCAACGACATCGTCACCCGCGAACTTCAGGAAGCCGGGGTGAAATACCCCGCCGCCGGAGGTGCCAAGTGATCAAGACCCCGGCGGAACTGGCGCTGATGAGGGAGTCTGGACGCTTGCTGGCAGAGGTTTTCGGCTTCGTCGACAGGCTGCCGCTGGAAGGCATGACCACTTTGGAAGTGAACGACCAGGTCGAGCGCTACATCGTCGACGAACTCCAGGCTCGGCCGGCCAGCAAGGGGCAGTATGGCTTCGCCTACGCACTCAACTCCTCGCGCAACCAGGTGGTCTGCCATGGCGTGCCGTCCGAGGCGGACCGTCTGCAAGGCGGCGACATCGTCAACTTCGATATCACCCTGGAGAAAAACGGTTTCATCGCCGATTCGAGCAAGACCTACCTGATCGGCAAGGTCAGTCCCGCAGCGAAGCACCTGGCGGAAATCACCTACGAAGCGATGTGGAAAGGTATCCGTGCGGTGAAACCCGGAGCACGGCTGGGCGACGTCGGCCATGCCATCGAGCGGCACGCCCGTCAGCATGGCTATACCGTGGTCGAGGAATACTGCGGCCACGGCATCGGCCGCGAAATGCACGAGCCGCCGCAGGTGTTGCACTTCGGCCGTCCGCGCACTGGGCAGGTGCTCAAGGAAGGCATGGTGTTCACCATCGAGCCCATGCTCAATCAAGGGCATTCCGGGGTGAAGACTCTCGCGGACGAGTGGACCGTCGTGACTCTCGACGGCAAGCTCTCCGCGCAGTTCGAGCACACCGTGGCCGTCACCGCGAAAGGCTTCGAAGTCCTCACGCTGCGCCCCGAAGAGCGCAACGCCGGATACTGACCCGCGTCTCAGCCGTCGGTGGAACGAGTGAGCGCTTGCCAGTGATTGATCTCCTCTTCCAACGCCGAAAGCTTCTGCCGCACCAACCCCAGAGCGTCGCTGCCCAGTAGCAGGTGCCGTGGCGGCGCCGCGGCGTCGATAGCCGCCAGCATGGCCTGCGCGGCTTTCGCCGGGTCACCCAGTTGCTTGCCGCTCTTTTCCTGCCGCGCCTGGCGCAGCGGATCGAACAGCGCGTCGTAGTCAGCAATGGAACGCGGACTGCGCACCATGGAGCGCCCCGCCCAATCGGTGCGGAAGGAACCCGGCGCCACCGCGGTCACCGCGATGCCGAAGCCCTCGACTTCCTTACCCAGCGCGTCGCTGATGCCCTCCAGGGCGAACTTGCTGCCGCAGTAATAGGCGATGCCCGGCATCGTGATGTAACCGCCCATCGAGGTGATGTTGAGGATGTGCCCACGGCGGCGCTGGCGCATGTACGGCAGTACGGCTCGAATCATCGCCACGGCGCCGAACACGTTCACCTCGAACTGCCTGCGCATGGCCTCCAGCGGCGACTCCTCGAGGACGCCTTCGTGACCGTAGCCGGCGCTGTTCACCAGCACGTCCAGGGGGCCGACGCTGGCCTCTACGTCAGCGACCACGGCGGGGATGGCGTCGAAGTCCGTCACATCGACCAGGCGGCCAGAGATCAGCCCAGGCGCCAGCGCCTCGAGCTCAGCGCGAGCCTGCTCGCTGCGCACCGTGCCCACCACCCGGTGTCCGGCGGCCAGCGCCTCGCGGGCCAGGGCCAGGCCGAAGCCACTATTGGCTCCGGTAATCAGCAGGGTCTTGCGAGATGACATGGGTGACTCCATTGCAGAGGGATTGAGTGCACAATACGTAACGCCCACCCTGCTTCAGAGACCTCAAACTCTGTCTTTATTGCCTGATTCTATGAATGAGTCCATCGAAGCGCCCTGCTCCGTCCAATTACGCATGGCTGCCCTGCTCTCCGAGCTGGCCCCGCAGGAAGGCTACAACCTCACCGCGCTGCCGAGCGTGCGGCTGCTCCGCTCGAATCGCCCGCTGGCACGCACTCCGGTGCTCTACGACCCCGGCATCGTGATCGTCTGCCAGGGCTGCAAGCGCGGCTACTTCGGCGATGAAGTCTACATCTATGACGAGCAGCACTACCTGGCCGTCGCGGTGCCGGTGCCGTTCACCATGGAAACCGACGCCACGCCCGAGCAGCCGCTGCTGGCCATCTACCTGCACCTGGATTTCCAGCTCGCTGCCGAGCTGATGCTGCAGATCGATCAGATTGGCCAACACGTCGCCGAAGACGCGCCGCGCAGCCTGTTCTCCAGCCCGATGGACCCGGCGCTGACGCAGTCCGTGCTGCGTTTTCTCGAAGCACTGGGCAGGCCGCTGGAAGCGGCGATCCTCGCGCCAGCCCTGCTGCGCGAACTGTATTTCCGTGTGCTCACCGGTGCCCAGGGCAACGCCATGCGCGCGGCGCTGGCAATGCGCGGCCGCTTCGGCAATATCGCCAGGGCCTTGCAGCGCATCCACACGAGCTACTCGCAGGCCATCGACCTGCCGCAACTGGCCAGCGAAGCGGGCATGAGCGTTCCGTCCTTCCACAGCCACTTCAAGGCCATCACCCGTACCTCGCCTATGCAGTACCTCAAGTGCACACGGCTGCACCAGGCGCGGCTGTTGATTGTGCGCCAGGGTATGACAGCGCAGGCGGCGAGCCTGGCGGTTGGCTACGCCAGTGCCTCGCAGTTCAACCGAGAGTTCAAGCGCCTGTTCGGGCGAACGCCGCTGGCGGAAGCGCAGCGCATGCGGGAAAACTTCGCGATTCCGCCGGCTCACGAAGGTTCGGATTATGTCTCCTCTCACTGAGGATTGCGCACTCGAGCTCCACAAATTCGCATAAAGACGATTTTTTATTGCTCTCTTTATGAAACACGAGCAATAAGACGCCATATTCATGCCATCACTTTCACCTAGAATGCTGACTCCCCAGGAGTTCCGCATGAAACCACTCGACAACTCCACGCCAACGAGAGGCGACGCAGCATGACGTGCGCCCTGTCCCTCGAAGCGCTCGCCTACGACCACCAGGACGGCGAGGAAATCCTGCCGCACTGCCACAACCAGGCGCAGCTGATCCACTCGATTTCCGGCGTGATGCTGGTGGGCGCGGCGCAGAGAAACTGGGTGCTACCGGCTGGCCACGCACTGTGGGTACCGCCGGGGACCGAGCACCAGATCCGCATGTTCGGCAGCGTGCGCATGCGCACCCTGTTCATGCCTGCCTCCACCTGGCCCTGGGGCGGCCAGCAATGCCAGCTAATCACGGTAACGCCACTGCTGCGGGAACTGCTGGTTGCCGCCAGTGAGATGCAGGCAACGGATGGAAACGCGCACCGCCGCCGCTGCCTGCACGAACTGCTGCTGGTGGAGATGGACGCGGCACAGACCGTCGGCATTCACCTCGCCATGCCACGGGACCCGCGCCTGCTGCGGTTGTGCAACGCGGTGATCGGCGCACCGGCCGATGAAACCGGCATGGAGGACTGGGCCCGGCAACTGAACATGAGCAGCCGCACCCTCGCCCGCCTGTTCCTGCGCGAACTGGGGATGAACTTCGGTGACTGGCGCACCCGCGTGCGCATGGTCCTCAGCCTGCAACGCCTGCTCGCCGGCGCCTCAGTGCTGGAAGTGGCGCTGGAGCACGGCTACCAGAGCCCGAGCGCCTTCTCGCAGACCTTCAAGCGGGTTCTCGGGCGGTTGCCGAGTCAGTATCGGGCAGAGCGAGTCTGAGGCGTGCCGGGCAGGCCCGGCATCATTCGATGCCGAAGTGGATGCTGTAGTTCACGCTTTCGCCGCGCCGGGCGCTGGCGCGCATCTGGTAAACCTGCACGCTGTAGGTCCCCGAGGCCGGCAGCGCGCCGCTCCAGTCCTGGCCGACCGAGCCGCTGCCCAGGGCGGTGGATTCACCCGGTTTGTCGCCGGGCGCGAAGAGATTGAAGTTGGCGTTACTGCTGCCGCTGACGCCGACTTTCATGTGCTGCCCGGCCTTTGCCGACAGCGTGTAGAGCACCGAGTCGTAGCCCTTGAAATTGCCTTTGGCGGTAGTGCTGCTCGCACCCTTGGCGAAATGCACCGGGACCGTGGAGACGGTGTCGGCCGCCAGCGCTAATGCCGGCGTGGCACTGAGCAGGCAGAACAGCAGCAGGGAAGTTTTCATGGTGATCATCCTGTTGTCAGAAGTTGGAAGTCATGACGCCGCCCGCCAGCTCTGGCCGGCGAGGTAAGCGAGCAACTCGTCCAGCGGCATCGCCTTGCCGAACAGCCAGCCCTGGCCGTACTGCACGCCGCGCTGCCGCAGGTACTCCAGTTGTTCATCGGTCTCGATGCCTTCGGCCACCATCAGCAACGCCAACTGGCGCGCCATGGCGATAGTGTGGTCGGTCACCGGGCAAGGCGCGCCAGCGGACAGTGACTGGACGAAGGAGCGGTCGATCTTCAGCAGGTCCAACGGCAGGCGCCGCAGGTATTGCAGGCTGGAGTATCCGGTGCCGAAATCGTCCAGGGCGATCGGATGGCCAGCCTCGCGGCTCTGCACCAGTGTCCGGTGCGCGGCATCGATGTTCAGCAGGCTGCTTTCGGTCACTTCCAGCCAGATGGATTCGGCGGCGATTCCTGCCCGCTGCCGCTGCTCTGTGAGATGCGGCAGGTAGGCAGCGCTGGCGACATCACACGCCGAGAGGTTGATCGAGACATGCGGCAACTGCCCCGAGACGAGGCTGGGGCCGAGCTCCCGGCAGACGGTGGAGATTACCTGTCCGGTAATGGGTTCGATCAGCCCGCTGGACTCCGCCAAGGGCAGGAAGGTGTCAGGCATGTGGGCCGAGCCATCCGTCCGGCGCCAGCGCACCAGGGCTTCGGCGCCGATGCAGCGGCCGTCACGCAGGTCGAGGATGGGCTGGTAGAAGGCGGTGAATTCGCCATTCGCCACCGCCCGTGTCAGCACGGCCAAGGGTGACAGGTACGCCCGTACGCGCCGAGCGACCACCCAGCACCACAGGCCGGAGAGCAGCAGCCCTAGTGGCGTGAGCATGAGTAACTCGCGCCAGAGGTCACGGAGCATTTCCTGACGGGTAACGGCGGCCACCGTTTGCCAGTTGCCATGAGCGACCCGCGTGTAGACGTAGCCGTCGCGCAGGCCGGCGTGCGGCTCGCCATGGATGCGCGTTAGCACCTGGGCGAAGTCGGCAGCCGGGGCCCCCAGCCAGTGCCCTGCCGGCGTGCCCAGGGCCAGGCTGACGCCGGGCGCCAGCGAGGTTTCGAGGAAATGTTCGGGGTCGATCAGCAGGTTGAACGCGGCATCCTGCAGCGCCAGCATCGGCTTGGCCGGCGCCACGAAGGGCGGCACGTTGATCGAAACGCCAAGCCCTTCGCGGGTATGGAACTCTGCCGGCCAACGCTGCGCGCCTTTGTCGATCAGCCCCCAGGAGCTGCAGACGAATACCTCCTCCTCGACATACCCCACCGCCTTGACCGCCAGCGTGTCGATGGCCACCAGACGCATCTGCTCGATGCCTTCCACGGAGCATGGCGGCAGCGCCGAGCGGTTCAGCTCGCGCAGTGCCGCGGCGGCCTGGGCGATGGTGTCGTCCGCTCTCTGCGAGGCGAGCCTGGCCAGTGTTTCCAGGCGATCCGCGGTGTGCTGCATGACCAGGGTCCAGGCCAGGTAGCCGGTGCCGGTGACCACCAGCGCGGCACCCAGCAGGCTGGCAATGACGCCGGTGCGAATAACAGGAGCGCGATCCATGACGGCCGCCTTGAGGGGAAGTGATGGGCCTTTGCGAGCATTGTTTCCCGGCGGCAGCGCAGTGAGGATGCGAAAACCAGTCACCTCTTGTAGGAAAATGATTACACGATCGCCTTCGTCCTGCCCTAGAGTGAAGGGCAAACCTGGGGGATGAGATGGCGCGAATACTGATCGCGGACGAACACCCGATGACCCGCTATGCCGTGCGCATGCTGCTGCAGGCGGAGCGGCATACGGTGGTCGGCGAAGCCTGCAACGGCCTTGAAGCGCTGAGCCTGACGACCCGCCTCACGCCGGACCTGCTGATCATCGATATCGACCTGTCGCAGCTTACCGGCCTGGACGTGATCTCGCGCTTGCGTGCGCGGGGCCTGACGCTGCCGATCCTGGGCTACAGCACCCAGGATTCCGAGCACTACGTCGGCCGCTTCCTGCAGGTTGGCGCTTCGGGTTTCGTCAGCAAACATCAGGACATCGACCGGCTCAAGGAAGCCCTGGCGGTGCTCCTGCGCGGGCACAGCTACTTCCCCGCCGAGATGCTCGGCAGCGTGCATCGCGCCAGCCTGCAGGAGAACGACGCCGAGCGTGTGGCCTCGCTGTCCAACCGTGAATTGAGCGTCCTCAGTCTGCTTGCCAGCGGCTACAGCAACCAGGAGATCGCCCGCGAACTGACCATCAGCGAGAAGTCCGTCAGTACCTACCGGGCACGCATGCGCAGCAAGCTCAACCTCTCCAGCATGCTCGACCTGATCGACTTCGCCCGCCGCAACCGCCTTGCCGCACCCGCCAGCCTTGCCCGTGACGGAGCCCGTGACGAGGGCGAGGAGCCCATGTGGCGCTCCATGGTCGAGAGCCTGCCGGCAGCCTTCTACGTGCGCGATACGCAGGCGCGCCTGATGTATGCCAACCCGGCGCACCTGGCGCTGTACCAGACCCGCCTCGATGATGTGCTGGGCACCCGCACCACCGAGGTCGACTGGTACCCCCCGGACGACGCGCGCAACATGCTGCGCTTCCTGCAGCGCGCCATCGCCGAGGAGCAATCCTTCAGCAAGGATATCGAGCTCACCGTGCATGGCGAGCGCCGCGTATTGCACCACTGGGGCACGCCCTACCGGGATGGCGACGGCAATCTGCTCGGGATGATCTGCTGCAGCACCGACGTCACTGAGCGCTATGACCAGCTCAACGAACTGCGCAGCCGCGCCGAAGCCGGCGAGCTGGCGCACCAGCAACTGACGGACCTGTTCACCAGCGCCACCACCCACCTCAACGAACGCATCGATGCGCTTGCGCAGACCCTGGCGCAGCCCGCCTCCGCCAATCTCGAACGGGCCCAGGCGATCCTCGATGAACTGCGCGTGCACGGCGCCTCGCTCAAGCGCGCACTCGTTGCCCAGGACGAAGTCCCGCTGCTTCCCACGCGACTGGACGTGCTAGTCGCCGAGGTGCTCGAAGCGCTGCACGGGCAGGCAGACCGGAAGCAACTGACACTGAAGCTGGAAACCGACAAGCGCTCGCGACAAAGCGTGCTGGTCGATGCCAAGTCCCTGCGCGAGGCCTTGCGACACCTGGGCCTTTATGTGATCGACCTGACCGACAACGGCAGTGTGCAGGTTCGCATCGTCGCCAGTCCGACGCAGGACGGGCTGGGCGTACGCATAGTTCTGGAAGGCCTGCCGAGCGCGGGGCGGGCGGAAATGCGTGCCTATTCCCTCTCCGAACTGACCCGCGACTACCCCACCCGCAATCCGGCACGCCACAGCCTGAGCCAGAACATCGCCCAGCACCTGATCAACAGCATCGGCGGCGAACTGCAGATTTCCCATCTGCCTGGACAAGGCTGCTGCGCCACCGTGCACCTGCTGCTCGCCCGCGAGAGTGACCATCCGTAGTTTCGACTGAACCCGCGCGCCGGTTGCCGGCTCCCAGCTACAGGGCGTGAAACCCGTGCCCGTTCCGCACAATCGCAATGGGAGACCTGAAATGACTCAGCAGACTTTCGGTGGCCAGAATCTCGGCAAATGGGAGCGCGCCTTGTCCGTGGCCATCGGCCTGGCCGGCATCGGCAAGGGCGTGCGCCGAGGCGGTGTGAGCGGCTGGCTGGAAGTGGCAGCGGCCGTGCTGGTGGTCAAGCGTGGCCTGACCGGCCACTGCCGGGTGAAGGAAGTTCTGGGCGAGCTGCAGCAGGCGTCGGTATCCGAGGTGCATCCGCTGCCGGAGCCCTCCCCGCACCGTCGCCCGCCCCGCTCCGCCAGGGCCTGAATAAACGCTGCGTCTCGCACGGCCGCGCTATAGTCAGGGGCATCGCCGCGAAACCGGGCCTCATTGAAACGGAACGCGGCGACCGTTCCTGCGCTCATAACGACAAGCGTCTCTACGACAAACACCCCTTCGCCTCGACTCTTTCGGCCCCGACGACATGGAACAGTTTTCCGATATCGCCGCCGAACCGGCAGCCCTCGATGTCACTGATATCCTCGCCCGCGAGGACGACCAGCCGTTGCCGGATGTCGCCACGCTGATGCGCACGCGCGACTGGAGCGCCTCGCCGCTCGGTGCGCCGGAGACCTGGTCGGCCAGCCTGAAGACATTGATGAGCACGGTGCTCCCGGTAAAGGCGCAGATTGTGCTGTTCTGGGGCCCGCAGTACGTCGCCCTGTACAACGACGCCTACTCGCCCAGCATTGGCGGCAAACACCCGCGCGCCCTCGGCCGCCCCGCTGTCGAGAACTGGACCGAGCTGTGGGATGACCTGGAACCGCTGCTGCGCGGCGTACGCGAGACCGGCGAGACCTTCTCGGCCAAGGACCGCCCCTTCTATATCGAACGCCACGGCGCCGGCGAAACCGTGTATTTCGACGTGTCCTATTCGGCGGTACGCGACGACGACGGCTCCATCGGCGGCGTGCTGTGCATCGTCACCGAGACCACCGAGCGCGTGCAGTTCGAACGCCGCCAGGCCTTCCTGCTGGAATTGGGCCGCGCCCTGCCGACCATTGCCGAGCCTGAGCGTATCGAGATCGTCGCCGCCAGCAGGCTTGCCGAGGAGCTGGGCGCCACACGGGTGTTCTTCGCAGAGGACAACGGCGATGGCGTGACCTTCGACGTCGCCCGCGAATTTCCCGGCGCGCCGCAAAGCGCCGTGGGCCGCCATCGTTACCGTGACTTCGGCGTCGAT
Source organism: Pseudomonas sp. NY15435 (assembly GCF_048068295.1). Taxonomy (NCBI): domain Bacteria; kingdom Pseudomonadati; phylum Pseudomonadota; class Gammaproteobacteria; order Pseudomonadales; family Pseudomonadaceae; genus Pseudomonas; species Pseudomonas sp. NY15435. The sequence goes on from NZ_JBLUQA010000015.1 coordinate 54,924, forward strand.
CTTCTGCGCTCGCTGCAGGCCGGATTGTCGGTGGCGCGACACTACCGCAGCGACTCGGGCAACCTTCCCGAAAGCGAAGCGCAGTCCTGCCGCGACTTCAGTCTGGCTGCCACCTTGCACGTGCCGGTAATCCGCCACGGGGTACTGGAGGCTGTGCTGGCGATCCACCATGAACGGCCACACATCCATACCGAGTTCGAACTGCGTCTGGCCGAGGAAACCGCCAAGCAGGCCTGGACGGCGATCCTCCATGCGCGGGCGGAAACAGCGTTGCGCGAAAGCTCCACGCAGCTTGCGGCGATGTTCGACCAGGCCAGCGCCGGCATCGCACTGTGCGACCGCGACGGCTACTTCACGCGGGTCAACGAACGTTATTGCGAGATAGTCGGCCGCTCCCGCCAGGACCTGCTGCAGTCCCGCCTGCACGAGCAGCCTCCGCCCGAGCTGTTGGCCGGAGCGACAGCATCGAGGGAAATCGTCCATCGCCACCTGCACCCCGATGGCCGTGAAGTCTGGGTACAGGATCAGCTGACGCCATTGCTCGACGAACAGCTGGCCGTCACCGGGATGCTCTGCGTCTGCGTTGACATCAGTGCCCGCATCCGCGCCGAGAAAGAGCTGCGCAAGCTCAACGAAGGCCTGGAGGAACGGGCAGCCGCCATGGTCGCCCAGCGCGAGGCCGCGGTGGCCCAGCTGCACGAAGCGCGCAAGATGGAGATGATCGGCCAGCTCACCGGCGGCATCGCCCATGACTTCAACAACCTGCTGACGCCCATCATGGCGTCGCTGGAACTGGTGCGCCGGCGCCTGGACGACGAGCGCTCCACCACGCTGATCGACGGAGCCCTGCAGGCCGCCGACCGCGCGCGCATCCTGGTCGGCCGCCTGCTGACCTTCGCCCGCCGGCAGACCCTCAAGCCCCAGGTGGTGTCGCTGCAGCGACTGATCAGCGAGATGCGCGACCTGATCGAGCGGTCCCTCGGCGGCATGATCGATGTGGCGATCGAAGTGCCAGCGCACCTGCCGTCGGTGATCGTCGACCCGCACCAATTGGAGCTGGCAATCCTCAACCTGGCAGTCAACGCCCGCGATGCCATGGCTGACGGCGGCCAGCTGAAGATCAGCGGCAAGGTCAGCGAAATCGCCGATGGCCAGTTCGAAGGGTTCTGCGCCGGGCGTTATGTTGGCCTGGTGGTGAGCGACAACGGCAGCGGAATGAGCGCCCAGACCCTGGCACGCTGCCTGGAGCCGTTCTTCTCCACCAAGGGCATGGGCAAGGGCACCGGACTTGGGCTGTCCATGGTGCAGGGGCTGGCGGCGCAGTCCGGCGGCGGCCTGGGCATTGCCTCGCAGGAAGGCAGCGGCACGCAGGTCACGGTCTGGCTGCCGATCACCGATGAACTGATCCTTAGCGAAGAGACGGATACCTTCGACGCCCCGGTGGCGCCCCGGCCGATCCATGTGCTGCTGGTGGATGACGAGGACATGGTGCGCTACACCACGCGCCTGCAACTGCGCGACCTGGGCTACCAGGTCACCGATGCCTGCTCGGCGGCCGCGGCCATGGCACTGATCGACAACGGTCTGGTGCCGGACGTGCTGGTCACCGACCACATCATGGCCGACCGCACCGGGGCCCAGTTGGCCCAGGACCTGCGCCAGCGTTTCGCCGGCCTGCCAGTGCTGATCATCACCGGCTACGCCAATCTCACCCCGAGCCAGATTCGCGGTTACGAGGTGCTATCCAAACCCTTCCGCCGCGCCGAACTGGCCGCGCGCCTGCTGCAGCTGGTGAGTGCAGGCTGAAGCCGGTCTGGCCGAAAGTGCCTTTACGGATCATCGACGGGGCCTGAAGTCGGGTTTTATCGCATGGCATTCAATCAAAAAAGCCCGTTCCCGTGGGTGCCGGGACGCGCGGCACACACAGGAACGGGCTTGCGGCAGTAGCGCAGTCAGACAGTCACTGCCGTCAGCGCTCCACCACCCCTCAGCCTTTTGCCGCCCAGGCGTTGAAGCGCTGCTCCAGGTCCTCGCCGTGGTCGACCCAGAACTCGAAGTTCACCGGTACGGCCTGTTCCAGGTTCGCTGGTGCGGTGTTCAGGCGCTCCACCAGCTTTGGATCGAGAAGCTTGGTGGTGCCCAGGTTCACCGAGCCATAGCCCAGCTTCACGGTGTGGATCTTCTGCTGCTCGGGCTTGAGCGAGAAGGCGATGAAGTCCTCGGCAGCCTTCTTGTTCGGGCTGCCCTTGGGGATCGCCCAGGAGTCGATGGCGTACAGGCTGTTGTTCCATACAACCTTCATCGGCGCGCCCTCTTCCTGCGCGGCAAAGGCGCGGCCGTTATAGGCGGTGCTCATGGCTACGTCGCCGCTGGCGATGAACTGCATCGGCTGTGCACCGGACTCCCACCACTGGATCGACGGTTTGATTTCATCGAGCTTCTTGAAGGCGCGATCCACGCCTTCCTTGGTGGCCAGCACCTTGTACAGGTCTTCCTTCTTCACGCCGTCGGCCAGCAAGGCGATTTCCAGGGTGTACTTGGCGCCCTTGCGCAGGGAACGTTTGCCGGGGAATTTCTTCGTATCCCAGAAATCCGTCCAGCCGGTCGGGCCGTTGGCGAAGCGCTTGCCGTCGTAGACCATGGCCATCGACCAGACCAGCAGGCCCGCCCCGCAGTCGGAGATGGTACCGGGCACGTAGTCCTCGGGATTGCCGAGGATGGATGGGTCGAGCTGTTCGAACAGGCCGTCTTCGCAGCCGCGCAGCAGCTCCGGGCCTTCCACCTGGACGACGTCCCAGTTGACGCTGCCGGTGTCGACCATGGCTTTTATCTTGCCCATTTCGCCGTTGTACTCGCCGGCGATCACCTTCATTCCTTCCTTCTTCTCGAAGGGTTTGTAGAAGGCTTCGGTCTGCACATCCTTGCTGGTGCCTCCAAAGGAGATCACGGTCAGGTCCGCGGCCATGGCGCCGGACGCCACGCCCATGAGCAGGGCTCCCAGAATCGGGTTCTTCATTTCCACCTCTTGGCATTGTTGTTGGCAGATGGTTCAAGCACGCAGGCGCCCGGTCTCTGCGGACCGGGGCACGATATCAGGCTCAGCTCCGATAGACGGCCGCGCCGTCCTCGATCAGGCGCAGCGCCGATTCCCAGGCCAGCAGGTGCAGGCCGTCGGTCAGCGCCTCTTCTTCCTGTACGGCAACGCGCTCGCACACGGCGTGCGACGGGTAACGCAGCTGGCGGCCGCCAGCCAGGGCCTGGACCTGCGCCTGGCAGGCACGTTCGAGGAAGTAGATCTGGTTGAAGGCCTCGGCAATGCAGCGCCCGGTGGCCAGCAGGCCGTGGTTGCGCAGGATCATCACCATGTGGCTGCCCAGATCGTTGACCAGGCGCGAGCGCTCGTCCGGGTCCAGGGCGATGCCTTCGTAGTCGTGGTAGCCCAGGCGGTTATAGAACTTCAGCGCATGCTGGCTGATCGGCAGCAGGCCGTCTTCCTGGGCGGACACCGCGATCCCGGCGGCGGTGTGGGTGTGGATCACGCAGGCCACGTCCTCGCGGGCGGCGTGTACCGCGGAGTGGATGTTGAAGCCGGCGCGATTGACGCTTTTCGGGCCGAAGCGCGGGTCGATGACGTCGCCCGCGTGGTCGACCTTCACCAGGTCGGAGGCGCGCATTTCGTGGAACAGCACGCCGTAGCGGTTGATCAGGTAGTGGCCCGGCTCGCCCGGCACCCGCGCAGAGATATGGGTGTCGATGTGGTCGGTCCAGCGGAAGTGCGCAATCAGCCGATACAGCGCGGCGAGGTCGCAGCGGGCCTGCCACTCTTCGGCGGAAATACTCGACGGATCGATGTTGTAAGCTGTGTCACGCATGACCGGTGGTCCTTGTTCTTGTTCAGGCTGTGCGGCGTATTGCCGCCGTCTGGAACCGAGTGTGCTGGGCGCGCCCTGCCCGCACCATGCACAGGGACATCGCAGATTTTGCAGTGCTGTTATGGTCACCGGACCTGTACAGATTTCTTCCCTTCGTGAACGGACCTTCGGATGCTGTTGCTCGACCCCACCTCGGACATTCCCCTGGTCACCCAGATCGTCGAAGGCATTGCCCAGGCCATCGACGAGCAGCGCCTGCGCCCCGGCGCCAAGCTGCCTTCGATCCGCAAGTTCGCCCAGGCCAATGGCGTCAGCCACTTCACTGTGGTCGAGGCCTACGACCGGCTGGTGGCGCGCGGCTGCCTGAACGCGGTGCCCAATGCCGGCTTCTACGTACGCGGCCCGGCAGTCGAGGACAGCGCCAGCGATGAGACTCCCACGGAGTTCGACTTCGATGCGCACCTGCTGCTGCACAAGGTCTTCCAGCCGCTGGGCATGGAGATCCGCCCCGGCGTCGGCCTGTTGCCCGAGCACTGGCTCGATGGCGAGGGTTTGCAGCGAGGGCTGCGCAGCCTAGCGCGGGAAGAGCCGACCCAGTTCGGCAACTACGGCCATAGCAAGGGCAACCTGAAGCTGCGCGGCAAGCTGGCCGACCGCCTGGGCGATGCGGGTGTGGCCGCCAGCCCCGAGCAGATTCTGCTCACCGCTGGCGCCAGCCAGGCGCTGGACCTCACCGTGCGCTACCTGGTGCAGCGCGGCGACCCGGTGCTGGTGGACGAGCCGGGTTACCACAATCTGTTCCTCAACCTGCGTCTGCAGGGCGCACAATTGCTGGGAGTGCCGCGCAGCGCCGACGGGCTGGACCTGGACCGCCTGGAGCAACTGGCCCGCGAGCACCGGCCCAAGGTCTATTTCACCCAGGCGCGGCTGCAGAGCCCCACCGGCGGCAGTCTGTCCCTGGCCGCCGCGCACCGCCTGCTGCAACTGGCCGAGAAGTACGATTTCCTCATCGTCGAAAACGACATCTATGCCGACCTCGACCCTGCCGGCCAGCTGATCCTGGCCAACCTCGACCAGCTGGCGCGGGTGATCTACATCAGCAGCCTGTCCAAGGTCATCGCCCCGGCGCTGCGCACTGGCTTCATCGCCGCGCACCCTGAACTGATCGAGGAGCTGGTGCCGCTGAAGATGGTCAGCGGCCTGACCAGCTCGGAGCTTACCGAGACCCTGGCGCTGGACATCCTCCTGCAGGGTCGCCACCGCAAGCACGTGCGCCAGCTGCGCGACCAGCTCGGCGAAGCCCACGACAGCGTGGCGCGCCGCCTGGAAGCTGCCGGCCTGGACATTTTTCACGAACCCCGTGCCGGACTGTTCCTCTGGGCGCGGCACCGCGCGGTGAATGACGCCACCCTGCTCGCCGGGCGGGCCAAGGAGGCGAAGATCCTGCTGTTCCCCGGCCAGCTGTTCATGCCCGACGGCCGCAGCGTGCCGTGGATGCGTTTCAACGTGGCGCACTCACTGGACGAGCGGCTGTACGCCTTCCTCTCGGCCCAGAGCTGACGCCACTTGTAGGAGCGAGCTTGCTCGCGAACCGCCTAGGCACCTTGGTTGCCGGCAGGTCCGTTCGCGAGCAAGCTCGCTCCTACACGGGACACAACGCAAAGGGGGCTGGCGGTCACAAAAAACTGCAGCGCCGAGTCCAAGGAAGAAGAGCCGGAATTTCGCCGGCCACGTCAGGAGGACACCGTGAAATTCCCAGCCATCGACAACGAACACCTGCAGCGTGCCCAGCGCGGCGAGCCCGCCGCCCTCGATGCCTTGCTGCTGGTCATGCAGGCGCCGGTCTACAACCTCGCCCTGCGCATGCTCGGCCGCCGCGAAGACGCCCAGGACGCCAGCCAGGAAATCCTCCTGCGCATCACTACCCACCTCGCCAGCTTCCGTGGCGACAGCCAGTTCTCCACCTGGGCCTTCCGCATCGCCAGCAACGCGCTGCTGACTGCACGCACCAAGGTCCGCGAGGCGCCCACCGTGTCGCTGGAGGCCCTGGCCGACAAGCTCGACCTCGGTCTGCGCCTGGCCGAGGCCAACGAGCGCCCGCTGGAGCCGGCCGACAAGCTGGCCGCCGAGCGCATCGCCCTGGCCTGCACCCAAGGCATGCTGATGTGTCTGGAGCGTGAGCAGCGCCTGGCTTACGTGCTGGACATCGCCTTCGGGCTGGATTCGGAGACGGCGGCGGCGGTGCTGGAGATCGAGCCGGCGGCCTATCGCAAGCGACTGTCCCGCGCGCGCCAGCGGCTGGATGACTTCATGCAGCAGCATTGCGGGCTGGTGAATGCCCAGGCCGCCTGCTCCTGCGAGCGCCAGGCCCTGGCGCTGCCTGCCGGCGGTGCCGACACTCGCCGGGCCGAAAGCGAGCTCCTCGCCCTCACCCGCCTGGCGGATGCGGCAGCGGTGTTCCGCGCGCACCCGGACTACCAGGTCCCGCAACGGGTGATCGAAACCGTGCGCGCCGTGCTGCAGCAGCACACCGGAGGCTGGCAATGAACGCGATCGCCGATCTGGGCTACCCCGAGGGATTTCAGCCGCTGCAACGGCGCAATCCGCTGCTGGACCTGCTCGGCCCGTTCCTGGTGCGTGGCGAAGGCGAAGCGCTGGAACTGGGCCTGCTGCTGGACGAACGCCACACCAACAGTCGCGGCGGCGTGCACGGCGGCATCCTGGCGACCCTGGCCGACATCGGCATGGGCTACGCCATGGCCTTCGCCAGCCAGCCGCCGCAGCCACTGGTCACCGCCAGCCTGACGCTGGACTACGTGTCCACCGCCCAGGTCGGCGACTGGCTGAGCATCCGCCTGCTACACAGTCGGCGCGGCAAGCAGATGGCGTTTGCCAATGCGCTGCTGTCGGTGGGCGACAAGGTGGTGGCCCAGGCCAGCGCGGTGTTCGCCGTCCCGCGTTGATCCGGCAGATATCGCCAGCGGCCGCGTGAGGCCTTAGACTTGCCGCCCATCAGCAACCGCCAGCAAGAGATCGACTATGGGCGCCCAGTGGAAAGCCAAACATAAAGAAGTCGCAGCCAACGCCAAGGGCCGCGTGTTCGGCAAACTGTCGAAGGAAATCATGATCGCGGCGCGCAATGGCGCCGACCCGGACATGAACCCGAAACTGCGCCTGGTCGTCGAGCAGGCCAAGAAGGCCTCGATGCCGCGCGACACCCTGGAGCGCGCCATCAAGAAGGGCGCCGGCCTGCTGGACGGCGCCGCCAACTTCGAGCGCGTGGTCTACGAAGGCTTCGCCCCGCACCGCGTGCCGGTGATCGTCGAATGCCTGACCGACAACGTGAACCGCACTATCGCGGAAATCCGCGTGCTGTTCCGCAAGGGGCAACTGGGCGCTTCCGGTTCGGTAGCCTGGGACTTCGATTACCTGGGGCTGGTCGAGGCCACCCCGGCCAGCGCTGACGCCGACCCGGAACTGGCCGCCATCGAAGCCGGCGCCCAGGACTTCGAATCGGGCGAGGAAGAAGGCGACACCCTGTTCCTCACTGACTCCACCGACCTCGACGCCGTCTGCCGCGCCCTGCCAGAGCACGGCTTCACCGTCGCTTCGGCCAAGCTCGGCTACAAGGCAAAGAACCCGGTGAGCCTGTCCGGCGCGGAACTGGAGGAAGTCGAAGCCTTCCTCGACGCCCTGGACGGCAACGACGACGTGCAGAACCTTTACGTCGGTCTGGCGTAATGCAAAACGGGCGGCCAACAGGCCGCCCGTTTTCTTTGAGAGTCACACGAACGGTAGGAGCGAGCTTGCTCGCCAACCCGCCTCACACCGGTATGTGCGGGTGAAATGTGTTCGCGAGCAAGCTCGCTCCTACCTGTGTCCTCGTCCCATCAGGACATCCTGGCTTCCCTCTGCCTTCTCGCGCAGGAAATCCCAGGTCGTGCGCATCCGCGCGATGTCCTTGAGCTCCGTGGGCATCAGCATCCAGAAAGTCCGCACGAATTCGATCTCGCCAGCCAGCACTGGCTGCAATGACGAATCCTCAGCCGCCGCGAACGCTGGCAGGATCGCCAAACCCGCGCCCTCCGCCACCGCCCGCTGCTGGGCCAGGATGCTGGTGCAACGCAGCGCCATGTGCAGTGGCCGGCCGATCTCGTCGAGGTATTGCAGCTCCTTGCTGTACAGCAGGTCGTCCACGTAGCCCACCAGCGCGTGCTCGCGCAGGTCGTCGCGCGTGCGGATCGGGCCGCGTTCGGCCAAGTAGTCCTTCGAGGCGTAGAGCCGCAATACGTAGTCGGTCAGCCGGGTGATCAGGTAGGGGCCGCGCCCGGGGCGCTCCAGGGTGATGACGATGTCCGCCTCGTGGCGCGACAGCTGCAGGGCACGCGGCACCGCCAGCAAGTCGACGCCCAGGTGCGGATGGCGCTGGTTCAGCTCTACCAACTGCGAGGTCAGCAGCGTCGAGCCGTAACCTTCCGTCGCGCCGATGCGCACCTTGCCGGAGAGATTGTCTTCCGCGCCGGCCAGGCGTTTCTCGATGACCTTGCAGGCGCTTTCCATCGCCTCGGCCTGCGGCAGCAGACCGTGACCGGCTTCGGTCAGCCGATAGCCGGCAGGCTCGCGCACCAGCAATTGCGCGCCGATGCTTTTCTCCAGCGCCTGCAGGCGACGGGCGACGGTGGTGTGGTCCACACCCAGGCGCCGTGCGGCGACGGTGAGCTTGCCGGCGCGGGATAGCTCGAGGAAGAAACGCAGATTGTCCCAGTCCATAAGCAGCCTGCTGCGCACTCTCTATGTGCGCTCTCCATGTGCAAAAACGCAGACCATACTTGCACATCACCGCATTGAGAACATCAAAAATGCACTGTTAGGATCGGACCACACAAGAACAAAGCCTTCAGGCTGGGAGAACCCCGATGACTGCACCTGCCGTCCCGACCGTCAAACTCTTCCTCGACGGCAAGCCCGTCGAGTCCACCACCTCCGAATGGCGTGACGTGATCAACCCCGCCACCCAGGAAGTCCTCGCCCGCGTGCCCTTCGCCACGTCCGAGGAAGTCGAGCGCGCAGTGGCCAGCGCCAAGACCGCGTTCAAGACCTGGAAGAAGACCCCGATCGGCGCCCGCGCGCGCATCTTCCTCAAGTATCAGCAACTGATCCGCGAGAACATGAAGGAGCTGGCGGCCATCCTGACCGCCGAACAGGGCAAGACCCTGCCTGACGCCGAAGGCGACGTGTTCCGCGGCCTGGAAGTGGTCGAGCACGCTTCGGCCATCGGCAACCTGCAACTGGGTGAACTGGCCAACAACGTGGCCGGCGGCGTGGACACCTTCACCCTCCTGCAGCCCATCGGCGTGTGCGCCGGCATCACCCCCTTCAACTTCCCGGCGATGATCCCGCTGTGGATGTTCCCGATGGCGATTGCCACCGGCAACACCTTCGTCCTCAAGCCGTCCGAACAGGACCCGATGGTGACCATGCGGCTGGTCGAGCTGGCCCACGAGGCCGGCGTGCCGCCGGGCGTGCTCAACGTCATCCATGGCGGCCCGGACGTGGTGAACGCCATCTGCGACCACCCGGACATCAAGGCCGTTTCCTTCGTCGGCTCGACCCGTGTCGGCACCCACGTCTACAACCGCGCCTCGCTGGCCGGCAAACGCGTGCAGTGCATGATGGGCGCGAAGAACCATGCGGTAGTGCTGCCCGACGCCAACAAGGAGCAGACCCTCAATGCCATTGCCGGCGCAGCCTTCGGCGCTGCAGGGCAACGCTGCATGGCGGTGTCGGTGGCCATTCTGGTCGGCGAAGCCAACCAGTGGATTCCGGACCTGGTCGCCAAGGCGAAGACCCTCAAGGTCAGCGGCGGTACCGAGGCCAATACCGACGTCGGCCCGCTGGTTTCCTGCGCTGCCCTGGACCGCGTCAGCGGCCTGATCGAACGCGGCACCCAGGAAGGCGCCACGCTGGAGCTGGACGGACGCAACCCGCAGGTCGAAGGCTACGGCAAGGGCAACTTCGTCGGCCCGACCGTGTTCTCCGGCGTCACCCCGCAAATGACCATCTACCGCGAGGAAATCTTCGGCCCGGTGCTCTGCGTGGTGTCGGTGAAGACCTTCGATGAGGCCATCAAATTGATCAACGCCAACCCCAATGGCAACGGCACTGCGCTGTTCACCCGCTCCGGCGCCGCCGCCCGCCACTTCAAGGAAGAGATCGACGTCGGCCAGGTGGGCATCAACGTGCCGATCCCGGTGCCGGTGCCGCTGTTCTCCTTCACCGGCTCGCGCGGCTCGAAGCTGGGCGACCTGGGCCCCTACGGCAAGCAGGTGGTGCAGTTCTACACCCAGACCAAGACCGTTACCGAGCGCTGGTTCGACGAGAACGAGGTCGGTGGTGCGGTGAACACCACCATCAACCTCAAGTAAAAGCTGCCCGCCCGCCTGCCCCGAGCCGGCCCGGACCTCCGCATGGATGCGGGCCCGGGTTCGGCACCACGCGGGCGGGCACCCTTTTTGCGCCCACCTTCAGGGCGCTACCGCACAAGAAGAAGAGGAAATCCCCATGCGCATTGGATTCATCGGACTCGGCAACATGGGCGGCCCCATGGCCGCCAACCTGCTCAAGGCCGGCTTCGACCTGAGCGTCTTCGACCTCTCCGCCAAGGCCGTGGAAACGGCCGTCGCCCTCGGCGCCCGTGCGCTGGAGTCCCCCGCGGCAGTGGCGCGCGACGATGTCGAAGTGATCATCACCATGCTGCCTGCCGCGGCCCACGTGAAGCAGGTGTTCCTCGGCGACGCCGGCCTGCTGGCTAACGTGCAGCCTGGCGTGCTGCTGATCGACTCTTCCACCATCGACCCACTCAACGCCCGAGAGGTTTCCGCTGCCGCTCACGTCCACGGCAACCCGATGCTGGATGCACCGGTTTCCGGCGGTACCGCTGGTGCGGCTGCGGGCACCCTGACCTTCATGGTCGGCGGCGAGCAGGCCGACTTCGAGCGTGCCCGCCCGGTGCTCGCGGCCATGGGCAAGAACATCGTGCACTGCGGCGGCGCGGGCAACGGCCAGGTGGCCAAGGTGGCGAACAACCTGCTGCTGGGCATCTCCATGATCGGCGTGGCGGAAGCCATGTCCCTGGGCGTGAAGCTGGGCATGGATGCAGAAGTACTGGCCGGCATCATCAACACCTCCAGCGGCCGCTGCTGGGCCTCGGAGATCAACAACCCGCTCACCGGCGCGCCGGCGGCCCGTGGCTACAGCGGCGGCTTCGGTACCGACCTGATGCTCAAGGACCTGGGCCTGGCCAGCGAGGCAGCGCGACAGATCCGCCAGCCGGTGCTGCTCGGCGCCCTCGCCCAGCAGCTGTTCCAGACCTTCAGCAACCAGGGCAATGGCCAGCTGGACTTCTCGGCGATCGTCAAGCTGTACCAGCAGGGCTAGGTACGCCCGAACGTTGCTCTTTTCTGTAGGAGCGAGCTTGCTCGCGAACCTCTTCGCTACGGGCCGGTTCGCGAGCAAGCTCGCTCCTACAAAGGGTGCCCTCTGCGACACACGTCGCCCAAGCCTTCATCTCGGCTATCATGCGCGCTCCGCCCCACCGGATGCCGCCGTATGATCCTCCGCCCGCAAACCCCGACGCTCTGGGTCCTGCTGTTCTCCCTCAAGGGATCGATCATCCCGGCCATCTGGCGCAAGGTGCTCTACACGGTATTGCTCAGCTCCCTGGTGGTGGCCACCCACGGCACGCTCTACCACTACAAGGTCATCATCACCTCCACGCCCTTCACCCTCTGGGGCCTGACGCTGGCGATCTTCCTGGGCTTTCGTAACAACGTCGCCTACCAGCGCTTCTGGGAGGCGCGCACGCTGTGGGGCGAGTTGCTGATCGTCACCCGCAACCTCGCGCGCCAGACACGCTCACTTTTGCCGGATATGAATGCCGAGGACCGTCGCCAGCTGTGCAACCCGCTGATCGCCTTCAGCTATGTCCTGCGCGACCAATTGCGCGGCACCGCGCAAAGCGATGACGTGAAGCGCCTGCTGGGCGAAGAAGCCGCCACCCTGGCCGCCAGCCGCAGCCCGACCAACGTCCTGCTCGCCAGCCTCGCCCAGCGCTTTGCCGAACGCAGTCGTGCCAGGGGCGCCAGCGACATAACCCTGGCCGCCATCGACCAGCAGATGACCCGCCTGTCCTACGTGCTGGGCGGCTGCGAGCGCATCCGCAACACACCGATTCCCTACCCCTACATCCTGATGCTGCACCGCATCGTGCACGTCTACTGCTTCCTGCTGCCCTTCTGCCTGGTGGACAGCATCGGCTGGTTCACCCCACTGGCGGTGTGTGTGCTGGCCTACACCTTTTTCGGCCTGGACGCCCTGGGCGATCAGATCGCCGACCCTTTCGACACCCAACCCAACGACCTGCCGCTGGATGCCATGAGCCGTAACACTGAAATCGCCGTGCTGGAAATCCTCGGCGAGACCGACCTGCCCGAACCACTGAAGCCGGTGGACGGCCTGCTGCTCTGATCCGGACTTGAGGACCACTGAATGAACCACCTGAAAGACGTGCCGCTGAACAAGGCCTACCTGCTGCTCAACCACGGCCCGAGCACCCTCGTCACCAGCGAGCACGAAGGCGTGGCGAACGTCATGGCCGCCGCCTGGGTCATGCCGCTGGACTTCGACCCGCCCAAGCTGATGCTGGTATTGGATCGCAACACCTGGTCCCGCCATCTAGTTGAAGGCTCGGGGACCTTTGTCATCCAGTTGCCGACTCGTCAGCAGGCCGAACTGACCCTGGCGGTAGGCTCCAGCAATGGCGGCGAAGGCAACAAGTTCGAGCAACTGGACATCCGCACATCCCGTGCGAAGCAGGTCGAGGCGCCGATCGTGGATGGCTGCGTGGCCTACCTGGAATGCAAGGTGATCAGCGAGCCCCACAACCAGGAAAAATACGACCTGTTCATCGCCGAAGTGGTGGCCGCCTACGCCAATGAGCGTGCCTTCTCCAACGGCCGCTGGCATTTCCCCGCTGACGAGCTGCGCACCATTCACTACCAGGCTGGCGGCGCTTTCTTTGCCACCGGCGAGGCGTTCCAGGTCAGTCGGGGCTGATCGGCTGCCAGGCTGCCGACGCCGAGCCCAGCTCGGAAGCCGGCAACTCCCAGTAGAGCGGCGAGCCGGCAACTTGCAGCGGCGGGCGCAAGCGCCGCGCATGACCCCAGGCCGTTGTCTCGATGCCGGGCGCCAGATCAGCAGCTGTCTCCTCCGCCAACGCCAGCGAGCCTACCGACGAAACGCCCGCCTCCAGCAGACATTGCGCCGTGCGTGCCAGCGACAGCCGCCAGCGGCTCCCCCTCCCGCTGCGCCGGCGCTCGGCCAAACCGCGCAGGGCGGCCGCAGCGATCAGGTAACCCGTGGCGTGGTCGAGTGCCTGCACGGGCAGCGGTACGGGCTTGTCTTCCCCGCGCCAGACGCGCCCGGCCTCGGCGATGCCGCTGCTCATCTGCACCAGGCTGTCGAAACCACGTCTGTCGCTCCAGGGGCCAGACCAGCCGTAGGCATTCAGGCTGACGTCCACCAGCCCTGGTGCGATCGTACGGCGTACGTCGGTGCCGAATCCCAGGCGCTCCAGGGCATCGGCGCGGTAGCCGTGGACCAGCACGTCGGCGCTGGCGAGTAGCGCCTGGAAGCGTTCGCGGCCTTCCGGTTGGCGCAGGTCCAGCCGCGCGCAGTGCTTGCCCAGGGTCACTTCCGGCACTACGCCGGGCTCGTCCCAGTCCGGCGGATCGATACGCAGGACCTCGGCGCCAAAGCCGGCAAGGAAACGGGTGGCGATGGGACCGGCCAGCACGCGGGTCAGGTCGAGCACACGCAAACCGGTCAGCGGGCGCTCACGGTCGATCTCGATATCCAGGGAAGGCGCCGATACCAACTGGATATCGCGCAATACCAGAGGCTCACGCGCCACAGCAATCCCTTGCGGATGCTGCTTCCAGGCATCCCAGGAACGCATTTCGGCCGCACAACCGCCCTCCTTCACGATCGCCAGTTCCAACTCGCCCGCCTGCCAGCTCGCCACGGCAGTAGCGACCTGGTCGCGATCGTTCCCAGTGCCGAGCACTCGGAGTGCGGCGGCGCGATGATGCGGAGCATTGGTGTGCAGACGAACCCAGCCGTCGCGGGTGGCGTAGTTGCCGGCGATGGCATCCCACAGATCGGGAGGTGTCCAGCCCTGCGCGCGCAGGGAGGTAGCAAACCAGAAAGAAGCCAGGCGGCGGTCCACGACCATTGAGGTGTTTGCGCCTGCATCCGGCTCCAGCCATTCACCCAGCGCCAGTCCGGCGCTGGCAATGCTGGCGGCCGCCAGTTCGGTGACGAAGAACGCCGAGGGCAGCGAGCCTTCGCTGCGAAAGGCCAAGTGGCTAAGGCGCTCGGCTTGACCGCCCAAGGCTGTCCAAAGTCGTTCCGCAAGAACCCGCTGCATCTCTATCTCCGCCTTTCCGTGGAGTTCCACCTTAGCCGCGCCGCGGCCGGTGGGCGAGCCGACCTTGGTCGACAGGCAATAAAAAGCCCGCAATCAAGCGGGCTTTTCGATGGGGAGCTAATCCCTTAGCTGGTTTTCATACTCCGCCGCCGGGTGTGAAAAAAACGTGAAGGACATCCCAGCCGAAACATTTTGTTGGAGGACGGCACGTTCAGCCTCGTCAGCTCGAATAATCCAGCGCGGTCCAGACCCTGCTGAGCGCGTCGCTGATCTGGCAGCCTGACAGATCGGCTGCCTCGCCCCGCGAAGACAGACGCACGGTGGAATCGCCCTCGCCTTCGGTCAGCCATTGCAGGCGACCGCAGTTGGGGGTGTCGATCACGTAGCTGGCCGCGATGGCCGAGCGCTCCTTCGGCAGGCGTATGGCGTCGCGCACGGTACCGCGCTCTTCGATGCGCTTGCCGTCGGCCACCAGCACGGCCCAGGCCTCCTTGCCCTCAATGATGAGATAGGCGCCATTGGCGCGCGGGATATCTGCCTGGGGCTGGACGCAGCCCGCCAGCATCGCCACACCTGCGCAAAGCATCAGTTTCTGCAGCATCGCCATCGCTCCTGTTCGTCGAGGAGTGCTCGTCAGGCCAATGGCGACGGGCACTTCAGGGTTTCTGTCAGACCGCGAGAGAGATACTAGGAGAAAATACTGTTCATGCATACAGTATTTTGCGAAAATTTTTTAAACCTCGACGAAAGGCCACAGTCCATTGGCTACGTCGATCACCTCGGATCACAGGGCATGGGCCTGAAACCCATTGAGGAGCAAGCGATGGTCAGCATCCATCAGCTGAAATACACCGTGAACCACATGGCCATCGAGGAAGTCAGCGAGGCCGTGTCGGAACTGCTGCTGGAGGGGCTGGTCACAGAGGGCAAGACGCCTTTCAGCCGTACCCACTTCAATGTCTGCTTCGCGGAAATCGAAGCCCTGATGCAGCGCGCCGGCTATCACCGCCCGCTGGATGTGGTGGGCTACCAGGGCCAGGCCTACGCCATGTTCGATCCCAGCCGCTGGGACGCCGTGGAAGTCCTGCGCTGGTTGAAGGAATACGTCGAGGAATCGAAGGCGGTCAGCACCGCCTGAATGCGAGGGCCTTTTCGCAGGGCGTGGTTGCGGGAGCAGCGACTTGCGAAGGCCTACCCGGCGCACTAATGTCCCATGCACTTTCCCCGCTTGCCGAATCAAGGACGATTCCATGAGCGACTCTTCCTCCGACGACAGCTGGCTCTGGGCCTACCGCAAACTCCGTAGCTGGGATGTGGGCCGGGTCAGCTCGGCGTTCCTCGCCACACTCTTCCATTGGCGCGGCGATACCGGGCTTTTCTACAGCCACGGTGGTCTGCGCAAGTCCCGCCTGACCCGCGACGATCTGATCGACTGAACCCGCCTACTGCTGCTGGTAATTGCCATTGCCGCGCGGGTAAACCGCACCGTTGGGGTACTCGATGCTCTGACGAATGCCACCGCTGCCCTGGTCGATGATCACAGTGCTGGAGCGCGTTTCACCGTACCCCCTGGGCACTGTTACGCCACCATAGCCATCCTGACGCTGCCAGCTGGACGAACTGTCCACGCTGCCGCTGGCACCGGGGCTGACGTAGATGCGCTGGATCACCGGTGGCGACTGCTGCCACTGCGGTGGGTTCTGATGACCCTGCGTGCCTTGCGACTGTGTCTGCTGCCCGATGAACTGCTGCGCGAATGCCGGCGCCGCCAGTGCGCAACAGGCGACGATCGCCAGGTTTCTGAGACCGATCATGACGATCTCCCGAATGATGGAAAGACTCCAGCTTACCAAGCCTTGGTCGCGCCGTGCAGACCCTGGATAACTCGAATCTTAATCTATCCATATCAATAGGTTATGTTCATTTATGAATGTTGAATCTACGAAACAAATCCCCAGCGCCCCTCCGCGACAGGTGGATTTCCACCCAGCAGCTGCCACCGTCAAACAGTTAGATAGCGCTCACTCTTAAAGTGATTTCTATTATATTTTTATCCTTTAAAAACAAATAGATAAGACTATCTCCTGATGCTTTACGAGAGAACAAAGGCTCCTCCGCAAAGGAGCCCCTGCCGGCACATCACCCAGCCACTCGCGCACAGCTTTCCGCCCCTTGCCATTCCATTGCCACGATTGGCATTTCTTTCTCAATCAGTAAGATGCAGCGACTTTCGTAAGGAACGCCTCATGTTTGGACGCTGCCTGACCCTGCTGCTGATCCTCGCCATTCCCACGGTCGCCTCCGCTGCCGCCCCCCGCACCTTCGAGGAAGCCAAGAAGGTCGGGCGCAAGCTCTACGCCCGCCAGTCGGTAGAGTTCTATTGCGGCTGCCGCTACAACGGCACCAAGGTCGACCTGAAGAGCTGCGGCTACACCCCGCGCAAGAATGCCAACCGGGCTTCGCGCATCGAGTGGGAACACATTGTCCCCGCCTGGGTGATTGGCCATCAGCGCCAGTGCTGGCAAAGCGGCGGACGCAAGAACTGCTCGCGCAATGACCGGGTCTACCAGAAGGCCGAGGCCGACCTGCACAACCTGGTGCCGAGCATCGGCGAGGTGAATGGCGACCGCGCCAACTACAGCTTCGGCTGGCTGCAGCAGAAGCCATCGCAGTACGGCGCCTGCCCGATGGTGGTGGACTTCAAGGCGCGCAAGGCCATGCCCCGTGCGCAGATCCGCGGCATGATCGCCCGCACCTACTTCTACATGAGCGACCGCTACGGCCTGCGACTATCCAACCAGGACCGCCAGCTGTTCACTGCCTGGAGCAAGCAGTACCCGGTGGAAGCCTGGGAGCGCCAGCGCAACCAGATGGTTGGCTGCGTGATGGGTTGGGGCAACCCTTACGTTGGCCCTATCGAAGCCGATCGCTGCCCGGCGCCGAAGGTGGCGAGGCACTGAAGCCTGGCGACAGCCGTAGGCGCCAGCAGTAGACTCCGACAGCCGTCCAGCGCGACGAGCCAACCTTTATCTGTCTGGAGTACGCAGCATGTCCCTCTCGATCTACCAGGCCTCTGTACCCGTCTTCATCCGCATGCTCGGCAACCTCTCGGCGATTCTCGCCAAGGCTGCCGCCCATGCTCAGGCCAAGTCCATCGATCCCGCCGTCCTGATCAACGCCCGCCTCGCCCCCGACATGTTCGCCCTGGCGCGCCAGGTGCAGATCGCTTCCGACTCCGCCAAAGGCGCTGGTGCCCGCCTGGCCGGCGTGGAGGTGCCCAGCTTCGCTGATGACGAAGCCACCTTCGAAGAACTGCAGGCACGCATCGCGAAGACCGTCGACTTCCTCAAGACCCTCAAGCCGGAGCAGTTCGAAGGCGCCGAGGAGCGCACCATCGAGCTGAAACTGCGCACCCGCGAAGTCAGCTTCAAGGGCTCGGACTTCCTGCTCGGATTCGTCAACCCGAACTTCTATTTCCACATCACCACGGCCTACGACATCCTCCGCCACAACGGCGTGGAAGTCGGCAAGATGGACTACCTGGGCGGCGTCTGACCGCCCCGGGCGCCGGCATACCCGGCGCCCTTCAGCCGCGCGGCAACGGCAGCATGGTGGTGGACTTGATCTCCGAGAGCGCCACAATGGAGTTGATCTCCTGTACGCCCGGTACCTGCGACAGCCGCTCGAAGAAGAAGCGCTCGTAAGCCTCCACATCCTCGGTAACGATGCGCAGCATGAAGTCCACGGCCCCCATCAGCACGTGGCACTCCAGCACCTCGGGAAAGTCCTGCATGGCCTGCGCGAAATCCGTCAGGTGATTGCGCCCGTGGGCATTGAGCTTCACCTGGGCAAATATCTGGGTATTCAGGCCGATCTTCTTGCGGTCGAGCAGGGTCACCTGCTTGCGTATCACCCCCTCTTCCTTCAAGCGCTGAATCCGGCGCCAGCATGGCGACTGCGACAGGCCGATGCGCTCAGCTATCTCGGCCGTGGAAAGGGTCGCCTCCTCCTGTAGCAGGGCGAGAATCTTGCGGTCATGGGCATCCAGAAAAACAGGCATGGATAAGTCTCTGATATCTATTTCACGGACTTATTAATGCATAAACAGGCCAGAAATTGCAGAAAACAGGCAAATAATTCCCACAAGACCACCGCAGAATACTTCCTACTTTCCCTTGTATCGGCACGCCGTCATGACGCTCCCCGCACTCCATCTCGTCGAATTCCCCTTGGACCAACAGGAGCGCCCGGTTCCTGCCGAAGTGGCCGCCGACGTGCGCTACCTGATCCGCGCCGAGATCGATGCAGACATTCTCTGCCGGCTGCTGAACCAGTTCGCGCTCCAGGGCCATGTACCGGCCGAAGTCGAGTCCTTCCGCCGGGAAGAGTGGCTGGACATTGCCCTGCGGGTGAACACCTTGCCGCGCTATCGCGCCGAAGTGATCGCCCAGCGCATGCGCGGCATGGTCAGCGTGTGCTCGGTGGATCTGCACGTGCAGGGAGTGGAAACTGTCCTCTCAGCGACATAAGCTGACTTTCTGGCGTTAGCCGGCACATTCTCCCAGGCTTAGAGTGCGAACCTGACCCTCGTGGTCCTTCACACACAACAACGATGAGAGATGTGCCCATGGCTCGCCCACGCCTGCTCCCCGACAACTTCACCCTGGCGCTGATCGCCACCGTGACCGTTGCCAGCCTGCTGCCCTGCGAAGGCACCGCTGCCGTAATCTTCGGCTGGATCACCAACCTGGGCATCGCGCTGCTGTTCTTCCTTCATGGCGCGAAGCTGTCGCGCCAGGCGATCGTGGCAGGCGCCACCCACTGGCGCCTGCACCTGCTGATTTTCTCCTGCACCTTCATCCTCTTTCCCCTGCTCGGCCTGGCGCTCAAGCCGGTATTGTCGCCGCTGGTAACTCCGGACCTGTACCTGGGCATGCTCTATCTCTGCGCCCTGCCCGCCACCGTGCAATCCGCAATCGCCTTCACCTCGCTGGCACGGGGCAATATCCCGGCGGCGATCTGCAGCGCATCAGCCTCCAGCCTGCTGGGCGTGTTCGTTACGCCGCTGCTCGTGCAATTGCTGATCGGCGCCCATGGCGATACCGGGATGTCGACGCTGGACGCCATCGGCAAGATCACCCTGCAGCTGCTGGTGCCCTTCATTGCCGGCCAACTGCTGCGCCCGTGGATCGGTGCCTGGGTGGAGCGGCACAAGCCAGTCCTGCGCTACGTGGATCAGGGTTCGATTTTGCTGGTGGTCTACACCGCCTTTAGCGCCGCGGTGATTCAGGGCCTGTGGCACCAGGTTCCGCTGCCAGCCCTGGCCGGCCTGGTCGTGGCCTGCTGCGTACTGCTGGCACTGGCGCTGGCGGTCACCAACCTGCTGGGGCGCTGGCTGGGCTTCTCCCTGGAAGACCGGATCACCATCATC
Source organism: Pseudomonas sp. NY15435 (assembly GCF_048068295.1). Lineage (NCBI taxonomy): Bacteria > Pseudomonadati > Pseudomonadota > Gammaproteobacteria > Pseudomonadales > Pseudomonadaceae > Pseudomonas > Pseudomonas sp. NY15435. The sequence goes on from NZ_JBLUQA010000015.1 coordinate 74,713, forward strand.
TTCTGCGGCTCGAAGAAAAGCCTGGCTACCGGCGTACCGATGGCCTCGGTACTGTTCGCCAGCAGCACCGTGGGCGTGATCCTGCTGCCGCTGATGCTGTTCCACCAGGTCCAGCTGATGGTCTGTGCCGTGCTCGCTCAGCGCTACTCTCAGCGCCAGGAAGACGCTCAGGCTTCGCTGGAGCGCGCCAACTGATAGCCTGACCCAGGCGAAAGCCACCCACAAAAAAGCCGGTGCAGATGCACCGGCTTTTTCATTTTCGCTCGCTATCAGGCGCCGACGGGCGTGCGCAGGGTGACGAACTCCTCGGCGGCGGTCGGATGGATGCCGATGGTTTCGTCGAAGACCCGCTTGGTCGCCCCTGCCTTCAGCGCAATGGCGATGCCCTGGAGGATTTCTCCCGCTTCCGGGCCCACCATGTGGCAACCCAGCACCTTGTCGCTGTCGGCATCGACGATCAGCTTCATCAAGGTCTTTTCCTGGCATTCGGTGAGGGTCAGCTTCATCGGGCGGAAGCGGCTCTCGAAGACTTTCACCTTGTGCCCGGCGCTGCGCGCTTCGTCTTCGGTGAGGCCCACCGTACCGATGCTCGGCAGGCTGAATACCGCAGTAGGAATCAGCTTGTAGTCCACCGGACGGAATTCCTCCGGACGGAACAGCTTGCGCGACAGCGCCATCCCTTCGGCCAGCGCCACGGGCGTCAGTTGCACGCAGCCGATGACGTCGCCGATGGCGTGGATCGACGGCTCGCTGGTGCGGTAGGCCTCATCGACCTTGATATAACCGCGCTCATCCAGGTCGACCGAGACGCTTTCCAGGCCCAGGTTATCCAGCTGCGGGCGGCGGCCGGTGGCGTAGAACACGCAATCAGCCTCCAGAACGCGGCCATCCTTCAGCGTGGCAGCCAGCGTGCTGTCGGCCTGCTTGTCGATGCGCGCGATGTCGCTATTGAACTGCAGGTCCAGCCCCTTCCTGGTCAGCTCATCGCGCAGGTGCTCACGCACGCTGCGGTCGAAACCGCGCAGGAACAGGTCCTTGCGGTACAGGAGCGAAGTCTGCGCGCCCAGTCCATGGAAGATGCCCGCGAATTCCACTGCGATATAACCGCCGCCGACCACCAGCACGCGGCGCGGCAGCTCCTTGAGGAAGAACGCCTCGTTGGAGGTGATCGCATGCTCCTTGCCGGGAATATCCGGCACCTGCGGCCAGCCCCCCGTCGCGATCAGGATGTGCTTGGCACGGAAACGCTGGCCATCGACCTCCACAGTATGCGCATCCCGCAGCTTGGCGTGACCCTCCAGCAGCGTGACGCCGCTGTTCACCAGCAGGTTGCGGTAGATGCCATTGAGACGATGGATTTCGCGGTTCTTGTTGGCGATCAGGGCCGCCCAGTTGAAGTTCGCTTCACCCAGCGTCCAGCCGAACCCGACGGCCTGCTCGAAGTCCTCATGGAAGTGCGCCCCATACACCAGCAGCTTCTTCGGCACGCAACCGACGTTGACGCAGGTGCCGCCCAGGTAGCGGCTTTCCGCGACGGCCACCTTGGCGCCAAAGCCCGCAGCGAAGCGCGCGGCACGCACACCGCCGGAACCCGCACCGATGACGAACAGGTCAAAATCGAAAGGCATCATGGATCTCCGCTTGGATATGCCAGGCAGCATACCTCATGACGCCTGGCCTATCCTGCCAACTGACGGACCCGAAGGAGGCATTACCATGCGCCCGACCCTGACCCACCTCGCCCTGCACGTGCCCGACCTGGAGGCTTGCGTTTCGTTCTACGAGCGATTCTGCGGCATGCGCGTCATTCACGAGCGTGAAGGAAAGGGTTCGCGCATCGTCTGGATGGCAGAACCAGGCAAGGAGCACAGCTTCATTTTCGTCATCATGCCCGGCGGCCAGGAGCGGCACCTGGCAAGCGACGACTACAGCCACTTCGGCTTCGCCGTGGACACTCATGATGAGGTCGACCGCATTGCCAGGGATGCGGAAGCTGCCGGCTGCCTGATCTGGGCGCCACGGTCGGAACCCTACCCGGTGGGTTACTACTGCGGCCTTCGTGATCCGGCCGGCAATTACGTCGAGTTCAGCTATGGCCAGCCGCTGGGGCCGGGTTCCGAAGCGATGCCGATTCCACGCTCGATGTAGACCGGAAAACGAGAAAGCCACCCGGAGGTGGCTTTCTCGAAGAGCGGAAAGGTCTGGATTACCAAGCCTTGCCAGTCTTGTAGAGGTGCTCGTAGCAGAAGTTGGTCGCCTCGATGTAACCCTCGGCGCTGCCGCAGTCGAAACGCTTGCCCTTGAACTTGTACGCCAGCACGCAACCGTCCTGGGCCTGTTTCATCAGGGCGTCGGTGATCTGGATTTCACCGCCTTTGCCCGGCTCGGTCTGCTCGATCAGGTCGAAGATGTCCGGAGTCAGGATGTAGCGGCCGATGATCGCCAGGTTCGACGGCGCATCTTCGGGCTTCGGTTTCTCGACCATGGTGTTCACGCGGTAGATGTCGTCGCGGATCATCTCGCCGGCGATCACGCCGTACTTGTTGGTCTCTTCCGGCGGTACTTCCTGGATCGCCACGATGGAGCAGCGGAACTGGTTGTACAGCTTGACCATCTGCTTGAGGACGCTGTCGCCTTCAAGGTTCAGGCACAGGTCGTCCGCCAACACGACGGCGAAGGGCTCGTCACCGATCAGCGGACGGCCGGTCAGGATAGCGTGGCCCAAGCCCTTCATTTCGATCTGACGGGTGTAGGAGAAGGTGCATTCGTCGATCAGGCGACGAATACCGACCAGGTACTTTTCCTTGTCGGTGTTGCGAATCTGGTGCTCCAGCTCATAGCTGATATCGAAGTGGTCTTCGAGGGAGCGCTTGCCGCGGCCAGTGACGATACCGATTTCGCCGAGACCGGCTTCCAGCGCCTCTTCAACGGCGTACTGGATCAGCGGCTTGTTCACCACCGGCAGCATTTCCTTGGGCATGGCCTTGGTGGCCGGGAGGAAGCGGGTACCGTAGCCGGCGGCCGGGAACAGACATTTCTTGATCATGGGAGTCCTTCGAGAGGGACAGGGGTGCGAGTTGCGCGCAGTCTAATCAGGCTGCGCCCGCCTTACAATGCCCCGGATTGCAAGCTGCACGACTCTCGTGAGGAGTTGCGAATCCGGTGGCACGCGCATCTGACCATCGAGCCCCTTATTTAGTTCTCGAGGTTGCTGGCAAATGGTCAGCATTCAATCCACCTGCCGACCCAGCCCTATGCCTTCAGCCCCTTCGCTACGTCGCTGGCAGAAAGTCGCTGACGCACAACACCCCAGATCGAAAGCTCATCGCCTTCCTCGACCTTGAGCGTGGGATAGCCCTCGCCTGCCGCCTGCAACGCGAACGCACCGTCGATGATCGCGAGCCGCCGGATCAACGCCTCGCCATTGAGCGCGGCCACCACGATCTCACCAGGCGATGCCAGCTCCGAACGGTCGACCAGGAGCAGGTCGCAGTCGTGAATACCTGCCTGCGTCATGCCTTCGCCACATGCGCGGACTATGTAGGTATGAAGAGACGCAGCTCCGGCCACTCCGCCGCGCTGCACCACATCTCGAACTTCCAGAATGGCTTGCTGCATAACCGCACTCCGAATACTGTATGCATATACAGATACCAGATGCTCAGCAGCCAGACAAGCCATTGAATGGAACCTCCGGGGAGAAATGCCGCTCAACCGAAAGGACAGCGCACCGATGACGGTGGACTACCCTTAGGGAGGGGTGAGGATATCGATATGAATCCAGGCACGTTCGTCACACTCATGATTATTGGCTGGGTCCTGCTGGCACTGGTCACGCTATGGGCGATCCTGCGGGTGCCGATGCGCCGGGCACGCCTGCAGAAGACCAAGTCCGCAGTAAAAACGACCTCATCGCGGCACCACCCTCTCCCGCACTGAATGTCATCGTCGTGCAAAATGCCCTGCCATTTCCGCTTTACCTTGCAAGCTGCATGGAAAACGAAACGGCACTATCTTTTAAGTCATTGATTTAAAAGTAATTATTATTTCATTCAGATTGGTATGCACCCTGCAATGAACGGGAAGGAACTCCCCACTCACTGCCGAGGACGACACCATGCCAATCGACCGTCTGCCTGCCGCCCAATACCTTTGCCAGGTCTTCTCCGATTTCGACGTCAGCTTCACTGCTCGACCGGACGGCAATCTGATCATGACGCTGAGCAAGGATGCAGGCGAACACATCGCCTGCCGCGTGGTGCGATTGGAAGAACAACGCAATGAAGAACTGCTGACCAGCCTGGTAGGCCGCATTCGCCGCGACCTGGCAACCGAATACGGCCCGCTGCAGGAGGGCGACGCCGGCCACTTCAAGGAAGAAGTACCGCTGCAGAACTTCTACGAGACAGCCGGACCACTGCGCCAGCGCCGCATCGTCAAGGCTGGCGCGAAACTGCGCTCGATGGCCAACGCAGGCGCGTGAATCGCCAGAAACGAAAAACCCGGCCTAAGCCGGGTTTTTCGTATTTTGCGCTCACCTCGAATCAAGCATGCAATCCGCAATGACTCGGGGGATACAGGAAGTTGGTGCCCGGAGCCGGACTCGAACCGGCACGCCCAAAGGGCGAGAGATTTTAAGTCTCCTGCGTCTACCGATTTCGCCATCCGGGCAGTAGCGCGTTACAGCGTTCCCGGGTGCAAGCCCGGAAAGGGCTGGACTATATACAGCCCCTCTCCCCCTGCGCAAGTTGCAGAAACTCGCAATCCTTGCAGTGGGCAGTTAAAGAAAAAGCCCTGTAAATCTTCGATTTACAGGGCTTTTCTATTGGAGGCTGAGGTCGGAATCGAACCGGCGTTCACGGATTTGCAATCCGGTGCATAACCACTCTGCTACTCAGCCATAACACGGATGACTCAAGGCGAATCATCAAAATCTGGAGCGGGAAACGAGACTCGAACTCGCGACCCCGACCTTGGCAAGGTCGTGCTCTACCAACTGAGCTATTCCCGCGTTGTCGTGTTGACGGGCGACATTCTAACGATTTGGAAATGCCTGTCAACTCCTTGATTCAAAAATAGTTATTTCTCTTTCGGGGTGGTGTTCAGGTGCGGCCAGGCAGCCACCAGATAGTGCACCATCGACCACAAGGTGAGGATGGCGGCAACAATGAGCAGCGCATAACCGACCAGGACCCAGAACGTCATCAGCGGCGGATTGGCCAGGAGAATCACCAACGCCAGCATCTGCGCCGCCGTTTTCCATTTACCCAGGCTGGAAACGGCGACATGCGCCCTCGCCCCGATCTCTGCCATCCACTCGCGCAGTGCAGAGACGACGATCTCGCGACCAATGATGATGGCAGCCGGCAAGGTCAGCCACAGATTCGCGTGCTCCTCCACCAGCAGCACCAGCGCGGTGGCGACCATCAGCTTGTCCGCTACCGGGTCGAGGAAGGCGCCGAAGGGCGTGCTCTGCCCCAGCCGACGCGCCAGATAGCCATCCAGCCAGTCAGTGGCGGCAGCAAGGGCGAATACGGCGCTGGCAGCCAGATGGCTGGCAGGGAACGGGAGATAGAACAGCAGGATGAAGATCGGAATGAGCAGAACGCGGAGCAGTGTGAGCAGGTTCGGGATATTCATCGGGTCGGAAGGTCTGCGAGTTGAGCCGGCATTCTACTCGCTGTGCAGTGCAGCATAAATCTGCTCTGCCAGCTTTTTACTGATACCGGGGGCTTTGGCAATTTCATCGATACTGGCTCTGCCCAGTTCCTGCAACCCGCCAAAATGCTTGAGCAGGTCACGCCGGCGCTTCGGTCCGACGCCCGCAACATCTTCCAATGTCGAGGTACGTCGCGCCTTGCCGCGTCTTGCGCGGTGGCCGGTAATGGCGAAGCGGTGTGCTTCGTCGCGGATCTGCTGGATCAAGTGCAACGCTGGCGAGTCGGCAGGCAGAGTGAATTCATGTTCGGCGTCGTTGAGGTACAGCGTTTCCAGGCCCGGCTTGCGGGTAACACCTTTGGCCACGCCGAGCAGCGTCAGACCCACAACCGCAAGCTCCTGGAGCACCTCCTGGGCCATGGCCAGCTGTCCCTTGCCGCCGTCCACGAGGAGGATATCGGGCATCTTGCCCTCGCCTTCCTTCAGGCGGCTGAAGCGGCGGGTCAACGCCTGGTGCATCGCGGCGTAATCGTCGCCACCAGTGATGCCTTCAATGTTGAAGCGACGATAGTCCGACTTCAGTGCACCCTCCGGGCCAAAGACGACACAGGAAGCCACAGTCGCCTCGCCGCTGGAATGGCTGATATCGAAGCATTCGAGCCGCTGCGGCGGCTCCGGCAGATCAAGCGCCTCACCCAGCGCATCGAAGCGCGCCGCCATGTGCTGGCGGTTGGCAAGACGAGCCGCCAGCGCCTGCTCGGCATTGGTCACCGCCAGTTGCTGCCAGCGCGCACGCGTGCCACGAACCCGCGGAGTGATCTCCAGCAGCCGACCGCGGGATTCCTCGATGGCCGATGCCAGGACCGGGAAGTCCTCATGCACGGCATTGACGATCAGCTCGTTCGGCAGATCGCGCTCGTGGTGGCTCAGATAGTACTGCCCGAGGAAAGCCAGCAGCACATCACCCACCTCCTCCTCGATCGCCACCTGCGGGAAGAAATTCTTGCTGCCCAGCACCCGTCCGCCACGCACGCTGATCAGGTGCACGCAGGCTCCGCCTGGTGTGACGATGGCCGCCACCACGTCGACGTTGCCAGTGCCAAACTCCATGCTCTGCTGGTCCTGCACACGACGCAGAATCTGCACCTGATCGCGCAGCTCCGCCGCCTTTTCGAAGTCCAGGCGCATCGCCGCCTGCTCCATGCTGGTGGACAGTTCCTCGGCCAGCACGTTGCTACGCCCTTCGAGGAACATGATCGAGTGGCGGACGTCTTCGGCGTACTCCTCCTCGCTCACCAGCCCCACGCAGGGCGCCTTGCAACGCTTGATCTGGTACTGCAGGCACGGGCGCGTGCGATTACGGTAATAGCTGTCCTCACACTGGCGCACGAAGAAGGCTTTCTGCAGCAGCGCCAGGCTTTCACGAATGGCACCGGCGCTGGGGTATGGGCCGAAATAACGACCTTTCGCTTTCTTCGCACCGCGGTGGATGGTCAGGCGCGGATACTGGTCCTCGCTCGACAGGAACACGTACGGATAGGACTTATCGTCCCGCAGCAGGATGTTGTACGGCGGCCGCCACTCCTTGATCAGCGTCTGCTCGAGCAGCAGCGCCTCGGTCTCGTTGGAAGTGATGGTGGTCTCGACCTGGGCGATTTTCGCCACCAGGGCAGCCGTCTTCGGCGCAAGGCCGGACTTGCGGAAATAGCTGGAGAGACGCTTCTTGAGGTCCTTCGCCTTGCCGACGTAGAGCAGCTTCGCCTCGACGTCGAACATGCGATAAACGCCCGGCCGCCCACTGCAGGTAGCCAGGAAGGCCGCCGAATCGAACTGTTGCACCATGATCAGTTGCTGGCGTCGACCATGCCGTGCCGGACAGCCAGCAGCGCCAGTTCGACGTCACTGGTGATCGAGAGCTTCTCGAAGATGCGGTAGCGGTAGGTGTTCACGGTCTTGGGCGAGAGGCACAGCTTGTCCGAAATGCTCTGTACCTTGTGGCAGTTCGCAATCATCAGCGCGATCTGGATTTCACGTTCGGACAGGGTGTCGAATGGCGATGCGTTGCGCTCCGGCTCGAAGGACTTCAGCGCAAGGTTCTGCGCAATTTGCGGACTGATGTAGCGCTGACCGGCAAATACCTGGCGAATCGCCTGGACCATCTCGTCCAGGGCGGCTCCCTTGGTGAGGTAACCCGCCGCACCCGCCTGCATCAGGCGAGTCGGGAACGGGTCCTCTTCGCACACGGTCACCACCACGACACGCACATCGGGTTGGCTGCGCAGCAGTTTGCGGGTGGCTTCGAGGCCGCCAATGCCGGGCATCTTCACGTCCATCAGCACGACGTCGGGCTTGAGCTCGCGTGCCAGTTGCAGCCCCCGTTCACCGGAGTCTGCCTGCCCAACAACCTGCAGGCCGTCGATATCAGCGAGCATGCGGGTAATTCCGGTGCGCACCAGATCGTGATCATCGACCACCAGCACCTTAATCACGCAGCACCCCTTGAGCAGAATGGAATGGCGGGCCCCGAGAAAGAGACTCCGAACAATTGCCGAACCTTAACAGAAAGAGGCTCTACGACCTAGCTTGGAAGCGCTTCGCCAAAATGCAAGCGCCAGAGAAACGCAGCGCAGGCGGGGCAAATGCTGACAGATGCTTGCCGGTGCGTCTAGGACGGGCGTGCCGACAAATTTCATGTCCGGATCGCGTCAGCACAAAAATCGGAGGGACATATCGAAGCAGCCCGATCGATCAAGCACCTTTAGTCCGCGCCCACACCTGAATCGCCCCCACCGCCGGCATCGCTATCTCCGATGCTGCAGATAGCTGGAGTAGCACCGCCTTGAAACAAGTCGCCACCCTGTATCGCCGCATGAACCATTGGAGTCGGAATGGGAATTACCCTTCCGATTTATCGCACGGGCCGGCGTCTTATTTTGCAATGCCCGCCACTCGGCGCCGGCAATAAACATAACCGCGCTGGCGACCGCTGCCTGGGCCACCGCTGCACTCTTTCCCCGATAACCTCAGGCCTCGACTGCATCCAGCAGGGCCCATGGTTTGTAGCCGGCAGCGCGCGCGGCCTTCTCCGCCTCAAGAATCGCCTCAGTACGACTCAGCGAACGCGAACGATGCTCGAAACGAAATGCCGGCCCGCTCGCGCCTCGCACACTGAGGACGATCAGATAGCCCCGCATGGGGTTACTGACTTCTCGAGTGGTTTTCGTCTTTTTCGGAGCAACACCCAGCGCTTCGCGCATCTGCCGCTCGAGATCTTCGACTTGGTTCATTCAGGATTTTCCGGAGATTGGTGCTTGAAGTTTAACTGAGTGCATCAACGTCCTACAGAATCATCTTTCGGTATGACTGACTTTTCTGATGCTTTGAACTTGCGCAATGCAAACGCAATGAGCGCAATGCGTAATCGGCAGGAGCGCCGCCAGCGGCACTTCACCGCCAGAAACGCGAAAGCCCCGCAGTGCGGGGCTTTCAACGTTGTAATAGTGGCGGAAGCGTAGAGATTCGAACTCTAGGACAGTTGCCCGTCGACGGTTTTCAAGACCGTTGCCTTAAACCACTCGGCCACGCTTCCACATTGAGCGGGCGGCAATATTACCGGATCGCAACACACTGTCAAACTCTGATGATTCAGCGCGCTTTTCCCTCTGTTATGATGGATACCACTACGGTCATGGATCCGTATCCCGCTTAACAGGAGTGTCTCGACATGCAAGAACGGCAATATCTCGACTCCACAGCGGTGGAGCAGAAAGAGGTCAGCGGCGTCCTGCGCAATACCTACGGGCTGCTGGCCCTGACCCTGGCCTTCAGCGGCCTGGTAGCCTTCGCCTCGCAACAAATGCGCCTGCCCTACCCCAGTTTCTTCGTAGTGCTGCTGGGCTTCTACGGCCTGTTCTTCCTCACCGTGAAGCTGCGCAACAGCGCCTGGGGCCTGGTCAGCACCTTCGCCCTCACCGGCTTCATGGGCTACACCCTCGGCCCGATCCTGAACATGTACCTGGGCATGGCCAACGGCGCGAGCATCATCTCCTCGGCCTTCTTCATGACCGCCCTGGTGTTCTTCGGCCTGTCCGCTTATGTACTGACGACCCGCAAGGACATGAGCTTCCTGTCCGGCTTCATCACCGCAGGTTTCTTCGTCCTGCTGGGCGCCGTGCTGGTCTCGCTGTTCTTCCAGATCAGCGGCCTGCAACTGGCCATCAGCGCCGGCTTCGTGCTGTTCTCCTCGGCGATGATCCTGTTCCAGACCAGCGCGATCATCCACGGTGGCGAGCGCAACTACATCATGGCCACCATCAGCCTGTACGTGTCGATCTACAACCTGTTCATCAGCCTGTTGCAGATCTTCGGCATCATGGGTAGCGACGACTAATCCTCGCGCTTCAGGAAAAAGCCCGTTTCGACGGGCTTTTTTCATTTCAGTCGCGGCAAAAAACGGCTCAGCGCCGTATCATCCTGCGAAAATTCGCCGCCAAGGCCTGCTCCATGAAGTTCGTCATCGCCCTCTTCTCCCCGCCGCATTCGCCGGCCGCCCGGCGCGCCTTGCGCTTCGCCGAGGCTGTATTGGCCGGCGGACATGAAATCACCCGGCTGTTCTTTTATCAGGACGGCGTGCATAGCGCCTCGGCCAACGCCGTAGCCAGCCAGGATGAGCTGGACGTCGCCGCCGCCTGGACGCGATTCGTCGCTGATAATCAACTGGACGGAGTCGTCTGCATCGCCGCCGCCCTGCGGCGCGGCGTGCTCAATGGCGAGGAAGCCAACCGCTATTCCCGCCCCGCCGCCAACCTGCAGGCACCCTGGGACCTTTCCGGCCTCGGCCAACTGCATGAAGCAGCGCAACTGGCGGACCGCCTGGTCTGCTTTGGAGGCAACTGATGGCCAAGTCCCTTCTGATCATCAGCCGCCAGGCGCCCTGGGCCGGCCCCGCCGCCCGTGAGGCGCTGGATATCGCCCTGGCCGGCGGTGCCTTCGACCTGCCGATCTCGATGCTCTTCCTCGATGATGGCGTGTTCCAGTTGGCGCCCAACCAGCGTCCCGCCACACTCGAGCAGAAAGACCTGCAAGCCAACCTGCAGGCCCTGCCGCTGTTCGGCGTGGAGGCGCTCTACGCCAGCAGCCGCAGCCTTGCCGAGCGCGGACTGGACGGCTCCTGCCTTACACTGGCCGCCCAGGCGCTGGACGACAACGCGCTGCGCAACCTGCTGCAAACCCATGACCAGGTGATCACGATCTGATGGCTACTCTCCACCTGCTCTCGCACTCCCCCTTCAATGACGGCCGGTTCGCCAGTTGCCTGCAGTTGCTCGGCCCGGGCGACGGCTTACTGCTGACTGGCGAAGCCGTCCACGCGCTGCGCGATGGCACCGCGCCTCGCCGCGAGCTGGATCAGACGCCCGCAACCAACGCGCTCTTTGCGCTGCTGGAAGACCTGCAGGCACGCGGCCTGGATAACCCGCCCGAGCGTGTCGTTGCTGTGGATTACGCCGGATTCGTCGATCTCTGTACGCGCTTCGACAAGGTGAACGCCTGGTTATGAGCACTCTCCTGGTCAATGGAAACGCCCTGTTGCTGGACAAGGACGGCTATCTCGCCGACCTGAACGACTGGAGCGACGCCGCTGCCGAGGCCCTGGCGCACAACGAAGGCATCCACCTGACGCCCGAGCACTGGGAAATCCTCCTGCTGCTGCGCGAGTTCTATGGGGAGTTTCAGCTCTCCCCGGCCAACCGCCCGCTGATCAAGTACGTCGCCCAGAAGCTGGGCGCGGAAAAGGGCAGCAGCCTGCACCTCAACCTTCTGTTCAAGGGCACCCCGGCCAAGCTTGCCGCCAAGCTCGCCGGCCTGCCGAAGCCGACCAATTGCCTATGACTGCCGCCCCGCTCGTCCTGCAGACACCCGCCGAACACCCCTTCGCCCAGTTCGTCCGCATCCTCGGCAAAGGCAAGCGCGGCGCGCGCGGCCTGACCCGCGAGGAAGCTCGCGAAGCACTGGGTTTGATCCTTGACGGCCAGGCCGAGGAAGCCCAGCTGGGCGCCTTCCTGATGCTGCTGCGACACAAGGAGGAAAGCGCCGAGGAACTGGCCGGGTTCACCGAAGCCGTGCGCGAGCGCCTGCAGACACCAAAGATCGCCGTAGACCTGGACTGGCCGAGCTACGCCGGCAAGAAGCGCCACCTGCCCTGGTACCTGCTGGCGGCCAAATGCCTGGGCGGCAGCGGCACCCGCATACTTCTGCATGGTGCGGGCGCCCACACCGCCGGCCGTCTCTACACCGAGCAATTGCTTGAACTGCTGGGCCTGCCGCTGTGTCGCGACTGGAGCGCAGTCAGCCAGGCACTGGACACCCAGGGCGTCGCCTTCGCCCCGCTGGCGGACTGGATGCCGCGCCTGCAGCGGATGATCGACCTGCGCAACACCCTTGGCCTGCGCTCACCAATTCACTCCTCGGTGCGCCTGATCAACCCGCTGGGCGCCACCTGCGTGCTACAAAGCATCTTCCATCCCGGCTACCAGGCCGTGCACCGTGAAGGCAGCCGCCTGCTGGGCGACTACGCCATCGTCATCAAGGGCGAAGGCGGCGAGATCGAAGTGAACCCGGACGCCACGTCGCACCTGTACGGCTGCCGCGACGGCGAAGACTGGGACGAAGAATGGCCAGCGCTTTCACCGCTGCGCCATGTCAAGCCAGAAAGCCTCGACCCGCGGCATCTGGCCGCCGTCTGGCGCGGTGACACAGAGGACGCCTACGGTGAGTTGGCCGTCCGCGCGACCATGGCGCTGGCCTTGCGCGCGATGGGATTGCAGCGGGACGACGCCTTCGCAGAGGCCAACAAACGCTGGGCTGCCCGCAACAGATCGATTTAATCGATACCTGGAATCCTGTTTTTGCGCTAAACAATCAAGCCTGAGCCGATAGACTGGTCCCATCTTCCCGCTTCCTGGAGCACTCAAGATGGGACAGTTGATCGATGGCCGCTGGCATGACCAGTGGTATGACACCAGCAAGGACGGTCGTTTCCAGCGCGAGAACGCACAGCGCCGCAACTGGGTAACTGCCGATGGCCAGCCTGGCCCGACCGGCGAAGGCGGCTTCTGCGCCGAAGCCGGCCGCTATCACCTCTATGTTTCCCTGGCCTGCCCCTGGGCACACCGCACGCTGATCTACCGCCAGCTCAAGGGCCTCGAGTCGCTGATCGACGTTTCGGTGGTCAGTTGGCAGATGCTGGAGAACGGCTGGACCTTCGACAAGGCACTTGGCTCCACGGGCGACAAGCTCGACGACCTGGCCTTCCTCCATCAGCGCTACACGAAGGACGATGCGCACTACACCGGCCGCGTGACCGTGCCGGTGCTGTGGGACAAGCACGAGCAGCGCATTGTCAGTAACGAATCCGCGGAAATCATCCGCATGTTCAACACAGCCTTTGACGGGATCACCGGCAACCCATTGGACTTGTCCCCGGAAGCGCTGCGTGCACAGATCGACGCGCTGAACGAGCGCATCTACCCGGCCGTAAACAATGGCGTGTATCGCGCAGGCTTTGCGACGACCCAGGGCGCCTACGAAGAGGCCTTCAGGACGCTGTTCAACGAACTGGACTGGCTGGAAGAGCGCCTGGACAAACAGCGCTACCTGGCGGGCGAATACCTGACCGAAGCGGATGTGCGCCTGTTCACCACGCTGATTCGCTTCGATGCGGTCTACCACGGGCACTTCAAGTGCAACCTGCGACGCCTCGCGGACTACCCGAACCTGTCCGGCTGGCTGCGTGAGCTGTATCAACTGGATGGCGTGGCTGGCACGGTGGACTTCCAGCACATCAAACACCACTACTACGGCAGCCATCGCACCATCAACCCGACCGGCATCGTGCCGCTGGGGCCGCGGCAGGACTTCACCGCGCCGCACGGGCGGGAACATCTGCCGGGCAAGGGTATTTTCCGTAGAGGTTGAACCAGCCGTTGGACCGAAATTTGCCATCAGACCTGTAGGAGCGAGCTTGCTCGCGAACCCAGCGCAGGCCATCAGCGTCAAGCGATTCGCGAGCAAGCTCGCTCCTACAAGGTCAAGAGCGGATCAGATCGGTTTTTCGATGCCGTCGTAGACCTTCTGCAGCGCGTCCAGACGCTCCTGGTAGCGCTGCCTGAGGCAGACTTTGTTGGCGCCGCAGGCGCGGCGCTGCTCCAACCAGGCAAGCTGGGAGTCACCCAGATTGCCACGCATGCCCATGGCGAAAAGCCCGCGCAACAGGCGGTAGGTGGTTGCCACCTGCACATCCATCTCGGAAAGCTGGCGATCCGCGCAGATCGCCTTCTCGTCGGCCTGCTTGGCCTTCTTGCAGTCAAAGCTGGCCGCTTGAGCCGGCAGTGCGACGCAACCCAGGGCACACAACCCACCCAGGATCACGGCGCGCATGGGGCTCACTGCTGCCCCTCGAACCAGGCGAGCTTCTCGCGCAACTGCACCACTTCCCCGACTATCACCAGCGTCGGCGCATGCACTTCGTGCTCAGCCACCAGCTCCGGCAGGTTTGCCAGGGTGCCGGTGAATACGCGCTGATGCACGGTGGTGCCCTGCTGAACCAGCGCCGCAGGTGTATCGGCGGAGCGGCCGTGGCGCACCAGTTGCTCGCAGATGACCGGCAAACCAACCAGCCCCATGTAGAACACCAGGGTCTGCCCCGGTGCGACCAGGTCGTTCCATGGCAGGTCGGTGGTGCCGTCTTTCAGGTGACCGGTAACGAAACGCACGGATTGCGCATAGTCACGGTGAGTCAGCGGGATCCCGGCGTAAGCCGCGCAACCGCTTGCCGCCGTGATGCCCGGCACCACCTGGAACGGAATGCCATTGGCCGCCAGCTCGTCGATCTCCTCGCCGCCACGGCCGAAGATGAACGGATCGCCGCCTTTCAGGCGCAGCACGCGCTTGCCCTGCTGGGCCAGCTCCACCAACTGGCGATTGATCTCGTCCTGCGGCACCGCGTGGTCCGCGCGGCGCTTGCCGACATAGAGGCGATCCGCATCGCGACGGCACAACTCGAGGATGGCCGGCGCGACGAGGCGGTCGTACAGAACCACATCGGCCTGCTGCATCAGGCGCAGGGCGCGGAAGGTCAGCAGATCAGGATCACCGGGACCAGCGCCGACCAGATAGACCTCACCGCGAGACTCGGGTTGCGGCGATTCCAGCTTGTCCGCCAGCAGTCGCTCGGCCTCGTTCGGCTGGCCAGCGAGCATGCGCTCCGCGACCGGGCCCTGGAACACGTCTTCCCAGAACTTGCGGCGCTGCTGCAGGTCCGGCAGGCGGTGTTTCACGCGTTCGCGGAAGCGACTGGCGAGGCCGGCCAACTGGCCATAGGTCGCGGGAATCCAGGTTTCCAGCTTGGCACGCAGCAGGCGCGCGAGCACCGGCGCATCGCCGCCGCTGGAAACCGCCACCACCAGCGGCGAGCGGTCGACGATGGCCGGGAAGATCACGCTGCACAGGGCCGGCGCATCGACGACGTTGACCGGCACACCACGCTCGTGGGCATCGCGGGACACCTGGGCATTGAGTGACTCGTCATCCGTGGCAGCGATGACCAGCACGCAGTCCTGCAGATCCCCCTGGGCGTAGGGGCGCAGCAGCAGTTCGCCAGCGCCCTCCTCGATCAGCTCACGCAGCTCGGAATGCACTTCCGGAGCCACGACTCGCAGCATCGCGCCGGCGTCGCTCAGCAGGCGCGCCTTGCGCAGTGCGACATCACCGCCGCCGACCAGTAGCGCGCGACGTCCGCGCAGGATGTGGAACAGCGGCAGGAAGTCCATCTCAGCCGATGACCTCGATGCCGGCCATATACGGCTTGAGCACGTCCGGGACGCGGATCGAGCCATCGGCCTGCTGGTAGTTTTCCAGCACGGCGACCAGGGTACGGCCCACGGCCAGGCCGGAGCCGTTGAGGGTATGCACCAGCTCGGGCTTGCCGGTTTCCGGGTTGCGGTAACGCGCTTGCATGCGGCGCGCCTGGAAGTCGCCACAGTTGGAGCAGGAGGAAATCTCGCGGTACTTGTCCTGGCTCGGCACCCAGACTTCCAGATCGTAGGTCTTGGCGGCGCCGAAGCCCATATCGCCAGTGCACAGCGCCAGGGCGCGGTACGGCAGCTCCAGTGCCTGGAGAACTTTCTCGGCATTGCCGACCAGGCTTTCCAGGGCTTCCCAGGACTTCGACGGTTCGACGATCTGCACCATCTCGACCTTGTCGAACTGGTGCTGGCGGATCATCCCGCGGGTATCGCGGCCCGACGCGCCGGCCTCGCTGCGGAAGCAGGGAGTGTGGGCGACAAACTTCAGCGGCAGCTCCTTCGCATCGAGGATCTGGCCGGCAACAATGTTGGTCAGCGAGACTTCGGCGGTCGGGATCAGGTACAGATCCGCTTCGTCTTCACGCTGGATCTTGAACAGGTCTTCCTCGAACTTCGGCAGCTGGCCGGTACCCTGCAGCGCCGGAGCCTGCACGAGGTACGGGGTGTAGGCCTCTTCGTAGCCATGCTCGCGGGTGTGCAGGTCGATCATGAACTGCGCCAAGGCGCGGTGCAGGCGCGCGATCGGGCCGCGCATCAGCGCAAAGCGGGCGCCGGACAGGCGGGCAGCGGTCTCGAAGTCCAGCCAGCCGTGCTGCTCGCCCAGGGCGACGTGGTCCTTGATCTCGAAATCGAAGGTGCGCGGAGTGCCCCAGCGGCGGACTTCGACGTTCTCTTCCTCGTCAGCGCCCACCGGCACGGACTCGTGGGGCAGGTTCGGGATGTTCAGCAGCAGGTTATCCAGCTCGGCCTGGATGACGTCCAGTTCGCGCTTGCCGGCGTCCAGCTCCTCGGCCATGCGGTTGACCTCGGCCTTCAGCGGCGCGACATCTTCGCCATTCTTCATGGCCAGGCCGATGGCCTTGGAACGCGAGTTGCGCTCGGCCTGCAGGGTCTCGGTGCGGGTCTGCACGGATTTGCGCTGGCTCTCCAGCGCTTCGATGCGCGCCACGTCCAGGGTGAAGCCACGGGTGGCCAGGCGTTCGGCCACTTCCTGCGGCTGGGTACGAACCAGTTTGGAATCGAGCATGGTGTCTTCTCGTGTCGAGTGTCAGGCGGCGCTCGCGGGCGCCACTTCAGGATTTTCTGCGACGGCGGGAACTGGCTTTGTCGAGGCTGGCCAGGTGGCGCAGCTTTTCGCCGATCTTCAGTTCGAGCCCGCGCGGCACGGGTTGGTAATACTGGCGCGGTTCCATGGACTCGGGGAAGTAGTCTTCTCCGGCCGCATAGGCATCCGGTTCATCATGGGCATAGCGGTACTCGTCGCCATAACCCAGGTTCTTCATCAGCTTGGTCGGCGCGTTGCGCAGATGCAGCGGCACTTCCAGCGAGCCGCTCTCCGCCACGTCACGGCGCGCCGTGTTGTAGGCGTTGTAGACGGCGTTGCTCTTCGGCGCGCAGGCCAGATACACGATAGCCTGCGCAATCGCCAGCTCGCCTTCCGGACTGCCGAGGCGCTCCTGCACGTCCCAGGCATGAAGGCACAGGGTCAATGCGCGAGGATCGGCATTGCCGATGTCCTCGCTGGCCATGCGAACCACGCGGCGGGCGATGTACAGCGGATCGCAGCCGCCATCGAGCATGCGCGAGTACCAGTACAACGCGCCATCGGGGCTGGAGCCGCGCACCGACTTATGCAGCGCGCTGATCTGGTCGTAGAACGCCTCGCCACCCTTGTCGAAGCGCCGGCGCGAGTCGCCCAGCAGATTCTGCAGCAGCTCGGCGCTGATCTCGCCGTTGTCCTCGGCGAGGTCCGAGGCGTTCTCCAGCAGGTTGAGCAGGCGCCGACCATCGCCATCGGCAGCCGCCATGAGGATGGCGAAGCTGTCGTCGGGCAGGCTCAGGTTGCGTTTGCCCAGCCCTTTTTCTTCGCTCAGCGCGCGCTCGACCAGCCGGCGCAGCGCGGCTTCGTCCAGGCTTTTCAGCACATAGACTCGGGCGCGGGACAGCAGCGCATTGTTCAGTTCGAAGGACGGGTTCTCTGTGGTCGCACCAATGAAGATCAGCGTGCCGTCCTCCACATAGGGCAAGAAGGCATCCTGCTGGCTCTTGTTGAAGCGGTGCACTTCATCGACGAAGAGGATGGTGCGGCGACCGTACTGGGCCGCGTGCTGCTTGGCCACTTCCACCGCCTGGCGGATTTCCTTCACACCCGAGAGTACCGCCGAAATGGTCTCGAAGTGCGCGTCGGTGACCTGCGCCAGCAGCTTCGCCAGGGTGGTCTTGCCGACACCGGGCGGGCCCCAGAAGATCATCGAGTGCAGCGCGCCCTGCTCCAGCGCCTCGCGCAGTGGCTTGCCACGGGCGAGCAGGTGCTCCTGGCCGACGTACTCGTCCAGGCTGGTCGCGCGCAGGCGCGCGGCCAGGGGCTGGGAAACGGGGGCGGAGCGGAACAGGTCCACGAATCTTACCTATCGATCAATCCGGCGTAAGGCCGGTCATTCCTGGATGACGTCGACGCCCTTGGGCACATCGAAGACGAACTGCTTGGCGTCCATCGGCTCGTTCATCTTCACGTCGAAGAACAGGATATTGGTGCGCTGACCGACGCTGTCGATCAGTTGCATGTCGTTCACTACGCCACTGCGGAAGGAAATCCGCAGGCTGTCGAACAGGGTGTCCTTGGACTTCGGCTTGAGGGTGAAGTCGACTACGTTGCCGCCATCTTTAGCGGTGATGTCAAAGCTCTGGCCGATCTTCGATACGTCGCCAGACAGCAGCAGCGCCGGGGTCTGGGTCAGGCGCAGGTCGAGCTTCTGGATGGTCACTTGCTCCAGGTCCGGGTCGTACAGCCAGATTTTCTCGCCATTGGAGATCAACAGCTGCTCGTTCGGCGCATCGGTGTGCCAGCGGAACAGGCCCGGACGTTTCAGACCCAGGGTGCCGGCGGTTTCCTGCAGGCGGGTGCCGCTGCCATCCAGGGTCAGCTGGGAGAAGCGCGCGGTCATTGTCTGGGCCTTGGTGAGCATCCCGCTCAGTCGCTGCGATGCAGCATCGTCGGCATGGGCCTGGACGCCAGCCAAGGCCAGCGCAGCTACGAACATCAGGCGGATCAGACGCATCGAAATCCTCGAAGTCGAATCAATCACGGATCGGGGCCGGCGCCATAACTTCGCGCGAGCCATTGGTATTCATCGGAGTGACCACGCCGGCCATCTCCATTGCCTCGATCATCCGCGCGGCGCGGTTGTAACCGATCTTCAGCTTGCGCTGCACGGCGGAAATCGAAGCGCGGCGGCTTTCGGTCACGAAGCGCACGGCTTCGTCGTAGAGCGGATCGTCCTCGCTGCCCTCGCTGCCTTCGCCGCCACCGCCACCTTCGAACGAACCGCCAGCGCCTTCATCGGCACCAGCGAGGATGTCCTCGATGTAGTTCGGCGCGCCACGCAGCTTCCACGCCTCAACGACGCGGTGCACTTCGTCATCGGACACGAAGGCGCCATGAACACGAATCGGCAGGCCGGTGCCCGGCGGCAGGTAGAGCATGTCCCCGTGCCCCAGCAGTTGCTCGGCACCGCCCTGGTCAAGGATGGTGCGCGAGTCGATCTTGCTGGACACCTGGAAGGCGATACGGGTCGGGATGTTCGCCTTGATCAGACCGGTGATTACATCCACGGACGGACGCTGGGTCGCCAGGATCAGATGGATGCCCGCCGCACGCGCCTTCTGGGCGATACGGGCGATCAGTTCTTCCACCTTCTTGCCGACGATCATCATCATGTCGGCGAATTCGTCCACGACGACCACGATGGTCGGCAGGGTCTGCAGCAGCGGAGCCTCGTCTTCCATGCTCTCACGGCGGTACAGCGGGTCGGTCAGCGGAGTGCCAGCCTCCTCCGCGTCCTTCACCTTGCGGTTGAAGCCGGCCAGGTTACGCACGCCCATGGCCGCCATCAGCTTGTAGCGACGCTCCATCTCGGCGACGCTCCAGCGCAGCGCGTTGGCGGCCTCCTTCATGTCGGTGACCACCGGGCAGAGCAGGTGCGGAATGCCTTCGTAGATCGACAGTTCCAGCATCTTCGGGTCGATCATGATCAGTCGCGCCTCTTCCGGCGTGGACTTGAACAGGATCGACAGCAGCATGGCGTTCACACCCACCGACTTACCGGAGCCGGTAGTACCGGCTACCAGCAGGTGAGGCATCTTCGCCAGGTCGGTGATGACCGGGTTGCCGCCGATGTCGTGGCCCAGTGCCAGTGGCACGGTGGATTTGTGCTCGTCGTACTCCGGCGTCATCAGCACTTCGGAGAAGCGCACCATCTGCCGGTCTTCGTTGGGAATCTCGATGCCGACAGTGGTCTTGCCGGGGATGACTTCCACCACGCGCACACTGATTACCGCCAGCGAGCGCGCCAAGTCCTTGGCCAGGTTGGAGATGCGGCTGACCTTCACGCCAGCGGCCGGCTGGATTTCGAAACGGGTGATCACCGGGCCGGGATGCACGGACTCGACGATGACTTCAACGCCGAACTCCTTGAGCTTGATCTCCAGCAGGCGCGACATGGCCTCCAGGGATTCAGGCGAGTAGCTCTGCTTCTTTTCCGAGGCCGGGTCGAGGATCGACAGCGGCGGCAGCGTGCCTTCCACGGCGGTATCGACGAACAGCGGCGCCTGCTTCTCTTTCAGTACGCGCTTGCTCGGCTCGGCCGGTTTGCTGGGCGGCGGCGGGACGTCGATCTTTGGCGCCACGCGCTTTTCGCGCTCCTGAACGCTCTTGACCAGCGCTTCCTCGCGTTCGATCAGGCGTTCCTTGACCTTGGCCTGCTCGCGTCGGTCGGCAACGATGGGCGCAGCGACTTCGGCCACGCGCTCGTCAACTTCACGCAACTGGGCGACGAGCTGCTTATGTTCGCTGCGGGCGCTCCACCAGCGATTGGTGGCGTTGTGGATCAGTTCAAAGAGGTCGAGGGTGATCTTGCCGGTGACGTCCATCACCTTGAACCAGGACAAGTCGGCGAACACCGTCATGCCGAACAGGAATAGCGCCAGGAAAAGCAGCGTACTGCCCTGCACGTTCAGGGCATTGACGCCCAGTTGGCCCAGGCTCTCACCCAGGGCTCCACCCGCCGTGGCCGGCATGTGGGCACCACTGGTGTGGAAATGGATATAGGCCAGTGCGGAACCGGACAGCACCAGGAATACCAGGCCGATCAGCCGCCAGGAGAACAGCCAGCCGCTCCACTCCCAGGGCATGTGGCGCTTGCGGAAGACCTGGTAGGTCTTCACTGCCAGCAACAGCGGGAACAGGTAGGCGAAATAGCCCAGCACCATGAACAGGATGTCTGCACTGAGGGCGCCCAGGCGGCCGGCAGCGTTCTGCACCTGCTCGACGTGACTGGAATGGCTCCAGCCCGGATCGGAGGAATCGTAGGTGAGCAGCGCCATCCACAGGTAGAGGCAGAGCGCGCCAAGCGCGATCAGTGCCCCTTCCTTCAGACGGTAGTGCAGTTGCTGGCGCCAGGCGGCGGCATGGCTTGCTGTGGTGTCCTTCAAAACGCTTCTATTCCTGCGCTATACGCGCGTCCGAGAGTCGTTGGGCCGCGAAATGGGCCTATTGTACGGCTTTGGCCGGCTGATGCCAGCGAACCCGGGCGTGTCCGATTGCGCTTTTGCCGGCTTTCCGGGGTTCGGTGTAGCATAGCCCAACACCGCTTTTCGGCTGCTCAATTGGAGCATGCATTCTCTTACGTGACAAAGGCTTATGGAGTCTTTTTATGAGTGAAGTCAAGCATTCGCGCCTGATCATCCTGGGCTCCGGCCCCGCGGGCTATACCGCGGCCGTGTATGCCGCGCGGGCCAACCTCAAGCCTGTTGTCATCACTGGCATCCAGCCCGGCGGTCAGCTCACCACTACCACCGAGGTCGATAACTGGCCGGGCGACGTGGAAGGCCTGACCGGTCCGGCCCTGATGCAGCGCATGGAGCAGCATGCCAAGCGTTTCGATACCGAGATCGTCTACGACCACATCCACACTGCCGAGTTGCAGCAGAAACCCTTCACCCTCAAGGGCGACAGCGGCACCTACACCTGCGACGCACTGATCATCGCCACTGGTGCTTCTGCCCAGTACCTGGGGATGTCCTCGGAAGAGGCTTTCATGGGCAAGGGCGTTTCCGCCTGCGCCACCTGCGACGGCTTCTTCTATCGCAACCAGGTCGTCTGCGTGGTCGGCGGCGGCAATACCGCTGTGGAAGAGGCACTCTACCTCTCCAACATCGCCAAGGAAGTCCACCTGATCCACCGCCGCGACAAGCTGCGCTCGGAGAAGATCCTGCAGGACAAACTGTTCGAAAAAGCCAAGAACGGCAACGTGCGCCTGCACTGGAACACCACCCTGGATGAAGTTCTGGGCGACAACATGGGCGTTATCGGCGTGCGCCTCAAGGACGCCAACAGCGGCGAAACCCGCCAGCTGGACCTGGCCGGCGTATTCATCGCCATCGGCCACAAACCCAACACCGACCTGTTCAAAGGCCAGCTGGAGATGCATGACGGCTACCTGAAGATCAAGGGCGGCGCCGAAGGCAATGCCACCCTGACCAGCATCGACGGCGTGTTCGCTGCCGGCGACGTGGCTGACCACGTCTACCGCCAGGCCATCACCTCGGCTGGCGCCGGCTGCATGGCCGCACTGGACGCCGAAAAGTTCCTCGACGACAACTGATCGGCCAAGGGGAGGCTCGCCCTCCCCTCCTCCCTATGCTCAAGTGGCTTTCCCGTAGCAACTTCGACTTCCCCCCTCTCGACAAGGCCCTGCATGAGCCCAACGGCCTGCTTGCGGCCGGTGGAGACCTCAATCCGCAGCGCCTGATCCAGGCCTACCGCCATGGCTGCTTCCCCTGGTACCAGGACGGCCAGCCGATTCTCTGGTGGTCGCCTGACCCGCGCACCGTACTCTTCCCGGAAGAGCTGCACGTCTCCCGCAGCCTCGCCAAGTTCATCCGCCAGCAGCAGTACCAGGTGACCATCGATCAGGCATTCGAGCAGGTCATCCATGGCTGCGCGGGCCCGCGCGATTACGCCGACGGCACCTGGATCACCACTCCGATGCAGGACGCCTATTGCCAATTGCACCGCCTGGGCGTTGCTCACTCCGCGGAAGCCTGGCAAGGCAACGAGTTGGTCGGCGGGCTTTATGGCCTGGCCATCGGCCGCCTGTTTTTCGGCGAATCCATGTTCAGCCGCGCCGACAATGCCTCCAAGGTCGCCTTCGTTGCGCTGGTGCAGCGCCTGAAGGCCGCCGGCTTCGTGCTGATCGACTGCCAGATGCCGACCCAGCATCTGCACAGCTTCGGCGCCCGCGCCATTTCCCGCCGCGAATTCGCCAGTTACCTGCGCCGTCATCTCGACGAAACACCTTCGCAGGACTGGACTTCACGAGCGGACCTGCTCAGCCTGTCTTAAACTTGCCTGAGGGACCTCGCAGGGGTTGAAGATGACCGAGCTCGCCCGCCTGAAGTTTTACGCCACACAACCGCATCCATGCAGCTATCTGCCCGAAGAACAGGCGACTACCCTGTTCCTCGACCCCAGCCAGCCCATGGACGCGCAGTTGTACGCCTCACTGTCCGAGGTGGGCTTCCGGCGTAGCGGCGAGCACCTCTACCGGCCGCACTGCCAGCACTGCACAGCCTGCATACCTGCGCGCATTCCGGCTACGGGCTTCCAGCCCAGTCGCCAGCAGAAGCGCATCATCAAGCGCAATGTCGACCTGGAGGTAATCCGCAAGCGCCCCGCCTTCACTGAGGAGTACTACGCGCTGTACATGCGTTACATCGAGCAGCGCCATGCCGACGGGGACATGTACCCGCCCAGCCGCGACCAGTTCGCCACCTTCCTGGTGCGCGACCTGCCGTTCAGCTGCTTCTTCGAATTCCGCCTGCAAGGCCGCCTGCTCGCCGTCGCCGTGACGGATGTGTTGCCGAACGGCCTTTCCGCTGTCTATACCTTCTACGACCCGGACGAAGAGCGCCGCAGCCTCGGCCGATTCGCCATCCTCTGGCAGGTCGCCGAGACCGAACGGCTGAACCTGCACGCCGTCTACCTGGGCTACTGGATCAAGAATTGCCGCAAGATGAACTACAAGACCCAGTACCGCCCGATCGAGCTTTTCGTGAACCAGCGCTGGGTGGCATTGAACTGACGCGAAAACACCCATTGGCGTTGTGGGGCGATTTCAGGCACACTATGTGCCTTTTTTAATGGCCTGAAACACTTCAGGCAATCTTAGATACCGAGGGTTCTACTGCATGTCGAAAGAAGACAGCTTCGAAATGGAAGGCACTGTCGTCGACACCCTGCCCAACACCATGTTCCGCGTGGAGTTGGAAAACGGGCACGTCGTTACCGCGCACATCTCCGGGAAGATGCGCAAGAATTACATCCGCATCCTGACCGGCGACAAGGTTCGCGTTGAACTGACGCCCTACGACCTCTCCAAGGGTCGCATCACCTACCGCGCTCGCTGACAGACGGTAGGTGCCGGCAAAAACCGGCACACAGAAAAACGCCCGGCATTGCCGGGCGTTTTCGTTTGGGCCTTGCATTTCAATCGTCAAGCCGGCTCAGCGGCAATCACCTCGAACTCGAAGGCCAGTTCGCCATCCTTCAGGTCGACGTGAGCAACGCCACCATGCTCGGCCAGTTCGCCAAACAGGATCTCCTCGGCCAGCGGCCGCTTGATCTTGTCCTGGATGAGGCGCGCCATCGGACGGGCACCCATTTGCGGGTCGTAGCCCTTGTCCGCCAGCCAGACCCGAGCCGAATCGCTGACCTCGATCTGCACGTGCTTGTCCTCCAGCTGCGCCTGCAGCTCGGTGAGGAACTTGTCGACGATGCTCTTGATGGTCTCGTGACTCAGGCGGCCGAACTGAATGATGGTGTCCAGGCGGTTGCGGAACTCCGGCGTGAAGCTCTTCTTGATCACTTCCATGGCGTCGCTGGTGTGATCCTGCTGCGTGAAGCCGATGGAGGCCCGCGCCGCGGTTTCCGCGCCGGCGTTGGTAGTCATGATCAGGATGACATTACGGAAATCCGCCTTGCGTCCATTGTTGTCGGTCAGCGTGCCGTGATCCATCACCTGCAGCAGCAGGTTGAAGACTTCCGGATGCGCCTTCTCGATCTCGTCCAGCAGCAGCACGCAGTGCGGCGTCTTGGTGATCGCCTCGGTGAGCAGGCCACCCTGGTCGAAACCGACGTAACCCGGAGGCGCGCCGATCAGACGGGACACGGTATGCCGCTCCATGTACTCGGACATGTCGAAGCGCACCAGCTCCACACCCAGCGCCTTGGCCAGTTGGCGAGCCACCTCGGTCTTGCCCACCCCGGTCGGGCCGGAGAACAGGAAGGAACCGACAGGCTTGTCCGGCGACTTGAGGCCGGCGCGTGACAGTTTGATGGCAGTGGACAGCGATTCGATCGCCGCGGCCTGACCGAACACGGTCAGTTTCAGATCACGCTCAAGGTTACGCAGCAGTTCTTTATCGGAACTGGACACGTGCTTGGGCGGAATCCGTGCGATCTTCGCGACGATGTCCTCGACCTGCGGCACTTCGATGCGCTTCACACGCTTCTCTTCCGGCTGCAGGCGCTGGTAGGCACCGGCTTCGTCGATTACGTCGATGGCCTTGTCCGGCATGTGCCGATCATTGATGTAGCGCGCAGCCAGCTCGGCAGCGGCACGCAACGCCTCATCGCTGTACTCGATGTGGTGGTGCTGCTCGAAGCGCGGTTTCAGGCCTTTCAGGATGCCGAAGGTATCCTCGACGGACGGCTCGGTGACGTCGACTTTCTGGAAGCGACGCGCCAGCGCGCGATCCTTCTCGAAGATGCCGCGGAATTCCTGGAAGGTGGTTGAGCCGATGCAGCGGATCTCACCGGACGACAGCAGTGGCTTCAGCAGGTTGGACGCATCCATCACCCCGCCCGAGGCCGCACCAGCACCGATGATGGTGTGGATTTCATCGATGAACAGCACCGCATGCGGGCGCTTGCGCAGCTCGTTGAGCAGTGCCTTGAAGCGCTTCTCGAAGTCGCCACGGTACTTGGTGCCCGCCAGCAGCGCCCCCAGGTCCAGGGAGTAGACGACACTGTCGGACAGCAGGTCCGGCACCTGGCCATCGACAATGCGCTTGGCCAGGCCTTCGGCGATAGCGGTCTTGCCGACACCCGCCTCGCCAACCAGCAGCGGGTTGTTCTTGCGGCGACGAGCCAGGATTTGCGCGACGCGCTCGACTTCCGATTCGCGACCGACCAGCGGGTCGATGCGCCCCTGGCGCGCCAGGTCGTTCAGGTTGCTGGCATAGGCATCCAGCGGATGGCTGGAAGTGGAGGACTCGCCGCCCTCCTCGTCCTGCATCTCCTGCTCGCTGTCCTGATGCTCGGCATGCCCCGGCACCTTGGAGATGCCATGGGCGATGTAGTTGACCACGTCGATCCGCGCGACGCTCTGCTGCTTGAGCAGGAACACCGCCTGGCTTTCTTGCTCGCTGAAGATGGCAACCAGTACGTTGGCGCCGGTGACTTCGCGCTTGCCGGAACTCTGCACGTGGAATACGGCACGCTGCAGGACACGCTGGAAGCCCAGGGTTGGCTGGGTTTCGCGATCCTCGTCGTGCTGGGGAATCAGCGGCGTGGTGGAATCGATGAACTCCTGCAGGTCTCGCCGCAGCTTGTCCAGATTCGCACCGCACGCCTTCAGAACCGTCGCGGCAGCTTCATTATCCAGAAGCGCCAACAGCAAGTGCTCAACGGTCATGAACTCATGCCGCTTCGCCCGCGCCTCCTTGAAGGCGAGATTGAGGGTGACTTCGAGCTCTCGATTCAACATGACTTCACCTCGCTCCCAAACATCCGCATCAACCTTCTATCTCAATTTCGCACAACAGTGGATGTTGGCTCTCCCTCGCATATTGATTGACCTGCATGGCTTTGGTTTCCGCGACATCGCGGGTAAAGGTCCCGCAGTGCGCCTTGCCCTGGGTATGCACAGTCAACATGACCTTGGTTGCCTGCTCGCGGTTCATGTTGAAGTACAGCTCGAGCACCTCAACCACGAAATCCATCGGGGTGTAATCATCGTTGAACATGATGACCCGATACATGGACGGCGCCTTCAGGGCAGGTTTGGCTTCCTCAACCGCCAGCCCCGTTCCGTCGTCTTCCAATGGATCCGGGCGGTCCTGATTGAATGTTAGTCGAATCTGGCTACTTGCATGCATGCTGGAATAAAAGCTTTGCGAGTGGGTGAATGAGTGGGCCGGCCGGAGTTTGAATCGCCTCTCAGGCCCAGACGACGCCGCCTTGACTAACGGCAAAAGGGTGTTACAACCAAAGGATACCCCCCGGAGGGTATCAGGAGTTCCGGACGCCAGTCTTTAGAAAAAGGCATAGCGGAATAGTAGTGGATGATACTCCAGCGATGGAGTCCTTTGCAGAGGGATATCAGCATGCTTAGCGGTAAGGTCAAGTGGTTCAACAACGCCAAGGGCTATGGTTTCATCCTGGCTGATGGCCGAGATGAGGACCTGTTTGCTCATTACTCGGCAATCCAGATGGATGGCTACAAGACACTCAAGGCCGGCCAACCCGTCAGTTTCGAGATCCTGCAAGGTCCGAAGGGGTTGCACGCGGTGAACATCCAGCCCGTCAACGCCAATGCATCCACCCCATCCGCGCAGACTGCTCCGAGCAGCGAGGTAGAGAACCTCACGGCGGAAGCCTGATTCGTCAAGGATCAGACGAAACGAAAAAGGCCGGCAGCAAGCCGGCCTTTTTCATGGGCGGGGAATCACCCGGTTACATCTTGGCGATGATCGCGTCGCCGAACTCGGAGCACGACAGCAGCTTGGCGCCGTCCATCAGTCGCTCGAAGTCATAGGTCACGGTCTTGGCGGCGATGGCGCCGTTCACACCGTCGATGATCAGGTCGGCCGCTTCAGGCCAGCCCATGTGGCGCAGCATCATCTCGGCAGAGAGGATCACCGACCCCGGGTTCACCTTGTCCAGGCCCGCGTACTTGGGCGCAGTGCCGTGCGTTGCCTCGAACATGGCCACCGAGTCGGACAGGTTGGCGCCCGGCGCGATGCCGATGCCGCCGACCTCCGCCGCCAGGGCATCGGACAGGTAATCGCCGTTCAGGTTGAGGGTGGCAATCACATCGTATTCGGCCGGGCGCAACAGGATCTGCTGCAGCATGGCATCGGCGATCACGTCCTTCACCACGATGTTCTTGCCCGTATTGGGGTTCTTGAACTGCATCCACGGGCCCCCGTCGAGCAACTGAGCGCCGAACTCGTCGCGAGCGATCTCATAGCCCCAGTCCTTGAACGCACCCTCGGTGAATTTCATGATGTTGCCCTTGTGGACGATGGTGACGGAGTCACGATCATTGTCCACGGCGTACTGCAGGGCCTTGCGCACCAGGCGCTTGGTGCCCTCCTGGGAAACCGGCTTGATGCCGATGCCGCAGTTGTCGGTGAAGCGGATCTTCTTGACGCCCATTTCCTCGGTGAGGAATTTGATGACCTTCTGCGCCTCAGGGGTGCCGGCCTTCCATTCGACGCCGGCATAGATGTCTTCGGAGTTCTCGCGGAAGATCACCATGTCCACATCGCCGGGCTTCTTCACCGGGCTCGGTACGCCTTCGAACCAGCGAACCGGGCGCAGGCAGACATAAAGGTCCAGCTGCTGGCGCAAGGCCACGTTCAGGGAGCGGATGCCACCCCCCACCGGTGTGGTCAGCGGGCCCTTGATGGACACCACGTAATCGCGAACGGCATCCAGGGTTTCCTGGGGCAGCCAGGTGTCCTGGTCGTAGACCTGGGTGGCCTTTTCGCCGGCGTAGACTTCCATCCACGCAATCTTGCGGTCGCCTTTGTAGGCTTTCTCGACGGCGGCGTCGACGACCTTGATCATGACCGGACTGATATCGACGCCAATGCCATCGCCCTCGATGAAGGGGATGATCGGGTTCTTCGGTACATTCAAGGACATATCGGCGTTGACGGTGATTTTGTCACCGGCCGGCACCTGGATCTTTTGGTATCCCATGCTGAACTCCGCTTTTTGGTTGAAACCCTCTTGCAGCCACTGAGGGTAGCTCACAAGCCGGTAATCGAACCACATCATTCCTTAGTCTAAAAAAGGGACACGCTTCACCCCGCCTTTAGGGTGGTATACTGGCCGGCATGACTTAATGGTCATCGAGGTCCGAGCAGTCTGGGACCAGACTCTCTCCTCGCAGCGGCGCACGTCCTCACCAGGATCCCGCCGTACAACGCTCTACTGGCGCCCCAATATCCCCGCGGCAAATCTCGAAGGTCGGTCAACCACTTCGCTGACCGCAAGCGTGTACCAACGCGATTCGAGACTCTGTGCGCGCCCAGCAAAGAAGAGAGTTAGAACGAGATGTCCATCCGCTCGAAGATCACCTACACCTTCACCGACGAAGCACCCGCCCTTGCCACCTATTCGCTTCTTCCTATCGTAAAAGCCTTTGCCGCTTCCGCCGGCATCGACGTCGAGACCCGCGACATCTCTCTTTCGGGCCGTATCCTGGCCTCCTTCGCTGACAAGCTCGGCGACAAGGCGATCGAAGACGATCTGGCCTACCTGGCCCAACTGGCCACAGACTCCAAAGCCAACATCATCAAGCTGCCGAACATCTCCGCTTCGGTGCCGCAGCTCAAGGGCGCCATCGCCGAGCTGCAGAAACTGGGCTACGCCGTTCCGGACTTCCCGGAAGACCCGCAGACCGACGCAGAGAAAGACACTCGCGCCCGCTACGCCAAGGTACTGGGCAGCGCCGTGAACCCGGTCCTGCGTGAAGGCAACTCCGACCGCCGCGCCCCGGCCGCCGTGAAAGCCTACGCCCGCAAGCACCCGCACAGCATGGGCAAGTGGAGCATGGCTTCGCGCTCCCACGCCGACTACATGCGTGGCGGCGACTTCTTCTCCAGCGAGCAGTCGGTCACCATCCCGAAGGCCGGTGAAGTCCGCATCGAGTTCGTCGGCAAGGACGGCAAGGTCGAGACCAAGAAGACCCTGAAGATGCAGGACGGCGAAGTCCTCGACAGCATGTTCATGAGCTGCAGCAAACTGCGCGCCTTCTTCGAGAAGACCCTGCAGGACTGCAAGGAAACCGGCGTCATGTGGTCCCTGCACGTCAAGGCCACCATGATGAAGATCTCCCACCCGATCGTCTTCGGCCACGCCGTCACCGTCTACTACAAGGACGTGTTCGAGAAGTACGGCCAGCTGTTCGAAGAGCTGGGCGTGAACCCGAACAACGGCATCTCCAGCGTCTACGACAAGATCAAGTCGCTGCCGGCCTCGCAGCAGGAAGAGATCCTGCACGACATCCACGAGGTGTACAGCCACCGTCCGGAAATGGCGATGGTCGACTCGGTCAAGGGCATCACCAACCTGCACATCCCCAGCGACGTGATCGTCGACGCCTCCATGCCGGCCATGATCCGCAACTCGGGTCAGATGTGGGGCAAGGACGGCAAGCAGAAAGACACCAAAGCGGTAATGCCGGAAAGCACCTACGCCCGCATCTACCAGGAAATGATCAACTTCTGCAAAACCAACGGCGCGTTCGACCCTACCACCATGGGCAGCGTACCGAACGTCGGCCTGATGGCGCAGAAGGCCGAGGAATACGGCTCCCACGACAAGACCTTCGAACTGGAAGCTGACGGCGTGATGCGCGTCGTCGACGCCGACGGCAAGGTCCTGATGCAGCACGAAGTACAAGCCGGCGACATCTGGCGCGCCTGCCAGACCAAGGACGCCCCGATCCGTGACTGGGTCAAGCTGGCCGTTACCCGTGCCCGCGCCTCCAACACCCCGGCCATCTTCTGGCTGGACCCGGAGCGCGCCCACGACAACGAGCTGCGCAAGAAGGTCGAGCTGTACCTGAAGGACCACGACCTGACCGGCCTGGACATCAGCATCAAGGGTTACAACGAAGCCATCCGCACCAGCATGGAGCGCCAGCTGCGCGGCCTGGACACCATCTCGGTGACCGGCAACGTCCTGCGCGACTACCTGACCGACCTGTTCCCGATCATGGAACTGGGCACCTCGGCCAAGATGCTGTCCATCGTTCCGCTGATGGCGGGCGGCGGCATGTACGAAACCGGCGCCGGCGGCTCGGCTCCGAAACACGTACAGCAGCTGGTGGAAGAGAACTACCTGCGCTGGGATTCCCTGGGCGAGTTCCTGGCCCTGGCCGTCTCCTTCGAGGAAGAAGGCATCAAGACCGACAACGCCAAGGCCAAGGTACTGGGCAAGACCCTGGACATCGCCACTGGCAAGCTGCTCGACAACAACAAGTCGCCGTCGCGCAAGATCGGTGAGATCGACAACCGCGGCAGCCACTTCTACCTGGCCATGTACTGGGCCCAGGCCCTGGCCGAACAGAATGACGACGCCGAGCTGAAGGCTCACTTCGCCACCCTGGCCAAGACCCTGACCGAGAAGGAAGCGGCCATCGTCGCCGAACTGAACGGCGTCCAGGGCAAGCCGGCGGAAATCGGCGGCTACTACCGTTCCAACCCGGAGCTGACCAGCCAGGTCATGCGCCCGAGCGCGACCTTCAACGCCGCGATCGACGCACTGGCGTAAGCCACTTCGCGTGACACCAGAACCCCCGGGCCTTCCCGGGGGTTCTGCTTTCTGCGCCCCGCCACGTTAAACTCGCGCCTTTTCGAACCACGAGAACAGATTCATGCGCTGGCTAGCACACGTCACCGTCGCCACCATCGTCGAAGACCAGGGCCGCTTCCTGCTGGTGGAAGAAATGTCCGCTGACAAAAAACAGGTGTTCAACCAGCCGGCCGGCCACCTGGAAGCCAACGAAACACTGCTCGAAGCCGCCGTGCGCGAAACCCTCGAGGAAACCGGCTGGGACGTGGAGCTGACGGCCGTCACCGGCATCTACCTGTACACCGCGCCAAGCAACGGCGTGACCTACCAGCGCGTCTGCTTTGCAGCCCGCCCTGTGCGCCATAACCCCGAGCGCGCACTGGACGACGGCATCCTCGGCGCCCGCTGGCTGACCCGCGATGAACTGGCCGACCAGCCCGAGCGCTGGCGCAGCCATCTGGTATTGCGCTGCATCGACGATTACCTGGAAGGCGAGCGTTTCCCGCTGAGCCTGATCCGCACCTGAGCCCCAGCCGAGCCTGAGCCGCTCGGCTCTGGTAGAATCCCCGCCTTTACCTGCACCCGTGATGCGCCACCATGTCTGATTCCCTGAAAGCCCCGCAGAACACCCGCGTCATCGTCGGCATGTCCGGCGGCGTGGACTCCTCCGTCTCCGCCCTCCTCCTCAAGGAACAGGGCTACCAGGTGGAGGGCCTGTTCATGAAAAACTGGGAAGAGGACGACGGCACCGAATACTGCACCGCCATGACCGACCTGGCCGATGCCCAGGCCGTCTGCGACCGCCTCGGCGTCAAGCTTCACACCGCCAACTTCGCCGCGGAATATTGGGACAACGTCTTCGAGCACTTCCTCGAAGAGTACAAGGCCGGCCGCACGCCGAATCCGGACATCCTCTGCAACCGCGAGATCAAGTTCAAAGCCTTCCTCGACTACGCCGTCGCCCTCGGCGCCGACCTGATCGCCACCGGCCACTACGTGCGCCGTCGCGACATCGACGGCCGCAGCGAGTTGCTCAAGGGCCTGGACCCGAACAAGGACCAGAGCTACTTCCTCCATGCCGTGGGCGGCGAGCAGATCGGCAAGACCCTGTTCCCGGTCGGCGAACTGGAAAAGCCCGAAGTGCGCGCCATCGCCGAAAAATACAGCCTGGCCACCGCGAAGAAGAAGGACTCCACCGGCATCTGCTTCATCGGTGAGCGCCGCTTCAGCGACTTCCTCAAGCAGTACCTGCCGGCCCAGCCGGGCGACATCGAGACCACCGACGGCCAGGTCATCGGCAAGCATGTCGGCCTGATGTACCACACCATCGGCCAGCGCCAGGGCCTGGGTATCGGCGGCCTGAAGAACGCCGACGACAGCCCGTGGTACGTGCTGGAGAAGGACCTGGCGCGCAACGTCCTGGTCGTCGGCCAGGGCAACGACCATCCGTGGCTGTTCTCCCGCGCCCTGCACGCCTCGCACATCTATTGGGTCAACCCCATCGACCTGGACCAGCCCAAGGCCCTGCGCGCCAAGGTGCGCTACCGCCAGGCCGACCAGGACTGCGTACTGGAGCGCACCGAGAACGGCTACCGTGCCGTCTTCGACGAGCCGCAGCGCGCTGTCACTCCCGGCCAGTCCGTCGTCTTCTATGACGGCGAAGTCTGCCTGGGCGGTGGTGTCATCGAATCCGCAGAACCCGCGTTCGCTAAGGACCGTACATGAGCGATCTGCACGACCAGATCATCGCACTCTCCGGCGTCTTCGAAGCCGCCGCCCTGGTAGACCGCCTGGCCCGCACCGGCCAGGTTCCCGAGGCACCGCTGGGCTGCATGCTCGGAAGCCTGCTGGTGCGCGACCCGAAGACCACCCTCGACGTCTACGGCGGCGACACTGCCAACCTGCGCGAGGGCTTCCGCGCCCTGGTCAGCGCCCTCGAGCGCGACCCCAACAGCCTGCAGCGCGAGCCGCTGCGCTACGCGCTCTCGCTGATCGGCCTGGAACGCCAGCTGAACAAGCGCGACGACATGCTCGACATCATGGGCACCCGTCTGGACCAGATCCAGCAACAGGTGCAGCACTTCGGCCTGGTCCACGAGAACGTCATCGCCTCCTGCGCGGGCCTCTACCAGGACACCCTAAGCACCTTCCGCCAGCGCATCCAGGTGCATGGCGACATGCGCCACCTGCAGATCAACGCCAACGCCGCGCGCATCCGCGCCCTGCTGTTGGCCGGTATCCGCTCCGCGCGCCTGTGGCGACAGCTCGGCGGCAACCGCTGGCAGATGCTGTTCAGCCGGAAGAAAATGCTGAACGAACTGCGCCCTCTGTTGCGCGGCTGAAACACGCCCTTGCGGTCGCCGCAAGGGCGACCGGTTCGCGCCATTCGTGTATGATGTGCGCCCTTTTCGTTGACCGACAGCTACGAGAACGCCCCCATGCAGCTTTCCTCCCTTACCGCGGTTTCCCCCGTTGACGGCCGTTACGGCAGCAAAACCAGCGCCCTGCGTCCGATCTTCAGCGAATACGGTCTGATCCGTTTCCGCGTCCTGGTGGAGGTTCGCTGGTTGCAGCGTCTCGCCGCCCATGCCGGCATCCCTGAAGTGGCGCCCTTCTCCGCCGAAGCCAACGCCCTGCTGAACCAGCTGGCAGACGACTTCCAGCTGGAGCACGCGCAACGCATCAAGGACATCGAGCGCACCACCAACCACGACGTCAAAGCCGTGGAATACCTGCTCAAGGAACAAGCCGCCAAGCTGCCGGAACTGGCCAAGGTCAGCGAGTTCATCCACTTCGCCTGCACCTCCGAGGACATCAACAACCTGTCCCACGCCCTGATGCTGCGCGAAGGCCGCGACACCGTATTGCTGCCGCTGATGCGCCAGATCGCCGACTCCATCCGCGAGCTCGCGATCAAGTTCGCCGACGTGCCGATGCTCTCGCGCACCCACGGCCAGCCGGCCTCCCCGACCACCCTGGGCAAGGAACTGGCCAACGTCGTCTACCGTCTGGAGCGCCAGATCAAGCAAGTTGCTTCGGTCGAGCTGCTGGGCAAGATCAACGGCGCAGTGGGCAACTACAACGCCCACCTGTCGGCCTACCCGCAAGTGGACTGGGAAGCCAACGCCCGCGAATTCATCGAAGGCGACCTGGGCCTGAACTGGAACCCCTACACCACCCAGATCGAACCGCACGACTACATCGCTGAACTGTTCGACGCCGTCGCACGCTTCAACACCATCCTCATCGACTTCGACCGCGACATCTGGGGCTACATCTCCCTGGGCTACTTCAAGCAGAAGACCATCGCTGGCGAGATCGGCTCCTCGACCATGCCGCACAAGGTCAACCCGATCGACTTCGAGAACTCCGAAGGCAACCTCGGCATCGCCAACGCACTGCTCCAGCACCTGGCCAGCAAACTGCCGATCTCCCGCTGGCAGCGCGACCTGACTGACTCCACCGTGCTGCGCAACCTGGGCGTCGGCTTCGCACACAGCGTCATCGCCTACGAAGCCAGCCTCAAGGGCATCAGCAAGCTGGAACTGAACGCCGCACGCATCGCCGACGACCTGGACGCCTGTTGGGAAGTCCTGGCCGAGCCGGTACAGACTGTCATGCGCCGCTACGGCATCGAGAACCCCTACGAGAAGCTCAAGGAGCTGACCCGCGGCAAAGGCATCAGCGCCGAAGCCCTGCAGGTGTTCATCGAGGGGCTCGACATGCCGGCAGAAGCCAAGGCCGAGCTGAAGCAACTGACTCCCGCGAACTACATCGGTAACGCTGCCGCCCAGGCCAAGCGCATCTGAGATTCGCCCTGACTTTGCACGCCCGGCTGTGCCGGGCGTTTTTGTTTCAAGGACTTACACATGAATCCTGCTATTCCTCTTCAGCTTTTGGGCGGCATCAGCGCCGAAGAATTCCTCCGCGACTACTGGCAGAAAAAGCCCCTGCTGGTGCGCCAGGCCATCCCCGACTTCAAGAGCCCGCTTGACCCTGACGAGCTGGCTGGCCTCGCCCTGGAAGAGATGATCGAATCGCGCATCGTCCTCGAACACGGCGACAGCCCTTGGGAGCTGCGCCGCGGCCCGTTCCAGGAAGACACCTTCAGCCAGATGCCCGAGCGCGACTGGACCCTGCTGGTACAGGCCGTCGACCAGTTCATCCCGGAAGTCGCCGAGTTGCTGGAACACTTCAAGTTCCTGCCCAGCTGGCGCATCGATGACGTAATGATCAGCTACGCCGCTCCCGGCGGCGGCGTTGGCCCGCACTTTGACAACTACGACGTATTCCTACTGCAGGGCCACGGCCGCCGCCGCTGGAAAGTCGGCCAGACCTGCGACGCCAGCAGCCCGATGCTGCCGCACGCCGACCTGCGCATCCTCGCCGAATTCGAAGAAAGCGCCGACTGGGTGCTGGAACCCGGCGACATGCTCTACCTGCCGCCGCGCGTAGCTCACTACGGCATCGCCGAAGACGACTGCATGACCTACTCGGTCGGCTTCCGCGCCCCCAGCGCCGCCGAAGTGCTGACCCACTTCACCGACTTCCTCGCCCAGTTCCTTTCCGACGAGGAGCGCTACAGCGACGCCGGAATGGCAGCGATGAAAGGCGACTTCGACCAGCACCAGATCCAGCGCGACGCCCTTGATCGCCTGAAAAACCTGCTGCAGGAGCACATGAGCGACGAACGCCTGCTGCTCACCTGGTTCGGCCAGTTCATGACCGAGCCGCGCTATCCGGAACTGGTAGCCGGCGAGGAGATCGAGGAAGACGACCTGACCGCCGCCATCGAAGACGGCGAGGTACTGATCCGCAACCCCAGCGCCCGCATGGCCTGGAGCGAAGTGGACGTCGGCCTGCTGCTGTTCGCCAGCGGCCAGACCGTGGTCCTGCCGGAAAAACTGCGCGATCTGCTCAAGCTGGTGTGCTCGGCTGAATCGCTGCACGAAGGGAATCTCGGCCAATGGCTGGCCGACGACGATGGGCGTAAGCTCATCGGAGAACTGATCAAACAGGGCAGTCTGGAGTTTGCCGATGAGTAGCAAGATCAGGGTTCGCGTCGCGGACTGGCAAAAGGATAATGCCGATCTGCGGCGCATTCGCGAGGCGGTGTTCATCGCCGAGCAATCGGTCCCGCCGGAACTCGAATGGGACGCCGAGGATGTCGAAGCCGTGCACTTCCTCGCCTTCGAAGGCGACTACGCCATCGGCACCGCCCGCCTCCTGCCGGACGGGCACATCGGCCGGGTGTCGGTCCTCAAGGACTGGCGCGGCCTGAAGGTCGGCGACCTGCTGATGCGCGCCGCCATCGAGCAGGCAGAAAGCCAGGGGCTGCAGCGCCAGTTGCTGACGGCCCAGGTCTACGCCATTCCCTTCTACGAACGGCTAGGCTTCCAGGTAGCCAGCGGCGAATTCCTCGACGCCGGCCTCCCCCACGTGGACATGGTGCGCGAAAGCGCCTGAGCAGCGACCAGCAAGGAGCGACATGGATAACGCCCCGGACCAAGACGACCTCCCGGTAGAACTGCCGGACATCGAGTTTCAGTCACCGGGGCGTTTTGCCGTCCACAACCCGCCCAGCGAAGCACTGCCGCCCGCCATCCTGGAACCTGCGCCATTCCGGCTCGGCCAGGGCGACGGGCTGCATCGCTTCAACAAGCCTGACGACGCTCGCGCCCACGCCCTGGCGCTGATCCAGCAGGCACACCGCGCGCTTTATCTCTATACCCCCGACCTGGAACCCTGGCTGTATCACCACAGCAGCATCCAGGAAGCCTGCGCCCAACTGCTGCTGGGCAATCCGCGCAACCGCCTGATGATCCTGGTGCGCGACAGCACGCGCGCCGTAAAGGAAGGCCATCGCCTGCTCAACCTCAGCCGCCGACTGTCCAGCTACTGCCAGATCCGCCGGATAAACCCCGACTACCCGAGCGAGGAACATGCCTTCCTGCTCGCCGACGACTGCGGCCTGCTGCTGCGCCCGGAACCGGGCGAGTATGCCGGCTACGCGCACTACAACGACGCCGGCCGCGTCCGCCAGCTGATTGCGCAATTCGAACAGACCTGGAACACCAGCGTCCTCGACCCGAACCTGCGGAGTTTCCTGATTTGAACCTACGCCCTCTCACCCTGATGCTTGCCTGCGCCCTCAGCCTTGGCGCCGTTGCCGCGCCGCGCACCGAGATCATCCCGCTCAACTACCGCACCGCCGAAGACGTGCTGCCGGTGGCGCAGCAGGTACTGGGCAACGAAGGCCGGGTTACCGCCTACGGCAACCAACTGGTAGTGAATGCCGAACTGGCGAAGATCCGCGAACTGCAGCAGGTGCTCGAACAGCTTGATACCCGCCCACACCAGTTGCTGATCAGTCTCGATACGGTCGACGGCAGCCAAGGCAGCCAGAGCGGCTACTCGGTGAATGGTTCGGTCAGCGCTGGCAACGTGGAGATCCAGTCCGGCCGCGGCGAAGTGAATGGTCGCGACCAGGTGCGCATCATCAATCGCTCCACCAACAGCCGCGGTGGCGGCACCCAGCAGGTCCGCGCCACCGAAGGCTCACCCGCCTTCATCCAGGTTGGCCAGAGCCAGCCGGTGACCAACGCCGGCATCGGCCCCTACGGCCAGGTCTACAGCCAGACCGAATACCGCGACGCCAACCAGGGCATGTACGTGACCGCGAGCCTCTCCGGCAATCTCGTGCATATCACCCTGAGCACCCGCAACGACCGCTTCAACGGCAATTACCAGGGATCGATGAACACCAGCTCCACCGATACCCGAGTCAGCGGCCCGATCGGCCAATGGATCGAGATTGGCGGCGTCAGCGAGAGCAACCAGAGCACCCAGAGCGGCTTTGCCCGCCAGTACAGCACCCAGGGCCGCAGCGACAGTAGCCTGCGAGTGAAGGTCGAAGTGCTCGACTAATCCTTCCGTACCTGACTTCCCAGTCCTCGTTAGACCTTCGTGTAGTAGTCCAAAAAAAACACTACAAAACGTTTGACGAACGCTCGTTTGAAAGTGCATGATGGCCTCGCTCCCGCTAACCAGAGGGCCTCAAAGCCCTTCGGACCGAGCCAGTGGCCCACCCGCCATGCAGGTCCGTGTTGTTAAGCCCACAAGGCGGATCGACGAGGTTGCGACTGGCAAGAGGTTGTCCTGAGGGACGGGGAAGCAAGCCTAAGCAACAGTACGAAGTGACGGATTCAGCCGTCCACCATCGCCCAACGGCTGCCACGAGCCGGCAAGCGATTCTGGATGTCACCGCTGCAGTCACCCGTCTGTACGCCGCGCCACCCCACTCCTCCAGCGTCACTCCTTCTTTCGGTCGTACCTTCGCCATCCCGCGGCGAGCAACCCGCAGTCAAATCCGTTTCGATACAGGTTTTGAGTGGGTAAGTCGGTGCTCAACCAAACACATACTTTGAAGGATTGACCATGTCCGCTTATCAAAACGACATCAAGGCCGTTGCCGCTCTGAAAGAGAAAACCGGTAACAGCTGGAGCGCTATCAACCCCGAGTCGGTTGCCCGCATGCGCGCTCAGAACCGCTTCAAGACTGGTCTCGACATCGCCAAGTACACTGCGGCCATCATGCGCAAGGACATGGCCGAGTATGACGCCGACACCTCCGTCTACACCCAGTCGCTGGGTTGCTGGCACGGCTTCATCGGTCAGCAGAAGCTGATCTCGATCAAGAAGCACCTGAAGACCACCAACAAGCGCTACCTCTACCTGTCCGGCTGGATGGTTGCCGCGCTGCGTTCCGACTTCGGCCCGCTGCCCGACCAGTCCATGCACGAGAAAACCGCCGTTTCCGGCCTGATCGAAGAGCTGTACACCTTCCTGCGCCAGGCTGACGCCCGTGAGCTGGACCTGCTCTTCACCGCCCTGGACAGCGCTCGCGCCGCCGGCGACAAAGCCAAGCAGGACGAAATCCAGGCCCAGATCGACGGCTACGAAACTCACGTAGTACCGATCATCGCCGACATCGACGCCGGCTTCGGCAACCCGGAAGCCACCTACCTGCTGGCCAAGAAAATGATCGAAGCGGGTGCTTGCTGCATCCAGATCGAAAACCAGGTTTCCGACGAGAAGCAGTGCGGCCACCAGGACGGCAAAGTGACCGTTCCGCACGAAGACTTCCTCGCCAAGATCAACGCTGTTCGCTACGCGTTCCTCGAGCTGGGCGTTGACGACGG
Source organism: Pseudomonas sp. NY15435 (assembly GCF_048068295.1). Lineage (NCBI taxonomy): Bacteria > Pseudomonadati > Pseudomonadota > Gammaproteobacteria > Pseudomonadales > Pseudomonadaceae > Pseudomonas > Pseudomonas sp. NY15435. The sequence continues at coordinate 114,303 of NZ_JBLUQA010000015.1, forward strand.
CGTGATCGTCGCTCGTACCGACTCCCTGGGCGCCGGCCTGACCAAGCAGATCGCCGTGACCAAAGAGCCGGGCGACCTGGGCGACCAGTACAACTCCTTCCTGGATTGCGAGGAAGTTTCCGCTGCCGAGCTGCAGAACGGTGACGTGGTGATCAACCGCGGCGGCAAGCTGCTGCGTCCGAAGCGCCTGGCCTCCAACCTGTTCCAGTTCCGCAAGGGCACCGGCGAAGACCGTTGCGTCCTCGACTGCATCACCTCGCTGCAGAACGGCGCCGACCTGCTGTGGATCGAAACCGAGAAGCCGCACGTTGGCCAGATCAAGGGCATGGTTGACCGCATTCGTCAGGTCATCCCGAACGCCAAGCTGGTGTACAACAACAGCCCGTCGTTCAACTGGACCCTGAACTTCCGCCAGCAGGTGTTCGATGCATTCGTCGCCGAAGGCAAGGACGTTTCCGCCTACGACCGCGCCAAGCTGATGAGTGTCGAGTACGACGAGACCGAGCTGGCCCAGGTTGCTGACGAGAAGATCCGTACCTTCCAGCGCGATGGCTCTGCCCACGCCGGCATCTTCCACCACCTGATCACCCTGCCGACCTACCACACCGCCGCTCTGTCGACCGACAACCTGGCCAAAGGCTACTTCGCCGACCAGGGCATGCTGGCCTACGTGAAAGGCGTTCAGCGTCAGGAACTGCGTCAGGGTATCGCCTGCGTCAAGCACCAGAACATGGCTGGCTCGGACATCGGCGACAACCACAAAGAGTACTTCGCTGGCGAAGCCGCTCTGAAAGCCTCGGGTAAAGACAACACCATGAACCAGTTCCACTAAGAACTGGCTCACCGGCCCCTCGGGGCTGGCAGGCTCAACGAAACCCCGGCCTCGGCCGGGGTTTTGCTTTTTGCGCTTGGCCGAACCGCCAGACATCTTCTCCCCGCCCGCCAAGGGCAGACTCACCTCCGCATGCCAGCCTCGTGCTTCCTTTATATGAATGGAAACGCCCCTCCATGAAAGGTATGCCCAAGCGCAACCGCCTCGCACTCGCCGCCCAGTTCATCCAGCGCCTGCCGCGCCGTCTTCACGAGCCACTGCTCAGCCGACTGTTCTGCTCCCAGGTGCGCTTCGCCGGCACGGCTGGCGTGCGCATCCAGAAGCTCTCCGACAGCGAAGTGCGCATGAGCCTGGCCAACCACCGCCGCGCCCGTAATCACATCGGCGGCGTTCACGCTGCGGCCATGGCGCTGCTGGCCGAATCCGCCAGCGGCTGCATGGTTGGCATGAACCTGCCGGACCACAAGCTGCCACTGATCAAGACCCTCAAGGTGGACTATCTGCGGAGGGCTAGCGGCAGCCTGCGCGCCATCGCCACACTGACACAGGAGCAGCGCCGCGCAATGCTGGAAGAGGATCGAGGTGAGGCACTGGTACAGGTCACGCTTCTGGACGATTCCGGAGCCGAGCCGGTGCGCTGCGAGATGCACTGGGCGTGGGTTCGGAAAGGAAATTGAACCAGCTGGAAACCTGAGCGACCAACGAATTCACAGAGGAATAATTCGAAGTCCGATACCGGGCGAAATAAAAGCCGCGGCGCTTATATGTAGTAAAGTTACGGATATACGACACTGCAAATGATAATATTTATCATTTATAGAATGTCGATTTATTGCGGGCAAATACCTCGAAAGTACTATTCGACCAAAGCCGAAGTGCCGTCACACTAGGCATCCAGAGCCGCGCAAACAGGGCGCTACGGGAAATGCAAAAGCCTTTTGCCCGAAATAGAAGCATCTGTTTGTGTTGGAAAAATTTACTTGCTGAAGGCTTTGGGCATAAAATTGGAAAGATGACCTGAACCCTTAGCTCACTATCCTTGAGTTGTCGGGTTCGCAGTAGTCAGGCGTTGCGCCTGGAACCCAAGACAATCGTTATTTGTAGGAAGGAGTATCGGCATGCCCAATCCAGCTGAACTTGCAGCTCAACACTGGGGACTCGCCGCCTTCCTTTTAGGAGTGCTGGGCCTGCTCGCCTTCATGCTAGGGGTTTCCAGCCTGCTTGGCAGTAAGGCATTTGGTCGCAGCAAGAACGAACCGTTCGAATCGGGGATCGTTCCTACCGGCAGCGCACGCCTGCGTCTGTCGGCAAAATTCTATCTGGTCGCGATGCTCTTCGTGATCTTCGACGTCGAAGCCCTCTTCCTTTTCGCCTGGTCAGTGTCCGTCCGTGAAAGCGGCTGGGCCGGTCTGATCGAGGCAACCATTTTCATAGCAATTCTGTTGGCAGGTCTTGTCTACCTGTGGCGTATCGGCGCGCTCGATTGGGCGCCGGCGGCACGTCGCGCACGGCAGGCGAAGCTAAAACAATGAGGCTTTGGCGATGCAATACAAACTTACCCGGATCGATCCGGATGCGCCCAACGATCAATACCCGATCGGCGAACGCGAAACGGTAGAAGACCCGCTCATCGAAGGGCAGGTCCACAAGAACATCTTCATGGGCAAGCTCGAGGATGTTCTCAACGGTGCGGTGAACTGGGGTCGCAAGAACTCCCTGTGGCCGTACAACTTCGGGCTGTCCTGCTGCTACGTGGAGATGACCACGGCGTTTACCGCGCCGCACGACATCGCCCGTTTCGGCGCCGAAGTGATCCGTGCATCGCCGCGCCAGGCTGACTTCATGGTCATCGCCGGCACCTGCTTCATCAAGATGGCTCCGGTCATCCAGCGCCTGTACGAGCAGATGCTGGAACCCAAGTGGGTGATCTCGATGGGGTCGTGCGCCAACTCCGGCGGCATGTACGACATCTACTCGGTCGTTCAGGGGGTCGACAAGTTCCTCCCCGTGGACGTGTACATCCCCGGCTGCCCGCCCCGTCCGGAGGCGTTCCTGCAAGGCCTGATGCTGCTGCAGGAATCCATCGGCCAGGAGCGTCGTCCGTTGTCCTGGGTTGTAGGCGATCAAGGCGTCTATCGCGCCGACATGCCTGCCCAGAAGGATCTCAAGCGCGAACAGCGCATTGCGGTCACCAACCTGCGCAGCCCCGACGAAGTGTGATCCGGCCCTCCACGAGAGGCCCGTTTTCACTCCACCGTTGACCGAGTGACTTAAAGACTATGAATGCAGACTCCGCTCTGTACATCCCGCCTTACAAGGCAGACGACCAAGATATCGTCGTCGAACTGAATTCCCGCTTTGGCGCCGAGACCTTCACCGTCCAGGCCACCCGCACCGGCATGCCGGTGCTGTGGGTTGCCCGTGAGCGCCTGATCGACGTCCTCACCTTCCTGCGCAATGTGCCCAAGCCGTACGTCATGCTCTATGACCTGCACGGCGTGGACGAGCGCCTGCGCACCCACCGTCGCGGCCTGCCGGGCGCCGACTTCAGCGTGTTCTACCACCTGATGTCGCTCGAGCGTAATAGTGACGTGATGATCAAGGTCGCCTTGTCCGAAGGCGACCTCAACGTGCCCACCGCCACCCGTATCTGGCCGAACGCCAACTGGTACGAGCGTGAGGTCTGGGACATGTACGGGATCACCTTCAATGGTCACCCGCACCTGACCCGCATGCTGATGCCGCCGACCTGGGAAGGTCACCCGCTGCGCAAGGACTACCCGGCGCGCGCCACCGAGTTCGATCCCTACGCGCTGTCCGCCGCCAAGCAGGACCTCGAGCAGGAAGCCCTGCGCTTCAAGCCCGAAGACTGGGGCATGAAGCGCCACGGCGAGAACGAGGACTTCATGTTCCTCAACCTCGGCCCGAACCACCCTTCCGCGCACGGTGCGTTCCGCATCATCCTGCAGCTGGATGGTGAAGAGATCCTCGACTGCGTTCCGGAGATCGGCTACCACCACCGTGGCGCCGAGAAGATGGCCGAGCGTCAGTCCTGGCACAGCTTCATCCCCTACACCGACCGTATCGACTACCTCGGCGGTGTAATGAACAACCTGCCGTACGTGCTCTCGGTCGAGAAGCTCGCCGGCATTAAGGTGCCGCAGCGCGTTGACGTCATCCGCATCATGATGTCGGAGTTCTTCCGCATCCTGAACCACCTCCTCTACCTGGGTACCTACATCCAGGACGTGGGTGCGATGACCCCGGTGTTCTTCACCTTCACCGACCGCCAGCGCGCCTACAAGGTCGTCGAAGCCATCACCGGCTTCCGCCTGCACCCGGCCTGGTACCGCATCGGTGGCGTCGCCCACGACCTGCCGCGCGGCTGGGACAAGCTGGTCCGCGAATTCCTCGACTGGATGCCCAAGCGCCTGGACGAGTACGAAACCGCCGCCCTGAAGAACAGCATCCTGCGTGGCCGTACCATCGGCGTTGCCCAGTACAACACCAAGGAAGCGCTGGAATGGGGCACCACCGGCGCCGGCCTGCGCGCCACCGGCTGTGATTTCGACCTGCGTAAAGCCCGCCCCTACTCCGGCTACGAGAACTTCGAGTTCGAAGTGCCGCTGGCGGCCAACGGCGACGCCTACGACCGCTGCATGGTCAAGATGGGTGAAATGCGCCAGAGCCTGCGCATCATCGAGCAGTGCCTGAAGAACATGCCCGAAGGCCCGTACAAGGCCGACCACCCGCTGACCACGCCGCCGCCCAAAGAGCGCACGCTGCAGCACATCGAAACCCTGATCACCCACTTCCTGCAGGTTTCCTGGGGCCCGGTCATGCCGGCCAACGAAGCCTTCCAGATGGTGGAAGCGACCAAGGGCATCAACAGCTACTACCTGACGAGCGATGGCAGCACCATGAGCTACCGGACCCGCATCCGGACGCCCAGCTTCCCGCACCTGCAGCAGATTCCGTCGGTGATCAACGGCAGCATGATCGCTGACCTGATCGCCTATCTGGGCAGTATCGACTTCGTTATGGCCGACGTGGACCGCTGATCATGAGTACCCTTATCCAGACTGATCGTTTCGAACTCAGCGAAACCGAGCGCTCGGCCATCGAGCACGAAATGCATCACTACGAGGACTCCCGCGCGGCGTCCATCGAAGCCCTGAAGATCGTCCAGAAGCAGCGCGGCTGGGTGCCGGACGGTGCCATCCCGGCGATTGCCGACATCCTCGGCATCCCCGACAGCGACGTCGAAGGCGTGGCTACCTTCTATAGCCAGATCTTCCGCCAGCCGGTCGGCCGCCACATCATCCGCGTTTGCGACAGCATGGTCTGCTACATCGGCGGCCACGAGTCCGTGGTTGGCGAGATCCAGAAGCAGCTGGGCATCGGCCTCGGCCAGACCACCGCCGACGGCCGCTTCACCCTGCTGCCGGTGTGCTGCCTGGGCAACTGCGACAAGGCACCGGCGATGATGATCGATGACGACACCTTCGGCGACCTGCGTCCCGACGGCGTCGCCAAACTGCTGGAGGCCTACGCATGAGTCGCCTCACCTCCTACGGCACGCCCAACCGCACCGCGCGCGCGGCCGAAACCCATCCGCTGACCTGGCGCCTGCGTGACGACGGCGCTCCGGTCTGGCTGGAGGAGTACCAGTCGAAGAATGGCTATGCCGCCGCGCGCAAGGCGCTGGCGCAGATGGCCACCGACGACATCGTCCAGACCGTCAAGGACTCCGGCCTCAAGGGCCGCGGCGGTGCGGGCTTCCCCACCGGCGTGAAGTGGGGCCTGATGCCCAAGGACGAATCCCTCAACATCCGCTACCTGCTGTGCAACGCGGACGAGATGGAGCCCAACACCTGGAAGGACCGCATGCTCATGGAGCAGCTGCCGCACCTGCTGGTGGAAGGCATGCTGATCTCCGCGCGCGCCCTCAAGGCCTACCGCGGCTACATCTTCCTGCGCGGCGAGTACGTCGACGCGGCTCGCAACCTGAACCGCGCCATCGAGGAAGCCAAGGCCGCCGGCCTGCTGGGCAAGAACATCCTCGGCAGCGGCTTCGATTTCGAGCTGTTCGTGCACACCGGCGCCGGCCGCTACATCTGCGGTGAAGAGACTGCGCTGATCAACTCGCTGGAAGGCCGTCGCGCCAACCCGCGCTCCAAGCCGCCCTTCCCCGCCGCCGTTGGCGTCTGGGGCAAGCCGACCTGCGTGAACAACGTCGAGACCCTGTGCAACGTCCCGGCGATCGTCGAGCACGGCGTGGACTGGTACAAGGGCCTGGCCCGTCCGGGCAGCGAAGACATGGGCACCAAGCTCATGGGCTTCTCCGGCAAGGTGAAGAACCCCGGCATCTGGGAACTGCCCTTTGGCCTTCCGGCCCGCGAGCTGTTCGAGGACTACGCCGGCGGCATGCGCGATGGCTACAAGCTCAAGGCCTGGCAGCCGGGCGGTGCCGGTACCGGCTTCCTCCTGCCGGAACACCTGGACGCGCTGTTCTACGCCGGCGGCGTCGCCAAGGTTGGCACCCGTATGGGTACCGGTCTGGCCATGGCGGTGGACGACAGCGTCAACATGGTCTCCCTGCTGCGCAACATGGAAGAGTTCTTCGCCCGCGAATCGTGCGGCTGGTGCACTCCGTGCCGCGACGGCCTGCCGTGGAGCGTGAAGGTACTGCGCGCGCTGGAGAAAGGCGAAGGTGCCCAGGGCGACCTGGAAACCCTCGAACAGCTCGTCAACTTCCTCGGCCCGGGCAAGACCTTCTGTGCCCACGCACCGGGTGCCGTCGAGCCGCTGGGCAGCGCACTGAAGTATTTCCGTCCTGAGTTCGAAGCGGGCATTTCCCGCCAGGCTCAGGCCGTACAAGCACCGCAGACCGTCGGCGCTTGATGCTTTGATCGCCGGGCGCTGCGCCCGGCGTTGTTTCGTTGCAGTGCCGCGGCGTGCCGCCGGCCCGATGAAACCGTGATTTCTATTAGCCACGCCCGCTGACAACGGGCCAACGAAGACTTAGACCCATGGCCACGATCCACGTAGACGGCAAGACGTTAGAAGTCGATGGAGCGGACAACCTGTTGCAGGCCTGTCTCTCCCTCGGTCTCGACATCCCCTACTTCTGCTGGCACCCGGCGCTCGGAAGCGTCGGCGCATGCCGCCAGTGCGCGGTCAAGCAGTACACCGACGAGAACGACAAACGCGGTCGTCTCGTCATGTCCTGCATGACTCCCGCCACCGACAACACCTGGATTTCCATCGAAGACGAAGAGGCCAAGCAGTTCCGCGCCAGCGTCGTCGAATGGCTGATGACCAACCACCCGCACGACTGCCCGGTCTGCGAGGAAGGCGGTCACTGCCACCTGCAGGACATGACGGTGATGACCGGCCACAACCAGCGCCGGTACCGCTTCACCAAGCGCACCCACCAGAACCAGGAGCTCGGCCCGTTCATCGCCCACGAGATGAACCGCTGCATCGCCTGCTACCGCTGCGTCCGTTACTACAAGGACTACGCCGGCGGCACCGACCTGGGCGTCTACGGCGCGCACGACAACGTCTACTTCGGCCGGATCGAGGACGGTGTACTGGAGAGCGAATTCTCCGGCAACCTGACCGAGGTCTGCCCGACCGGCGTGTTCACCGACAAGACCCACTCCGAGCGCTACAACCGCAAGTGGGACATGCAGTTCGCCCCGAGCATCTGCCATGGCTGCTCCAGCGGCTGCAACATCAGCCCCGGCGAGCGCTACGGTGAAATTCGCCGCATCGAGAACCGCTACAACGGCTCGGTGAACCACTACTTCCTGTGCGACCGCGGCCGCTTCGGCTACGGCTACGTCAACCGCGAAGACCGCCCGCGTCAGCCGCAGCTGATGCTGAGCAAGCAGAAGCTCTCGCTGGATGGCGCCCTGGACCAGACCGCAGCCCTGCTCAAGGGCCGCAAGGTCATCGGCATCGGTTCGCCACGTGCCAGCCTGGAAAGCAACTACGCCCTGGCCGAACTGGTCGGCGCGCAGAACTTCTACAGCGGCATCTGCGCTGACGAACTGCAACGCCTGCAGCTGGTGCTGAAAGTCATGCAGGACGGCCCGCTGCCGGTGCCGACCATCCGTGACATCGAAGACCACGACGCGGTATTCGTGCTCGGCGAAGACCTGACCCAGACCGCTGCCCGTATCGCCCTGGCCCTGCGCCAGTCGGTAAAAGGCAAGGGCGAGGACATGGCCGCCGCGATGAAGATCCAGCCGTGGCTCGACGCCGCGGTGAAGACCATCGCCCAGCACGAGATGAACCCGCTGTTCATCGCCAGCCTCGATGAAACCCGCCTGGACGATGTCGCCGCCGAGTGCGTGCACGCCGCCACCGAAGACCTGGCTCGCCTGGGCTTTGCCGTGGCCCACGCCATCGATTCCAGCGCCCCGGCCGTTGCCGGCCTCGACGCCGAAGCCGCCGCCCTCGCCCAGCGCATCGCCGATGCCCTGGTCGCCGCCAAGCGTCCGCTGGTCATCTCCGGCACCTCGCTGGGCAGCAACGCCCTGATCGAAGCCGCGGCCAACATCGCCAGCGCGCTGAAGAACCGCGAGAAGAATGGCTCCCTGAGTCTGGTGGTTCCGGAAGCCAACAGCCTGGGCCTGGCCCTCTTCGGCGGTGACTCCGTGGAAGCCGCTCTCGAGCAGCTGACCTCCGGCGCCGCCGATGCCGTGGTGATCCTGGAGAACGACCTGTACCGCCGCGCCGACGCCGCCGCTGTCGATGCTGCCCTGGCCGCTGCGAAGATCGTCGTCGTCGCCGATCACCAGCAGACCGCCACCAGCGCCAAGGCCACCGTCCTGCTGCCGGCCGCCAGCTTCGCCGAAGGCGATGGCACCCTGGTCAGCCAGGAAGGTCGCGCCCAGCGCTTCTTCCAGGTCTTTGACCCGACCTACTACAACGCCGACAACCTGGTCCGCGAAGGCTGGCGCTGGCTGCACGCCCTGCACAGTACCCTGGAAGGCAAGCGTGTCGACTGGACCCAGCTGGACCACGTGATCGACGCCGTCGTCGCCGCCAAGCCGCAACTGGCCGGCATCCGCGAAGCCGCGCCGAACGCCGCGTTCCGCATCAAGGGCCTGAAGCTGGCGCGCGAACCGCACCGCTACTCCGGCCGTACCTCGATGCGCGCCAACATCAATGTCAGCGAGCCGCGTCAGCCGCAGGACATCGACTCCGCGTTCGCCTTCTCCATGGAAGGTTACGCCGGCAGCAGCGAACCTCGTCAGCAGATTCCGTTCGCCTGGTCTCCGGGCTGGAACTCCCCGCAGGCCTGGAACAAGTTCCAGGACGAAGTCGGTGGCCACCTGCGTGCCGGCGATCCGGGCGTACGCCTGATCGAGGCCAAGGGCGAGGCCCTGTGGTTCAGCGAGATTCCTGCGCCGTTCCACACTGCCGCCAGCCAGTTCAAGGTGGTGCCCTTCTATCACCTGTTCGGCAGCGAAGAGAACTCCTCGAAAGCCGCTCCGGTGCAGGAACGCATCCCGCAGACCTACGTCACCCTGGCCAAGGCCGAGGCTGACCGCCTGGGCGTCAACGAAGGTGCAATCATCCGCCTGACCGTCAAGGGCCAGGAACTGCGTTTGCCGCTGCGTGTGAGCGAAGAGCTTGGCGCCGGTCTGGTCGCTCTGCCGATCGGTCTGCAAGGCATTCCCGCCGGTGTCATCGGCGCCGTGGCTGAAGGTCTGCAGGAGGCTGCGCAATGAGTTTGATGAGCATGAGCTGGCTGACACCCGCCGTCGTCGACATCATCATCGAAGTCATCAAGGCCATCGTCATCCTGCTCGCCGTGGTCGTCTGCGGCGCGCTGCTCAGCTGGGTCGAGCGTCGTCTGCTCGGCCTCTGGCAGGACCGTTACGGTCCGAACCGGGTCGGCCCCTTCGGTGCCTTCCAGCTCGGCGCCGACATGCTGAAGATGTTCTTCAAGGAAGACTGGACCCCGCCGTTCGCCGACAAGATGATCTTCACCCTCGCGCCCATGATTGCCATGGGTGCGCTGCTGGTGGCCTTCGCTGTCATCCCGATCACCCCGACCTGGGGCGTGGCGGACCTGAACATCGGCATCCTGTTCTTCTTCGCCATGGCCGGCCTGACCGTTTACGCGGTGCTGTTCGCCGGCTGGTCGAGCAACAACAAGTTCGCCCTCCTCGGCAGCCTGCGCGCGTCGGCCCAGACCATCTCCTACGAGGTGTTCCTGGCTCTGTCGCTGATGGGCATCGTCGCCCAGGTCGGTTCGTTCAGCCTGCGCGACATCGTCGATTACCAGGCCGAGCACATGTGGTTCATCATCCCGCAGTTCTTTGGCTTCATGACCTTCTTCGTCGCCGGCGTCGCCGTGACTCACCGTCACCCGTTCGACCAGCCCGAAGCCGAGCAGGAACTGGCCGACGGTTACCACATCGAGTACGCCGGCATGAAATGGGGCATGTTCTTCGTCGGCGAGTACATCGGCATCGTGCTGGTGTCCGCGCTGCTGGCGACCCTGTTCTTCGGCGGCTGGCACGGTCCCTTCGGCATCCTGCCGCAGATCCCGTTCTTCTGGTTCGCCCTGAAAACCGGCTTCTTCATCATGATGTTCATTCTGCTGCGGGCTTCCATCCCACGCCCGCGCTATGACCAGGTGATGGCCTTCAGCTGGAAGTTCTGCCTCCCGCTGACTCTGATCAACCTGCTGGTGACCGGCGCTGTCGTGCTGGCGACCCAGTAAGGAGTACGACCATGATCAAGTACATTTTCGACGTGGTGCACGGCACCTACACCCAGCTGCGCAGCCTGGTGATGATCTTCGGTCACGCCTTCCGCAAGCGTGACACCCTGCAATACCCGGAAGAGGCCGTGTACCTGCCGCCGCGCTACCGCGGCCGCATCGTCCTCACCCGCGACCCCGACGGCGAGGAGCGCTGCGTGGCGTGCAACCTGTGCGCAGTAGCCTGCCCGGTTGGCTGCATCGCCCTGCAGAAGGCCGAGGCCGAAGACGGTCGCTGGTACCCCGAGTTCTTCCGCATCAACTTCTCCCGCTGCATCTTCTGCGGCCTGTGCGAAGAAGCCTGCCCGACCACCGCGATCCAGCTGACCCCGGATTTCGAGATGGGTGAGTTCAAGCGCCAGGACCTGGTCTACGAGAAGGAAGACCTGCTGATCTCCGGCCCCGGCAAGAACCCGGACTACAACTTCTACCGCGTTGCCGGCATGGCCATCGCCGGCAAGCCGAAAGGCGCCGCGCAGAACGAGGCCGAACCGATCAACGTCAAGAGCCTGCTGCCGTAAGGAGACGTCGCGTGGAATTCGCTTTCTACTTCGCCGCCGGCGTCGCCGTGCTGGCAACCTTCCGGGTCATCACCAACAGCAACCCGGTGCATGCCCTGCTCTACCTCATCATTTCGCTGCTGGCGGTATCGATGACCTTCTTCAGCCTCGGCGCTCCGTTCGCCGGCGCCCTGGAAATCATCGTCTACGCCGGCGCGATCATGGTGCTGTTCGTCTTCGTGGTCATGATGCTCAACCTCGGCCCGGCGATTGCCGAGCAGGAGCGCAAGTGGCTCAAGCCCGGTGTCTGGATCGGCCCCGGCGCCCTGGCTGCCGTGCTGCTGGTCGAACTGCTGTGGATGCTCTCGCGCACCCCGAGCGGTATCGGCATCGGCCACACCACCGTGGACGCCAAGGCCGTGGGCATCAGCCTGTTCGGCCCGTACCTGCTGGTCGTCGAACTGGCCTCGATGCTGCTGCTGGCGGCACTGGTCGCCGCCTACCACCTCGGCCGCCACGAAGCGAAGGACTAACACCATGAATGCAATCCCTCTCGAACACGGACTGGCGCTCGCCGGTGTGCTGTTCTGCTTCGGCCTGGTGGGCCTGATGGTACGACGCAACATCCTGTTCGTACTGATGAGCCTGGAAGTGATGATGAACGCCGCTGCTCTGGCCTTCGTGGTCGGTGGCGCCCGCTGGGGCCAGCCTGACGGCCAGGTGATGTTCATCCTGGTGCTCAGCCTGGCTGCGGCCGAGGCCAGCATTGGCCTGGCGATCCTGCTCCAGCTGTATCGCCGCTTCCATACCCTCGATATCGACGCTGCCAGCGAGATGCGCGGATGAACCTGCTGCCCCTTACTTTCCTGTTCCCCCTGGTCGGCTTCCTGCTGCTCTCGTTCTCGCGCGGCAAGTGGTCGGAAAATCTCTCGGCACTGGTCGGTGTCGGCTCCGTGGGCCTGGCGGCCCTCTCCGCCTTCTGGGCGATCTGGAGCTTCCACAGCAACCCGCCCGAAGGTGGCGCCTACAGCCTGGTGCTGTGGCAATGGATGAGCGTTGGCGATTTCAAAACCAACTTCACCCTGTACCTGGACGGCCTCTCGGTCACCATGCTCGGCGTGGTCACCGGTGTCGGCTTCCTGATCCACCTGTTCGCCTCCTGGTACATGCGCGGTGAAACCGGCTACTCGCGGTTCTTCGCGTACACCAACCTGTTCATTGCCAGCATGCTGTTCCTGGTGCTGGGCGATAACCTGCTGTTCATGTACTTCGGCTGGGAAGGCGTGGGCCTGTGCTCCTACCTGCTGATCGGTTTCTATTACAACCACGTACCGAACGGCAACGCAGCGCTGAAGGCCTTCATCGTGACCCGCGTGGGTGACGTGTTCTTCGCCATCGGCATGTTCATCCTGTTCCAGCACCTGGGCACGCTGAACATCCAGGAACTGCTGGTCCTGGCTCCGCAGCACTTCGCCAAGGGCGACCTGTGGATCAACCTGGCGACCCTGATGCTGCTCGGCGGCGCCGTCGGCAAATCCGCCCAGCTGCCGCTGCAGACCTGGCTGGCCGACGCGATGGCCGGCCCGACCCCGGTCTCCGCGCTGATCCACGCCGCCACCATGGTGACCGCGGGCGTCTACCTGATCGCCCGCTGCCACGGCCTGTTCGAGCTGGCTCCGAACGTCCTGGAGCTGGTCGGCATCATTGGCGCCGTGACCCTGGTACTGGCCGGCTTCGCCGCGCTGGTGCAGACCGACATCAAGCGCATCCTCGCCTACTCGACCATGAGCCAGATCGGCTACATGTTCCTGGCCCTGGGCGTTGGCGCCTGGGGTGGCGCGATCTTCCACCTGATGACCCACGCCTTCTTCAAGGCCCTGCTGTTCCTTGCTTCGGGTGCGGTGATCGTCGCCTGCCACCACGAGCAGAACATCTTCAAGATGGGCGGCCTGTGGAAGAAGTTGCCGCTGGCCTACGCGAGCTTCGTGATCGGTGGTGCCGCTCTGTCCGCCCTGCCCTTCCTGACCGCCGGCTTCTACTCCAAGGACGAGATCCTCTGGGAAGCCTTCGCCAGCGGTCACCAGAACCTGCTGATCGCAGGGCTCGTCGGTGCGTTCATGACCTCGCTGTACACCTTCCGCCTGATCTTCATCGCCTTCCACGGCGAAGCGAAGACCGAAGCGCACGCTGGCCATGGCATCAGCCACTGGCTGCCGCTGGGTGTCCTGATTGTGCTCTCCACCTTCATCGGCGCGCTGATCACTCCGCCGCTGGCCGGCGTCCTGCCGGAAAGCGCCGGTCATGCCGGTGGTGAAGCCAAGCACAGCCTGGAAATCGCCTCGGGCGCCATCGCCATCGCCGGTATCCTGCTGGCGGGCCTGCTGTTCCTCGGCAAGCGCCGCTTCGTCAGCGCCGTCGCCCAGAGCGCACCGGGCCGTTTCTTCGGCACCTGGTGGTACCACGCCTGGGGCTTCGACTGGCTGTACGACAAGCTGTTCGTGAAACCCTACCTGCTGATCTGCCGCCTGCTGGCCGCGGACCCGATCGACAAGACCCTGGTCCTGGTCCCGCTCACCGCCCGCGGTGGCAACAAACTCCTCAGCCTCACCGAGAACGGCCGCCTGCGTTGGTACGCCGCTTCCCTGGTGGGTGGCGCCGCGCTGCTCCTCGGCGCGCTGCTGCTGGCTTAATGAATTCACGAAAGAGATTGAGCCCGACATGATTCTGCCCTGGCTAATCCTGATCCCCTTCATCGGCGGCTTCCTTTGCTGGATCGCCGAGTACACCAGCAAGACCCTGCCCCGCTGGGTCGCCCTGGGATCGATGGTCCTCACCCTGGCCCTGAGCCTGTGGGTGTGGCACACCGGCGACTTCCAACTGGCCCCGGCGCCGGGTGGCGAGCCGCAGTGGACACTGGAATTCAAGCTGTCCTGGATCGAGCGTTTCGGCATCAGCTTCCACCTGGCAATGGACGGCCTGTCCCTGCTGATGGTCGCGTTGACCGGCCTGCTCGGCGTGCTGTCCGTCCTCTGCTCGTGGAACGAGATCCAGCGCCGCATCGGCTTCTTCCACCTGAACCTGCTCTGGATTCTGGGCGGTGTGATCGGCGTGTTCCTCGCCGTCGACCTGTTCCTGTTCTTCTTCTTCTGGGAAATGATGCTGGTGCCGATGTACTTCCTCATCGCGCTCTGGGGTCATAGCTCGGACGATGGCAAGAAGACCCGCATCTACGCCGCCACCAAGTTCTTCATCTTCACCCAGGCCAGCGGCCTGGTGATGCTGGTGGCGATCCTGGGTCTGGTATTCGTGCACTACAACAGCACCGGCGTGCTGACCTTCAACTACGCCGACCTGCTGAAAACCCAGCTGCCGCCGCACACCGAGTGGATCCTGATGCTCGGCTTCTTCGTCGCCTTCGCGGTGAAGATGCCGGTTGTGCCGGTGCACTCCTGGCTGCCCGACGCCCACGCCCAGGCGCCGACCGCTGGCTCCGTGGACCTGGCCGGCATCCTGCTGAAGACCGCCGCCTACGGCCTGATCCGCTTTGCCCTGCCGCTGTTCCCCAATGCCTCGGCCGAGTTTGCCCCGATCGCCATGACCCTGGGTCTGATCGGCATCTTCTACGGCGCCTTCCTGTCGTTCGCGCAGACCGACATCAAGCGCCTGGTGGCCTACTCCTCCGTGTCGCACATGGGCTTCGTGATGATCGGCATCTACTCCGGCAGCCCGCAGGCGCTGCAGGGTGTAGTGGTGCAGATGATCGCCCACGGCCTCTCCGCCGCTGCGCTGTTCATCCTGTGTGGCCAACTGTACGAGCGCCTGCACACCCGTGACATGCGCAAGATGGGCGGCCTGTGGTCGCGCATCCCGTACCTGCCGGCCGTGGCCCTGTTCTTCGCCACCGCGTCGCTGGGCCTGCCGGGCACCGGCAACTTCGTCGGCGAATTCCTGATCCTGCTGGGCAGCTTCAAGGTCGTTCCGGTGATCACCGTGATCGCCACCTTCGGCCTGGTGTTCGGCTCGGTCTACTCGCTGATCATGATCCACCGCGCCTACTTCGGCCCGGCCAAGTCCGACACCGCCATCGCCGGCCTGAACGCCCGCGAGCTGCTCATGGTGCTCGGCCTGGCGGTGCTGCTGATCGTGCTCGGCGTCTACCCGCAGCCGGTCCTCGACACCTCCGCGGCAACCATGCACGGCGTCCAGCAATGGCTGGGTGCCGCCCTCTCCACTCTGGCAGCACGGTAAGCGCGAAATGACCTTCACGATTCAACACTTCATCGCGCTCCTGCCACTGCTCATCACCAGCGCCACCCTGGTGGTGGTGATGCTCGCGGTAGCCTGGAAGCGTAACCACTCGATGACCGCCACTCTCTCGGTGATCGGTCTGAACCTGGCCCTGCTGTCGATCATCCCGGTGCTGAAAGTCACCCCGATCGAAGTCACCCCGCTCATGGTGGTCGACAACTTCGCCTGCTTCTACATGGCCCTGATCCTGATCGGCGCCCTGGCCTGCACCACCCTCGCCCACGCCTATATGGAAAGCTTCCCGGGCAACCGCGAGGAACTGTACCTGCTCCTGCTGCTCTCTACCGCGGGCGGCCTGGTACTGGTCAGCGCGCAGAACCTGGCCGGTCTGTTCATCGGCCTGGAACTGCTGTCGGTGCCGGTCTACGGCATGGTGGCCTACGCCTTCTTCAACAAGCGCACCCTGGAAGCGGGCATCAAGTACACCGTACTGTCCGCCGCTGGTTCCGCGTTCCTGCTGTTTGGCATGGCCCTGCTTTATGCCGAATCCGGCAGCCTGGGCTTCTCGGCTATCGGTGCATCGCTGGCGGAAGGCACCAGCCATGGCCCGCTGCTGTCCATCGGCGTCGGCATGATGGTCGTCGGCCTGGGCTTCAAGCTGTCCCTCGCGCCGTTCCATCTGTGGACCCCGGACGTCTACGAAGGCGCCCCGGCCCCGGTTGCCACCTTCCTGGCCACTACCGCCAAGGTCGCCGTGTTCGCCGTGCTGCTGCGCCTGTTCCAGATCGCTCCGGCGGCCCTGAACAACGGTCTGCTGCATGACGCCATCGCGGTCATTGCCATCGCCTCGATCCTGATCGGCAACCTGCTGGCGCTGACCCAGAGCAACATCAAGCGCCTGCTGGGCTACTCGTCCATCGCCCACTTCGGCTACCTGCTGATCGCCCTGGTGGCGAGCAAGGGCCTGGCCGTGGAAGCGGTCGGCGTCTACCTGACCACCTACGTCGTCACCACCCTGGGCGCCTTCGGCGTGGTCACCCTGATGTCCACCCCGTACAGCGGCCGCGATGCCGACGCACTGTTCGAGTACCGCGGCCTGTTCTGGCGCCGCCCGGTGCTGACCGCGGTGATGACCGTGATGATGCTGTCCCTGGCCGGCATCCCGCTGACCGCCGGCTTCATCGGCAAGTTCTACATCGTCGCAACCGGCGTCGAGTCCCAGCACTGGTGGCTGGTCGGCGCCCTGGTACTGGGCAGCGCCATCGGCCTGTTCTACTACCTGCGCGTAATGGTGACCATGTTCCTGGTCGAGCCGAACATGAAGCGCCACGACGCGCCCCTGGACTGGGCCCAGCGCGCCGGCGGCATCATGCTGGTAGCCATCGCCCTGCTCGCCTTCTTCCTCGGCGTCTACCCGCAACCCCTGCTGGACATCCTCCAGCACAGCGGCCTGGTAGCCATCGCAGGCTAAGATCGACAGGCAATAAAAAACCCCGCTTCGGCGGGGTTTTTTATTGGCCGGAGTTCCTCCTAGCGCGGCTCGGCTTTTCGTAGGAGCGAGCTTGCTCGCGAACAGAACCCGCTGCGGGGCCCGGTTCGCGAGCAAGCTCGCTCCTACAGGTCCGGCGCCCTACTCCGCCGGTTTGGGCGCTTCGCCTTCACGCCCGGTGAAGAGGTCCCACGACGCCATGAACAGTGCCGCGATCAGCGGCCCGATGACGAAGCCGTTGAGGCCAAACAGCGACATGCCACCAAGGGTGGAAATCAGCACCACGTAGTCGGGCATCTTGGTGTCCTTGCCAACCAGGATCGGGCGCAGGATGTTGTCCACCAGGCCGATCACCACGACGCAGAACAGCGTCAGCACCACGCCTTGCCAGATCGCACCGGTGAGCAGGAAGTAGGCCGCCACCGGTACCCAGATCAATCCGGCGCCGATGGCTGGCAGCAGCGAGAGGAAGGCCATCAGCGTGCCCCAAAGCAGCGAACCCTGGATGCCGAGGAACCAGAAAATCAGCCCACCCAGCGCGCCCTGGGTCGCAGCGACGGCGATGTTGCCCTTTACCGTGGCGCGGATCACCGTGGTGAATTTGGTGAACAGGTGCTGCTTGTGTTCCCCACTCAGCGGCACAGCCTGCTTGATCCGCTTACCCAGGGTCGGCCCATCGCGCAGGAGGAAGAACAACAGGTAGAGCATGATGCCGAAGCTGATGACGAACTCGAAGGTGTTCTGGCCGATGCTGAACGCCTTGGTGGCGACCAGTTGGCTGGCCTGCATCGCCCCTGCCGAGAGTTTTTCCTGCAGGCTGGAGAGGTCAGCCAGATCGAAGCGTTCCAGCAACTGGTGGGCCCAGCCCGGCAGCGCGGCGACCGCCTGCTGATAGTAAGAGATGAAATTCAGCTCACCCGACTTCAGTCGCTGGTAGACGGTCGCGCCTTCCTGCACCAGCGCGCCGGCGATGAAGGTCACCGGCAGGATCACGATCAGGAAGCACACGGCGAGGGAAATCAGCGCGGCGAGATTGTTGCGCCCGTTGAGTTTCACCCGCAGGCGGCGCTGCAACGGTGCAAAGATGATCGCCAGAATGGTGCCCCAGAAGACTGCCCCGTAGAACGGCAGCAGGATCCAGCCGAAGGCGAGTGTCACCACCAGCAGCAGGGCGAGGAACGTCCGGTATTCCAGTTTCGATTCGAACATGAGCGGGTCCAAGGATGGATAAACCTGCTCATTAGTCAGCAGTTGACCCGCCAAGTGCAACTTTCAGCGCGCGATTGCCGCGCGCCAAAGCCTTGCTGGCCGTTTTTCAGAGCACCATGGCGGCCACCCAGCCGAACGCCAGCAGCGGCAGGTTGTAGTGCAGGAAGGTCGGCACCACGGTGTCCCAGATGTGGTTGTGCTGGCCATCGACGTTCAGGCCGGAGGTCGGGCCAAGGGTGGAATCCGACGCCGGAGAGCCCGCATCGCCCAGTGCGCCCGCCGTACCCACGATGCTGACAATGGCCAGCGGGCTGAAGCCCAGGTGCACCGCCAGCGGCACGAAGATCGCGGCGATGATCGGCACCGTGGAAAAGGACGAGCCGATGCCCATGGTCACCAGCAGGCCCACCAGCAGCATCATGAAGGCGCCCAGCGCCTTGCTGCTGCCAATCCAGCCAGCGGCGCTGTCCACCAGGCTGGCGACCTGCCCGGTGGCGGTCATCACCGCCGCAAAGCCCTGGGCGGCGATCATGATGAAGCCGATCATGGCCATCATCTTCATGCCTTCGGTGAACAGATCATCCGCTTCTTTCCAGCGCACCACGCCGGACAGCGAAAACACCAGAAAGCCCACCAGCGCACCGAGAATCATCGAGTCCAGCAGCAGTTGCACGGCAAAGGCCGCTGCCACCGCGACGCCAGCCACCAGCAGGCTCATCTTGCTGTAGGGCGTGTCGACCCGCTCAGCCTGTTCGATGCGCTCCAGGTCGTACTCGCGCTTGCGCCGGTAGCTGAAGAGCACCGCGACCAGCAGGCCGCAGACCATGCCCAGCGCGGGGATCAGCATGGCGTGGGTGACGTTGATGCCCTGCACGTCGACACCCGCGCGAGCCACGTTGGCCAGCAGGATCTGGTTCAGGAAGATATTGCCAAAGCCCACCGGCAGGAACATGTAGGGCGTGATCAGGCCGAAGGTGATGACGCAGGCGATCAGCCGGCGGTCGATCTGCAAGCGCGTCAGCACGTAGAGCAGCGGCGGCACCAGCAGCGGAATGAAGGCGATGTGGATCGGCAGGACATTCTGCGAGGAGATCGCCACCACCAGCAGCAGGCCGACCATCATCCACTTGAAGCCATTGGAACCGTTCGCCTCGTGCCGGCCGAGCATCGACAGGGCGCGATCGGCCAGGGCGTGCGCCATTCCGGAGCGCGCGATGGCCACGGCGAAGGCACCCAGCATGGCGTAGGACAGTGCCACCGTCGCGCCGGCCCCCAGCCCTTCGTTGAACGCCTTGAGCGTGCCGTCCATGCCCAAGCCGCCGAGCAGGCCACCAGCAACGGCCCCGGCGATCAGTGCGACCACCACATGCACGCGACACAGGCTCAGCACCAGCATCAGGCCAATGGCGATCAGCACCGCATTCATCTACTCCACTCCTCTCACGGATCGCCGCGCCAGCGCGCGGGCAAAAGGCGCGCACTCTGCCAAACCCTTGCGGGGGTGTCAAAACCCTTGTCGAATCAAGACGTTTCCGAAATCGCCTGGCGAGAATTTCTGCGCAGTGCGCACGCTTTTTGCCTGGCTTTCTGCCGCCCGTCGTAACGGCACGCCAGAATCGCCTGTTTTCCGGCGTTTCGCCCCGTCACGGGTCAAGAAGATGCGGGAAAGGCCGATATACCTGGCATTCCCGAGGTTTCGTTAAAACAAGGACCCCTCTCCATGTTGCTGCGCCGTCTCTCCATCCAGTGGAAGATCACGTTGCTTGCCGGGCTCTGCCTGCTCGGCGTCGTCTCGCTGCTCTGCGGCCTGTCCGTCTACCGCACACAAACCAGCACCGCACTGGTCAAGCAATCGAGCACGGAAATGCTCGATGAAGCGGCCAAGGCACGCCTGCAGTCGCGTGGCGAAGTCCAGGCCATGCGCATCCAGCGCTACATCATGGATGCCTACCAGTACGGCAAGGGTTTCTCCCGTCAGGTGCTGTTCCTGCGCGACCAGGCGCAGAAGCGCTTCCTCGATGCCTATGACCTGCGCGAAGACCTGACCCGCCAGGTGAAGACCGCACTGGAAGGCAACCCGGAACTGCTGGGCCTCTACGTCGCCTTCGAACCCGACGCGCTGGATGGCAAGGACAAGCTCTTCGCCGGCCAGAGCGAGCTGGGCAGCAACGATGCCGGTCGTTTCTCCATCTACTGGTCCCAGGCAACGCCGGGCCACCTGGAATCCGAGGCCATGGCCGAGTCGCTGCTGCAGGACACCAGCCCCGGTCCCAGCGGCAGCGCCTACAACGCCTGGTTCACCTGCCCCAAGACGACCGGACAGCCCTGCGTGCTCGACCCGTACTTCGATGAAGTGGGCAAGAAGAAGATGCTGATGACCAGCATCGCCTTCCCGCTGGAACTCGACGGCAAGGTCATCGGCGTCATGGGCCTGGACATCAGCATGGAGAAGCTCCAGGAAATCGCCGTAGAGGGCAGCCAGGAACTCTATGACGGCCAGGGCCGCGTCAGCATCGTCAGCGCCGCCGGCCTGCTCGCCGGCCATAGCGCCGATGTCTCCAAACTGAGCAAGAAGCTACAGGAGGTCTACCCGAAACAAGGTGCGGAGCTGCTGCAGGCTATTGCTGCCAACCATGAGCAGGTGTTCCGCCACGACGACCAACTGCGCGTCGTCGAGCCGCTGCAACCGATTCCCGGCTCCAAGCCCTGGGGCGTGCTGCTGGAAGTCCCGCAGAATGTCCTGCTCGGCCCGGCCATCGAGTTGCAGAACGAGCTGGATAACCAGCGCGTGCAGGGCACCGTCTCGCAGCTCGGCTTCGGTCTTATCGCCATCCTGATCGGGCTGTTCGCCATGTGGCTCACCGCGCGCGGCGTGACCCGCCCGATCCTCAACGTCGCCGCCATGCTGCGCAACATCGCCAGCGGCGAGGGCGACCTGACCAAACGCCTGGACTACGCCGGCAAGGATGAGCTCGGCGAGCTGGCCGGCTGGTTCAACCGCTTCCTCGACAAGCTGCAGCCAATCATCCGCGACGTGAAATCCTCGGTGCACGACGCCCGCGCCACCGCCGACCAGTCTTCGGAAATCGCCAGCCAGACCAGCGCCGGCATGCAGCAGCAATTCCGCGAAGTCGACCAGGTCGCCACCGCCTCCCAGGAGATGAGCGCCACCGCCCATGACGTCGCCAACAGCGCTGCCATGGCCGCCGACGCCGCGCGCGGCGCCGACGGTGCGACCCGCGACGGCCTCAGCGTGATCGACAACACCACCCGCCTGATCGACGAACTGGCCAGCGACATGAGCAGCGCCATGAGTCAGGTGGAAGGTTTGGCCGCGAGCAGCGAGCAGATCGGCTCGGTGCTGGAAGTGATCCGTGGCATCGCCGAACAGACCAACCTGCTGGCACTCAACGCGGCCATCGAAGCGGCCCGTGCCGGTGAAGCGGGTCGTGGCTTTGCGGTGGTTGCCGACGAGGTGCGCAACCTCGCCAAGCGCACCCAGGATTCGGTGGAGGAAATCCGTCAGGTCATCGAAGGCCTGCAGAACGGCACCCGCGATGTAGTCGGCGCCATGAGCAACAGCCACCGCCAGGCGCAGGACAGCGTGAATCAGGTCGAACAGGCCGTGGCGGCG
>NZ_JBLUQA010000016.1:0-113479 GCF_048068295.1 Pseudomonas sp. NY15435
CGAGGTTCGCGAGCAAGCTCGCTCCTACGAAGAGCCGCGCATGCTGCGGCCCGTCGAAGAGGGGGCGTTGTTCACTGCCAAACCTTGAACTGTACCTGTAGGAGCGAGCTCGCTCGCGAACGGCCTGATGCCCTGGGTGCCCGGCGAGATTCGCGAGCAAGCTCGCTCCTACGAAGAGCCGCTCATGCTGCGGCTCGGCGAAGAGGGGGCATTGTTCACTGGCAAGCCTTGAACTGTACCTGTAGGAGCGAGCTCGCTCGCGAACCGCTTGATGCCGTGGGTACCCGGCGAGGTTCGCGAGCAAGCTCGCTCCTACGAAGAGCCGCTCATGCTACGGCCTGGCGAAGAGGGGGCGTTGTTCACTGCCAAGCCTTGAACTGTACCTGTAGGAGCGAGCTCGCTCGCGAACCGCTTGATGCCATGGGGCCCGGCGAGGTTCGCGAGCAAGCTCGCTCCTACGAAGAGCCGCTCATGCTGCGGCTCGGCGAAGAGGGGCGTTGTTCACTGCCAAGCCTTGAACTGTACCTGTAGGAGCGAGCTCGCTCGCGAACCGCTTGATGCCGTGGGTGCCCGGCGAGGTTCGCGAGCAAGCTCGCTCCTACGAAGAGCCGCTCATGCTGCGGCCGGCGAAGAGGGGGCGTTGTTCACTGCCAAGCCTTGAACTGTGCCTGTAGGAGCGAGCTCGCTCGCGAACCGCTTGATGCCGCGGGTGCCCGGCTAGGTTCGCGAGCAAGCTCGCTCCTACAGCAATCCCCTGGCCTCGGCGTAACGAAACAACCCGCAACGATCTCCCCGACGCACCCGTCCGGTCATCTCCCCGCCTGACGAGAATCCGTGCAGGATAGGCAGACCTTCCACGCCAAGGACACCGGCCCGCATGCACGAGTACGTTACCCAGCCCCTGCGCGATGTGGTGGACGACATCTACCGCCGCGAATCGCGCCGGGTGCTGGCCACGCTGATCCGCCTGCTGGGCGACTTCGATCTCGCCGAGGAGGCGCTGCACGAAGCCTTCGTCGCCGCCGTGGACCAGTGGCGACGCGACGGCGTGCCGGCCAACCCGCGTGCCTGGCTGGTGTCCGCCGGGCGCTTCAAGGCCATTGACGGCCTGCGCCGGCGTTCGCGATTCGACGCCTCCCTGACGCAGATCGCCGAGCAACTGGAGATCGACGCGCAATCAGTGGAGGAACTGGCCGACGAAAGCGTCGAGGACGACCGCCTGCGGCTGATCTTTACCTGCTGCCACCCGGCGCTGCCGGCGGACTCGCAGGTGCCGCTGACCCTGCGCGAAGTCTGCGACCTGAAGACCGAGGAAATCGCCCGCGCCTACCTCGCCGCGCCCCCGACCATCGCCCAGCGCATCGTCCGCGCCAAGGCGAAGATCCGCGACGCGCAGATTCCCTACCAGGTGCCCGAAGCGGCCGAATTGCCCGAGCGCCTGGCCAGCGTGCTGCGGGTCATCTACCTGGTGTTCAACGAAGGCTATTCGGCTTCGGCCGGCGACTCGCTGACCCGCACCGACCTCTCCGCCGAAGCCATCCGCCTGGGCCGGCAGTTGCTGGAGTTGCTTCCCGAAGCCGAAGTGATGGGCCTGCTCGCGCTGATGCTGCTGCACGAATCCCGGCGCGAGTCGCGCACCGCAGAAGACGGCGAACTGGTCCTGCTGGAAAACCAGGACCGTGCGCGCTGGAACCGCGCTCTGATCGACGAGGGCCAGCAACTGATCACCGCTGCGCTCGCTACCCGCCGTATCGGCCCCTATACCCTGCAGGCGGCCATCTCCGCCGTGCACGCCGCCGCGTCGGATATGGCCAGCACTGACTGGGCGGAGATCGTCGGCCTGTATGACCTCCTGCTGGCCATGCAGCCGTCGCCGGTGATCGAACTCAACCGCGCCGTGGCCCTGGCCATGCGCGATGGACCGGAAGCCGGGCTGGCGCAGGTGGACGCGATCCTCGCCCGGGGCGAACTGCGCGACTACCACCTGGCCCATGCCGCCCGCGCCGATTTCTACCGTCGACTGGAGCGCCGCACGGAGGCGCGTGCCGCTTACGAGCGTGCCCTGGAGCTGGCGACACTGGAGCCGGAGCGGCGCTTCCTGGAGCAGAGGATTCGCGAACTCGACCGTTGAGTTGCAGTGAAATATCAAACTGCCACACTGTTCGACCGACCTGCCCGACCACACCCCATGACCGAACCGACGCCGCGCGATTCCCTCTGGACTGTCTTCCTGATCTTCCTGCGCCTGGGCCTGACCTCCTTCGGCGGGCCGGTGGCGCACCTGGGCTATTTCCGCGAGGAATTCGTCAGTCGGCGGCGCTGGCTGGATGAAGCGCACTACGCCGATCTGATCGCCCTCTGTCAGTTCCTTCCCGGCCCTGCCAGCAGCCAGCTGGGCATGGCGCTGGGCGCCCTGCGCGCGGGGCAGTGGGGCGCGCTGGTGGCATGGATCGGGTTCACCCTGCCCTCGGCAGGGCTGATGTGGCTGGTCGCCCTGGGGCTCTCACGGCATGGCCAATGGCTACCTGCCGGCGCGCTGCATGGGCTGATGCTGGTCTCGGTCGCCGTGGTGGCCCACGCCGTGTGGGGCATGGCCAAGTCGCTGTGCCCGGACTGGCAGCGCCAGGGGCTGATGATCCTGGTGACCGCCGTGGCGTTGCGGTGGCCTGGCATGGCTGTGCAGTTGCTGGTGATCCTCGCGGCTGCGCTGATGGGCATGGGCGGGCTGCGGCCATCCGCTGCGAGCGATTCGGTGAGCCCGGGTCAGTCGACGTCCCGTCGTCGGGGCGGCTTCTACCTGCTGCTGTTCTTCGCGCTGCTGGCGCTGCTGCCCGTGCTGGCGGCTGCGTGGCATGTGCCCTGGCTTGCGCAGTTCGACGCCTTCTACCGTGTCGGCAGCCTGGTCTTCGGTGGCGGGCATGTGGTGCTGCCGCTGTTGCAGAGCGCAGTGGTCAATCCTGGCTGGGTCGATGCACAGACCTTCCTCGCAGGCTACGGCGCGGCGCAGGCGTTGCCGGGGCCGCTGTTCACGTTCGCCGCTTTCCTCGGTGCTGCCATCGCTGAACCGGGCGGCGTGGCAGGTGCGCTGCTTTGCCTGGTGGCGATCTTCCTGCCGTCGTTCCTGCTGGTGCTCGGCGCCTTGCCGTTCTGGGAGAGCCTGCGCCGCCAGCGTCGTCTGCGCGCGGCGCTGGCCGGGGTGAACGCCGCCGTGGTCGGTCTGTTGCTGGCGGCGCTGATCCATCCCATCGGCAGTGAGACCATCGTTGGCCTGCTCGACATCTCCCTGGTCGCGCTGGCCTTTCTGGTGCTGCTCAGTGGCCGCCTGCCCCCCTGGACGCTGGTGCTGCTGGGTGCGTTGGGTGGGGCCCTGGTCGATTCGTTCTAGAGGCTGCTCACCAGGTGGCCGCCATCCACGGCCAGCACCGAGCCGGTCATGAAGGCACCGGCATCGCTGGCCAGCAGCAGGAAGGGGCCTTCCAGCTCCTGCAACTGGCCGAGGCGGCGCATCGGTACCGTGTCGCGGATGTAGGCCTGGCCCTTGTCGCTGTCGAAGTAGGCGTCGTTCATTTCAGTCTTGAAGTAGCCGGGCGCGATGGCGTTGACCCTTATGTTGAAGCGCGCCAGTTCCAGCGCCAGGGATTTGCTCAGCTGCACCACGCCGGCCTTGGCCGCGCAGTAATGGCTGTAGCCGCCGCCCACGCGCAGGCCGAGGATCGAGGCAATGTTGACGATGCTGCCGCCGCGTCCGGCCTTGGCCAGGCGCTGCGCTGCGCTTTGGGCGACGCGCCAGACCCCGTCGAGATTGGTGGACAGCATGGCGCGCCAGTCTTCCTCGCTGACCTCCAGCGCGCGCTGGCCGTTGCCAATGCCGGCGTTATTGAGCACCACGTCGACCACGCCGAACTGTGCCTCGGCGCTGTCGAAGGCGGCCTCGACGCTGGCGCGGTCGGTCACATCCAGCGCCACGGCATGGGCTTCGCCGCCCGCGGCGCGGATGGCCTCAGCCAGCTGCGCCAGGCGCTCGGTGCGACGTGCCGCCAACACCACGCGGGCACCCGCACGGGCGGCTACATGCGCCAGGTGCGCACCGATGCCACTGGAGGCGCCGGTGATCAGGACGGTCTTGCCGGCCAGGGAGAAGAGGTCGTCGCTCATGGCTGTTCCTTCGTTGATCAAGCAGAATCGCTGACCGCCAAGGTTAGCCCGCGCAGCCCTCAAGGGCGTGCAGGGCGCGCCATTCGCAGCGCGAATGACGAGCTGCGCTTTTTTATCGAGCTGCGCTTTCTCATGTAGGAGCGAGCTTGCTCGCGAACCGCCCAATGCCGGAGCAAGAGCTGTCGCGAGCAAGCTCGTTCCTACCGTGAGCAGAAACGAAAAAGCCCGGCTCAAGGGCCGGGCTTTTTCATGACGCGGGAAGCGAATCAGGCAGCGAGTGCGCGAGCCTGCTTCTTCTTCACCTGCGCGCGGCAAGCATCGCCGAACGCCTGGAAGATCTTCACCGAGTCGGGGTTCTTCGCTGCCTGCCATTCCGGGTGCCACTGCACCGCGAAGAGGAAGGGCGAGAGGGTCGGAGCGTGAATCGCCTCGACCAGGCCGTCTTCAGCGTGGGCGATGGCTTCGATGCCCTTGCCCAGGTTCTTCAGGCCCTGGCCGTGCAGCGAGTTGACGCGGATCTCGTCGCCCAGCAGCTTCTGCAGCCAGCTGCCCGCTTGCGGACGCACGCCGTGGACCTGGCTGTACTGCACGTCGACCGGGTCTTCGGGATTCTCGCGATGGTCATTGAAGCCGGGCTCGGCGTAGACCTTCTGGTAGATATCGCCGCCCAGGGCCACGTTGATTTCCTGCATGCCGCGGCAGATACCGAAGATCGGCAGGCCACGCGCGATGGCGGCCTTGATCAGCGGGATGTCGAAGTTGTCGCGGTCCTTGTCCTGGCCCTTGCCGGGAGTTTCGTTCTCCTGGCCATACAGGGTCGGATCGATGTTGCTGCCGGCGCCGGTCAGGTACACGCCGTCGGCCATGTCCAGGTATTGCTCGAGGTCTTCGATGCCGCAGCAGGTCGGTACCAGTACCGGCACGCAATCGGACTGCTCAACCAGGGGCACGATGTATTTGTGGGTCATTACCTGATAGTCGTGGCCTTTGCGCTCTTGGCTGCCCATGGACATCAGGACGACGGGTTTACGGAGAGTCTGTTTCTTGTTGCCAATGTTGCTGTTGGACATATGTCACCTTTGGACGGGCTGCAGCCCATCGTTTTTGTGCAGGCGCGCAGCGGAAAGGCGCGCTACCTGAGGCCCCGAGCACTGCCGGGAGCGCACAGAAGGCGAAGTTTCCCGGTCGAAACCTGCCTACCAGCCTGCCAGAGCCGTTAAATATGTCAAACGAATTCGACGACGAGCGTCAAAAATAATGGCCGAAATCTTGTCGGACAATTATTGCAAGTAATTGGTTTTAAAGGATTTTTATAAATATCCAGACGTGCTGAAAAGTCCATTATTTAAAACGCTGGTTCATAATGGTGAAAAATTCTGCACGTTTTTTCACGGCGGCCGTTCAGGATCGGCAACGCCCGCGCCGGCGGCACGCTCTGCCTCGCGGGTTTGCCTTCAGTGGTGCTCGATGCGGTTGCGGCCGTTCTGCTTGGCCCGGTAGAGCGCGCTGTCGCTGCGTGAGAGTGCGGCCTCGGCGGAGGCGTCGGAGGCCTCCAGTGCCGCGATGCCGATGCTGATGCTCAGCGGGATGCGCTGGCCGCCCTGCATCAGCGGTTGCTCCAGCAATTGCTGCTGCAGGCGCTGGGCGAAGACCTGGGCGGCGGCGATGTCGGCGTCGCCCAGCACCACGGCGAATTCCTCGCCGCCCATTCGCCCGGCGAAGTCGACGCGGCGGATGTCACGCCCGAGGATGCTGGCGAAGTGGCGCAGGGCTTCGTCACCCACGGCGTGACCCCAGCGGTCGTTGATCGCCTTGAAGTGGTCGATATCGCACATCAGGATCGCCGCGTTGTGCGTCGTCGAGCGCTGTACTCGGCCCAGTTCCGCCTCGATCAGGCGCATGAAATGGCCACGATTGGGCAACTGCGTGAGGAAGTCGGTGGTGGCCAGCACCTGCAGTTCTGCTTCGATGCGTTTGCGTTCGGTGATGTCGGTGATGAAACCGTGCCAGATCAGGCTGCCGTCGGGCAGGCGTTTGGGGTGCGCGTTGCCTTGGCGCCAGAGCGTGCCGCGTCCGGCAATCTGCACGCGGTATTCGTGCCGCCAGGGTTGCATGTGGGCCGCGGAGGTTTCCAGCGAGGCGAGGCAGGCGGGCAGGTCCTCGGGGTGGATCAGGTCGCGCAGGAATACGGAGTTGTGCTGCATCTGCTCGGCCGGAATGCCGTAGATGTCCATCACCCCCGCGCTGACATAGGGGAAGGTGCCGGTGCCGTCGGGCCGCCGGCGAAACTGGAAGACCATGCCGGGAATTTCATTGGTCAGGTCGGTGAGCAGTTCCACGCTCTCGCGCAGTTGCTCGGCCATACCGCGCAGGGCGGTGATGTCGGTGGTGGTACCGAGCATGCGCAGGGCGTTGCCGGCGGCGTCACGCTCCACCACCTTGCCGCGGCTGCATACCCAGATGTAGTGGCCGTCCTTGTGCTGCAGGCGATGCTCCACTTCGTAGGCCTCGCTCCGGCCCTCGAAGTGTTCGCGCATGGTGTTCTGCACGTACTCGAGGTCTTCGGGGTGAACGCGGGTGTAGGCGTCCTCGATGCGGCTGCCGATCTCGTCCTCGCCATAGCCCAGCAGGGACTTCCAGGCACTGGAGTAATGGATCTCGCCGGTGGGCACGTGACGGTCCCAGATGCCGGTGCCGCTGCCGTCCACCGCCAGGGCCATGCGCCGCTCGCTTTCCTTCTGCGGTGCGCGGGCGCGGTCGAGGAGGGCTTCGCCCAGTTCCAGCACGTCGGCCAGCAGCGTCTGCTGTTCCGGGCTGAGCATCTTGGCGCCCTCGCCAAGCAGCAGCAGGCGCGCCTGCGGGAAGCCGTCCTGGTCGCGCAGCGTCTGGCTGGTCAGCAGGTTCAGGAGTTGACCCTGGTGGCTCAGAGGACGGGTGGTGGCATTGAGGGACAGCAGGGTGGCGAGGGAGAGGGCGCCGGCACCGTCGATGCCGAGCTGGCCGAGCAACTGGCCGCGCATGTCGATGAGCAGGACGGCGCAATTGCCACCGGCATGACGAGCGAGACGCAACAGGCCGTCATATCGCCCGTACTCCTTTACCCCAGGTTTACTGGAAGTTCGCATCCGATAGTAGCTTCTTCAACGGAGGATGGGCGTCGTTCTGGATTGTCAGCCACGCCGGTCATGCGGCAGGCGGACGCAGGTGGCTTTATGAAATCACGGGTAGGTCTGCGGCCACAATCTCCGCCTGCGACAAGAGCGACGAGCGTGCATCGGCAACCTCCGCCCGGCACTGCGGGATGGAGGTTGCCGATGCACGCGGTGGGTCAGTTGATCAGTTGGTCGATCAGCACGGCGTTGGTGTAGATCAGGCTGCCGTCGCTGGCCCGATGACCGACCAGGTGGAACTGTCCGCGATGCTCCACGCCTCCCAGGTACACGCGGAACATGCAGTCGGCCAGCGGCCCGAAGCCTTCGGGCATGTGCAGGTCGAGGGTGTTGAGGTCGGCATCGACCATCATTTCCCGCTGGCCGTTCTCCTGCAGGTACACCTCGGCCTGTTCCAGGTGCAGGCGATCGTCGTCGGTCAGGTAGAAGCGGATGTCTTCCAGCGGCGTGGGCTTCTGCTCGGCGGTGGTCTTGCACCAGCCTTCGAGGGTCATTGCGCTCATGGTGAGGTGCCTCCGTGGTTCGCGTAGGGAAACAACGCGTTGTCGCAGAGTTGGACCGCTTCGCTCGGTGGTCGCTCACTTTTTGTTCAGTGGGGATTTTCGGGCATAAAAAAAGCCGCTCCAGAGGAGCGGCTCGAAGGACGTCGAAGGAGCAATCACAATATCAACGTCAGGAGTTGTCTTCCGCAGGGAAAGTGCGGAAGCGGGAAGATGGGGTAATTCTAGAAAGTTGCATCCGTGGGATAAACCGCCATTCCGGGAAGAGACTTTCTGCATGGGCGTAATAATCTCGCCCGAACACGGGGCAAACTTTCAGACGAATCCGAAAGTTGCCCCGGTCAATAATTCAGCTGGATATCCGTGCTGAATTACAGGATCGACAGCGGATATTCGACGATCAGGCGCAGCTCGTTGTTATCGGCCTCACCCTGGTCGGCGTTGGCGCGGTGGAAGGCCTGGCGCAGGCGGAAGGACAGGTCCTTGGCCGGACCGCCCTGGACCACGTACTTGGCTTCCAGGTCGGTCTCGTGGTGGCTGCCGTCCTCACCGTACAGACCGGCGTAGGCGCCATCCGCATCGGCGTGGCTGCCGTCGATGCCGGTACCGTTGATGTAGCGGGCCATGAAGCTCAGCCCCGGTACGCCGTAGGTATCCATCGCCAGGTCGTAGCGGGCCTGCCAGGAGCGCTCGCCCGGACCGTTGAAGTCGGAGTACTGCACGGAGTTGGCGAGGAACACCGAGTCACCGGTGGCGCCGGCGCCATCGTCGCCGAAGCCCACGTAGTCGAACGGGGTGTCGCCGTGGACCTTCTGGTAGGCCAGGGTGACGGTGTGCGCCTGCAGGAAGGAGTAGGCGGCGGCCAGCGACCAGGTGGTGTTGCTGATTTCGCCTGCCTTGGCCTGACCTTCGTCGTTGGTGCGGTAGATGTTGAAGTCGAAGGCCAGCGACTGGTCATTGGCCACCGGCAGCACCCAGTTCAGGTTGCCGTAGTACTGGCGCCAGATGTCCTTGAACTCGGAGCCGTACAGCGAAACGCTCAGGTTGTCGTTGATCGCGTACTTGCCGCCGAGGAAGTCGACGTCGCTGGTTTCACGCACAGCATAGGCCGCCCACAGGCCACCGTCGCGGGCAGTGGTGACCGGGCTGGTGCCGGAGGTGAAGTGACCAGCTTCCAGATCCAGGCCTTCGATTTCGCTGCTGAACAGGTTGAAGCCCGATGCGGTCTGCGGAATCAGGCGGGTGCCGCCAGCGGCGAAGACGGGGGAGGTCGGCTGCATGTCGCCGAATTTCAACTCGGTCTTGGAGATGCGCACCTTCAGCGCGCCACCGGCCTTGCCGTAGTCGTCGTCCGGCTTGCCGTCGTTGCCTACCGGCAGGTTGCCCGTACCCGCGCGGCCGCCGCCGGCGTCGAGCTTGATGCCCAGGTAGCCGAAGGCATCCACGCCGAAGCCGACGGTGCCCTGGGTGTAGCCGGAGGAGAAGTTCGCCAGGAAGCCCTGGGTCCAGTCGCGGTTGTCGCCCGCGCCGTTCTTGCCGTCGTGGTCGTAGTACTGGTTGCGCAGCAGGACATCGAACTTGGCGTCCTCGACGAAACCCTTGGCATCGGCCTGGTCGGTGACGAAGGGTTCGGCGCTGGCGAACTGGCTGGCGGCGGCGGAAACAGCGAGGACGATGGCGCTGCGTTTGAGGTGCTTCATGGATATTGCCCCTAGAGTCTTGGAGGACCGGCTCGATGAAGTGCGTGAGAGCCGGACGTTTTTATAGGCAGGCACAATGAATCCGAACATGGATTGACCACGGCGGAAAGTCGCAGGAAGTTGCGTTGGCATTGTTGCAGTTAACTGGCTTTGAATTCCCCCGCGAATTGCTCCAGACGCGGGAGAGCCGACGTCATAATGCCGAAAGAGTTTGCTGATTAAATAACGGATTATGAAAAGGTCTATGTCTCAAACTGTAATAATCAGGACGTTGGTCGAGTTGACACAAGTAATTCGGAAGTTCGGTGGATATGAATAATGTCACTGTTTCCGGGGGCTGCGGGCACGGTGACATGGCGCGCGGCTGGGCGTTGCGGCTAAGCTGCGCGACCCGGCTGCCGCACCTGATGCGGCGACGTGCCCCACTCACCGACAGCAGAGATTTGTCTTATGACGCCTACCTTCATCCCCGACGCGGACCCCGAATCCATCTCCTCCGACGTCGCCGGCTTCGGCGGCCTGCTGGTTTCCACGCAGATCCCTACGCTTGAAGACGGCAGCCTGGAACTGGGCGACATCAAGGCCCAGAGCGAAGCGACCCTGCGCAGCCTGCAACTGGCCCTGGAAAAGGCCGGCAGCGGCCTGGACCACGTACTGCACCTGACCATCTACCTCACCAGCATGGCCGACCGCGCCGCGTTCAACGAGGTGTATTGCCGCTTCTTCGCCAAGCCCTACCCGGTGCGCGCCGCCGTGGGTATCGCCGAACTGGCGGTGGAAGGCATGAAGGTGGAAGTCACCGCCATCGCGGCCAAGCGCGCCAGCTGAACCTCCTGCTTCTGGAAAGGGCCGCTTTGCGGCCCTTTCTTTTTTTCGCACCGCTGCGGCATGGTCATTCCGTGGGTTCGCGAGCAAGCTCGCTCCTACAGGTCCGTGCCATGCTGCTTTCGTAGGAGCAAGCTCGCTCCTACAGGTCTGTGCCATGCTGCTTTCGTAGGAGCAAGCTCGCTCCTACAGGTCCGTGCCATGCTGCTTTCGTAGGAGCAAGCTCGCTCCTACAGGTCCGTGCCATGCTGCTTTTGTAGGAGCGAGCTTGCTCGCGAACCGCTCCAGCCCCGCTCCAACTCCCCCCGCCGAATGTATTCCTTTGTATCTGCCGCTCCCTGAGCGGACACACGCATACAAAAGCCTCCAGCCGCCGATACGCCCGTGATACATCGCCAAGGCGAAATAGCCCTACCCGAACGACACAGCGCTTCGGCAGGGAAAACCCTCCAGCGCAACGTTCCAGGGATTCGCCCTTGCGGCACGACCCGGCGCGGCACGCGCCACAGCATCTGGAGAAGCACAATGACCCGTACATCGAAAACCCAGCTTGGCCTGCTCGCTATCGCCCTGGCCGGCGGTCTGAACATGGCGTCCTCCGCCTTTGCCGTCGAAGCCCTGCCGCAGGGCTATCAGCTGGCTTCTGCGGCCAAGGCTGGGGAGGGCAAGTGTGGCGAGGGCAAGTGCGGCGCCAACGAGGCCAAGACCCAGGCCAAGGCGAAGCAGGGTGAAGGCAAGTGCGGCGAAGGCAAATGCGGTGCCGACGGCGCCCAGGCCAAGGCCACTGGCGCCGAGGGCAAGTGTGGTGAAGGCAAGTGCGGCGATGCCTCCTTTGCCCGCACCGACAGCGACCACGACGGCCGCGTCTCCCGCGCCGAACTGCTGGCCGTGGCGCCCAAGGCCAATGCCGAGTTCGACGCCATCGACGCCAACCACGACGGCTACCTCTCCGAGGCCGAGGTCTACCAGTTCCGCAAGAACCAGTTCGACTCCAACGGCAAGCCTTTCCCGTCCGACCTGTACAGCAAACTGAGCCAGGCCAAGAACTGAGCCACGCCGACGCCTCCCCGCGCCATCGGCCGGGGAGGACACCTCGCCAAAGGAGATCGCCATGACCACTACCGCATCCCTGCAAGGAGCCGGCCTCGGCCTGCGCCGCGCGATGCTGTCCGACCTGCTGACCATGGATGACCGCGCCGTGGACTTCCTCGAAGTCGCGCCGGACAACTGGATCGGCGTTGGCGGCACCTATGGCGAGGGGCTGGCCCGCCTGGCCGAGCGCTTCCCTCTGTCGTGCCATGGCCTGTCGCTGTCCCTCGGCGGCCCGGAGCCGCTGGACCACTTGTTCCTGGGCCGCGTCCGCGAATTCCTTGACCAGCACAGGGTGCCGCTGTTCAGCGAACACCTGAGCTACTGCTCCGACGAAGGCCACCTCTATGACCTGATTCCCATGCCCTTCACCGACGAGGCCGTGCGCCACATCGCCAGCCGCATCCGTGAAGTGCAGGACGTCCTCGGCCGCCGCATCGCCGTGGAAAACATCTCCTACTACGCCGCGCCCTATCAGGCGCTGAGCGAAATCGACTTCCTGCGCGCCGTGCTCGATGAAGCCGATTGCGACCTGCTGCTGGACGTCAACAACCTCTACGTCAATGCCCACAACCATGGCTACGATGCCGCCGGATTCCTGGCCCGTGTGCCGGCCGAGCGGGTCGCTTGCCTGCACGTTGCCGGCCACTACGACGAAGCGCCAGACCTGAAGATCGACACCCATGGCGCCGCCGTGAAGGACGACGTCTGGAGCCTGCTGGCCAGCGCCTACCGGCACCTGGGGACGGTGCCGACCCTGCTGGAGCGCGACTTCAACATGCCGCCGCTGGCCGAACTGCTTGACGAAGTGGACACCATCCGCGGCCTGCAAGCTGTCGCCCGTCAGCCGGAGGTACGTCATGGTTGAGTCTCTGCGCGAACAACAACTGCGCATGACCCGCTATATCCGCGACCCGCAGGCCAACGAGCCGCCGCCAGGCATCGGGGCGCGGCGCCTGGCGGTGTACCGGCAACTGTTTTTCGGCAACCTGCAATCGCTGCTGGCCGGCAACTTCCCGGTGCTGCACGCCAGCCTGCCGGGTGACCAATGGCAGGCGCTGACGGAGGACTTCTACGCTGGCTTCCGCTGCCAGACGCCACTGTTCACAGAGATCGCCGGCGAGTTCGTCGAATACCTGGAGGGCCGCACCGAGCAGCCCGGCTGGGTCGCCGAGCTGGCGCACTACGAATTCATCGAGACCGCGTTGCTGCTCAGTGCCAAGGCCGAACCCGCCCATGATCCGGAGGGAGACCTGCTCGATGGCGTGCCGCTGCTGTCCAGCCTCGCCGAGCCGCTGGCCTACGCCTGGCCGGTCAGCCACATCGGCCCTGAGCATATTCCGTTGCAAGCGCCTGCCGAGCCGACGCTGCTGCTGGCCCGTCGTGGTACCGACCTGATGGTGTACTTCTCGCGCCTGGCGCCGCTGGCCCATGCTCTGCTGGTGTCGCTGCAACAGTGGCAGCTCACCGGTCGCCAACATCTCCAGGCGCTGGCGGAAATCGCCGGTATCGAACTGGCCGTCATCGAAGAGCAGGGCATCGCCCTGCTGCGCAGCCTGAAAGAACAAGGCGTGGTGCTTGGCACTCGCCCTAACTGCACCACCCCACGTCGTCCCCCATTGGCTCGCCCCTGAAGGAGAAGCGTCATGACTGACACCCTGGCAACCGTGATCTACACCGCCCACACCCACACTACCGGCGGACGCGATGGCCGCGGCCAGACCACCGACGGTGAACTGGACCTGCCCCTGAGCCCTCCCGGTTCCGGCCGCCCTGGCAGCAACCCCGAGCAGCTGTTCGCCATCGGTTGGTCTGCCTGCTTCATCGGCGCCCTGCGCCGCGCCGGGCAGAAGCTTAACGTGCGCCTGCCGGCCGATGTGGCGGTGGACGCGGAGGTCTCCCTGGGCAACACCGCCGACGGCGGCTTCGCCCTGGCCGCCCAGCTCACCGTGCACCTGCCGGGGCTGGCCGCCGAGGACAAGGCGAAGCTGGTCGATGAGGCCCATCAGATCTGCCCGTATTCCAAGGCCACCCGCGGAAATATCGAGGTGGGGTTCGTGATTCCCTGATCGATCCGTTATCCACCACGCAGCCCGCGCACCGTCATCGGTGCGCGGGCTTTTTGCTTTTCTGTAGGAGCGAGCTTGCTCGCGAACCTGCCCAGCCTGGAAGGCGCCGGGAAAGCCATTCGCGAGCAAGCTCGCTCCTACAGTACTGCCCACCGATGGGTGCCTGGGTCAGTCTCGTAGGATGGGTGGATAGGGGGGGATGCCAGTCTGGCGCCCGGTGCAATCGCCATCGGCCGATCGCCTTGCGGCAGGTAGCGCTGGCGCGTTATGTGCCCTGCAATCACCGCGGCGGAGTCCAGACTGGCAGGACAACCCGAGGGTAATGCGCATCTTGTAGGAGTGCGCCATGCTCGCGATACTTTTACTTCGGATGGGGAGTTCCTGTGTTGCTTCGGTGCGCGCGTGGGCTTCATGTTTCGCCCCCTCGGGCGACCTTCTTTGGCAAACGACCCAAAGAAGGCAAAGGTCTTGCCCCGGACATCCGGTTTTTCGCTTGGGGCGAAAAATACCCTCGTTGAATCGAAGTTTCAGGGGCCCGCCGCGAGGGGCCATCCCTGGCCCCTCGCGGCTCTCGCGACATCCATGTCGCTCAACCCCTGAAACTGCGCTTCAACGAGGCCTCCTGAACGGGGCATTCGGTGCGCGCGGATGTTTTTCTGGAAGTCTTGAGTAGCCAAAGCCAAAGCCAAAGCCAGGGCAAGCATGTAGGGCGGATAACCCGTTCCGGGTTATCCGCCGATTGCCTTGCGGCAGGTAGCGCTGGCGCGTTATGTGCCCTGCAATCACCGCGGCGGAGTCCAGACTGGCAGGCCAACCCGAGGGTAATGCCCATCTTGTAGGAGTGGGCCATGCCCGCGAACGCCGGAAAAGTCGGCGCCCATTCCCCTGTACGGACTTTCCGCAGACAAACAAGAACGCCCTCTCCAAAGGAGAGGGCGTTGCTGCTGGAACAAACGAGTCGCTGGCTGATCAGGCTTTCCGTGAGGCTCCGAGGAACCGCCGCACCAGCCCATCCACGCTCAGCGCTCCCGCGCCCTTGAGCACCAGCGGCAGCAACGCCACCAGGTAGATCAGCGGCAGCTTGTAGTTGCCAAAGCCATGGTCGGTGATGGAGTAGCCCTGGGCCAGTTCCGCGAGGCTCGACCACTGTGCCGGCCAGTGCACTGCGGCGATGGCAACTAGGGTCACGACGATCAGCGAGGCCGAGGCAAAGCGGGTCGCCAGGCCCAGCAGGAGGAGGATCGGCGCGATCAGCTCGGCCCACATCGACACCTGCCAGTCGAAGCCGGCGGAGAAGTGGTTGAAGGGGAAGGGGAAGCTGGCGTGGATCTGTTCGAACCAGTTGTCGCCATGCCATTTCTCCAGGCCGGATTCGAAGAATTCCCAGGCCAGGAACAGCCGCAGCGGGATGTCCCAGCCCCAGGCGGCGAGGCGGTCGAGTTGTTCGAAGGCGGTCTTGAGCGGGTTCAGGGTCAGCAGGGTCATGGTGCACCTCGAGGGTAAAGTTTTGGGCAATCGGTCGTGGGCAAGGCTTGGGCGGCCGGGCGGGGGCGCCCGGTGGCGGAAGGCGTCGGGATCAGGCGCTGGGCAGCGCGGGGCGTGCGCTACGGCGCAGGCGGACGGCCAGCTTGGCGATGAGCTTGAAGGCGATGGCGCTGAAGATCAGGCCGAAGCCCAGCGGGTACCAGGAGCCCATCGGCAAGCGCTTGTAGAAGGACAGGAGGAACACCCCGGC
Source organism: Pseudomonas sp. NY15435 (assembly GCF_048068295.1). Taxonomy (NCBI): domain Bacteria; kingdom Pseudomonadati; phylum Pseudomonadota; class Gammaproteobacteria; order Pseudomonadales; family Pseudomonadaceae; genus Pseudomonas; species Pseudomonas sp. NY15435. The sequence continues at coordinate 15,244 of NZ_JBLUQA010000016.1, forward strand.
GATCACCCAGGTTCCGCTGCTGTGCAGGCCCTTCCAGACGCGGGCGCCGAGCAGTTTCACCGCGTAGGGGAAGGAGGTGATGGCCAGCAGGGTGATGAACAGATAGCCGATGGAGCCGGGAATGTTCGCGGCGGCACTGCGGCCGTGCCAGAAGGTCTCGGGGAAGAACTTCACGTAGAGGATGATCAGCACCGCGTGCACGGCATGGGAGAAGGCGAAGGCCAGCCCGAGGAAGCGTCGCTCGCGCAGCAGGCCACGGGTGAAGTCGCTCGGTACCAGTGCTGCCAGGGACGAGGCGAGGAAGGTGGCGAGGAACAGCGCGAAGGAGGTGCGGGCGGTGACGCGGATCGAGCTGCGCAGCGCTTCTACCCATTGCGGCTGCGACCACAGGGCCAGGGCGGCGACGATCAGCACCAGCAGCGACAGCAGGGAAAACAGACGCCAGCCATGCAGGCGGGCAGGTTGGGTGGGGTGGTTCATGGCGGGCTCCTTTGGGGGAACGCGGCGGGCGGGGTGCCGCCGCTGTTCGTGGAGCCATCTTGTCGACGGGCTTTATCCCGGATGTGTCCGGCGAGGTCCGTCTTGTATCTCTCTGTACAAAGCCCTAGCTGGCAGGGCGCAGTTCCAGCTGCACACACAGCCCGCCGCTGGCGCGGTTGGACAGGGTCAGCGTGCCGCCCAGCGCCTGGCTCAGCTGCTGGGCGATCGCCAGCCCCAGGCCGGTGCCGCCGGTGCTGCGGTTGCGCGAGCTTTCCACCCGGTAGAAGGGTTTCACCACTTCGGCGAGTTCCTCCTCGGGGATGCCCGGGCCGTCGTCGAGTACACGAACACACACGACGCCCTGGGTATCGCGCTCGACTTCCACCTGGGCGGAGCCGCCGAACTTCAGGGCGTTGTCCACCAGGTTGGTGAGCACCCGGCGTAGCGCGTGGGGGCGGGTTTCCAGCACGGCATGGCTGTTGCCCTGCAGTTCCACGGCCTGGCCGCTGTCCTGGTAGTCGAGCACCAGGCTGTCGAGGAAGGCATCGAGGTTGACCTTCACCGCCGCCTCGCTGGCGCCGTCCATGCTGCGTGCATAGGCCACGCCTTCGCGGACCAGGTGCTGCATTTCTTCGAGGTCGCTCCACAGGCGCTCGCGCTCGGGGGAGTCGTCCATCTGTTCGACGCGCAGCTTCATTCGCGTGATGGGGGTCTGCAGGTCGTGGGAAATGGCGGCAAGCAATTGCATGCGCTCTTTCAGGTAGGAGCCGATGCGTCCCTGCAACGCGTTGAAAGCGCGGGCGGCGTAAGCGACTTCGCTCGGGCCGCGCTCGTCCAGTTCGGGCGCGGGGGCGTCCGGGTCGAGGTTGTCCACAGCCTGGGCAAGGCGCGTCAGCGGACGGATCGCCAGGCGCACGGCGATCCAGGTGCAGAACAGCAGCAACGCCAGCTGGACGATCAGCACCCAGGGCAGCCACTGCGCAACCGGCACGCCCCTGGGCGTCACGTCGATGGTCAGCGGCATGCCGTCGGTCAGCTTCAGGTGCACCTGGAAGTGCGGGATAGGGCCAGGAATGGTCTCGAAGCGCAACCCGTAGCGTGGGCCGATAGCGTCGGCGATGGAGCTCGCCGCCATGGGCGCCTGCGCCATGTTCATCGGCTCGCCGGGCTGGCCACCGTCCAGGCGATAGCGATAGTTGGGCCGCTGCACCATGGGCAGCCAGCGCTCGCGTTCGTCCAGCGGCAGCCGGTCGAGCAGGGCGACGGCGGTGCTGACGTCGGTTTCCAGGTTGCCCAGCATCATGTTGCGCGCGCTCTGGTAGCGCTCGTAGAACTGCGAGCAGAACGACAGGCTGTAGGCGAACACCAGCCCGGCGAGGAAGATCAGTGCCAGGCGCGCGGCCAGGGTGCGTGGCCAGTGCAGGAGGGATTTCATGCGTTGGGCTCGAGCAGTTCGACGGCCAGGGCGAAGACGTAGCCTTCGCTGCGCACCGTCTTGATGTAGGCCGGCTCGCGGGCGTCGTCCAGCAGGCGCTGGCGCAGGCGGCTGACCAGCAGGTCGATGGAGCGGTCGAAGATGTCCGCTTCGCGGCCCTGGGTGAGGTTCAGCAATTGTTCGCGACTGAGCACGCGCTGCGGGTGATCGACGAACACGCGCAGCAGGCGGTACTCGGCGCCGCTCAGGGCGACCAGGGTGCCGTCTTCGTCGAGCAGGTGGCGCGCGGTGGTGTCCAGCTTCCAGCGGCCGAAGCCGATCAACCGGCTGGCCTCGCTGACCTGCAGGTTCGGCGGCAGCATGCGGGTGCGGCGCAGCACGGCGTTGATCCGCGCCAACAGCTCGCGGGCGGAGAAGGGCTTGGTGAGGTAGTCGTCGGCGCCCATTTCCAGGCCGATGATGCGGTCGGTCTCATCGTTGCGCGCGGTGAGCATCAGCACCGGGGTGGATTTGTGCTTGCCCACGCGCAGCTCGCGGCACAGCTTCAGGCCGTCGTCGCCGGGCATCATGATGTCGAGGACGATCAGGTCCACCGAGTTGGCATCGAGGAAGGCGCGCATCTGCCGACCGTCTCCCGCCAGGCTCACGCGCAGGCCGTTCTTCTTCAGATAGTTGCCGACCAGCTCGCGAATCTCGCGGTCGTCGTCGACGATCAGTACGTGATCGACATGGTCCATGCCGGTGCCTCGTTCGTAGTGGGTTGAGGCGAGTTTATAGCGCAGCGTCGCGCTTGCCTTCCGTGCTTTGTATTCCACTGTATCCAGAGCCGTCGCCGATACCCGGCGCGGCAAACCAGGGGCTTGCGCGACACAAGCCCGATACCTCCTGAACGTGAAATGGGCACCAACGGCGAGGCAGACAGCCCCGCCGGCCAAACCCGACACAGGACAGGAGAACCGCCATGAAAACCATCCAGATCGCCAACGCTTGCCTCTTCGCCGCCATTGCCGCTTTCGCCAGCTTCGGCGCCCAGGCCGCTGACACCCAGCCCGCCGAGCCTTACCACTACGGCCAGAAACTGGACGTGAAGCAGGTCATCGCCATCCAGGAAGAGGCGTCGTCGCCCTTCGACTGCGGCATCGTCAACGCCCGCATGGATTACCTGGATTCCCACGGCCAGCCGCACAGCGTGGCCTACCGCAAGTTCGCCACCAACTGCAACGAAGGCGGTTGATTCCCCCTGAGCCGTGGCCACGGAAGGCCGCGGCGTTTATCTCAAGCGTGACCCCCACGGGCCGACGGCCCACCGAGGTGCCCATGTTGCTCATCGCCTTTCTCGGCGGGGCGCTGACCCTGCTCAGCCCCTGCATCCTTCCCATATTGCCCTTGCTGCTGCAGCGCGCTGGCGGCCCGGCGTGGTCGCCCTGGGTCACGCTGCTCGGCCTGGCCAGCGGCTTTGCCGTGCTGGCGAGCCTGGCGACCGTCTCCAGCAACTGGGTGATCGCCGCCAGTGAATGGGGACGTTGGTTTGCCCTGGCGTTGTTGTCGGTCTCCGCGCTAGCGCTGCTCTGGCCACGTTTCAGCGACTGGCTGGCCAAGCCCTGGGCGTGGATCGGTGATCACCTGCAGGGCGAGTCGCGCCGCCTTCCTCCGGTACTTTCTACCTGGGTGCTGGGCTTCGCCGCCGGCCTGCTGTGGGCGCCCTGCGCCGGACCGGTGCTGGGGCTGATTCTCTCTGGCGCCATGCTGCAAGGCCCGAGCGCCCAGACCAGCCTGCTGCTGTTTGCCTACGGCTTGGGTAGCGCCACTGTGCTGGGCGTCGTGCTCTTCGCCGGTCGCCGGCTGATGCAACACCTGCGTCCGCGCCTGGCCGTCATCGAAGGCCTGCGCCGCGCCACCGGCGTGCTGGCCCTGCTGGCCGTGGTCGGCATCGCCAGCGGCACCAGCGCGCAACTGGCATCGGGTAGCTCATCCACACTGGTGAACAGCCTGGAACATAAGGTCATCGACGGCGTGCCCGCACTCATCAGCCAACTGATGCCCGGCGACATGGCCCATGGCGCCGAACGGCTGCCCGACCTCGGCCCCGCTCCAGAACTGCAAGGCGCGGTGGAGTGGATCAACAGCCCCGAACTGAAGCTTTCGGACCTGCGTGGCAAGGTGGTGCTGGTCGACTTCTGGACCTACGACTGCATCAACTGCCAGCACAGCCTGCCGTACGTGAACGCCTGGGCGAAGAAGTATGCGGATCAGGGCCTCGTAGTGATCGGCGTGCATACCCCGGAGTATCCCTACGAGCGTATCCCCGCCAACGTTCGCTCTGCTGTGGCGAAACACGACATCCACTACCCCGTGGCGCTGGATAACCAGTACCGCATCTGGAACGCCTTCGCCAACCAGTACTGGCCGGCGCATTACTTCATCGATGCGCAGGGACGGGTTCGTCACCTGTCAATTGGCGAGGGCGGGTATGACGAGCAGGAGCAGGTGATTCAGGCGTTGTTGAGGGAGCGGGATGGGGCGAAGGCTGGGGCTTGAGTGAGCGATGGGGCGGATGGGATATCCGCCCTTTCCCTTATGCTACTGAGTGATGTCAAAATGAGCTCATTGCTGACAGGGAGGTCGTATGAAGCTGATCGCTGTATTGTTCATGGTGTTGCTGGCGGGGTGTGCCGCTCATGTGAAAAAGTCTGCCGAGGAACCTCTGGCGCTGTATTCCGACACGCGTGGCTCCATCGTCCTCAACATCACAGGCACCGAGCGGGTACAGAACAATGCCGAATGGGGCGTACTGCGTAACGTCTGGATGAACGCCATGCAGCGCCAGGCTGTGGCGGCAGGCATGAAGTACTCGGAGCAGGTGGGGGAGACACGCCTGACGCAGGCACCTGCGATCCTGGTCCGGATCAATGTCACGAACTTCCGTTATCTGACCACCGGTGAACGGGTGAACCTTGGTGTGATGGTCGGCAACGCCTGGGTCAATTCCGAGGTGCAATACCTCGATGGGCAGACCGGCAAGCTCATGGGCTCGCGCAACTACGACACATCGTCCAGTGCTTGGGAGGGGATTCTTTCTGCGATGACTGACAAGCAACTGGAAGCGTTGTCGCAATCAATTGTGGCGGATGTACGTGGCGCTAGTGTGCTTGCCCGATCCCAATCTGTCGCGAACTCACCATCGAAGGCGGCCGCACAGGCCTCCCTTGAGGAGAAGCTCGCCGAACTACAGCAGCGCAACCTGCCGTATGAGCAGTATCAGCAGGAGTACCGGCGGATTGTTGAGGGCGGTCAGTAAGAGCTGCCGGCTGGCTTGAGAAGCATCGCCCTCAGCCCACCAGCTGGTTCCGCCCCTGCTTCTTCGCCTCATACAACGCCGCATCCGCCCTTGCCACCAGCACGTCGGCGGAGGCTTCCTGGCCTGGCACCGACGCCGCCACACCGATACTGACGCTCACCCGCCCCAACGGGGAAAGCTCATGGGCCAGCGCCAGGGCTTCCACCGCCTGCAGCAGCTTCTGCGCCATGCCACGCACACCCGCAAGGTCGGTCATCGGCGCGAGGAAGACGAACTCCTCACCACCGTAACGCGCCACCAGGTCGGTGGAACGGTTCACCGTGGTCGCCAGTGCCTGGGCTATCTCGCGCAGGCAGGCGTCGCCGGCCGGGTGACCGTAGTGGTCGTTGTAGTGCTTGAACCAATCCACATCGACCACCGCCAGGGCCAGACATTCGCCGGAGCGGCGCGCGTGCCCCCATTCCTGGTCCAGCACCTGGTCGAAGCGGCGGCGGTTGGCGATGCCGGTAAGGGCATCGGTCAGGCTCATGGCTTCCAACTGGTTGTTCAGCTCACGCAGCTCGTCGGTGCGCTCGGCTACACGTAACTCCAGTTCGTGCTCGGAGGTGCGCAGATTATCCACAAGCTGCTGCTGGGCGCGGATCAACTCCTCCTGCACCCGCGCCTTCTCCCGACGCATCACGTTGAAGCGATCGGCGAGGGCGAAGGCCAGCACGATCATCTCCATCGCCGAGCCAAGCTGCAGACCGTCCACGGTGAACAGATTGGTCGGCACGATGCCCATGGCGCGCAGCGAGGTCATCGCGCCGCCGAGCATCAGCAGGGCGAAGGCCGCCATGAAGAAGAATGCGCTGCGCTGGCGCTTGAAGGCGCAGAGCGCCGCACACAGCAGCAGGATCAGCGCGGTGGCGAAATTCAGCAGGATGCCCGCGCGCGAGACATACGGCAGCGCGAGCGCATAGGCAATCGGGCTGACCAGGTAGAGGGCGATCATCCCGCGCAACACCCAGTCCAGGCGTGGCAGCAGGCGGTCGAGCTGCATCATCCGCCGGGCGAACAGCAGCAGCGCGGCAAGGGCCAGCGACACGCCGGAGTAGTAGATGACGTTGGAGTTGAGCGGTTCACCGAGGAGCGACCAGTCCGGCGCCAGGCCGTTCTTGATCGCCAAGGCCCCGGCCGTGCAGCTCACGAAAATCACATAGAGCAGGTAGATCGGGTCGCGCAGGGCGAACAGCAGCATCAGATTGAACAGGATCATCGCCATGGCGATACCGAAGTACCACGCCTTACCGGTGTAGTCGTCGCGCTCGTAGGCGTGAAACGCCTTCACCGGCCATAGCTGCAGCGGCACCAGCAGCCCGATACTGGACTCGACCCGCAGGTACAGCACCTGCTCCGACTGCGCCGGCAGGTTCAGCGGAAAGACGAAATTACGGTTCGGATAGACCTTGCTCGACTGCGGCACATCGCTGCCGGTGTTGATGGTTTTATACGAGCCATCGGCCTGCGGAATGCTTGCCTGCACGTGGGACACCCGCGGGTTTTCCACGACGAGAAACCGCTGCAACGGCGCGTCGCTGGAGTTGCTCAACTGCAACTTCAACCAGAACGCCGAGCGGGTGAACCCCATCGCCAGTGCGCTGCCCGGGGGCTGGTCGCCCTGGAAGCGCGTCTGCAGCTCGGGAGATTGCACGTCCGCCAGCGTCAGGTTGCCGGTTGGGTCTTCGAGGACAGACACATAGGTGGTCAGCGTCAGCGGCTGGGTGGTGACGCTGGCAGCATCGACCACTGTCCCTGCGCAAGCGAGGCGAGTGAACAGCAAAAAGGGAAGCAGGAGCCAGGACATCAGCTGCCGGTGCAATGCAGAAGCGGGCATACGGAGAGTCCGGACTGAAGGTGGTATCGGTCAGATGGTGATGTAGGAAATTCTACAAGACCTGGTTTGTTGCCGCCAAAAACACAGAGTCTACTTTCGTGATCCTGAATGAACGGGAACACGGTTCGGGCCTGGCGACGCAGTGGGTCTGAGTGGATGCCTCCGGGACGGGATGGCCAGAAACGAAAAACCCCGCATTCGCGGGGCTTCTCCTGACCGCTACGGTCAGATCACTTGCACTTGCTCAGCTTGCGGACCTTTGGCGCCGGCGGTCACGTTGAAACTGACGCTCTGGCCTTCGTCCAGCGATTTATAGCCTGTGCCTTCAATGGCGCGGAAGTGGACGAAGACGTCCGGGCCGCTTTCCGGGGTGATGAAGCCGAAGCCCTTTTCAGCGTTGAACCATTTGACGATACCGGTTTGGCGAGTTGCCATGATGAATCTCCAATCAGGAAGTAATCAGACCCAACAACATGCGTGGTCTGACTGGATGCGAAGTGAAGGGGCCGCAAGGATGGAGAATCAAGAAGACAAATCATCAAACGGATGCCGCTAAACCGAGCAGGCAGGCGGGCAGCATACAGAGTTGGCGGGGAATAGGTAGCGATTTTGCGTGAAATTGCAGAAATCAGTCAGGCGGTCAATGCGGCGCGGATTGCCCGCGTATAGTGGGCCCCTAGTCGCCAATCTGGCGGCTCATCACCTTGGGTGACCTGATGTCCGATTCAGAGACGAAAAGCGCACGTTTGGAGCTGGACAAGAAAGTCTCGGCCTTTCTTTCGAAAGGAGGAGAGATCCAGGAAATTCCCGCTGGCAAGCATGGTCGCAAGGAGCCATACAAGCGGTCCGAATTCACCATCGCGAGGCCGAAAAAGCCCGACGCCTGATTCCTCCTCCGTAGCAACGCAAAGGCCGTATCGTCGGATACGGTTCTTGGGACGCACACCCAGGCGCGGCTTGGTGCCTGTCACTGCTGCTCGCGAGAAGTGCAATAGGTAATGGGATGGCGTGGCAACCATCTCCTTCTCCTGCCCCAAGCGACCTACCGTTCTGATAGGTGCCCAAAGGACTGGGCCGGAAAACAAAAGCCCCCGGCAACGTCAGTTGCCGGGGGCTTTTGTTTGGGATTCTGGAGCGGGCGAAGGGAATCGAACCCTCGAAGATGTAGTGTTAGAGCATCCCAGTGAGTATCGTTAGGGGGAATGCAGCCGCCTGCCATGTTCATTTAATGCCATTGTGTCCCCTCTATTTCGACACTTTTTCGACACAGAATCCCGGCCCAACTCGTCTATTTGAGTACCAAAATGGGGTGCGCCCGTTCCCTAGGGTGGCCAGGGAAGCTTGAAAAGCAAATATTGCTATTGGCTGCAGCGCTAGGTCTGGTTGGGCCGTATACGCTTTCCATACTGAAGAAAACAGATTTTTTATCGTTCTCCGCGAACCCACTAAATCCATTCTGAATAAGATTGGTAACTGTGGCCTCTTCTCGTTCTGTTCCTAAATAGCATAAGTGTTGGCACATTTGAGCGAGTTGAAGAGCTGTAGGTCTTTTCTCGGCCTCGTAGGCTAAGCAACTATCTACAATTCTTTGCAGTTCTTCGGACAGCGGTTTGAATTGGGGGTTGGAGGTCATAAATGCCGGCCACGGTTTTCGATCCTTGGTCTTAACATTAACCGCCGCATCTAGGTATAAACCAAAAGGGTGTTCGCCAGTTAATAGAAGGAACATCATTGCGCCAAGGGACCAAATGTCTACTGGTTTTTCAGTCCGATCACCTGCCTTTCTGAACATCATTTCAGGAGCCATAAATGGAAGGGCTCCTTTAATTGTTCCTGATGTTGAGTTGGTGAAGTCCCCCTTTCTATGTGCGTCCTCGAAAACTTCTTCAGTTAAGGTGGCGATACCAAAATCTGTGATCTTTAATTCGTATAAATTCACGCCGTGGGAGGTGATGATATTGCTTGGTTTTAAGTCTCTATGAATTACACCTGCTCTATGCGATGCCAGTATGCCTTTAGCTAGGTGATGAAGAACGTGTGCTGCTAAGTGGGGGTCAAGGAATCCAAATTTCTTTAACTTCGCGTCAAGGGTTTCCCCTTCAACAAACTCTTCAATCAAGAAGAATTGCTCGTCTTCTTCGATGTAGTCTAATGTCTTTGCAACATTGTGATTGTTGATTTTTGCCGCAATAATAGCGCTGTTCTTGAATCGTTTTTCGGCTTGCCCAGCTTGTGGGGTTTTTAGCGCGACGTGCATTCCTAGTAACTTATCGTTTGCGAGATATACATCTTGCATGCCGCCACTGCCGATATGTTTTATTACTTGGTATCTATTAGATATCAGAAGGTCTTTTTTCATTATGGCATTACCTCCGGATTAGACACGTCGAAAGTTATAAATCTTCTGCTAGATCCTGTGCCGAATGTCAGGACGCAGCAGTGAGGCAGAGCTTCACCATTTGCGATATTTCTATTGTTGGCGGTGACTTGTCCGGATTGGGATTTGACTATGAATTGATAGCCGTCATAGTTAATACTTATTTCCCCGAGTGATGCGATTTTTACGTTGACGTTAGTCGAGTCTTTATTCAGTTCGTACGTGGCTCCGTTTGCAACTAACAGTGCTCGATGCTTATTGTGAAGCAAGTGACGATTTAGAGTTTTCTCTATTTCGCTAATGTGGGGGCGCTTTTGTGTGTCATGGCTGAGGCAATCTTCAAGTAAACCTATAATGTCGGAAGGTATTCCTTTGAGATATTCATTCAGCTCTCCCGGTTCTATTTTTCCCGGTGGGTAAGCTGTGAGCGTTGCCGGGATTCGCTGATCCTTTTTCAGCGCAAGCGCGGTTATTGCGAAGGCGTATACATCAATCGAGTTATCGAAACTGACATCACTCTTTTTCCACAATTCCGGAGCCATAAAGATAGGGGTGCCAATGGCGTTAACTGTAGCTGCGTCCTCGCCATGCCTCCGGGACAGTCCGAAGTCGAGAATCTTCAGGTTTCCACTGGAGTCAATTTTTATGTTGGAAGGTTTGATGTCTCGGTGGATAATTCCCGAAGCATGTATGGCTGAGAGTCCGCAAGCTATTTGCCAAAGTGTTTTCAAATATTCATTGTCTAAGCTTTGGCAGCCGGGTGTGAGAGTGTCTCCATCGATAAATTCTAGAATTAGTGCCTGGTTTGTGTTTCCGTCTTCTTTTATCTCAATTATGTCGTAAAGCTGAACAACGTGCCTTGAGCGAATTTGAAGAAGGGCTTTTTGCTCATCTAGCAGTCGACGGGCCTCTTCGCCCTTTTTTAGGACTTTGAGGATGACTTCTCTGTTGAGGTGGGTGTCGGTGCATTTGTATATTTCACCCATTCCGCCGGCAGTCAAAGGGGCGGATAGTTCATATCTACTTGGAAGAATCATCAGCACTATCCTTATGCTCTATATCCATTTCAATTACGATTTGAAGATCTTCATCTTTTGGTGCTTCAACTTTTGGAAGCTTTGTCTTCTTTTTTGCCTTGCTTTTTCTGTTCTTGTTTGGGCTAGGTCTTTGGTCGTTGTCAGGCGGAGTTTTAGCTTCCGGTTCGTTACCAATTTCGACTGGCAATGCTGGCGTAGAGCTAGGCGCCGGTGGTTGTCTTTCTATAGGACGGAGTTCATTTGGTGAATGATTTCTCACCTCATCTTTGATCCAAGCAATGTGAAGTTCACTGAATGGGTCAAGGATTTGAATGGAGGATTCATCTTTTGTGATGAGTTCTTTTGCATCTTGTAGAGAAACGACTGCGCCAGAAGCATTGTCAGGAGCACCTAGCCAGCGAGCGAGAGTCCCCAGTCGCTGAGCAGCTTGATAGATATCCGCAGAGTTTATGAAGATTGAAGAAAACATGCTCTCTTCAGGGAAATGAATGCCATCAGTCGTCAAGAGGAAGCGGTTATAGGTGTTATTAATGAAGCTAATGTGAGGCCGTATTCCTGGGCCCATTCCCATGAACTGAAGTAGCTCTCGGCCATGGCCACCTACTGCTTCTGCTAAAGAATCATCTGTCGTCAGTCTGCGTAGTTGTCTAGGTGACTCAATCGTCTCGGCATAAATTCGGCTATCTCCGACATTAACCGAAAATGTTCCATGTTTTTCTGTTATTAGTAATGCTGAAAGAGTTGCGCCGCCGGCTCCACCGGAAAAATCGTAAACACAGTCGTTAGAGTCTATGGTCGACTGCCGCAATCTTTCCATTTCTGGGCGGTGCCGGTATTTTATTAGCGAATTGAAGAAGGAGGCTATTGCTCTAGTAGCACACTCTGCTCCATCCTTCATTCCACCCATTCCATCCGAAATGGCAATCGCTAAAAAGCCACCGTCATTTTTTTCGTTCCCGCTAACTTTTAAGCAGGCAACGCGGTCTTGGTTCTGTGATCTCTTTAAACCAATGTCCGTAAATAGTGCGATGTTTTTTCTTGCTGTCAGTCCACTGCTCTTGTCCGGGACATCTCTAGACAGCCACTTAATTAATGTACTATTCAACATATCAATGGCTTCGATGAAAGTGGGCGAAATTTAGATGGTCGTGCTGAGTTAAGCAGAGGGGCAAAGGGTTTTTAAGTGATTCGTGGTAGCTAGGCATTTAATTACACTCCTTGTGCTTAATTCCCTTTTTTGACGTACCAACGCAGTGCCACTGTCCGTGTTAGCTCTATCCCGCGCCGGGTACGGCTAATTTGGCATCTGCTTCCTCGTAGCCAGGGGCTATCTGACCTCGAGCCGGATCTACGTCACCTTTCAGAAGCCATAGCTCGTATTGAGGGAACACTCGTAACAGCTCTTCCAAGTCTTCTATGCGGGCTTTGACCTTGCGGTTAGTCGCGACGGTCTGCCAGCGCTGTCGCTCTGTAATAGCGGTGGTTTCGGCCAGTTTTGTCGCACCGATAAACCTCACAAGGGTTCTAACCCGCTCTTCTATCATTCCAAAACGCTCTAAGAGCTAATAAATAATTTATTGATGAATTATTTATCAGTGCTAGGATTGGCCTGTGATAAATAATTTATTAGGGCTTCTCGTCCTAATGGAATGAATAGTGACGGAACGAGCATGGAACTGGAAGAGCTGTCTCCCAATGCCCTGGTAGGGCCGCAACAGGACGTAGAGCCCATCGAGAAATGGGCGGAACGCAACGGCGTCACCTTTGGCACTGCCCGCGCTTGGGTTTATCGGGGCGTCCTGCCCTCTGTGAAGCTCGGCAAGCTTCGCATGGTGAATAGCGCGCTGCTTCGTACGTGGCTGCTGGAACAGGAGTGGACGGCATGAAGGCTGAGATTCGTGCCGAGTTTCTGCGGACGCTGACTCTTTTTCGCTGCTCTGATTTGCAGCTCGGCACTTGGGCGCGGGATCACAACGCCAGTTGCTATGGCCGTCTGCTGGGATTTATCGACGCTCTCGAAATGGCTGGGGAGATCGGATACGACGAGTTCTCCCGCATGGAAGCCCTCGTTTTTAACGCGATCGGATACAGCGGCCGTCCATTCCCCAGCGCTCTCAATGCTGGTCCTGTGATGCCGTCTTGGGAGGCGTTCAAACGCTGCCAGAAAGCAGGGGAGGCGATAGCTGATGAGTCCCTCGAAGCGCCCGCACCAACCGCACGCCCCGGACTGCGACTGCTCTGTCTGTTGGTCCCGTCGCGAACTGGCGAAGCCCGATCCCTGCCAGTCCACACGCTGCACCGAATGCCGCCCTACGCGAGTCTTCACGGTCGTTACCACGATGGCGCTGGTCGCGGGAGTGTGGCGCTCGATCCACTCGACGTACCGGGTGGAACCGGGTTTTACCTGCGCGAAACACATGCCCGCGCTCCGTCCTCCGAAGTACTGGCACGTTGTCTACGACAGCGGCAAACCGACTCCCTTCGTGCCGATCCGCGAGCCCTTCGAGCTGGAGGCCTGAGTTATGCACACTGACGCCGCCTTCAGTCTTACCTTGCTGTTCGCTCTTCTCACCTGCGTTGGCTTTCCGCTGATGTGCGTGGCCCACGAAATTTCGAAGTGGGCTGACCGCCACAACCGCACCCAGGCCAATCAGGTCCAGGGCCGCCGCACCGGCTTGTCCGAACGCGCTTTCCCGTTCGGACAAACGGAGCGCCGGGCGAAGCGCACCCTTGACCGCCCCCCGCCCTGAATAGCCTCCGCTCGGGAGCGAGGGGCAGCTTCACCGCCCCGCGCTCCTGAGCCCTCGGCGGCGAGAGCGGGATGACAAGGGCAGCGCCCTTGGTGTTTTCCCCACTCACCGCCCGCACCACCGCAAAACCCAGGCACCACCACACCCGCTGAAAGACGGCCACCAACGCGCCCAATTTGCAGCAGCGGGCCAACTCATGCCCGAAAAAGGCAAAGGAGCTTCAGATGAACATGTTTGCGACCACTGGCGGAATCGTTGAACTGTGGGTTACTCAGACCGACACCTTCACCTCGAAAACCTCCGGCGAAATCTACGCCAGCGTTCAGGCCATTTCGCCGATCCCGGACGGCGCTCGCGGCAATGCCCGTGGCTTCGAAATCACCCAGTACGACATCGAGCCGACCCTGCTCGACGGCATCGTCTTCGAAGGCTCTCCGGTGCTCTGCAAGTTCGCCACCGTGGTCCGTCCGACCAAAGACCGCTTCGGCAACACCAAGAACACCCAGGTGCTGACCGAACTGCTCGCCACTGGCAAAGACGCAGCCGCGCCGGCACCCGCCCGCCCAGCCGCTCCGCAGGCTCAGCGCCCCACTCAACAGCCCGCCGCCGACAAACCCGGCGACTCGGCCAAGAGCTAATTCGGGAGTAGCGCCATGACTCGATACCTCTCCCTGTTCGCTGTGGGTCTCGCCACCGGCTACCTGTGGGGCTGGCTCGATGGCGTGGCGCGCTTCCTGTGAATTTCCTCGCCTGTGACGGCAGCTGGGCTGTCAGCGCCGATGGCTCGGCCATCTGTACCGGCACCCTGCACGTCGTCACCAGCGAGGAAATGCAGAGCGAGTTCGGCTCTGCACTCACCTGGGATCAGGTGGCAGAACTGCGCGGCGAAGTCCTCGCGCTGTTCTGCATTGCCTTCGGCTTCCTGGTCCTCAAACGACTGCTCAAGTAGCGAGGTAATACCCATGAAACAGCTCAAGACCCACCTGCAAAACCGCGCCTCCGGCTACGGCCGCCGCGCTCGCCAAGCGGTGGTTGGCATCGCCGCTGTCGGTTCCACCCTGGTGGCCACCGCCTATGCGGCTGTACCGGCTGACGCCACTGCCGCCCTGACCACCGCCGGCGACGACACCAACACCATCGGTTGGGCCGTCTTCGCCGTGCTGGTCGCCGCCGCGGCGTTCAAGTACATGCGCCGCGCCCTGTAAGCCCACCCGGCCTAACAGCCGAAGCACCGAACCCCGCTCCGGCGGGGTTCTTTCTTCTGGAGTCCGAACAATGTCCGTTCAATGGTTCGTCCTCATCGTCACCACCGTGGCCTTCGCCGTGGTCCTGTTCGGACGGGTGTGACCATGGGCCGTTTTCTGATTCTGTTGCTCGCCGCCCTGGTCGCCACACCGACGATTGCCACCGAGCGGGTGAAGGTCGATCCCTTCATCAAGGCCGGCCCTGGCTACAGCGCCGCCAACGGCTCGATTACCGGCTACGTGCCGTCGAAATCCAACGCCGATCTTCTGCTCGAAGCCGAGCGCAAGGGCTGGATGGGCGGATCCGCTGCGAAGACTCCGGTCACGGTAAAGCCCAAGGTCACCATCCCGGTCAGCGGCATCGGCTCCAAGCTCAAGGCCGGCCTCAAGACCAATGCCGGCCAGCTGGCGATGAGCGCCGCCATTTCCGGAGCCATCGCGGCGGTGGGCTGGGTGATGTCGGACGACAACACCAAGCTGCAAAAGAAACAGGAGTCGGTGGATGGCATCCCGGTGTCAGGCAGCGGCACCGGCTCTATCGATGCCTGTCAGTACCCGACCACCGAGGTCCTCAACAAGATCAAGGTGGTGACCAGTGGTGGCGTCACCTATGCCATCGGCGCATGGCCGTCCGGCGCCAAGCCCGGCGATGGCATTCCTTCGGGCTACAGATTTCTCAACAACTGCACCAACACCGCGCTCGGCTACGACTGGAACCGCGCCACCGGCTACTGGCCGACCTCCGCCACCCGGACTATTTCCATTGATGAAGTCCAGTCGCTGAAGACCGACGTCACTGATTCCGACCTGAATCAGCTGGACCCGTGGGTGAGCGCGCAGACCGCCCCCTTTCTGCGCGATCTGCTGAAAGCCACCTGCGAGGGTTCGCTGGCCCCGCAGGCTTGCTACGACGACCTGCAGAAGCAATCGAAGGCGATCATCACCGGCCCGGCTTCCGTCCAGGGCCCGAAGCAAACCACCACCGGCACCTACAACCGGCCGGACGGCACTCTCGGCAACACCTCCACCACGACCAACACCACCTACAACATCCGCTACGGCGACTCGTACTTCGACTACGACACGGTCACCACCACCACGACCTATCAGGACGGCCAGAAGACCGGCGAGCAAACCACCTCGGATGAAGGTGACCCTCAGGAAAAGCCCGACGAAGAAAAGGACAAGGAGGATGAGGAAAAGCCCGAACGCCTCGCCTCCGGTGAGCCCTGCGACGTGCCGCTGTCCTGCTCCGGCGACGCCATCGATTGCGCAGTCTTGACCCAGGAAAAAGCCCTGCGCTGCGCCTACGAAAAGCAGAGCGACTACGAGAAGCATGAGGCCGACATCAAGGCCGCCGTCACCGGTGCCAAGTTCGAAATGGACGACAGCACCGAGATTCAAATCCCGTCCTTCATCAACCAGGGCACGCGCTTTCTCCCGGCTTCTTGCCCGGCTGACAAGACCTTCTCCCTCAGAACCAACGGCGGCCGCACCTTCGCCGTGACCTATGAGCCGCTGTGCGCGGCTGCCACTGACCTTGGCTACCTGATCGTTATCGCGGTCGGGGCTTTCTGCGTCCTCTACGTCGGGCGCTCCTTAGGAGGTGAATGATGCAATACGCCTTTATCGTCCAGATGCTCCTGATCATCGCTGTCCCCATCGTAAAGATGGTCCTGCGCGCCATCGGCTTTGCGGTCGTCAGCTACGTCGGCTTCAACCTGCTGATCGACATGGCCCGCAGTTACCTGATGTCGCAGATGGGCAACGTCGCCGTGCCCATTCAGCAGATCCTCGGCCTCGCGAAGATCGATGTGGCGATCAACATGTATCTCGCTGCGGTCACCACCCGTGCCTTGATGGCGGGTTGGCTCAAGGCGCAGGACCGTCTCCGTCGGCAGGTGTGGAACCCGCCGGGCCGTGACTACATCGACGCCTAAGGGGGACCGGTCATGCTCTATATCCGCACCGGTAAGCCCGGCCACGGCAAAACCCTCAACACCATTCGCGAAGTGGACGCCAAGGCCAAAGCTGAAGGCCGCATCGTCTACTTCCACAACGTCGCCGGCCTCAAGCCCGAGAAACTCGAAGCAGCCTGGTTCGAGTTCGAAGACCCGTTCAAATGGTATGAGCTGCCCCAGGACGCGATCATCGTCGTGGACGAGGCCCAGGGCTGGTTCGGCGCGCGCGACCCGCGCAATCGCCCGCCGGAGCACATCACCCGCTTCGAAACGATGCGCCATCAGGGCCACGAAGTGCATCTGGTCACTCAGGACCCGCGCTATATCGATGTGCACCTGCGCCGCCTGTGCAACGGCCATATCCACTATTGGCGGGTGTTCAAGAGCCAGCAGCTGCTGCGCTTCGAATCCGAAGCCGTGATCGAGGCCGTCGAGAAGAAGACCAGCTTCAAGGATGCCGACAAGACGGTCATCAAGCTCGATAAGAAGTACTTCGGCGTCTACACCAGCACCCAGGCGCAGCACCATTTCAAATTCAAGCCGCCGAAGAAGATGGTGCTCGCCCTGGCGGTGATCGTCGGCGCCGGCTTCATGGTGTATCGCGCCTTCGAGCGCTACCAGCAGGGCAGCAAGCCGGCAGAAGCGGCGGCCACGGCCAGCGCACAGCAAACCCAACCCGGCATGGTCGATCAGGCCAAGTCGATGGTGGGCTCGCTGATCAGCCCTAACGGCGGCGACGCCCCGAAGCCTGTCACTCCCGAGCAGTACATCGAGCAGCGAAAACCCCGCATTGCTGACCTGCCAGCCTCGGCCCCGGTGTACGACCAGCTCACCACCCCAGTCAGCAAGCCACGCATTTACTGTTTGTCCACCAGTGACCCGAGGCTGGTAGAGCGACGGCCGCCGGAGACGGTCAAGGACGGCCAGTCGTGCCAGTGCTACACGCAGCAGGCGACCAAGTTCGCCACCAGCTTCGAGTTCTGCCTCAGCGTGGCGCGCAACGGTTACTTCGATCCGACCTTGCCCGACCGTGGCACCGGCCCTGATGCGCGCATGGCGCAGCCGTCACCTCCACCCCCGATCTACCCGAGCGCCCAGCCAACGACCAGCAATGAGCCCAGCGGGCCCACGGTGACGGTCATTCCTTATGAGAAGGGCAGATTCCTGTGGTGAGCCCGCCAGGGCCGTTTTGCGGTTTGAGCCGACGCAGGAGGCCACCCGCAAACGGCCCGGCGGGGCGGCCGACGACCCTGTAACACGTCGGATAACCCACTGATCACTGTTTCGTTTTGTTCCTATTTGGAGTGTTTCCAATGACCAAGCCACAACACCAAGTCCGTGTCACCCTCAAACCCGGTGGCGAGATTTATGAGTCGCCCGAAGGGCGTTTGTTCTTCGATGACAAGCTGGCCAAATTCACTGACCTATCCGGCGTGCGCCTGCTTCGCTGTGGCGTGGACACGCTCCGTCAGCTTTACAACGGCCTGATTCGTCCCGAGGTCATGGCGGTGTTCGATGAACCCGAAGACATCGTAGAGTTCGCCGGCTACCAGTGGGCCAAGGGCAGGGTAGGGCGTGATTCGGGCTACCAGTACCGGCTCCAGAACGCCGATATGGGCCTGATCCTGCTGATCAAGAACCACAACGTGAAGCTCGAAAACATCGGCCCGCACCTCAAGATTGAAGTGTCTCCGCACGCCCTGGATGGCGCCGATCCGACGATTCTGCAAGGTGTGCTCGATGACCTTGCGGCGGGTGTCCTGGCTGGCTGCGAAGTGAACCAATGCGCCGTGCACCTCGCGCTCGACGTGCAGGGGTGGACGCCTACCTCTGACCTCGTTGACCGCATGCGCTGCCGCTCGCACCGGGTGCGCCAAATCAGCGGGATCGACCGTATCGAATTCGACGGCAATGCCTCGGTGTATGGGCGCGGTGAGACCTTCATGTTTGGCTCGGCCAACGGCCTGCAACTCTGCATCTACAACAAGACGCTACAGGCCCGGAGCACGGACAAGCTCGACTATTGGGAAAACGTCTGGGCCTCCCTCAACGGCGATCCCTTTGGCGATGGCGAACCCGCTTACAACCCCCTGGAAACGGTGTGGCGCATCGAGTTCCGCTTCCATCACTCGGTGGTGCAGCAGTTCTCCGAAGGCTCCCGTATGGCCTCTGGTGAAGTGATCGGCTGCCGCACCTACTCGGGCCTCTGCCCGCACCTGCAAGGGCTGTGGGAATACGCCTGCGACAGCTTCCGCCTCTTGCTGGATAACCCGAAGTGGTTCGATCCGTTCTGGTCGTTGATAACCCTGGATACCAAGGTGCAGGTAGAGGCCGATCCGCTCATTGAGCGCACGGAATACCGTCGTTACTACAAGACAGCTCAGGGATTCTCGGGCAAGAACTGTGAGATGTTCCTGGGCCAGTTCGCCAGCCTGATCGCAAGGGAGCGCGTACCGCCAAAAAAAGCCCTTGAGGTCGGGAGAACGCTTCCCTTCTGGCATGTGATTGAGGATCACTACACCGCCAAGGGCTACAGCACTCGCGACCTCGAAAGGCACATCATCGGGCTCATCAACGACCGGTACTTGAAGCGGGGATATGCGATCTAATGAGCATCACCAAGCTCCTCGATGGCCGTTGGTTTGTCGATGTCGAGCCGATCAAGGGAAAGCGTTTCCGTAAGCGCTTCAAGACCAAGATGGAAGCGCAGCAGTTCGAAGCCAACGCGCGCCAGAAATGCGCCGAAAATCCTAGCTGGTCGATCAAGCCCAAGGACCGCCGCAAACTCTCCGAGCTGGTCGAACTCTGGTATGAACTGCACGGACAGACTCTCGCCAACGGCAAGCGCTGCGTGGCGATTCTGCGGCTGATAGCGAAGGACTTGGGCGATCCTATAGCGGCAACCCTGGAGCCGGCCAAAGTGGCCCGTGTGCGCTCCTTGCAGGTCGCTAAAGGCATGTCGGGGAAGTACGCCAATAACCGCCTCGGCTACCTCAAGTCCATGTACAACGAACTCCGGCAGCTCGGGACCATCGACTACGAGAATCCTGTCGGACGCATGCGACCACTTAAGCTTCAGGAAAAGCCGCTGTCGTACCTGACCAAGCATCAGGTGTCCGAGTTGCTGGCCGCGCTCGATGCTCGCACTACGTCGCCGCATCCGAAGATGGTCGCTCGCATCTGCCTCGCAACAGGTGCTCGATGGGGAGAAGCCCAGGCTCTGACTCCCGAGCGGTTGAAAGGCAATACGGTCATCTTCGCCAACACCAAGTCGAAACGTGTTCGCTCGGTTCCGATCTCCGAGCAGTTGGCCAGCGAGATTCGCCAACACTGGCGGACCCACGGACCTTTCACCAACTGCCTCGGCGTGTTCCGCATGGTGTTGCTCTCCACGTCGATCAAGCTTCCGAGAGGGCAGGCCAGCCACGTGCTACGCCATACCTTTGCCAGTCACTTCATCATGAACGGTGGGCATATCGTGACGTTGCAGCACATCCTGGGGCACGCCTCGCTGTCGATGACAATGCGCTATGCGCATTTATCGCCCGAACATCTGATTGATGCGGTGAGGTATGGGCCGCTCGCGGTGAACGACAGTAACCACAATATGTAGTGGTCAGCTCCTGGTACGGCAGTGCTGTGGTTAATTTATGACCTGATCAGGACGTTAGAAATTACACTTTGCGTGTAAGCCCGTAGGAATGGGGTCTAGACCGATTTATGCACCGGTGCATAAGTCACATGTTGCACACAAGTTATCCACAGCTTTTCCCCTATTTGTCGCCTTGCAATCACGGCGCTAAGGGCATATCTTGTGCTCAGCCGTTGGTCGCCATGTCAATATGATGGCCGCCAGCAAAGGGATTTAAGGCAGAGAAAGCTGCAGCCGACGCTACAGAAGGTAGGTATTGAAGCTTGGATATGAGAGATATGCTTGACCGCCCTATTTTGGGGCGATAGCATATAAAGTGCTGGAATTATATCCAGTAAAGAACGCCCCTGCCACGCGAGTGGCAAGGGCATTAGCAGCGCAAAGTTGGGTCGGCCGTCAAACTGAGCCCTTCAGAGCGCTAAACCCCAAGCCCGATAAGACTGGAGGCGGTTTGGCATTCTACAGATTTGCACGTTTTCGCACAATCACTTTTAGGCTCAGGAAGCCTATCTGGTCAAGCGTGTAGATCAGATATTTGTACCACCTCTCGTTCTGTCTGGCTTCTCGTTTGCGAGGAGTCCAAGTATGGACAGCAAAGACGACGAGTTTGAGTACGTTTACTGCCGTTACAGGAAGTGCGGTAACCGCCTCCTGGATGCGAGGGCGTATGGCCTAAAGGCCTGGCGGCTTCGTATTCGCCGGAAGAAGGAGAAGTAGCATGCTTCGCGATACCGGCGGCTGCGGATGGTATATGTGCATCAATACCGTAGGTTCCGCTTTGGACGGTGGGAAGATGTTTCGTCCCACTACAGGAGCCACCCTGGGCAGCTAGCGTTCGATTTCTAGCGCTCAGTAGGAGAGGAGATGGGTAATCCATCTCCTCTTTTTTATGCGTGTCTTTTGAGCTGTTTCGACACTTTTTCGACACCTTCCCGCCCCCAAAAACGCAAAACCCCCGAAACGCTAGGCATTTCAGGGGTTCGGCAGGGTGTTCTGGAGCGGGCGAAGGGAAATGCAACCATTCGCCTTAGGCCGCATATCGACTGCTTCTCCGGATGGATATGGATGCAGTCGATATCAGGAACTGATCAGGTCAGCACGTCGTCATGATATCCGGATTTCAGATAATTTCCAGCACCAATGCGAAGAATTTTTTGTGCTGAGAGGGCGAGGTTAGGCTGTTGATCCATCTAGTTGAGGAAAGGCGCCATATCCATACCTCTTGGACAGCGGGGGAGTGGATGAGCTAAAGCCAGGTGACGTGTTCCGAGGATCACAACGGAGCATCAAGATCTACGGCAATACCCTCAACAAGGCTCTGAGCACGCTGTCTGAGGTTCGCGTCCACGGCCAACAAGCGCTCTGGATGAGCAGAAATGTCTCTAGCCAATAGCGCCAGAAACCGGGAGAGCGCCGGGTCATCCATCGTGTCTGCATCCTGGTCTTTCTGGTCAGAGGAACACATCAGGGGATACTCCAAAGCGTTTCGACAACGCCACGATTTGTCGCCGAGTGGGTTGGCGTTTTCCGCTGAGAAGGTCGCCAACGACTTTCGCATCGGCCACCTCTGGCAGGTCCGCAGGAGTTAGATCATGCTCGGTCATCAGATAGTGCAACATTGCAGCTGCGCTTACCTGGGACGCCGGATAGTGAGTCGCGTCGTACTCTTCCAGGCTGTCACCAATTCGGGCGGAAAGCCCTGAAAACGGGTGCATTTCGTCATTTCCGATCATGGCCAATAGCTGATCTAGCACCTCCACCAAAGCTAGGTAGTCCCGCTCATTCGCGGGCTTTCTCAGTAGTGGTTCTACAAAGAACCAATGCGCGCAGGCGTGCTCCAACAAGGTGGGTTTCGGCAGAACCTCCATAGTCGTGGGGGGAGCGTGATCCACTCGACCGAAGCGCTCTTCATCAGGCCAGGGCGCATCATCGAAAAGTCTCACTGTGCGTTGATCCCTACGAAGGCTTGAAAGGGCATAAAAGAAGCAAGCTTCACAGAGACTCAGCCGGTAATTCTCACCGGCGTGTCTTGCTCCTTGTCCCCAGTTCGCAGTCAACTCGCCACACTGGGGACGACTATTTTCAAGTGGAAGCACCCGGAGGCAAGCACTGCAAAAGGTGTCTTGGGGCGTCACGGTTTTCGACATGTCCTTCTCCTCATGCTGTCCCGGCACATCACTTCATCGAAGGCCCCACTCACGCAGGCGCACATCCAGATTATTGAGGGGGATGACAGCGGCGTTCCTGACTGCTGTGGGCAAATCACAGAGAAGGTCGGGCAATGCACGGAACGTCTGAGCGGTGTCACGCAGCCGATCAAACATTGCGCTAGGTTCAGCAAACTCCGCCAACGCCTGGCATGCAGGCCACCATACCTGCCGCTCAGAGCGTTCTGCTGTCCATTTGGTCGAGCGGGTGATGCCCTCAGGATCGAGCACCATCGGCGCGAGATCATAGATGGGAGCTAGCTTCAGCTGACCTTCGCGCAGAACTGCGATGTTTCGTCCGTGATTATCAGGGTTGCCCAAAACGCGATTGAGCAAATCCCGGCGTAGATATTCGAACACGAGGTCTTCAATCTGGTGAGATTGTCCTGCGTCGCGCCATAGCGCTGCCAGGGCGGCGATCACGTTCTCGTGTCTCATGGAGGAGCCTGGTTGCACGTTGCCGCAGAGAGAATAAATCGACTCCACGGGAACTCGTCGCACCTGCTCCTTGAGGACATATCGATCAAAGCGGGGCATCCAGAGGCTGGGAATACGATCCTCCTCGAATGACAGCCCATCCAGCGCAATTGACTCCAGCCCCACCTTACCAACAGCCTGATAGTAGAGATATTCGCTGTACAGAATGTCTCGATCCAATGAGGTTGCACGGCGCGGAAACTTCACTAGCCAATGTCTCTTCGCCAAATGATCAGGAAGTGCTGCATCGGCCTGAAGCACTCCCGCCCGGGTTTCAGTCAACAGTAGCTTGGGAGCTTCGCCGCCTGCACCAAGGGCACCGGCAGCCATTCCATATTCATTGCCTGGCTCGAGGAGGCGGAGGTTTTGCTGAATCACCTCTTCGCGGTGCAGAGTTTCAGTTGGAGCTTCTGACACAAGCTCTGTCGATTCCTTCACTCGCAGGTGTCCAATTGGCGCGGGCGTACACAACTTCAGCCAGTGCAAGTCCTGCGCAATATCCAGCCTCCGCTCCATATTGCTTCGTGCCAAAAACCTCCGCGCCGCTCCTGAGGGAGCAATGTCGTAGAGAAAGGCCGGGAAGCCAGACGAGTAATGGCAATCCCAATCGAGGCGATGGCACGCGCTGATGGAGGGAGCGAGGGGAGAGCCAAGCTCATCATAAAATGCGGTCAGGAAGGCATCTGCATAACGAAATGCGCAGGGGCCGAAACGCCCCTGCTTGGGATGGATGAATTCCATGTTGATCGCGTCGTACCAGCGATCACCTATGTACGCCTGAAGAGTTAACTGCAGGGGCTTTGACATGCTCCCCTCCGGTCACCACATTGGCGACTAGTGAATGGACAGAACAACACTCAATGGGGCGGACCTGCGCGTACCCTTGCCCAGCAACACATAAACGGTATTCCGACTTACGAAAAAACCGGCATCGTCTCTCGAGACCTCGAACGTACTGCGGATCCAAGAGCCCGGTGGACAGCGCAGCGCGCTATCCAGAACGACGCGGTGGGCCAGGATTACGGTTGGACGCCTACCGCTGCGCTCGATTACCGCGAGAGCTTCAGGTGGGCATTCCAGGTCAATCAACGACCAGTCTCGCACCAGGCAGTAAGGTCTCCTGGGGAAGCGTCGTAGGACCTCCGCTTCTGCATCAGCCTCACTCAGCATGCATCCCTCCAGTGGGGTTCCATCTCCATGTAAGGTGTCCCAGGCTTGGCCCACCAGTTGTTCCAAATTCATCCCTGTACCTCCGGTACATGCAGTTCAATCAATTTATGGGGAGACCAGTCTGTCAACTCACCGGGATACCCCTTTGGATTGCATACAACTCGGGTACCTGACAGCTCATAATCCACGGCTGTATGCACATGACCATGCACCCACAGCACCACCGGGCTTCCCATCAGGTCATCCCATTGATTCGCAAAGGCGGCATCCAAGTGCCCCCCCGCGTGGGGGTTGCCGTGCAGAGATTTCAGTGAGGGCGCATGGTGGGTAATCACCACGGTCGGGCCGGCAAAGTGCATGGCTAATTGGTCGCGTAACCACAGGCGCGTCAGTGACGCTTGAGTGATGAAATCCATAGGACGGCAAGGGCGATAGTTATCGGTCCGGATTTGCCGGAAATCGTTTAGCAATTGCTCTGCCATCGCCGCTGCGACAGGTTGATTGCCTGTTGCAGTGAAATCCGTCCAAGCGGTAGTCCCTAGAAAGCGCACCCCGCCAATTTCCACGACATCTCGCTCCAGCACCCGAACCTGATCGGTCTGTGCCGCCCGTAGCTTTTCCAAGGTTCGCCCGAGGTGTCCTCGGTAGAACTCATGGTTACCCGGCACGTACAGCACCGGGCAGGAGAAGGTCTTCTTCGCCCATTCAACGCCGCGAACACCAACGTCGATATCGCCAGCAAGGATCACGACATCTGCCGCAACATGGGCCGGTTGGAATTGCTCGAACTCGTTGTGCAAATCCGATAGCACGTAGATGTGCATCTCTAACCCCACGAAATGCCAGTTGCGATAGAGGATTGCTGTCCGCAGTGGGAGCTACGAGCCACGGTTCTGCTGCGGGGCGGAGAAGCGGCACCGGTCTTCACGACGTGCCCTTTCCGCGGCCATAGAGCATCTGTTTGAACGATCAATTTAATAACGGCCTGTTATCTATTTTGGTTGAATATGAATAGCGCACTCCATCCTTGCCGTCAATTAATCGCATGATCCGCGTAATTTCCGGCAAAATGAGTCATCGCTGGAAGGAGGGGACGGTGGGAAGACGCATCAAAACAGCATGGTTCAGCCAATATCGAGCGGCCTCTGCTGAGCTTCCCTCTGCTCTAGCCAATGGGGAGCGTAGAGGAGAGGTGTTGCTGCGTCACACCCAGGGCGCGGGGGTCAAAGAGTCGACCTTTGCTCGCATGATGAAAGCTGGCCGAGCGTTGGATAATCTGATGCCCGAGCTTCAGGTCGAGCAGGTGCGCTGCACGTACATGCAGGCAGACTTTCTTGGCAAGATCGCCCAGATATCAGCAGTCCGTGCACAAGCGCTGCTCGATACAGTGCTGAACAACAACTGCACTATCGAGCAACTTAAGACTGCATTGATCGAGCTGCAACAGACGCAACCGGAGACAGCATCACTTCATAACAGGGACAGCACTAGGCGGCTTGTCCTAGCCCATGAGCGCTATTGTGCTGAAGCCATTGCTCGTTCCGGCGCGGTTTTTTTTGGATCACCCAATGGCAGTATCTTGCGGCAGATTGGCAGCACGCAGTACCAGGCTCCAAATTTTGTCGTGACGCAGGGGGAGAAGATTCAGGCCGCCATTTTTACTCGGGTCGGAGGAATATCGAAGTCCGCAATGGCTGTCAGCTTGGAGTTCCTCCAACTTGCAATCGCCCATCATGCGCTAGTACCCAGAGTTTGGTATCTGCTGCCAAAGGACAGTCCAGTCGTTGCCCCGCTGACTCGCCTGGCAACCATAGTGGGTGGAGGTCCGCATCAGAAAGGGTGGCTGAGGATTGCAACGCTCGATCCGGAGAATAGAAGCCTTGAGGTGCAGAGTGATGATGCTTATTTGGCTCAGGCCTCTCTATCTATTTTTGAGTCCGACTTGAGCGAACTTCGCTGGACAGGGCGCGACGTTGCGACAGGCGAAGAGATAAGCCTCAACTATTTCAGAGCTCTCGCAGATGGATAGTCATGCAATCGATGTGATAGCGGTTGCCATCCTGTGCATATGCTGGAAAGCACCGTTCAGCATGCGTGTGGATTGATCCAGACGCCGTAAGCTCATGTGCATCTGGGGCAGTAGTTGCAGCTACTGATTGGGCCGGGAGCAATTGTGAAAAGCCCTTATGACCATGGTGCGTCCTATCTAGACGAACCACAGTCACCGGCGGATATCGGCCAATTGCTGTCATTCATTGACTGCCCGCTTCTCTGGCTGAGATGCGTCAGCCGTGCAGCAGAAGGCTAGTGCTGGATATCTTCGATTGTGTACCCCTTGTCCGGACACCTTAAATGCACGGATAAATGGCGCCATGATCATGACCAATGTGATCGAGAAGCGCTGTCTATAAGGGCTCAAATGCTGCGGAAAGGGGAGATTGTTTCAAGATATTACAGGATGAATCGGCTGAAAGCCGCGATTTTGAAAGCCTGTCCATCCATACAGGGTGGAAATAAAACCAGTTCACAATTTGCGCACAAGTTATCCACAGGGTGGATGCCTTGCTTTGTCAAAAACACCCCATTACCTTGTATCCCAGCCCAGCAGAAACCCCACATCTTGTGTTTTTGATGGGCGCGCTGCGGAGTCAGCAAAGGCAGCGGGTATGCGTGCAAAGTTTGGTCGCCGAACACGCATATCCGCCTTCCCTGATCCAATGCGGACATTGGTGGGACGCGCATTAGAGAAAAATCCAACTCTGGCTGTCAATCAATCGAGTTGGTTTTCCGCTGAAGGGTCGCTCCTGCCTACTTGATCCTACGTAGATACAGGAGCACCTAATCGTGCCGAAAAATACGAAGCAAACATCGTCCCAAGTAGCCAGCCTGGCTTCCAAAGTCCTCCGCAACGACAGTTCCTCGGCCATTCAGAAAGAACTGGCGGGATCGGCTATGTCGCAAGCATCGACTAGTAAGCAAACCGGCGCGGACATGGAGGCGAAGGCCGGCCGTGTGCTGGAAAGCGACAAGTACAACGCCACCACCAAGACCCTCGCGGCTTCGGTGCTCTCCCAATCGAACAGAGAGCGGGAGGTGTGACATGCCCCAGTATTACGTGAACCGCAACGCCCAGGCCAATGGTGATCACGAAGTGCATACCAGTTCGTGCGTCTTCTTGCCGGCATTACACAACCGCCTTGATCTTGGCTACCACACAACCTGCATGACCGCAGTACGTCAGGCGCGCAATATCTTTCCGCAGTCGAATGGCTGTCGTACGTGCTCTTCGGTCTGTCACACCCAATAGGCTTCGATTGGGCTACTTGGGGGCAGCCGAAAGGCTGTCCCCATTTGAAAAGTGAAGTCCTTTGCTAAGTCGATTGGGCGGTAAAGTCGAATGATTCACGATCATGAATACAGTTTGCTCGGTGGTGTCAATCGGGCGTTGATTGGGCGATACCTAACGATACTGGCAAGCGCCATTTCTGGTGTTGCAGTTTTTTTGTTGCTCTCAGCTGAGGATTTGGCGAAGAGATACAACCTACCTGTAAATCTTCCACCAACTGCGCTCTCATTGCTGGGGGCGGGCGTGGTTTTCGCTCTGCTATACACCTTGTTTAATAAGACGGTGTGGAAATGGCCGTGGGCAGTGAAATATCTGAAGGTTCCTGATCTGTCTGGAGAGTGGTTATGTAATGGAACCACGCTGGATGCGGCAGGACACCCAGTGTGCAATTGGGAGGCAAATGTTTACATTTGCCAAACTTGGGACAAGATCAGGGTGCGTTTGAAAACACACCAGTCTGGTTCAAATAGCATTACCGCTGCGTTGGTTTACGACGAGGCTGATGGCTACCGTCTTCTTTATAACTACCGAAATGATCCTAACCCTGGTGAGCCTGAGCTTAGGGGGCATGTAGGTAGTGCAAATTTGCTATTCACGATTTCCTTAGATGGTGCGACGGGTGATTATTTCAATGGTTATGGTCGCCCTACATATGGGCGTATGGAGCTGAGGAGGAAAAATGAGCAACTCAATTAATGACCGTATCAGTCGTCTCCGCTCCAGGCGCTCAGGGCTCGATAGATCCTCCGTGATTGCATTGGATGCCAAAGACTTCATTGTGAATCGCAGCCTCAATCAGGAGCGATGGGAGGGGCGGGCCAAAGACAAGCCCTACACGACATTTGCACTGGGGGCCATGCAGGAAGTCGATCCTACCTACACACGCATCAGTCTCGAAACGGCAGAGCGGGTGAGTAATCAGCTGGCAAGGCGAATGTCTGGGAGCATGGAGTTTGAGTTGCAAGGGTCTGTGCCGCTGAATGTCCATATCCGTGGAGTCAGTGATGTTGACCTATTGGCATTGGATGCCGATTTCTACACCTACGACAGACGTGGGGCGATAAGCCTCTCTGGGCAGTACAACTCACCATCCACGCGCACCTCGGTTGGTGTGTTGACCGCTAGAAGGGCAGAGATAAGTCGAGTTCTTCGTGAGGCATTTCCTGTCGCAACTGTGGATACGTCGGGATCCAAAGCTATCAAGTTATATGGCGGCTCTTTGGCACGGCCCGTTGATGTCGTGCCTTCCCACTGGTACGACACCATCGAGTATCAGGCATCGCGCCAGAAACATGACCGGGCAGTAACTATTCTTGATTCACATAAGAATACCACTGCCGATAACTGGCCTTTCCTGCACATCAAACGAGTACGTGAGCGCTGTGAGAGCACCGGGGGTGGCCTACGTAAATCAATTAGACTGTGCAAGAACTTGAAGGCCGAGCTAGAGGCGGAAGGTCAAAGCGTGCCCATTTCAAGTTTCGATATCGCTTCCGTTATGTATCATGCCAATATGACTAGCCTCACCGTTGGGTCACTCTATGAGTTGGCAATTTTGGCTGAGACTCAAAGGCATTTGGACTATCTTTGGGTCCACAAAGAAGCCGCAAGGAAGCTATTGGTTCCAGACGGCTCGCGTTTTATATTTAATGAAGAGGAAAAATTTACCGGATTGCTCTATCTTTCCATTGCCATGGACAACTTGCTGCGCGAGGTGGCGAAAGAGCAAAACCACCAACTGAGATTCTCCGAGACGCCGATGCTGGATGCGAGTCGAGAAACTGTGATTAAGTCTGCGATACTCTAAATACTCCAAAACAACTCCTGTGCCTGCCCTTGTGCGGTCACAGGAGAGTTATCCGGTATACGTGCAATGCCATTATTGCAAGGGGCTGTCTAGAGGCATAGTTGTTACTGAGCAGGTCTCATAGGGTATTTGCCTCGTCCGAAGGATTATATTGGTTGGCAGTTCGCTCTCGGGAGTGGCCGATAACGGTCATGCTAGGTCGCTACTAGTCGTTAATAGCTAAAAGTATTTTGTAGTATTTGGTTTTCGCCAGACATGAAAAACCATGTATACCATTAATCGTTAAACCCTACTGGAGTCATATGATTCATCGTAGTCAGGAAGAAGCTATAGCAACTGAGTATTTCTCCCAGGCAAATGGAACAGTTGCCTTTCTGCTCGTATCTCTCGGATATTCCGCCTTGCAATCGGATCACCCTGAGCCATTTGCATGGTTTTCGTTATTTGTATCTTTGATATGGCTTTTTTCAATTGGTGGTCCATATAGAAGTATCTTGAAGTATTACTTGCCTAAAAATTCGTCAATGGCAAGGTATATATCTATTGTCTGGCGACTGAAGATATTCATCATATCTCTGGGCTTCATCTTAGCTGTTGCGCTGGGAATGACGACTGACGATATATACTTATTCCTAGGCTACAGCGTTGGCTAGAGATCTTGTAAAAGCCTTGCAATTTGCTCATTTCGAGTTAGGCATATCACCAGCAGGATTTTACATGAGCTTTGAGAAATCAGATGGTGAAGCACTATAAGTGAAAAAGATTCCTTAGGCCGGCAGTTAGTGCTACAGGATTTTCATATGTTTTGGTATCAGTAGACAGCAGAGCAATCTGCCAATGAATAATATGATGGTTCGTTGAGATCAACTGCTCCACTGGCAGGTTCTTCCGACAAATCGGTCGCTCCTTAACTCAAATTTTAGAGGTGGAAATGAGTTCGCGCTCCCTCAAGGCTAATGAATTCTTTGAGTGGCTGAGTACTGGCACAGCTGCTGCGTCGCTAGCCTTATTTATCTACATAATCTCCTCCGCAGAAATAAATCTTAGCGCAGCCGTTTTATTTGTTATTTCAATGCCCTTTTCTGCGGCTGGAACTGCAATAGCAAAAGAAATTTCGATCCACGAAAATACAACAAAAAAAGCTAGCCTCATGCATGCCATCTCTCTTACAGCAGGAGGGCTTTCCTTCTTGGGAGGCCTTGGGGTTTTATCACTATCAGTTAGTGCCTGGCTTCTTATTACTCTGTTTTTGTCATTTTGCGTTGCATTAATCATTTACTCGCATGCATACAATAGCCTGGCTGTGCAGTCGCCAAAAGTGCACTAAACTATCGATGAATTTGTTCGCTGGACCGCCCAAAGCTACGCTTTAGCTGTTCATTATATTAATTGTCGGAATCTAAGCATCTTAATAGGTGGGGATCTAGTTGAAATATATTTCAATTGATGGTGGTGATGTGGGTAGAAAAATCACGTCATGCTATTTGAGCAATGATCGCAATGGACTTGCGGCGTTAAGTCTTTCTCTCCAAGCATTCTACTAATGCAATATCTATTAAGCTTCAGAGGTATAGGTTTGAAGTTGTTTTTTGTGCTGCCGATGGGGTTGTGGCCTCGACGGAATTAGATGTTGATTTTAAATCATTGCTCTCTGAAATAAGAGAGATTTTTCCAGATGGGGTGACCTTTTCTGCTGGCTCTGGGACAAGCCTTCGTGAGTCCTATGTTGCGTTAATCTCAGCTAAAAGCAATGGAAAAAATTGCTTGCATGATTATTCCGAATTAGTCTCGGCAGGCAAGGAGAGCGAAATTGTTCAGGGTTGTTAGATTTGACCTTCTTTTAAAGTACATAGCCTTGACTACGGTAGCCATTAGCATGGGTATTTATACCCTTTTGCAGGCATATTGGCTGCCTAGTATATCTATATTTAAAGTTATCACTATATCATCGGTTGTAAGCACTGTTTTAATTCTGCTGTTATTGGCCTCTTTCGTGTCTCGAAAAATATGGGCGGTTTTGGCTTGTTTCGATAAGTCAATGTTTCCTGATTTAAATGGGACGTGGGAGGGGGGAATCACTCTTGAGAATGGTGAGGTGATTTCCGCCAAAGCTGTGATTCGTCAAACATTGCTTGCAACTCAGATTGATATGCATGGCAAAACGACGAAGTCAATTACTCTAGAAACGACTCCAACAATTGAGCAGGGGTAGAAGAAACTATATTACGTTTATCGCTCAACCCCAAAAATCCGGCGTGGCCTGCTTGCAATGGCTCTACATTATTCGACATACGAACTATAGGTTCGGGAAAAGGGAAAAAGTATGAGCTTTCAGGTCACTACTATACTGACCGAAAGACAATCGGCAGGGTTCGGTTGGCTCAAGCTAGTAAAGACTCTAATAATGATGTTTCCTTTTACTAAAAATCCTAACTAGGGGCTGCTGCGGAAAGCTTGCTCGCTGGCGCTTCCATATTTTCGCAGAGCACGGTGTAGAAAAAAGGAGAAAAAACGGAGAAAAAAGGTGTCGGAGAAAAAAGGTGTCAGATTTATTTTCTGTACTCTAAATGTCCGCATCTGGCGATTGCAGCCGGTGACCATGGGCAGCTTCCGGCCATAGCAAGCCGTCAGAGGTGCCTACGAGATAGAGTTTGAAAAACGTTACGCAAAGAGCCTGAAAAGTGTCTAGAAAACTCGTGGTGATTCGAATGCTGGCCTTAGCCTAGTCACTCGAGTGGATTGCTCAGATGTTCGCATCAAGGCAATTATCCGTCTTTTCTACAAGCAGCTTGATGAGGCGGATAGCCTTTTCAAGCTCCTCCCGCTTGACCAAATGAGCCGCTGGCGCACCCGTGCTCTGTACCTTGGATCGATGCACAGCTTGGCCCCGCTTGCTGATCAAAGTATCAAGCGCCTTTCTATTTCCTGCCGCATCAGTGCTCATACCGGCCCAGCTGGCGGTGACGTCAACACCGAGGTAGTCCAGAAACAGCTGCTTAGTCTTAGTTGAATCAGGGTTGTGAAAACGCTTGAGCTCGTTCTCCAGCTTCTCGGCCATAAAGTCTCCACATCTGCTTCCCTTGATCAGCTTGAGCTGGATCGCCAGCGCTTCGGTGACCCGATCTTCAACATAGGTTTCCCAGGCGGTCAGGGCCATTACTAGGCCCGCACGCTTGAGTATCTCAGCATTGGCCGGTGGTGGGTTGGCGTTGAGTGAGTCGAAGTGCTCTAGGAGCTCCTCGGCGTCTTTAATCGAGTACTGGAAAGCTTGCTCTGCTTTTGACATCAAAATCCCTTTCGTAGATAACGCGATTTCCGCGTCACTGGCCCACACCCTGTAGTGGTCAACCCATCCCGCTCTGGGGCACCCTCCTTTCCAGTGCGGATAATGGCATTGTAGAATCACCCCAGGAAGAGGCAGGTTCTTCCTCTCGCTCACACGAGGGTGGTTCTGATAATGAACGGTTTCGACCGTTGAGCGCACGCTCACTGATCCCCTGGGGATGTTCAATGTTACTCAAATCCTCCTGCCTTCTTCCCCCATTTCTCAGGAGAGGTACAGGTGAAGGACAAGGTCTGGTTTACCTTCAAGGCGCGCATCCAAGCACATAAGCGCTTGGAGTGGTTGGACTTCCACTCTCAAACGCTACTTGTCTGGTATGCAATCCTCAGTACGGTTCTTTGCGTACTGACTATTCGCTACCCTCACATCCTTGGTCCTGACACCGATGTTATGGCCACCGTGCTTTCTGTTGCACTGCTCGGGGTATCCCTCGCTGTGACCAACCGCGACTTCCGAGGTCGTGCCATGGCGATGCGCAATAACTACCTGCAATTGCAAAACCTCTACAATGTACTGGTTGCTGAGGAGGCTGCCGGCAATCCTCCAACGCCGACACAGATTAGCCAGTACGCTGACCTTTTGGCTGAATGCGAGAACCACACGGAAGTCGACGACCGTATCGCCCGGGTGTTCGCCAACAATCTCAGCAGTCGCCATCCAACAGTCTTTGAGAACACGTACGCCTTCTACTGGCTTTCTATTCGCCTAATCATGACCACAGCGCTGTACGCCCTGCCGCTGATCGTGGGCCTTAACGCTCGGTCAGTCATATGAGCGCTGCGCATAGCTTCAACAAACACTTTGCCCGCAAGCCACTGCTCCGGATCTATACCGAAAAGGTCAAAATGTCAGGAGCTATTGGCCTTGATCGTATGCGGCCCGCCAAGCTGGATGAAAACCTGAGTGAGGTGCTCGACTTCATCATTCGCAAGGCTCATGAGGGGACGTATCGCTTCACTGCGTACAAAGAGAAGTTGATCCTCAAGGGCGCTACCTCCACCCCTCGACAGATCTCGATTCCAACGGCCCGAGACAGGATCGTGTTGCGAGCTTTATGCGACAGTCTTGCGGAGGTCTTTCCTGCGGCAAAGCTATCGCTGCCCCAAGAAGTCATCGATGACCTGAAGGAAGGACTGAAGTCAGGCAAATACGCAGAATATGCCAAGATCGATCTGAAGAATTTCTACCCGTCAATTCCCCACTCCCTGATCAAGTCGACGATCTGGAAAAAGGTGCGCAAACCTCAATTCCGGCATCTGATCGAATCAGCGATCATCACACCGACAGTGCCCGAATCCAAGGGCCGAAAGGACTCGCCCGACTCGACTCTCGGTGTTCCTCAAGGACTTGCCATTTCAAACCTGCTTGCTGAAATCGCCCTTCAGGACATCGATGCAGAGTTCAAGGCCCGTCGACGCATCTGGTACAAGCGCTATGTCGACGACATCCTGATCTTGGCGCCGAAGGGCAAGGCCAAACGCGTGGCTGATGATCTCATCGCGGCCTTGAAAGGCCTCGGGCTTTCGCCCCACGACTTCGGCCCTGAATCCAAGTCGAAAGTGGCGGATCTCACTGAGCCTTTCAGTTTTCTGGGTTACCAGATCGACGGCGATCAGATCAAGATTCGCCACGAGAGCATCCTCAGGTTTGAGTCCTCCCTCGCGAAGATTTTCACCGCCTACCGGCACAAGGTCGCCGCCTCCCGCTCGAATAAAGACCTACAGCGAGCCAGGGCCTACTGCGAGTGGAAGGTCAACCTGCGGATCACCGGCTGTTTCTTTGAGGGCAAACGACGAGGCTGGGCATCTTACTTTTCCCAGATTACTTCGACGACGCAGCTGCGATCGGTCAATCACACCATTCGCAAGCTCACCCAGCGCTTCTCCCTAGAGGGAAAGATTCAGACGAAGTCACTTATCAAGACTTTCTATGAGCTGAAGCGAGGCAAACCTAAGAGCCACTCTTACATTCCCAATCTGGATGATCTCGACATTGATCAGAAGAGGTCGCTACTGGCGATTTGGATCGGCGACGAAGTGCGGGAAATGTCCGATGCCCGCGTTGAACGGCTCTTTGAAATCAAAGTTACTAAGGCCGTTCGGGAGCTTGAGGAGGATATCGCTCAAGCTTCCTGATGCTGCCAGCCCCCCATTACGGTGCACTTTCGAGCACGGTGTTTGGGCTATTAGTCAGTCACGGCTCTGCGTTGCTCTTCGCTGCATCAAAGCGCGATTGCCCTACCCTCGGCCGCCCTGGATCGCTTGTAACGCGCTCCCCCAAAGCTCCGGCCTTACTCAAGGAAAGCAGATGAAACAACGGACACTTGACTGGCGTAATCGCCGTAGTTGGCTCGGCTCGATTCGTTTCTACGCAGGTGAGCTGTTAGATCCTGCCCTGCGCCGACACCTTGAGCGCAAACGGCCACAATGTTGGTCAGATGATCTGTCTTGGCTGCCTAACCACGAAGAACTCGTACCCGCCTTCTGTGAACTGCTGGCGAGCTATTACAGCTATGTGAAAGCGTTTCATGGCTGCCGCCCTGAGAACACCCGTTCCTACTACGAGCATGGCCTACAAGGACATCAGCCAGACCGAATCCAGACTCGATTTCGAGAGCTGTTCCACGACGTCGATCCCAATCAACTCCAGAAAGCTATCGATGAGCTGGGCAGCCGGAGCACCAGTGAGAAAGGGAAAATTTGGCTGACCGGGGACGATCGCAAAATGCTTGATGACTTCGGACACTACTCCATCAATGGCAGCGAATACCTGATGTCGCTGGCTGCCAGGCTGACCCGCTTTGACCTATATGGAGAGGATTATCGCTGGAGGCTT
The DNA here is from genome assembly GCF_048068295.1 of Pseudomonas sp. NY15435. Taxonomy (NCBI): domain Bacteria; kingdom Pseudomonadati; phylum Pseudomonadota; class Gammaproteobacteria; order Pseudomonadales; family Pseudomonadaceae; genus Pseudomonas; species Pseudomonas sp. NY15435. The sequence continues at coordinate 50,539 of NZ_JBLUQA010000016.1, forward strand.
CGCGAGATTGGCGTGCCCACTGTTCTTGAAGTGGACATCCCCTTTGCCCTTATCCAACCAAAGCAGAGAACTGAAGTCGCGAACATGATTTTGTCCGCGTGGGGGCAGAACGTGACAGGTAAGCGCCTCGGCATGGACTCACCCCCCTGCTATGTCATTCATGAGGATATTCCGGCTGGCTGCATCAAGGATCACTACCACCCCGAGCGCATCAGGGACGTCCATCGCGAACCGGGCATGTACGTAAGCAACATAACTTGGTGTGAAATGTGTGCGTAGCATCCTTGTCTCCCGCTGCACTAGTAGCTCACCGCCAAGGTAACAGAAGCATACCCTTGGCGTATTCTGCAGCGCGGTTCAAGTGCAAAGTGATCTCCTCAAACTGATGGGTTGCACGCATATCGACGCAGATTAAATAGGAGGCTTGCGCTGTTCAACAGCTCCTGAGGGGGCTTAGGTTGGAGGTTTAGCGTGGTGAGTCAGCATGGCGTGCGCTATATAAGTCCCATCTCGGCATCCGCACATGGATGCAGTTAGTGGGAAAAAGCGCGAGCGCTCAAAGGAAAGCTGCCGGCTTGCGTGCTCAGCACCAAGTTGTCCCGGCAACACTTAGGAATAGGTGATCATGAAGCTACAGGCATATCGGCTGCAGAACTATCGCCGACTGCGCGACGTCGTCATTGAGCTTGACGACGAGATTTCCATCTTCGTTGGCGCCAACAACAGCGGCAAGACGTCTGCCGTACAAGGCCTGTACTCGATGCTCCGTGGCGAAGCGAAGAAGTTCGAACTTTTCGACTTCAGTGCGGCGCTGTGGGCCGAGATCGACGCGGTCGGCAGGACGCCCCCTGGCGATGAGGATGCGCCCAAAAGGTTACCGTCCATCCTCTTGGATCTCTGGTTCCGCGTCGGTGAAGACGACCTTGCCACTGCGATGTCGCTGCTGCCGAGCACTGAGTGGGACGGCAAGTGCGTCGGGATCCGGGTGGCGTTCGAGCCTCGAGATGCCCACGAGCTCGTCTGGAAGTTCCATGAACTACATGAGAAGGCCAACAACGCAGCTGTCGCGCTTGCGGCCAAGCGCAAGGCCGCCGGGGAGCAAGCCGTGGAGGCGGGCGCGGAAGACGCGGCTGCGGTGGTGGCCGATGCCGGCGAGTACAAGCCTTGGCCGGAAAGCCTGACGAAGTACCTCACCAAGGAACTGAGCAAGGAATACACCTTCCGCTACTACGTGCTCGATGAGCGGGCTTTTGTCGGCTATCAGGCAAAGGAGGCCGACTACGAGCCGCTACCCCTAGGCAAGGAGCCGGGCGGTGCGGCCATTCTCAAGTCGCTGGTGAGGGTCGACTTCCTGCGCGCGCAGCGGCACCTCGATGACCCAGATGCCGGTAGCTCTGATCGCGCAGAGAGCTTGTCGCGGCGTCTGAGCAGGTTCTATCACCGCAACCTGGAGAAGCGTGGCGACGACCATGCGGCTCTCAAGGCGCTAGATACCTCGGAGAAGGAGCTGAACTTCCACCTGAAGGAAGTCTTCAATGACACCCTCACGCGCTTGGCCAAGCTCGGCTATCCGGGCGTCAACAATCCCGAGATCGTGATTCGGGCGGCCTTGGATCCGACCACTGTCTTGGGGCAAGACGCCAAGGTTCACTACGTGATCCCGGGCGTAGCTTCCGCCCAACTGCCAGACAGCTACAATGGCCTGGGGTTCAAGAATCTGGTCTACATGGTGGTTGAGCTGCTCGACTTGCACGAGCAGTGGAAAGCCGAGGAGGACAAGCGAGCTCCGCTTCATTTGGTCTTCATTGAGGAGCCTGAGGCGCATCTGCACGCGCAGATCCAGCAGGTCTTCATCAGGAACGTTTTGCGCCTCCTTGAGGATGCTAACGATCACGCGACTTTGTTCCACACGCAGCTCGTCATCACCACGCACTCCCCGCACATCCTCTATGAACGCGGATTCTCGCCCATTCGTTACTTCCGCCGCGTCAGCGACCAGTTGGGCCATCACACGGATGTGCGCAATCTGTCGCTATTCAAAACGGGCGCGTCCGACGCTCCAGCGCGCGAATTCCTCCAGCGGTATCTGAAGCTGACGCACTGCGATCTCTTTTTTTCCGACGCGGTGATATTGGTGGAAGGCAACGTCGAGCGTCTGCTCCTGCCTGCAATGATCGAGTTGGTGGCCAAGCGCCTGCGTTCTTCCGCCCTAACCATCCTTGAAGTCGGTGGTGCGTTCGCGCATCGGTTCCAGGAGCTGATCGCCTTCGTTGGGCTCACAACACTAGTCATCACGGATCTGGACAGCGTGACGGTCAAGACCGACGCCGAGAAGGCCGCCGCGCAAGGCGCAGGCGCTGAGGGCGCCGTTGACGGAGATGACGAGGACGACGACCTGAAGCCCTTCGAGCTTGAAGACGACGACGAAGCAGAACCGGGTGGCAAGAAGAAGTCCAAGAAGCGTGGCAGCACCTGCCATGCACATGTGGAAGGTGCCGTCACGTCCAACCAAACCCTCATCAGCTGGATCCCGAAGAAGCGGTCGATGGCAGAACTCTGGGAAGTCACGGCGGAGCAAAAGACGCTGTCGCTGGCTGAGGATTCCAGCGCTGAGGTTCGGGTGGCTTACCAGACCAAGGTCTCGGTGACGGTGGGTGCGACGACATCACAGCTCTGCGGCCGCACACTTGAGGAGGCCTTTGGTCTTGAGAACGCGGACTGGTGCCAGGCTGAGGCAAACCGGTCGGTCGGCCTCAAGCTCAAGCGCGCACCGAGCAGCCCTGAAGAGCTGGCTGAGAAGTTACACGATAGGGTGGTCGGCAAGAACTTCGACAAGACCCGCTTTGCGCTGGAGGTACTCGCAAGCGGGCCGCTCAATGGCTGGAAGGTTCCCGCGTACATCGCCGAGGGCTTGGCCTGGCTCGAAGCCAAAGTGGCCCACGAGCTTGAGGCGGATGCCGCCATCGCCACCGAGGTCGCGACTATTGAGCCGACTACAGCCGATGTTGTCGCTATCATTGTTGACCCCGCGCAGACGGCATGAGCAGACGAATTGATAGCCCAGATACCGACGCCGACCGCGAGATCCACGCATGCATTGTAGCGACGCCTCCGCAGCCCTTCGTGGTTCGTGCTGGCGCAGGTTCCGGCAAGACCACCTCCCTCATCAAGGCGCTGGACTGGGTGATCTCGGAGCACGGCGCCAGCATGCGGGCGAGGAAGCAGAAGGTCGCGTGCATCACGTATACTGACCTTGCCACCAATGAAATCCTGGCGGACGTCAACGATGACCCGCTGGTTCATGTCTCGACCATCCACAGCTTTTACTGGTCTATTGCAAAGACGTTCCAGGCCGACATCAAGGTTTGGCTGCAGAACGACATCCGCAGGCGGATCTCCGAACTTGAAGAAGAGTTCGAGAATTACAGCTCGCGTGTCCGGCAGACCACGCGCGACAGGAACAAGGCCGACCAAGAGCGATATGCCCGAAGCCTGGAGGCTGTGGCCGGCGTCAGGACGTTCAACTACGGCGTGGGCAGTGACTACGCCAAGGGCATACTTGGCCACGAGGACATCCTTCAGCTCGCCGACTTCCTGCTACAAAACCGCCCGCTGTTCCGACGGGTCGTGGCGCTGAGCTACCCGTTCGTGTTTATCGATGAGAGTCAGGACACGTTCCCGGGTGTAGTGAAGTCTTTCAAGGAAGTGGAAGCCCAGATGCAGGGCAAGTTCTGCCTTGGTTTTTTCGGCGACCCGATGCAGTCGATCTTCATGAGAGGCGCAGGGGACATCCAGCTTGCGGATCATTGGCGGGCCATCACGAAGCCGGAGAACTTTCGCTGCGCCAAGCAGATCCTTGACGTCGCGAATGCCGTGCGCGCGCAGGGCGATGGCATGGAGCAAGTCCGCGGGCTGCACGAGAGGGTCGATGGGAACCTCAAGCTGGTGGAGGGGTCGGCCCGGATGTTCGTCTTGCCGAACACGCTGAACCGAACCGAGGCTTTGGCAAGAGTCCGAGCGTGGAGCTCGGCGACGAACAACGACGAGGGTTGGACAACCCCAGACATCGCAGTCAAGATTCTTGTCATCGTGCACCGCATGGCCGCAAACCGGCTTGGCTTCGGCGGCATCTACTCGGCGCTGAACGACAAGACGTCGGATGCCATGAAGCAAGGAATGCAGGACGGCACCGGTTGGCCCGTTCGACCCTTCCTAAGTTTTGCGCTACCGATCATTGCAGCTGTGAAGGCCGGCAATGAGTTCGCGGCGATGAGCCTGCTCCGGGCATTCAGCCCGCGCCTGGCGCCTGCGGCTCTGACCGGCCGACGTGCCGCGGAAGTATTGCGAGAGCTGCACGCTGCCGTGTCGAGGCTTGTCGCCATGCTGGACGAGGCAGGGACCACCATTGGTGACATAGCTCTCCATCTCTGTGACACGGGTCTTTTTGAGTTCGACGAGCGCTATGCGCGTGTTCTTGGGTTTGTCAGGGATATTGCTGACACCGCTCAGGAGCCCGAGGCTGCTGATGCAGTTCCGGCCGAAGGATTATCCTTGGACGCGGCAATGGCCAAGTTCTTCAATTGCTCTGCGCAAGAGCTTTTGCCCTATGAACGCTATGTCTCAGAAGGCTCCCCCTATGCCACGCAGCACGGCGTGAAGGGAGCGCAGTTCGAACGCGTCATGGTGGTGATGGACGAGGAAGAAAGCGACTACCGAACGTACAACTACGAGCGTGTCTTCGCGAGTGCTGAGGCCCGTGCTGCTGATCGTGCACGAGCACTAGACGGTGATGAAAACACTTGGAGCCGAACGCTGCGACTGCTTTACGTCTGCTGCACTCGTGCCCAGCGGGGGCTGGTACTAGCGTTCTTTGTCGCCGACCCTGCGGCCACCCTGGAAAACGTCGTGGCGAGCGGGATCTTGCCGCGAAGCGCAGTCTTTACGCAGGAAGTATTAGTTGGATGACCATAGGCGAACGATTGCCTGACCTATTTGAAGCCAGAGCCGAAAGCGGACCTAGGTTCGTCGTATGCCAACGACACCTGATCATGGGCTGCCAGGTCAGGTAGGTCGTCATGTATGAAGCACGCAAACGCGTGCAGCCGACTGGCTGTCGACGTGCTGATCGACATAGATATCGTGATGACTAGGCAGTGGTGGAGTGAGCCGAAACCGGAGTTTTGAGGCCTCACTGCCGACACCTTTTGGGATGCCCTAGAATGCCTGGAGGCGGCTAATGACGTGGCTTGTAGAGAGGGTGTAAACCGATTTTCTCGACTGTTAACCAATCAAGTTTACAGGCGAGAAAATTGGTTTACAGGTAGGGGAGTTGAGGTGGAGGAGGGTGGCCGGAGAGATCTGTGGAAGTTGCAGGTCGAGGGCTCCGGTCTCGAATGCCATAGTGACTTGGTGCCGGTGCCCTCAGTTGCTTCTGTCGTACTGCTCGTAAGCAACAGCGTCATCCGCTTTACGAATTATGTTGTTGAGCTCCTCCTGAGCTACACGAGTGCTTCTGGCTTTCAGTCGAATCCCGTGCCAGTCGTAGTTGCGAGGCTCATAGGTCACGGCGTAGTAGCGCCGTAGATGGGGGCTATACCAAATCCCCCAGTTCTCGCAATGGACGTCAGCATCATCACCAATTGATTGAAGGTCGGTAGGGAGGCGCAGCCCGTATCCGGCATCGCGGTCGGGTCCTATCCAGTACCCACGGATATTTCGGATTTGAGTGTCTTCGCCAATTGGCCCTTGTATGAACTGCATTGGATCTCCAGCAGGGTTTGCTCACTGAGCAAGCATCCAGATTCGCCATGGCGTCCAGCTGTAAGCGAATCGTCACCTCCGCGCCCTCACTACGGGCGTGGCGAACCCCTAGATAAATATCCAGTAACTTCTTGGTCGTCAAGGGGCTGGAATGGCCCGCCGTGCTGGCTTTCAAGGCGACTTGTGGGAACCATCAGCAGCCATCAGGGGCTCTCTGTTTTTGATTGAACTGAGACTGTTCAGTCATTGCGCGACTGCTGGCTGCGCTGCGTATGGCCCACCTCACAGAATGACGGTTCATTCATTTAGGACGGCCCAAGGTCATCGGCGGCAACTGGCAGACTAACGCTGTTGCTAGGACCGCTACCGACTGTGGATTCAACCGGTGAACGCAACACACTGAGCCCTGTGTAATCAGGAGGAGTGTTGCAGATGAAGCAGAGGCCTCGGATCTACTACACCGAAAGCCAGAAAGCACTGATGTGGGATCGCTGGAAGGCAGGTGATTCCCTCCAACAGATTGCCCAACTGTTCGACCGGAATCATTCCTCGATCCAGCGGATTCTTGCGGAGACAGGCGGTATTCGCCCAGCTACTCAACGACGTTCCAGGTTGGCGCTCACACTAGCTGAGCGCGAGGAGATTTCGAGAGCACTTGCTGTTGGCCAGTCGATTCGGCATATCGCGATGCGCCTGGAACGAGCCCCATCCACCATCAGCCGCGAGATCAGCCGTAACGGTGGTTGTCGAAGCTACCGTGCCAACCAGGCTGATCAGGCGGCATGGGATAGGGCCCGTCGCCCCAAGCTTTGCAAGCTTGCCCAGTCCCCAAAGTTGGCGCAGCTTGTTGCGGAGAAGCTTCAGATCCAGTGGTCGCCCGAGCAGATCGCTGGATGGTTGAAGCGTACATATCCGGACGTGGCCGACCAAGTGTCACACGAGACCATCTACCGTAGCCTCTTCATCCAGGCCCGCGGCGCATTGAAGAAAGAGTTACTGGAGTATCTGCGCCGTAGCCGTGCGATGCGCCGGTCGCGTCACCACACCCAGAAAACCGACAACCATGGCCGCATCAGCGATACGCTTTCCATCAGCGAACGGCCGGCCTGCGTTGAGGATCGTGCGGTGCCAGGGCACTGGGAAGGCGATCTGTTGTGCGGCAGTAAGAACAGTCAGATTGCCACGCTGGTTGAGCGCCGCAGCCGCTATGTGATGCTGGTGAAAGTAGATGGAAAGGACACCGAGACAGTGGTGAATGCACTGATCGAGAATGCCCGGCGATTGCCTCAGGAACTCTACCAATCCCTGACCTGGGATCGAGGCAAGGAGATGGCTGCTCACAAGCGCTTCACTCTGGCGACGGATATCCAAGTTTATTTTTGTGATCCACAGAATCCTTGGCAACGCGGGACGAATGAGAACACCAACGGCCTGCTACGGCAGTACTTTCCGAAGGGAACTGATCTCTCGCTGTACTCGCAGGACGCGCTGGATAAGGTCGCTCGGCGGTTGAACGAACGCCCCAGAAAGACCCTGGGGTACTCGACTCCCGCCGAGTGTTTTAATCAGGCTGTTGCGTCGATCGGTTGAATCCACAACCCATAGCGGACGCTCGCTTAATGGGCGCTGCGATGGATCAGCCAGGTAATGAATGCTACGAACGGGGCGAACAGAATCAAGCCACCGACAACGACTGCCCAGCCCCAGGCAAAGCCTCTTTCTCCCCTGAACCGGCCACCGCTCAGTAAGCGCAATACGCGGACACCAATGCGGTGTGCCAGATGGTTGAGTATGAAGTCTTCAAGGAAGTCCATCTGATATCCGGGTTCGCGATTTCCAAGTGGATGAATGGAGTAAAGCTCAGCTTTCAGCTGGTCGGTGGCAGCCGTCCGCCTCTGGCCGATTGCTGCCTCTAGCGAGAGGCAACTACCGACCCAAAGCGGACTCTCATCTGCCAGTTGCTTGCTGGCTGACATCTTGGTCTGTGCACGCATCTACCTGGCCGTATCCGGCTTAGTCTAGCCCTGCTCCAGCTCTGCACGGAGAATCGAGATTTGCCTGGGAGCATCAATGCTCACCCGAATTTGATTGGGATTAGAGGTTGTATTGATCAGGATGGTGATGCCGTTGCGTAAGAGCTCTTGCAACAGGATTTCGGTATTGATGCCAGGCTCAATGACTAATCGGATCTGCTCGCCGTCGCGGCGGTTTAGGCTCAGGTACCCCATGCAGAAATCTCTTTTTGATTTAAGGAAAGCACATAGTGCTGATGGCAGCTTAGGCCATGAAGTAAGCAGCCCGTTTCCGGGCTAACTGTGCTCAGGCCAAACGTTTCGAGCAAGCCTCTCCGCAGTGTTTAAGGGAGCATGTCGGGCTTTACCTGCCGAAAACTCATTCGCTCCTTGAAGTCCCATGCAGACCGTCCACCTGGAAACTACGCTTGGCGGTAAATCCGAGTTGCTGGGCAGCTCTGCCAAACAGCGCGTTCATCGATACCCTTCAACCGCATAGCTCTCATGGCCGATGAGTAAGGACACCGCGTGCAGCTTCGCCACGTACTGATGATTTTGCTGTTGCTGGTCTGGGAGGTGTCGACGGCGGCGACCACCGGTTCGAAGCCCGGGCTGGCGAAGGATCGCGAAGGTTATGCCGATACTGCCAGTTGCCTGGGTTGCCACCAGCAGCAGGCCGAGCAGTGGCAGCAGTCCGATCACTCCTGGGCTATGCGAGATGCATCGAAGGGCAACATTCTTGGGAATTTCGCGAACCAGCGCTTCGATGAGGCCGGTGTCACGGCGAGTTTCTTCCGGAAGGGTGAGCGCTATTTCGTCCACACCGAAGGGCACGACGGCAAGGAAGCGGATTTCCGGGTGCAGTACACCTTCGGCCACTACCCACTGCAGCAGTATCTGGTGGCGTTCCCCAATGGCCAGCTGCAGGCGCTGACGATCGCCTGGGACAGCCGACCGAAAGAGATGGGTGGGCAACGCTGGTTCTCGCTCTATCCCGGTCAACGCTTCGCCCCAGGTGATGCGCTGCACTGGACGGGGCGCTCGCAGAACTGGAACGCCATGTGCGCCGATTGCCATTCGACACGGCTAATGAAGGGCTACGACGATAAGACGGATACTTTCGCCAGTACCTGGCAGGAGAAGACCGTTGGTTGCCAGAGCTGCCACGGACCGGCCCAGGCTCACGTCGACTGGGCCAGGCAGAACAAAAGCTCGTCGCCGCAGTACGCCTCGGCGCAGGCGATAGGGTTGTCGTTCGACCTCAAATCGCTGGATAGCAAGGAACTGGTGGGACAGTGCGCCTTCTGCCATAGCCGCCGGCAGTCATTGGGTGTTGGCCAGCAGCCGGGAGCCTCGCAGCTGAGTACGTCGCTACCTGCGACCCTGCGCGCAGGGTTGTACCACGCTGATGGGCAGATCGACGGGGAAGTCTACGAATTCGGCTCATTCAGCCAGAGCAAGATGTACGCGGCGGGCGTGGCCTGTACCGACTGCCACAACCCGCACACCGGCAAGGTGCGAATCGAGGGCAACGGCCTGTGCCAGCAGTGCCACAACGCAGCCCCCCCGAAGTCGCGCTTCCCCGGGTTGCAGGCAAAGAACTACGACAACCCGGATCACCATCACCACGCGGCAGGTTCGCCAGGCGCGCAGTGTGTGAATTGCCACATGGCCAGCAAGACCTACATGGTGGTGGACCCGCGCCGCGATCACGACTTCCGGTTGCCGCGGCCCGACCTGGCCAATAAGACCGGATCGCCGGATGCCTGTACGGCCTGTCACCAGGACCAGCAGCCGGCCTGGGCTGCCAAGGCCATCGAAGGCTGGTTCGGCGCGTCGAAGCGGCCTGCTCATTACGGCGAAGCCTTCCACTCCGTACGAGTGGGCGACGGCAACTCGGTCAGCCTGCTGGGTGCGGTGATTGCCAACATCGGTAGCCCGCCCATCGTTCGCGCCACTGCGGCGCAACAATTGGTCGAGCTGGGGCAGCCGGGACTGACGACCTTGCGCTGGGCGCTCAATGATGACAGCGCTTTGGTGCGTGCCTATGCAATCCCTGGCTTCGCGCGGCTGCCGCCCGAGGCTCGAATGAGGCTGTTGGCCGCGCAATTGGATGACTCGACGCTAGCCGTCCGGGACGAAGCGGTGAAGGCACTGGCCGATGTGCCGCTCGAGACCATTCCCGGCGAACGTCGCGTGGCCTTTGCCGGGCAGTTGGCGGACTACGAGAAACGATTGCGAAGCAACGCCGATCTACCCGGTGGGCGCCTGAATCTTGCGGTCTTCCTTCAGCGCAGAGGGCAAGTAGCGGACGCGATCGAGCAATACCGACAGGCCCTGCATCTGGACCCTCATTTCATCCCGGCGCGGGTCAATCTGGTCACGCTCTATAGCGGCTCCAACCAGATCAAAGAAGCCGAGCAGGTTCTGCGTGAAGGGCTCGCTCTGTCAGGTCTGCCGGTCACCGACCACGGCAACCTGGCGTACATGCTGGCACTGTTGCTGGTGGAGCACGGCAACCCCGAGGAAGGGTTGAAATGGATGGCCACGGCGGCGGACGAACTGCCGGGCAATGCCCGCGTGCGCTACAACCAAGGCCTGCTGCTGGCGCAGATGAAACGGCGGGACGAGGCGGTGACAGCCTTGGAGAAAGGGCTCGAGAACTCTCCCGATGACCCTGACCTGCTGTACGCGCTGATATACCTGCAGACCTCCGCCGGCCATCTGCCGCAGGCGGAAGGGTATGTGCGGCACTTGCAACGGGTGGCGCCAGACGACCCGCGCCTGGAACCGATCAATCGCCAGTGGGGCACGAATTGACGCAGCAGTACAGCGTAGATCCGGCAGCGTGCTCCGGCTTCATCTGCATCATGGCCAGCCGCTTTCATAGCGCAGCCTTTCAAGCAGGCTACAGTTACGCAACAGGCCGTGGCACGGCAGTGTGTCGGGAGAACAGCCCTGGCACGCCATCGGCAAGGACTTCGAATCGACGGAACAAGGAACATGCCCGTGTCCATGCGTGAACAGATTGCTGGTCTTGAAGCTGCCGTTTCGGCGCAGGTGCTGGGTCAGGAAGAGACGGTCAGGCACATCCTGCTGGGGCTTCTGGCCAACGGCCATGTGCTGCTGGAAAGCCTGCCGGGCCTGGCCAAGACCCGCACCGTCAAGACCCTGTCCAAGCACCTCGATGCGCGGATGAGCCGTGTGCAGTTCACCCCCGACCTGCTGCCCTCGGACATCACCGGCGCGGAAATCCTCCAGCAGACCGAGCAGGGCAACCAGCTGAAATTCCAGCCCGGGCCGTTGTTCGGCAACGTCATTCTCGCCGACGAAATCAACCGGGCACCGGCCAAGGTCCAGGCGGCGCTGCTCGAAGCCATGGAGGAGCGGCAGATCACCGTGGCCGGGCAGACGCACCGAATGCCGGGGCTGTTCATGGTGCTGGCGACGCAGAACCCCATCGAGCAGGAAGGCACCTATCCGCTGCCCGAAGCGCAGATGGACCGCTTCCTGATGAAGCTGCTGATCGACTACCCACGGGTCGAGGACGAGTCCCGCGTGCTGCAGTTGGTGCGTGCCGAAGAGCGCAGCCAGCAGTCCGGCGCGGTGCCTGAGGATATCAAGCCGCTGGCGCAGGACGCCGTGTTCGCTGCGCGCAAGGAAGTCGGTGACGTGCATGTCTCCGAGGCTATCGACCGCTACCTGATCGACCTGATCAACGCTACGCGCCGTCCCGCCGACTACGACGCGGACCTGGCCCGCTGGCTGAAGGTTGGCGCCAGCCCACGTGGTGGCATCAGCCTGGACCGGGTATCGCGCGCCCACGCCTGGATGGCCGGTAACGACTACGTGACTCCTGACGATGTGCGGGCCGTCGTGCACCCGGTGCTGCGTCATCGACTGCTGCTGTCCTATGACGCTGTTGCCGATGGCGTGGGAACCGATCAGGTGATCGACCGGCTGCTCGACAAAGTGGCGATCCCGGCCTGAGGAGGTCATCCATGGCCGAATCGCAGCCGGTGGCCGATGGTCATGTCTACGCGGCGCTGCAGCAATTGATGCTGCTGGAGCACCGTGTGCGCGGCCTGAGCTTTCTCTCGCGGCAACCGCTCTCCAGCATACTGTCCGGCAGCCATGCGGCGCGTCTGCGCGGGCGTGGGCTGAGCTTCGACGAACTGCGCCAGTACAACCCCGGCGATGACTTGCGCCACCTGGACTGGCGTGCCTCGCTGCGCTACGGCAAGCCCTTCGTGCGCAGCTACACCGAGGAGCGTGACCGGCCGACCCTGCTGCTGGTGGACCAGCGCATGAGCATGTACTTCGGCTCCCAGCGCAGCTTCAAGTCGGTGCTCGCTGCCGAACTCGCCGCGCTGGGCGCCTGGATGGCCCTGCAGGCGGGCGACCGGGTCGGCGGCCTGGTGTTCGGCGACCGGGATATCGAGTACATCCGCCCGCTGCGCAGCCGGGCACGGGTAGAGGCGCTGTGCGCGGCCATCGTTCGGCACAACCACGCGTTGCAGGCGACTGCTACCGACGAGGATTCGCCGGGACAGCTGGACCGCGCATTGCGCGAATGCCTGGCGGTGGCCGGGCACGACAGCCTTATCGTGATCATCAGCGACTTCGCCGGCGTCACCCCGCAGACGCTGCAACTGCTCCGCCAACTGGGCGCGCACAACGATGTGCTGGCCTTGCTGGTCTTCGATCCCATCGCCCTGAAACTGCCCGACAAGGGCCGGGTGACGGTCACCCAGGGCGAGCTGCAGGTGGAGCTGGAGGTGGGCCGGCGCCAGGTCCACCGGCCTTTGGGGGAGTTCCTTTCCGGGCGGCTCAAGGAAGTTGCAACGCTGCTGCGTCGCAGCCAGGTGCCGCTGATGATGTTCAGCAGCGGCCGCGACAGCCTGGAGCAGCTGCGCGCTGAACTGGGCCGGCTGGCGGTGGCGCCGCGATGAGTGTGCCAAGCATCGACCAGCTCAAGGAGCTGCCGCCTCCGCCGCCGCTGGTGAGCTACTGGCCGCAGACCTGGGGCTGGCTGGTGCTGGCCCTGGTGTTGCTGGCTGCCGCCGTTGCCTGGGCCTGCTGGCGCCATCGGCGCTGGCGTCGCGACGCCTACCGGCGCGAAGCCCTGGCCTTGCTGGATGAGCTGAACCATTCTCTGGCCGATCCTCAGCAGCGTCTACATGCTTTGCGCCAGCTGCCGCAATTGGTCAAGCGCGTGGCGCTGTCGATGCCGCAGGCGAAGGGTGCCGCCCCCCTGAGCGGCGAGGCCTGGCTGGCTTATCTGCAGCGGCGCAGCAACGTCCCCTTGCCGGCGAATCTCGACCGGCAGTTGGCCTTGCTGGCCTACGCGCCGGACGCGCGCGTGACGGCGCTGGAGGAGGGCGAGGCGCGAGCTTTGCTGGTCGCCTGCCGGCAGTGGATAGAGGTGCACCATGTGGCAGCTTGACTACCCCTGGGTGCTGCTTCTGCTGCCCTTGCCCTGGCTCGCCTGGCGCTATCTGCCGACCTACCGCGAGTCGCGCAGCGCTTTGCGCGTGCCGTTCTTTGCCGCCATGAGCCGTGCTGCCGGCCAGGTGCCAGGGAAGGGCGGGGCGGCAGGCGGACGCTGGCAGTTGCCGCTGAACCTGGTGGTCTGGCTGCTGGTGCTGCTGGCCTGTGCGCGGCCGGTGCTGGTGGAAAAACCCATCGAGCGCGAACAGCCGATCCGCGACCTGATGCTCGCCATCGACATTTCCCAGTCCATGGAAACCAACGACTACAAAGCGCCGGATGGCAGCCGGGTGGACCGCCTGAGCGTGGTGAAGAACGTGGTGCGTGACTTCATCGCCCAGCGCAAGGACGACCGCATCGGCCTTATCGTCTTCGGCACCGGGGCTTTCGCCCAGTCGCCGCCGACCCGCGATCACGCCAGCCTGCTGACCCTGCTCGACGAGGTCGGCATCGGCATGGCCGGGCCGAACACCGCCCTGGGCGATGCCATCGGCCTGACCATCAAGCTGCTCAAGGACACCCCCGAGCAGGAGAAGGTGCTGATCCTGCTCACCGATGGCAACGACACCGGCAGCGCCATCACCCCGGATCATGCCGCCGCCATGGCCCATGACCGCGGCATCGTGGTGCACACCATCGGCATCGGCGACCCGCAGGCCAGCGGCGAGGCCAAGGTTGACCTGGAAACCTTGCGCAACATCGCCCGGACTACCGGCGGGCGCTTCTTCACGGCTGGCGACAGCAACGCCTTGCAGCAGGTCTACGCGACCCTGGACCGGATCACCCCGCACAAGGTGAAGACCCTCAGCCATCAACCCAAGAAGGACCTGTTCTGGCTACCGCTGGGCGCTGCGCTGCTAGCGCTGCTGCTGGCCCATGGCGTGGCGGCCCTTGCCGGGCGCTTCGCTGTGCCGGCCACACGCGACGAGGGCAGGGAGACGCAGCCGTGATGGAAATCGACCTGGCGGCCTTCCACTTCCTGCGCCCGCTCTGGCTGTTGCTGGTGTTGCCCGGCGCGCTGCTGCCCTGGCTCTGGGCTCGGCGCCACGACCTGGCGCGGCGGCTCGACGGAATCATCGCCCCGCACCTGCTGGAGCACCTGGTGATCACTCCACGCGACGGCCAGCGCCTGCGCCCCGTCCATCTGCTCGGCGGGTTGCTGGTGCTGGGCGGCGTCGCGGCGGCCGGGCCGACCTGGCAGCAGGACCGTCCGGATTTCCTGGAGAACCGTGCGCCATTGATCCTCGCCCTCGACCTGTCGCCCTCGATGGCCGCCGACGACGTGCCGCCCACGCGCCTGGAGGCGGCCAAGCACAAGCTGCATGACCTGATCCAGCGTCGTGCCGGCAGCCCGGTGGCGCTGGTCGCCTATGCGGGCAGCGCGCACCTGGTGTTGCCGGCCACCGAAGATCCGGGCCTGCTGGACAGTTTCCTGCAGGCACTGACGCCGGGGCTTATCCAGCGCGAAGGCAAGGACGCGCTGGGCGCCATCGACATCGCCAAGCGCCTGCTCGCCGCCGAGCAATCCCCCGGCACCCTGGTGCTGCTGAGCGATGGCGCTGACGCCACACAGTTCGATGCCATCGGCAAGGCCCTGTCCGGCAGTGACCTGCAAGTGCTGGTGCTGGCCGTGGGCAGCCAGGATGGTGGCCTGCTCAAGGGCGGGCAGCAGGACAGTGAAGGTCGTCCGTTGCTGGCAACCTTCGACGCCGCCGGCCTCAAGGGTCTGGCCGACGCCGCAGATGCGCCGTTGGGCAGCCTGACCCTGAACGACGACGACCTCGACTGGATCGAACTGCACTCGCAGCAGCACTTCCAGGCGGCGCGCGGCGATGACCAGCAACTGAACTGGAAGGACGCCGGCTACTGGCTGTGCTGGCCGCTGCTGGTCCTGGTGGTGCTGAGCATCCGCAAGGGCTGGAAGGTGCATTGGCTCAGCGCCTGGGTGCTGGCAGCCGGGCTTGCCTGGCCGGGTGAGCCGGCCCGCGCCGGCCCGCTGGCCGATGCATTCCTCACCCCCGACCAGCAGGGCCGCTGGGCTTTCGAGCACGGGCACTTTCCCCAGGCCGCCGAACACTTCCACGACCCGTTCTGGAAGGGCCTGGCCGCCTACCAGGCCGCGCAGTACGACCTCGCGCTGGCCAGCTTCGCGCGCCTGGACAGCGCCCCGGCCTACTTCTACCTGGGCAATACCTACGTGAAGCTGAGCAAGTTCGACCAGGCCATTGGTGCTTACCAGCAGGCCCTGAAACGCCAGCCGGCATTTCCCGAGGCGCAGGCCAACCTGGCCTTGGCCCAGGCGCTGCAGAAAGACCGCGAGGCCCAGCAGGAAGCGGGGCCGCCAGGCGAAAAGCCGGACCAGGAGGTGTTCGACAACACCGCCGACAAGGGCAAGGCGGTCAAGCTGGCCGCCGGCAAGGCCAGCTCGGACGAGCAATGGCTGGAGAACCTGAGTACCTCGCCGGCGCAGTTCCTCAAGCGCAAGTTCCTGCTGCAGGATGCCGCTGTGGAGAAGGCACCATGAAACGCGTGATCCTCCATCTGCTGCTTCTGACACTGTTTCTGCCATTGTCGGTACGGGCTGCCGAGCCCGAGGTGAAGGTGCGTGCCCGCCTGCTCCCGGCTGACTCGGTGCTGGTGGGCGGCACCCTGACCTTGCAGGTCGATCTGCTGGTGGATACCTGGTTCAGCCAGCCGCCGGAGCTGCCGAAGCTGACCCTGGACGGTGCCGTGGTCTCCGAGGCCAACGGCGAGGCGACCCATCTCAACGAGCAGATCGACGGCAAGGCATTCTTCGGCCTGCGCTTCAACTACCAGATCACCCCGCAGAAGGCACAGGAGTTCGTGGTGCCGGCGCTGAGCATCGGCGTGCAGCCGGGCCAGGCCAGCGCGCCGGTAACGGTGCAGACACCCACCCAGCATTTTTCCGCTCGACCACCGGCCGGTGGCAGTGCGGCAGATGACCAGCGCCTGGTGGCCACGGCGGTGACCTTCACCCAGGCCTTGCAGGCCTCCCACGATCCGCTGCGGGTCGGTGACAGCGTCACCCGGCGCCTGCACGTCGAGGCCGAGGGCGCTCAGGCCATGCTCATCCCGCCGCCGCTGTTCGCCGAGGTGCCGGGGCTCAAACGCTACGTGCAGTCGCCCGTGGTGAAGCCGCTGAGTGACGGGCGTGGCGGCGTAACCGGGGGAATGCGCGAGGACGCAGTGACTTATGTGGTCACGCGCGAGGGCGAGTTCGTGCTGCCCGCCATCGAGCTGCAATGGTGGCAGGCCGGCAGTGGCGCTCCGCAGAAGGCCGCTGTGCCATTGCTGAAGGTCGGTGCCAGCGGCAGTGCCAGCTACCAGGCACCGTTTTCCATCAGTGACGACCTGCGCGAGCTGGGCCGCCGGACACAGGTTCGCATCGCCGGTCACTGGCTGGCGCTGGCCGCCACGCAGGTGCTGCTGGCTGCCCTTGCCTACGCCGTCTATGCCTGGGGCGCCCCGATGCGCGCTGCAGCCAGGGTGGCTTTCGAGCGTCGTCGCCAGGCCTGGCGCGAGTCGCCTGCATACGCCTGGCGACAGGTCCGAGCGCAGCTCGAAGGCGAACCGCCGCAGGTGGGGGCGCTTTATCTGTGGCTTCGTCGGACGAACGGTTGTCGTGAATTAAGTGCGGCAACGCCTGACCACGTCGTCAATCCTTTGCTAGCTTTTCTCAAAGCCCGTTACGGGTGTGCTGGCGCGCAGCCCAGCGCAGGGCCGGAGGTGCTGATCCAGGCCTTGCCGGCTATCCGGCGGGCGCTGGGGCAGGGCAAGCCGACGAGCTTGCCGGCCCATGCCCTAAAACCTTTGAATCCGTGATCCAGGGATGTGACATGCCATCGAAACCCGCTCAACCGATAGCCCGCTGGATGCTCCTGCTGCTGCTGGGGGTGTCGTTCGTGGCCCGCGCAGCAGACGAACTGCCGTCCTGGAACGATGGACCCTCGCGGCAGGCCATTGTCGCCTTCGTGGAGGCAGTGACTCAGGAGGGCGGCAAGGACTTCGTGCCGCCGGCCGAGCGGATCGCCGTGTTCGACAACGATGGCACCCTGTGGAGCGAACAGCCGATGTATTTCCAGGTGCTCTTCGCCCTGGACGAAGTGAAGCGGCAGGCACCCCAGCATCCGGCATGGAAAGAGAAGCAACCTTTCAAGGCGGTGCTCGAAGGTGACCAGAAAGCCCTGGCCGACAGTGGCATGCAAGGCATCCTGGCAATCGTCGCCGCCACCCATTCTGGTGTGAGCACCGACGATTTCATCGCCAATGCGCGTCGCTGGCTGGCCAGCGCCCGGCATCCGCGCAGCCACAGGCCCTACACCGAAATGGTGTTCCAGCCGATGCTGGAACTGCTGGCCTATCTGCGCGCCAATGGCTTCAAGACCTACATCGTTTCCGGCGGTGAAGTGGCCTTCATGCGGGCGTTCGCCGAGGAGGTCTACGGTATTCCGCCAGAGCAGGTTATCGGCACGACCCTGGGCAGCCGCTTCGAGGACCGCAACGGCCAGTTGTCGATCCTGCGCCTGCCCAAGCTGGTGCATAACGACGATGGGCCCGGCAAGCCGGAGAGCATCGACAGCATCATCGGCCGCCGGCCGATCCTGGCTTTCGGCAACTCTGACGGTGACCTGCAGATGCTGCAGTGGACCGCCGCGGGAAAAGGCCCGCACTTTGCCGGCCTGGTGCACCACACTGATGGCAAACGCGAATGGGCCTATGACCGGCAGAGCAAGGTCGGGCGCCTGGACAAGGCGCTCGATGTCGCCAGGAGCAAGGAATGGGTAGTTGTGGACATGGCAAAGGAGTGGAAGCGGGTCTACCCGTTCGATCAGTAATACACCAACAAGCGAAACCGCAGGGGCACGGGGATTTCCAGCCAGGTAGTCGGCATCTCCAGTGAACGCAGTCGTGGCACTACGACCAGTAACTGGAACGGAGAAATACCTAATGAAGCGCACGGGAAGGTGGTTGTCGCAGTTCGCCCTGGCGGCGACCGCGATAGTGGGGTGTACGGTAGCCAGCGCCGCTGACAAGCCGAACATCCTGGTGATCTTCGGCGACGATATCGGCCAGACCAATATCAGCGCCTACTCGTTCGGCGTGGTCGGCTACCAGACGCCGAACATCGATCGCATCGCCAAGGAAGGCATGATGTTCACCGACTACTACGCGGAGAACAGCTGCACCGCGGGTCGTTCCACCTTCATCACCGGCCAGGCGGCGCTGCGTACCGGGCTGTCCAAGGTAGGCATGCCGGGGGTTCCGGTCGGCCTGCAGGACCGCGACGTGACCATCGCCCAGGCGCTCAAGGCCCACGGCTATGCCACCGGCCAGTTCGGCAAGAACCACCTGGGCGACAAGGACGAGTACTTGCCGACCAAACACGGCTTCGACGAGTTCTTCGGCAACCTGTACCACCTCAATGCCGAGGAAGAGCCCGAGCGCCCCTACTGGCCCAAGGATGACGAAGCCTTCGTCAAGGCCGCTTCGCCCCGTGGCGTGCTCAAGGCCACTGCCGACGGCAAGATCGAGGACACCGGCGCGCTGACCAAGAAACGCATGGAAACGATCGACGACGACACCACCCAGGCCGCGATCAATTTCATGGACAAGCAGGTCAAGGCCGACAAACCCTTCTTCGTCTGGATGAACACCACCCGCATGCACGCCTTCACCCACGTTCGCGAGGCCATGCAGGGCCAGAGCGGGATGCCGGGCAACGAGTACGCCGACGGCATGCTCGAGCACGACGGCGACGTCGGCAAGCTGCTCAAGGCGGTGGACGACCTGAAGATCGCCGACAACACCATCGTCGTCTACACCACCGACAACGGGCCGAACCAATGGTCCTGGCCGGACGCGGCGACCACTCCGTTCCGCAACGAGAAGAACTCCAACTGGGAGGGTGCCTATCGTGTGCCGGCCATGATCCGCTGGCCGAACCACATCAAGCCGGGCAGCGTCTCCACCCAGATGTTCTCCGGGCTGGACTGGTTCCCGACCCTGCTGGCGGCCATCGGCGATACGGACATCAAGGAACGCCTGCTCAAGGGCGCGGACGTGGGAGGCAAGAACTTCAAGGTTCACCTCGACGGCTTCAACCAGCTCGACTACATCACCGGCAAGTCCGACAAGAGCGCGCGCAACGAGTTCTACTACTTCAGTGACGACGGCGATCTGGTGGGGATGCGCTTCGGCGACTGGAAACTGGTGTTCTGCGAGCAGCGTGCGCCGGGCGGCTTCAAGGTCTGGAGCGAGCCGTTCACCTGCCTGCGGGTGCCCAAGCTGTTCAACCTGCGCATGGACCCCTACGAGCGCGCGGATGTCGTCTCCGACCAGTACTACGACTGGCTGGCGAAGAACGACTATCTGCTGTTCCAGGGCGAGCGCAAGGCGGCAGCCTTCCTGCAGACCTTCGTCGAGTACCCGCCGAGCCAGCGTCCGGCCAGCTTCAGCATCGAGTCGGTGCGCAAGGAAGTCGACGCGAAGATCGAAGCGAAGATGAAGCAGGGCGCCAAGCAGTGATCCACGCACCGGGTGTTGCCCTGGCAATGCCCACCTCGATCCCCGCGACGGCCGAGCCGTCGCGGGGATTCTTCTGTTCGACAAGGTTGCTGCGATGCCCTCGACTGCCAGTTCCTCGACCATGAGCGCTCGCCCCAGCCGACGGATCGTCACCGACGCGCAACGTCGGCTAGCCCTGTGGGTGCCAGTGCTGCTGTTGTTCGTCTCCGGTGGCGCGGCGCTGGTGTTCCAGGTGTTGTGGGTCAAACAGCTGTCGCTGGTGGTGGGTGTAGAGGTCTATGCCGTCACCACGGCGATCAGCGCCTTCTTCGCCGGCCTGGCCCTGGGCGGGCTGGCCTTCGGTCGCCTGGCGGACCGCCTGGAGCGGCCGCTGCGGCTGTATGCCGGGCTGGAGCTGCTGGTGGCGTTGCTGGCGGTCGCTGCCACCGTCGCCCTGGCCAATGCCGCCGGCATCTTCGCCTTTCTGGAGGAAAGGTTCGGCATCCTGGCCTGGAGCCTGCCCTTCGTGCTGGTGGGCGTGCCGGCATTCTTCATGGGGGGAACGCTGCCGGTGCTGGTGCGCGCCCTGGAGCCCGCAGACGGCCAGATGGGCCGCGCGGGGGGCAGCCTGTATGCCGCCAACACCGCCGGCGCCATCGCCGGCACGCTGGTGGCGGCTTTCGTCTTTCTGCCGCTGTTCGGTGTACTGGGCAGCGCTTGCGCGGCGGCTGTCTTCAACCTGTTCGCTGCGGCGGGAGCCTTGCTGCTGCGCCGTGAGACGACCCGGAAGCCGGCCGCGACGGCGCCGGTGGCTGGCCCGCGCAGCAGGACGGCGCGCCTGGCCATCGCCCTTTACTGCGTGGCCGGTGGTGTCGCGCTGGGTTACGAGGTGGTCTGGACGCAATCCATCGTCCAGTTCATGAGCACCCGCACCTTTGCCTTTGCCGTCGTGCTGGCTACCTACCTCGGCGGCCTGGTGCTGGGCAGCGCCCTGTATGCCCGGCGTGCCGACCGGCTGCGCGATCCCTGGGGCCTGTTCGCTCTGCTGATCGCCGCCGCCGGGCTGCTGGCCATCCTGCAGATCGCAGGACTCGGCACCTGGCTGATCGGCCTGCAGACCCGCGCCGAATGGCTGGTGCTGCAGGCCGGCGGCAGCGAGCTGTCCGGCATGTGCGCGCGTTTTGCCGTGGCGGCGCTGTGCGTGGTTTTCCTGCCGACGACCTTGCTGGGCGCGGCCTTCCCCATTGCCTTGCGGCTGTCGGTGGATCGCAACCACGTGGGCCGCGATGTCGGCGTGGTGGTGGCGCTCAATACCCTGGGCGGCATCGTGGGTGTAATGCTGACCGGCTTCGTGCTGGTGCCGGAGCTGGGCCTGGTTCGCACACTGGCCGTGCTGGGGGCGCTGGCCGCGGTCATCGGCCTGCTGGCGGCCTGGCGAGGCGAGGGCGTGGGCAAGGTCCTGCGCATCGCGGTGGCGGCTGTGGCCGTGCTGACGGTGGCCATCGGTGCGCTGACTCCACCACGGCACCTGGCGGAGCTGATGCCCGGCGCGCGCAACGGGCAGATCAGCTTCTACGCCGAAGGTCGTGGCGGCACCGTGGCCGTGATCGAACAGGGCAGGGGCGACAACCGTTTCAGCAGGCTCTACATCCAGGGCGTCTCGAACACCGGCGATGCCATGCCATCGCTACGCTACATGCGCCTGCAGGCACTGCTGCCGCTGCTGATCCACAATGGCGAGCCGCGTTCGGCGTTGGTGATCGGTTTCGGCACTGGCATTACCGCCGGCGCGATGCTGCGTTATCGCGACCTGCAGCACCCGGTGGTGGCCGAACTGTTGCCCGAGGTGCTGGCCGCTGCGCCCCGCTTCAAGGGCAACTTCGACGCGATCCATGATCCGCGCCTGGACATCCGCCTGCGCGATGGACGCCGTGAGCTCCTGCGCAGCGCCGAAGCCTACGACATGATCACGCTCGAGCCGCCGCCGCCTTCGGCTGCCGGTGTGGTCAACCTGTACTCGCGGGACTTCTACCAACTGGCGGCGGCGCGTCTGGAAGAGGGCGGAATAGTCGCGCAGTGGTTGCCGTTGCCTACCCAGAACGACGAGGAAACCCGTTCGCTGGTGCGCAGCTTCATCGATGTCTTCCCCAATGCCGCGCTCTGGACGACCGAGTTCCACGAGATGCTGCTGGTGGGTTCGTTGCAACCTTTGCACCTGGACGTGACGACAATCCGCAAGCGCTTCGAGCAACCCGAGGTGGCGTCCGCATTGGGTGAAGTGGGGATCGACTCCGTCGAGGCCCTGCTGGCCACCTGGGTGACGGATCGTGACGGCCTGGTGCGGTACGCCGGCGATGCACCTCCAGTGACCGACGACCAGCCGCGCATCGAGTACGCCCCCTGGGTTCGACCCAGGGAGATCGCCCGTGTGCTGCCAACGCTGCTGGCCCTGCGCTCGCCACCGCCGCTGGAAAACGCCGTGCCGTCAGTCCGGGCTGCGGTCGACGATCAGTGGGCGCGGCTGCGACGCTTCTATGACCTGAGCCTGCATGCCTACCGTGGTGACCGCCAGGCCTGGGCGCGGGATGCGCGCCAGGTGGCGATCGATGATGGGGATAATCCCTATTACCGCTGGTTCCTGGACTGAGGGTTGCTTGATGCCATGACGAGGCGCCAGCCAGAAGCCCGGTACCAACGGGGAGCATGGTCAGACCTCTGTCTGCTCCGCCATTTCCAGAGCGTCGTCGACCTCGATACCCAAATACCTAACAGTGCTCTCCAGTTTCGTATGGCCGAGCAGCAGCTGCACTGCTCTCAGGTTTTTTGTTCTGCGATAGATCAGCGATGCTTTGGTTCTACGAAGTGTATGGGTTCCATATAGCGTGGGGTCGAGACCAATTGTGGTTACCCAGGCTTTCACGATGCGGGCGTACTGCCTGGTGGATAGGTGAGCTGAACGTCGAGCACGACTGGGGAAAAGGAAATCGTCATAACGACGGCGAGCTGCGCGGATCCAAGCTTCTACTGATGCTCTTGTCTGAGCGGTAATTTCGAACTGCACCGGTCGCTGGGTCTTCTGCTGCATCACGATCGCGCGTGTCGACACATGTTCACCGTGAGCTATGTCTCTGACGCGCAGCTTCGTTAAATCGCAGGCTCGCAGCTTGCTGTCGATGGCTAGGTTGAACAGCGCCAGATCGCGATCCTTGTTTGCGATCTCAAGCCGCACTCTGATAGCCCAAATGTCTCTAAGTCGGAGCGGTGCTTTTTGGCCAACCAGTTTGCCCTTGTTCCAAGGTTTGCGAGCTTTCGTTGTGGTTGTTGCCATGATTCGTCCTCCACATGAGTGAAGGACTATGGTGCATCGCTCGCGCCCTCAGGGCCGCTACCGACCCAAAGCGGACTTTCTTTCACACGCATCCTGCAGGCTAGCCTCTTGGCCTGTGCAGTAGCAGCTCGCCCTTAATCGAGACGTAACCTAGGGCTGAAGCAACTCCCCTCGAAGAATCGTGATCTGCTTAGGTGCATCAATGCTTACTCGAATTTGGTTTGGGTTCGAGGTTGTATTGATTTGGATAGTGATGCCGTTGCGCAGAAGTTCTTGGAACAGGATCTCGGCATTGCTGCCTGGCTCAATGATCAATCGGATTTGCTCGCCATCGCGGCGATTTAGGCCCAGAAATCCCATAAGAAAAATCCTTCTTGATTGAGGGAAGCCAGATAGTGCTGATGCCAGCTTAGAGCATGAAGAGAAGTGGAACGAACAGTCGGACTGTAGGGCAGACGAGGGGGCAGCCATGAGCGACAGCTTCGCGCTGCTGCTTTACAGCATCTGTTATCGACCCATGGCGGACGTTCAGCCTGGGAAGCTCAGCGCTTCACAGACCGTTCTTCGTGAGTCGTGCCTACAGCTTGGTCTTCGCCATCAGACAATCGACGCTGGCGAAATGCATTCCAGCCACTCCAGATCAGTCCCACTGCAACCGCCGCATAGGAGGCGAAGAGGGCAATTTGGTTGAAGGGGGCCAGAATCTGATCCAGACCGTTCGTGGAGATCGTTGTTGAGCCAATCAGCGTCGTGCCGATCAGCCCGACCAGTACGAGAAATACAGGGAAACCATACAGGTATAGGCTTCTCTCAAAACCTCTCATGACGGAGCTATCCTCCCTTGATCGATGCAACTCCGTCCCTGGGAGTTGCGGTTATCCCTAACGTCAGGCAAGACCGATGCCATGAACCTTTCTCAAGACAGATGCCATGCCAGAGCCACGCCTGCCCGTTGTGCTTTATCGCCTCAACGAGAACATCAATGCCATCGGCGCAGCTGTCGAGGAGTTGGCAATTTGGGTCGAACTGCAGCATGGGGATAGCGAAACCGCCGCGCTAGTCAAAAGCCATCTTCAGGTGTTGGTGCGGAACTCCGACGTAATTGTCGACGCACTGGCTGAGCTCATTACTGAGGAAAATTAGCAGTGCCTGCGAGGCCTGCAAAGTTACTCAGAATGGCGCGAGCAGTCATACTGGCATAGTGCAATTATCGGTAAATTCTTTATGCGCCTGGCAGAAAGGAAGCTGAAGGCGTAAGGCGACATCCGCAAATGTGGCCTTTGTCCTTGCATAGTTTTTCAGGCCAAGCCGGTCGTAGAAAGCTGGCTAATCTGGACTACATTCGTCATTCGCGTCCCGTGCTACCCGGCTCGAACCCCCGAGTCGGGTAGTTTTTTATCGACGCATAGCGGACGTTAAGCATAAGAAGCTCAGTGCTCGCCTGACGAGCTGGCGGCGCTATCAGTCAACTCCATTAACGCCTTGAACTGGTCGGCCTTGATCGGAACGGTGAGCAGCTACCTACCCATATCGGACATCGCGAAAGCCCATTTGCAACTAGCCATGCCTAGAAGGATCGAACCTCGCTGAAGCGATAGGCGGGCGAGTTGTGGACACATTCATTGATCCAGGTCGATGAAGCCTGCAGGTTGATTTGTCCGTATTTTTTGCGTCCTACAGACTGGTTGTCTTGTGTACAGTTCTGAGGGTGAAATGATGCGAAAGTCTCTCTCTGCCCTTGCAATCACTATTTTGGCCTCGCAAGGCGTCATGGCTGGTGAAACCGCTAACACGGCAGTTGGTGGCGGATTGGGTGGTGCATTGGGCAGCGTTGTTGGTAATGCGGTAGGCGGCAGCACCGGAGCAGCAATCGGCGCAGGTGTTGGCGGTGCGGCTGGTGGGGCTATGTCTGCGAAAGATGGAAAGAAGACTGAAGCTGCAATCGGTGGTGGCCTGGGGGCGGCGGGTGGCCAAGTGATTGGAAGCAATGTGGGTGGTTCTACCGGAGGTCTAATCGGAGCCGGTCTAGGTGGGGCGGCAGGCAGCGCAGTCGGCAATAGCCTAGCGGACGATCACGACCATCATGACAGCCACAAACATAAGCATAAGCACCACTGACAGTTTCGGGGCGCTCTTGGGGGGCGCGGATCAGCGGGATCTGCCGAGCTAGTTTCCCTATTGTCGCCGCCCATGATTCGCTTGGCAGCGTCCGTTGCCACGAGCACTCTTTCAGAAAAGAAAGCCGCCCGGCCATGGAGTAACCGGGCGGCTAAAGTGTCTTGGTCAGAAGACATTTGCAGCGTAGCTCAATGGTTAATGAGCATCCGGGATAAATGTGCCCTGACCGGTCGGCAGCACGGGCCTTGTAACGTAGATCTCCCGTAACACCTCCTGCCTCTTTGCTGACATGGATCCCTATCACTCATTTCGCGTCAGTCGATGAGTGGCGCTGCGTTTTATCACTCCCATGAGCCCCGCAGACAGCGCTCTTTCCACGACAGCAATCATCGGAGTTGAGCTGCCTTTATGCACCTTCCCGTGTCGTGCATTACGTCTTAATCGCGTCTTGAATCAAAAGCCAGCTTGCACATCGCGATTGGCTATCTAGGCTACTTTGACAGTCAAAGATTCCTTTGGGTCTAACCAGTAGTCGTCTCCAGAGTGCATTCGGAGCTATGGCCTACCGCGCATTGCGTGTGTGTTAGGAGGTATCAGAATGAGCAAGGAGCGCTAAATGAACTCTGATCAAAGACGAGCCAAGTGGGCGTCGCTACCCTTGGTTCCTGGCCTGCTCCTTGTTGGCTTCTGCAGTCCCACGTTCGCTGGCGGCATTCTGATCTACGAGGCTGGCCAGGAAGGAAACGGCCTCGCCAACGCTGGCTCGGCAGCATTGGCAAGCGATCCCAGCATCCTAATGAGCAACCCCGCCGGCATTGCACAGTTGGCCGGTACCCAGCTCAGCGTGAACGCCCAGGTCATCCTTGGCGATCTGCGCTTCTCACGCGACAGCAACAATCAGTTCGATGGCAACGAAGGCGGCAACGCCTTGGAATGGCTGCCGGGTGCAAGCCTGTTCATCAGTCATCAGATTGATGACCGCTCAGCTATCGGCTTCGGTATGTATGGCAACTTCGGCCTGGCGGTGAACTACGACGATGACTGGGCCGGCCGTTACTTCAGCCAGGAGTCGGCGGTTATCGGTGTGTCCTTCCAGCCCACCCTGGCGCACAAGTTCACCGACCAGCTCTCTGTCGGCATTGGCCCCCGCATCGTCTACGGTTACTACCGCACTGAGATGGCCATCAACAACAACTTATTGGGATTGCGCGACACCCCCGACGGCCAGTTGGAATACAAGGACACTGACGTCGGCACCGGCGTGAATATCGGATTGCTCTACGACCTCAGTGAGCGCACCAAGATCGGCCTCACTTACACCAGCAAAGTGAAGCTGGAGTTCGAAGACAGCCCGAATCTTCGCAAGGTCAGCAATCCGATCATCAATGCGGCGCTCAATCGGCTGGATGTGGATTCGCTGGAACTGGATATGAACATCCCGCAGACCGCAACTCTGAGCATCGCCCACCAACTCGACCCGCAGTGGAAACTATTGGGCAGCCTGGGCTGGCAGGACTGGAGCGACTTCGGCCAGATCGGCGTGGAGGTGGATGCGAACGCAGGTGGGGTGGATCGCACTGTAGACCGCCAATACAAGGACACCTGGCACGCCTCCATCGGCACTCAATATCAGGCCAACCCTCGCCTGCGTTGGAGCTTTGGTCTGGGCTACGACAGCTCGGCTGTCGATGACAAAGACCGCACCGTCGACAACCCCATGGCCGAGACTTGGCGCCTCGCCACTGGAGTCAATTACCAGCTCGATGACGGGCTGGACGTTCACCTGGCTTACACCCTCGTATGGCTGGGCGATATGGACGACGAGCAGACCAAGTCGCGCTCTGGCGAAACCCTTTCTGGCACATACAACAACGCCGCTCTGCACATCATCGGCGGGGGCGCGACGTGGCGCTTCTGACAGCACGCGGCAAGAAGACCGTGGCCCTGACACTGAATGAAAATCCGTCCACAAGGAGCAACTCGATGAATTGGAAACTGTTGGCGTTACCGCTGTGTCTGGCCACATTGACGCTCGCGGGGTGCGCGAGCAAATACGTGGCTCCGGAGGAGTACTCCGGCTTCCTCAAGGACTACAAGGCGCTGAAGGAAGAGAAGTCGCCCTCGGGTGCACCGGTGATGCGCTGGATCAAACCCGGTGTGGACGTGAGCAGCTTTACCAGTGTGTATGTCGAGCGCAGCCAGCTGTATCCGCAACCGCAACCGACCGAGAAGATTCCCGAGAAGACCCTGCAAGGCATCACTACCTATTACGACCAGGTCCTCCAGACTCAATTCTCCAAGGCCCTGCCGCTCGCCAATGGCCCAGGCCCGGGCGTGCTGATAGTGCGCCCGGCGATTACCGCCGTCAGCGCTTCGACCAAGGGTCTGCAACCCTATGAAGTGATCCCAATTGCCCTAGTCGCCGCTGGCGTCAGCGCAGCTACTGGCATCCGTGACCAGGACACCAGCATCGCTACCGAGGCCGCTTTCCTCGACGGCGGCAATGGCGAAGTGGTTGCCCAGGTTGTGCGTAAGGGCGCGGGCGCTGAACTGGATAACTCCTCCCAGGTCATGACCGCCAACGACGCCAAGGCCGTGCTCGATGGCTGGGCGCGCGACATGGTCAAGTCCTACGAGAGCCTCAAGAACAAGTAACCCCGGCACCGGCACCGGCACCGGCGCCGACGTTGTTGGTGCCGGGTGCTTTGCAGCCTTCAAATAGAAAGACCCAGAGCCAAATGGCTCATCGATCACCGCTGGCAGTTGCCCCGGAGGGTACAGCGCACCCCCGCAAGGAGCTTGAGATGAAAACGATCATGCAATCGACCAGCAAGGAACGAGCTACCAATGGCCTGTGGAAGCTGAGCGCCTCCTTCCTCCTGTCTGCCGCCATTTCTATGACCACCCAGGCCTGGGCCGCTGAAGCGCCCAAGCCGGCCACCGACGCCACCAAGGCCGCTAACGATGCCCTGCTGCAGGAGCTGCCGTTCAACGACAAGACCTCGTTCGAACTGGCCCACAAGGGATTCATTGCGCCGTTACCCACCGAGCCGGTCAAAGGTGAAAAGGGCAACTTGATCTGGGACCCGGCCAAATACAACTTCATCAAGGAAGGTGAGGCGGCGCCGGCCACTACCAACCCCAGCCTGTGGCGGCAATCGCAGCTGATCAATATCTCCGGCCTGTTCGAAGTCACCGATGGCATCTATCAGGTGCGCAACTACGACCTATCGAACATAACCTTCATCGAAGGCAAGAAAGGCATCACGATTATCGATCCGCTGATTTCCACAGAAACCGCCAAGGCAGCGCTGGATCTCTACTACGCGCACCGACCGAAGAAACCGGTGGAAGCGGTGATCTACACCCATAGCCACATCGACCACTACGGCGGTGTGCGCGGCGTGGTCGATGAGAAGGATGTGAAGTCCGGCAAGGTGAAAATTTACGCACCGCTGGGCTTCCTCGAACACGCCGTGGCAGAGAACGTCATGGCCGGCACTGCGATGAGCCGGCGTGCCAGTTACATGTATGGCAACCTGCTGCCGCCAAACGCGAATGGTCAGTTGGGTGCAGGTCTGGGTACTACCACCTCCACCGGTACTGTGACACTGATCCCGCCGACCGATATCATCGGGAAGACGGGTGAGACGCGCGTCATTGACGGTCTGACCTACGAGTTCCTCTATGCCCCAGGCAGTGAGGCGCCCGCCGAGATGCTTATCTACATCAAGGAGAAGAAGGCCCTCAACGCGGCAGAGGACTCCACCCATACCCTGCACAACACCTACTCGCTGCGCGGCGCGAAGATCCGCGAGCCGCTGCCCTGGTCGAAGTACCTCAATGAGTCGTTGAAGCTGTGGGGTAAAGACGTGCAGGTCATGTACGCCCAGCACCACTGGCCGATCTGGGGCAACAAAGAAGTCCGCGACCAGCTGTCCTCGCAGCGCGACATGTACCGCTACATCAACGACGAGACCCTGCGCCTGGCCAACAAGGGCCTGACCATGACCGAGATCGCCGAGCAGGTGAAACTGCCCAAGGGCATCGCCGATCGCTTCTCCAACCGTGGCTACTACGGCTCGCTGAACCACAACGTCAAGGCCACCTACGTGCTCTACCTGGGCTGGTTCATCGGCAACCCCGCAACCCTGTGGGAACTGCCGCCCGAGGAAGAAGCCAAGCGCTACGTCGACATGATGGGCGGCGCCGACGCCGTGCTGAAGAAGGCCAAGGAGTACTACGACAAGGGTGACTTCCGATGGGTGGCCGAGGTGGTCAACCATGTGGTCTTCGCCGACCCGAGCAACCAGGCGGCGAAGAACCTGCAGGCCGATGCCCTCGAGCAGCTCGGCTACCAGGCCGAGAGCGGCCCGTGGCGCAACTTCTACCTCACCGGCGCGCAGGAGCTGCGCAACGGCGTACAGAAGCTGCCGACCCCGGACACCGCCAGTCCCGATACCGTCAAGGCGATGGACCTGGACCTGTTCTTCGACTACCTGGCCATGCGCCTGAAAGGGCCTGAGGTCGCCGACAAGCACATCACCCTCAACTTCGACTTCACCGACCTGAAGCAGAAGTACACCCTGGAGATGGTCAACGGCGTGCTCAACCACACCGAGGGCATGCAGGCGAACGATGCCGACGCCACCATCACATTGACCCGCGACACCCTAAACAAAATCATGCTCAAGGAGACCACGCTGAAGGACGCAGAGGGCTCGGGCGAGATCAAAGTGCAGGGAGATCAGGGCAAGCTGGACGAGTTGATGAGCTACATGGACAACTTCGACTTCTGGTTCAACATCGTCACCCCCTAACGCTCCTTCTGATACCTGAAGGTATCTACGGCAAGCCATCAGCGACGGCGGATGGCTTGCCGCTTTTTTCACAGGGAGCGCCGCAGCATGGATACCATTCGCGGGACTGCATTTCTGCAATTCGGTGAGTTACTTGCCGAGCGAGGGGGCTCACTTCGCGAGCACCTTTCACCGCATCGGATTGGCATGGATGTGGTCGGCAATTACGAGAAGAAATTTTCGTACAAGAGCCTTGCGCAGATTTTTGAGGGCAGCGCCCATGCGCTCGGGATGCCCGAGCTCGGACTCGAACTGGCAACCCGGCAGAAATCGACATTGCTGGGACCTCTGCAGCATCTGGCTCAGACTGCCCCCACGGCTGGGGAAGGGCTGATTGCCGTTGTACGCTACATGCGTGTTTATAGCCCCTCAATTCTGTTCCACCTGGAGCGCCGGCCTGGCTGCACCTTGCTTTGCTTCGACAACGCCCTGCCGTGCATTCAGGACATACCGCAAATCGTCGAAAAATCGCTGCTGCACGGACGTCTGCTGATGTCGGAACTATTGGGCAGCCCCCTGAGACCGGCGATGGTACTGCTGCGCCACCAACCCCAAGCTAGCCTCGATGTTTACCAGCGTTACTTTGGTTGCCAGGTGCTATTCGGCCAGGATCACAACGCAATTGCGATCAGCCAACGTGACATGCAACAGCCGTGCTCTCGGCATGACGCAATGCTGCATTCCATCGTTCGGTTCTACTTGGAGGCCCATACGAGTGCCGACGAGAAGTTGGGCTTCGAAGTTGAGAGGCACATCCAAGCTTTGTTGCCTAAGCAGACGTGTAGCCTGGAGCAGATTGCCAAGCTACTTGATCTACACCCGCGGACTCTTCAGCGACGCCTAGCCAATGACGGAATCGATTTCGAGGAGCACGTCGATGACATACGCCGTCGGCGAGCCGAAGAATTGCTCAGCGAGTCAGACTTGAGCATCGGACAAATCGCCTCGGAACTGGGTTATCGGCGCACTACCTCGTTCTGTCGTGCACACCACCGATGGTTCGGTGTTCCCCCAATAGAGCGACGACGGCAGCTCAAGGTAGGTAAAGGAAATAGTGATTGATGCGCTTACTCAGCATTCTCGCTGGGTTTTAGGAAACGTGTTCAACCTCATCAAGACGAACACTTCCACCTCGGTTTAGATGTACTCGGTGGCATTCAGCGAAAGCGATCGCCTGTTTGTCAGGGGAAGGTTAGGTATGTCTACCTTACCTACACTCAGGGCTGTCGCAGCACATAGAGGCGGGATACTCGATGCGCAGATGGCCTGCTGTCCTACTGATTTCCTGTATTGCCGGAGCGGCCATCGCCGATGAAGTACCGGATGCGGTCCAAACCTGTGCCGTGTGCCATGGAATGCATGGCGAGGGTACGGCGCAAGGGCCCGTGCTGGCGGGGCTTTCGGCCGAATATATTTCGGCGCAAGTGGCGCATTTCAACTCACGACAGCGCAGCAATGCGCTGATGGGGCCGATGGCCGAAGCCTACGCCTCGGCCGATCTGCTGCAGCCGGCTGCCGCTTACTACGCCGCCCAGGGCAAGCTGCCGGCGCTGCAGGTTCGCGGGCAACAGCCCGCCGCCTCGCCGGCCGAGAAGCTCTATTACCAGGGCGACCTGTCCCGCGACATTCCAGCCTGCTTCAGCTGCCACGGCCCGTCGGCCGTCGGCTCGGGGCCATTCCCGCGGCTCGCCGGGCAACAGGCGGCCTACCTGCAGGCGCAGTTGCAGGCCTGGCGCAAGGGCGAGCGTGGCGGTGACCCCGAGGGCATGATGGGCGCCATCGCCAAGCGCCTGAACGACAAGGACATCACTGCGCTGGCCAGCTATCTGGCGGCGATTCGCTGAGGAAAGCTCATGAACAGAACCCTGATCTGCATGACCTTGGCGGGAAGCGTTGTGCTGCCAGTACAAGCAGCTGATGCGGTGACTACGGCGATGGAGGAAATCAGCGCGCAACCCAAGGCCAAGGATGCCCATTACTTCACGCCACGTGACCTCTCGAAGATCCCCGACGGCGCCTTTGGCGACAAGATTCGCCGTGGCTACCAGCTGTTCGTCAATACCCAGCAGCTCAAGGGCCGCTATGTCGGTAACCAGCTGAATTGTACCAACTGCCACCTGGACGCCGGCACGAAGGCCTACGCCGCACCGATGTGGGCGGCCTACCTGGCTTACCCGGCCTTCCGCAAGAAAGACAACCGCGTGAACAACTTCGCCGAGCGCATTCAGGGCTGTTTCAACTACTCCATGAACGGCAAGGCCCCCGAACTGGGTTCACCCGAGCTGGTGGCGATGTCGGCCTATTCCTATTGGCTGCTCATGGGTGGCCTGCTGGATATGTACGGCATGCAGGACAAGCCGGTGCCGGAACTCAGCGACGCTGAACTGCAGCGCGGCGGTCGAGAGGAGTCCTTCGTTCTGCCGGGTCCGCTGGCTGACAGAGTGAAGATGGAAGGGCGCGAACTCATGCCCGGCCGCGCCTTCGCCGCGCTGCCGGCACCGCCGCAGGCCTACTCACCGCAACGGGGCCAGCAGGTCTATACCGAGCATTGCGCGATCTGCCACGGCCAGCAGGGTGAAGGCCGCAAGATGGCGGCTGTGCCCGTGATTCCGGCGCTGTGGGGCAGCGAATCCTACAACTGGGGCGCTGGCATGCACCGCGTCAATACCGCGGCCACCTTCATCTACGAGAACATGCCGCTGGGCAAGAGTGTGCAACTCAACGTCCAGCAGGCCTGGGATGTGGCGGCCTACATGAACAGCCGGGAACGGCCGCAGGACCCGCGTTTCACGGGGGATGTCGCCAGGACGGCGAAAGACTTCCACGCCTCCGACCAGGGCTATTACGGCCAATCGCTGGACGGCACGGTGCTCGGCAGTAAGTCCTATCCGTCCGGTGTGAGGCCCTGAATCGCTGCTGCCAATGATGTCGACGACATGTCCCGGCTACCTCGGATGCTTGTCCTGACGGACTCAACGAACGAACCCCATCTCAGCGCATTACCAGTAAAGGGAAAGCACATGAAAACGGTCTTGCTCAAGATTAAACATGAGTTCATGAAGGCACTTCCGCCGACCATCTTCTTCTTCGTCATCCTGCACATCGTTGCCGCCATTCGCGCGCTCATGATTAAGGGCACTG
Source organism: Pseudomonas sp. NY15435 (assembly GCF_048068295.1). Classification (NCBI taxonomy): domain Bacteria; kingdom Pseudomonadati; phylum Pseudomonadota; class Gammaproteobacteria; order Pseudomonadales; family Pseudomonadaceae; genus Pseudomonas; species Pseudomonas sp. NY15435. The sequence goes on from NZ_JBLUQA010000016.1 coordinate 83,772, forward strand.
GCGTGCCGCTTCCTGTGACGGCTTCAGTACTGATCGCTTCGCTGGTGCTCGGCAAGTCAGTACTGGTGGCCGACATGCTGCCCTTCATCAACCGCTTCCCGGAAAAGCCGCTGATCTGGAACGTTTCCTGGAAGACCTTGATGTATGCCTTGGTCGCACTGTGCGTGCACTACCTGGAGCGACTCTACGAGTACTGGAAAGAGGCTCCCAGCCTGATGGACGCAAATTCCATGCTGTGGACGTCCATGAACTGGCCCCGCTTTTGGGCGGTACAGATTCTCCTCGTCACCTTGATTTTCATGTATTGCGTTATCGCGGAACTGGCGCGAGTCATCGGCCGTGAGCGCCTGAAGAAAATGTTCCTTGGCCCACTACCCGAGGGCCTGGGAAGGGATGGCACGACTAAATGACCTGTTGCTTGTGAAGCAACATGTACACGCACTGCACTGGCACTCGGAAGCACCTAGTGAGTGGAGGCGGGAGGCGTCTCATACGCGCCAATTGGTGCGTACCTGCGTTGGCGAGTATTTAAGTGGGCGAGATAGACCGCCATGGGGGCAGGCAAGGAACGAGGCCGGCAACTACCTCCATCACTTGCATAGCCAGCCAATAAGAGTGGCATCCACCTGATGGCGGGGGAGCCCCTTCATAAAGCCTGATACCAAGAGAGCAGTCCCTCTAAGCGGTTAACTAAATGAAACTCCACGGAAAGCTGCATCTGCCTGGGCTAATGCTGGTATCGATCGTCAGCGGAGGGTGTTGCAATGCACCTGATTACAGATAGGCCCGGCCCAATCAGCTATATCCATCCAAACGGGGCGACAGCGCTCATAGAGTTCGAGTGGGGCACTCCAGGTGACCTGGTGCCACGCGAAGTATTGGTGAGAGCTGCTAATCAAATCGTCTGCTCTGCCACGGGGCCATGGAAGTGCTTTGCCGATGCAAGAAGGCAGGGGATTGAAATGGCGACTGCCTGGTGTGAGCGCCGGCATTGATTCAAAGCCCAAGAGGACTTTGGTCTGACTCCCAGCTCTGAGCGGACAGCGACTCTAGAGGTATAACCATCATGATTGCAGAGCGGGCTGCTGAGTAGCTCGCCACTGCGTTAACACCGCCGAAGCCCGAAAGCTAAGATTCAGAGGACGATGCGTTGCTACCGTTGTGCAGGCCTTGCCGTCCATCCGAGATATCAGAGAGACCTCTCGCCTTCTGATGAGGTCCCGCTACTCTCAGCACTGCTGACTTTCTATTGACTGTGCCGTTAGGGAGCCCCCATCCCGCGCGGCATTTTTTTTGCCCAAGGAAATAAGTAGCCATGGACATTCGAATTGAATACATGGCTGGGAATCCACCCACATGGAAGGTATTCCTGGGGACGTTTTTCCAGCTTTGCTTCTCGGAGGCAGAAGCAAGGGAATGGGCAGCGCGAGCGCAGACTCATGAGGCCGACCAGTGTCGTCCCGAGTACCATCTCCCCAACCCCATGCCGCCCGCCAAGGCTGCGACCACCGTGCCGCTGGAACTCCCGGAGGGAGGAGCTAGAGTTGAACTGAAGTCAACGGATTGGCTCGTGCTTATTTAGTCCTCAGCATCAAGCCCCGTCATTTGGCGGGGCTCTCCTAAAAGCCATTTAAGATTTTTGTATTTGGGCTGAATTTTTCCGCTGACTTGCGGATACCTACTGCCTGCGAATTTGGATCCGGCGCAAATCTGGAGAAGCGGCCATAGAACGCAGAGCCCTGTACCAACCAACTGGTAACTACGTGCTGCGATGCATCGGCCACGATGGTTTGCTCGCATCAGTGGCGACCTACTATCTGCACGGCACCGCGCTCTACCTCTCTGAGCAGTTACGCTTGCATGATCCTGCAGTGCGCTTCGAAGGAAGTCCTGTGGGACGCATCGAAATCTCGTGCTGCCGTCGCCTACGAGTGATGTTGGAACTAGAGCAGATCGGAGAGCTGGAGGCGAACATATTTACAGATGCTCAGGGACAACGCTTTTGGCTTTCGGAGATCCAGCTCTAATGCCTTGAAGGTGGAGCCCACGACCACACGTAGGATGTGCTAAGTTGGCCGGTCCCCGCGGAGGTTTCGACACGACAGAGCCGCCCAATGGGCGGCTTTTTCATTCCCGCGATCAGAATCGGGGCGCTCAAGCGGAGGTCTGCTAATGGCCGATAGCAGCCGCACCCGCTATTGGGGCCGGCTCGAAGGAATAACGGCCCTAGAGCGCCCCGCGCGGCAGTCGGATGCAACTCAAATCTCGATGATTAACTTTTTGGTTCTACCGCATTCACTGAGTCCAATTGCCCGCTCATGCGATGTAGGAAGCCAATGAGCACCTCAATCTCGTCCTCGCTCAAAGCTGCCAAAAGTAGTCTCTCTCTCTCAAGCGCAGTCACCAATACACGGTCGTGCATCTTGCGGCCTGAAGGTGTGAGCGAGACGGTGTAGCGACGGGCATCTTTTGCATCGACCTCTGTTGCCACGTGTCCGTCACGTTCCAGCACCTGTAGTGCTCGGCTGACAGCGCTCTTGTCGAGGCCGATCACCTGAACCACGCGATTAGCACTGATGTGATCCTCGACTGCGAGCATGGCCAGCACCCGCCATTCCACAATCCCTATCCCGAAGTGCTTGCGGTAGCAGGCAGAGGCCCCGCTAGACATTTTGTTGGTCAACGATGTGAGTAGCGCAGGAACGTAGCGATCCAGGTTGAGGGGCGAACGAGGCATGACGAGCGGTTCCTGCACGTAGGTCGAATTGGTTGACATCGCAACTAAAATGCTTAGGATGAGAATCACACAAAGATTCCGCGTCCGCATCATAAGCGCACGCGACACGACAATAAAAATCCAGAGGTGCCGTGCCATGTCTTGCCTACCCCTGACATCCCCTTCGTAATTTCTTCTCCAGCTAACGCTCCCAGCCAGTAAGGCCGGCTCACATCTATTCGCTATCAAACACTGCAGATCTGCGGTGGGGTCACGCTCATGCTCGAAGTTTGTGTTTCTCGAAAAACCGCTGAAGCTGACGGTGTATGCAGCTTCGAATTAACTGCCGCCAACGGACTGGAATTGCCGACCTTTACAGCGGGTTCCCACGTCGACGTGCATGTGGCGCCAGGTGTTGTCCGACAGTACTCGCTGTGCAATTCGCCGCAAGAGCGTGGCAGGTACGTCATCGCGGTGCTGAATGAGCCGGCTTCCAGAGGTGGTTCAAAAGGCATGCACGCCGACGTTATGGAAGGCTCCAGCCTGACCATCAGTGCGCCTCGTAATCTGTTCGATTTGGATCTCAGCGGCGATCGATATGTGCTGTTTGCCGGCGGTATCGGCATCACGCCCATCCTGGCTATGGCTCATACCCTTTTGGTAGCGCGCAAGCGCTTCGAGCTCCATTACTGCGGTCGCTCTGTTGAGCGGCTGGCGTTCCTCGATCTTCTGAGCGACGCGCCCTTCGCGCAGCACCTTCGTCTTCACGTAGACAATGGGCCAATCGAACAGCGCCTGGATGCCGCGAAGATCCTGGCGGCGCCCGGGCAGGGGGATCAGCTCTACGTTTGCGGCCCATCAGGCTTCATGTCGCACATTCAATCCACTGCGAAGGAGTCTGGCTGGGCGGATCAGCAAATCCATCGCGAGGATTTCGCGGCGCCCCCGCAAGTTCTTGAAGGCGATCAACCCTTCGAAGTCGAGCTCTCACGCTCTGGTCGTGTGATTGAAGTTCCTGCGCAAAAGACCGTTTTGGAAGTGTTGCTGGAGCACGACGTTGAGGTCGAAAGCTCCTGCGAACAAGGCATTTGCGGCGCTTGCATTACTCGAGTTCTTGCGGGCGAACCAGAGCATCGCGATCAGTACATGAGCGATGCAGAACATGCGCGAAACGACAGTTTTACACCTTGCTGTTCCCGCTCCCGCAGTCCGCGCTTAGTGCTGGATCTGTGACCCCCTAACAAGAACTACCTGATAGCTGGAGATCGCTATGAGTACATCGCAAGCTCAGTCGCTCGCATACGAGGTGGGAGCTCCTGCAGAGCTACCTAAATTCCCGCTGAACCAGTGGTACGTCGCGGGCTTTGTCTGGGAGCTGAAAGATAAACCTGTAGGCAGAACCCTGCTGGGCAAGCCCGTTGTTCTGTTCCGTACAGCAGACGGCCAGCCAGCGGCGCTGGAAGACCGCTGCTGCCATCGGGCTCTGCCTCTGTCGCATGGCACGCTCGAGGAGAAAGGTGTCCGCTGTGGTTACCACGGTCTGCTGTTCAACGGCGCGGGACAGTGTCTTGAGGTGCCCGGTCAGTCCAAAATTCCAACGAAGGCGAAAGTCCCTGCTTACCACGTTCGAGAGCGTGATCAGATCCTCTGGATCTGGTTTGGCAGCGCAGATCAAACGGAACCGACCTGCGAACCTCCGGCATACGATGTCCACAGCAGCGGCGAGTACGTCTACGAAGGGGACGTCTATCACTACGACGCTCCTTACCAGCTCATCCATGACAACCTGCTCGACCTGAGCCATCTGGGTTACGTGCACCTGCGCACCATCGGTGGAAACGCCAGCATCCATATGAACGCTCAGATGCGTGTTGAAAGTGATGACGCCACTGTGCGGGTCATTCGCCATATGCCGGACTCGGTTCCGCCACCGACCTACACCGCTGCTTATCCCTTCAAGGGCAAGGTTGATCGTTGGCAGGAAATCGAGTTCCGCGTCACTCACCTCCGAATCTGGACTGGTGCAGTCGATGCCGGGACTGACTCGCTTGAAGATCCTGGGCGCGGTGGATTCCACATGCGGGGGTTCCATGGGGTGACTCCCGAGACTGAAAACACCAGCCACTACTTCTGGACGATTGCCACCAACCCGAAGAGCAATCACGAAGAAACCAAAGCGAAGGTCGTCGAGCAGACCGCGATGACCTTCGATGAAGACAAGGTCGTTATCGAGGCTCAGTACAAGAACATGCTCGAATTCGGCCCTCGGTCGATGGTGGACATCCATGTGGATGTAGGGGCCAACCGCGCACGCAAGATCATTGAGAAGCTTCGCCAGGAATCCTGATGGTCTACCGGGAGGCGACCATAACTGCCTCCTCGCAACACATCTCACAGGGCGCCAATGGCGCATAGATGGAGGACATATGTCTGTAAATCGTGGTGTGGTTTATCTCGGCCCGGGCAAGGTCGAAGTTCAGAACATTCCCTATCCGAAGATGCAGGATCCGCAGGGCAAGCAGATCGACCACGGGGTAATCCTGCGCGTCGTTTCCACCAACATCTGCGGTTCTGATCAACACATGGTGCGTGGTCGCACCACTGCGCCCGAAGGTCTGGTGCTGGGGCACGAGATCACCGGCGAGGTAGTGGAGATCGGCCGCAGCGTTGAAACCATGAAGATCGGCGACCTGGTCTCGGTGCCGTTTAACGTCGCCTGTGGTCACTGCCGCACCTGCAAGGAGCAGCACACCGGCGTCTGCCTGACGGTCAACCCGGCTCGTGCCGGCGGCGCCTATGGCTACGTCGACATGGGCGGCTGGGTCGGTGGTCAGGCCGAGTACGTGATGGTGCCCTATGCCGACTTCAACCTGCTGCGCCTGCCCAACCGCGACGCGGCGATGGAGAAGATCCGCGACCTGACCTGCCTCTCCGACATCCTGCCCACCGGCTACCATGGCGCGGTGACTGCCGGCGTGGGGCCGGGCAGCACCGTATACATCGCCGGCGCTGGCCCAGTCGGTCTCGCCGCTGCTGCTTCAGCTCGCCTTCTGGGCGCCGCCGTGGTGATCGTTGGTGACGTCAACCCGACTCGCCTGGCCCACGCCAAGGCCCAGGGCTTCGAGATCGCTGACCTGTCCAAGGACACCCCGCTGCACGAGCAGATCGCCGATATGCTGGGCGAGCCGGAAGTGGACTGCGCGGTTGACGCGGTGGGCTTTGAGGCCCGTGGTCATGGCCATTCGGGCTCTCAGCACGAGGCTCCGGCCACCGTGCTTAACTCGCTGATGGGCGTGGTACGGGTGGCTGGCAAGATCGGCATTCCGGGCCTGTACGTTACCGAGGATCCGGGCGCGGTGGACGCGGCCGCCAAGCAGGGCTCGCTGAGCATCCGCTTCGGACTGGGCTGGGCCAAGTCGCACAGCTTCCACACTGGCCAGACCCCAGTGATGAAATACAACCGCCAACTGATGCAGGCGATCATGTGGGATCGCATCAAGATTGCCGACATCGTCGGGGTGGAAGTAATCACCTTGGATGATGCGCCGAAAGGCTACGGCGAATTCGATGCCGGCGTACCGAAGAAGTTCGTCATCGACCCGCATAACCTATTCCGCGCCGCCTGACCTAGCACACCGGCTGCCGCCCCTTTGCCTCGGGGCGGCAGCTCGACATCGCTTGGCCAATCACGCCGAGCCCTTGCGTTGCACGCATAACAAAAACAAGAAGGTCTCTGATGAAATTCTCACGCTCCCCTCTCCGCAGGGCGGCTACGGCCGTCCCCGAAAACCCTCCGGAAATTACTTGGAGGGCCGCTCAATGAGCCAGTCGATCAGTATTCAGCTCGATCAGAAGGATATGGGGAAGTTCCAGTGGGTAGTTATCTCCCTCTGTTTCCTGATCAATATGCTCGACGGATTTGACGTCCTGGTTATGGCCTTCACCGCAGCGTCCGTATCGAGTGAATGGGGACTCAGTGGTATCGAGCTTGGCTATCTGTTGAGCGCGGGCTTGGTCGGCATGGCGCTCGGTTCACTTTTCATCGCTCCCTGGGCCGATCGATTTGGCCGCAGACCTCTGATTCTGCTCTGCATCTCGATTGCAGGCGTTGGCATGCTGGTGTCATCGCAGGCGCCGTCGGTGACGATGCTGGGGGTTCTCAGGCTACTGACGGGATTGGGAATCGGCGGTGTTCTTGCGAGCAGCTATGTCATTGCAGGTGAGTACGCCAACAAAAAATGGCGAAGCCTTGCAATAAGCCTTCAGTCGACAGCGTACGCCTTGGGCGCGACCCTAGGCGGATTGATCGCCGCCCAGATAATCCCGCACATGGGATGGCGTTCTGTTTTCCTTTACGGCGGTATAGCCACGCTGCTTACCTTGCCCGTGTTGTACTTCCTGCTCCCCGAGTCCATCGCCTATCTCGTTGTCCGTCAGCCTCGTAATGCTCTGCTTCGAATCAACCGGCTCCTGAGCCGTGTGGGGATAGAGCAGATCGCAGACATGCCGAAATCGGAACAGGGCGCTCAGGCCTCGCTGGGCCAGACATTCGCCGGCCTGTTCTCCAAAGACCTTTTGCGCCCAACGCTGTTGGTTTGGGCAGGGTTCTTCCTGGTGATGTTCGGGTTTTACTTCGTCATGAGCTGGACGCCGAAGCTTCTGGTCACAGCCGGATTGTCGAACCAGCAAGGGATTACCGGCGGTGTCCTGTTAAACGTCGGCGGTATCGTCGGGACTTCACTGATAGGTCTGCTTGCTGCTCGCTATCGCCTGTCGCGAGTCCTGATGAGCTACCTGATTCTCAATGCTCTCTTCCTCGCCATCTTCGTTAATTTCACCTCCAACCTGAACCTGGCATTTGGCCTTGTGCTGGTGATTGGCGTCCTGGTGAACGGATGTGTGGCAGGACTCTATGCGCTTACGCCGAGCATCTATGGCCCAGAGCTGCGTGTCACCGCATTGGGCTGGGGGATCGGTATGGGACGAGCGGGGGCAATTCTCTCTCCCCTGGTGGCGGGCCGTCTCATCGATGCCAATTGGAAGCCTGCGGATCTCTATCTGCTGTTCGCGTCAGCCTTCGTCGCAGCGGCGGTAATCGTCTGGCTGATGAAGAGTAAGGCTGCGCCGCACGTCGCGCTCAAACCAGCCTCCTGATCCGATCACCCATAAGAACAATAAGGTGAAACCCAATGAGCAATCAGTTTTCGGGCTTTAGGCTTGCCGGCCTGGGGATGCTTGCCGCTTTGCTTTCGCAAGGGGCGGCGGCGGACTTTGTTGAGGACAGCAACCTCACCCTCACTGCACGAAATTTTTATCTGGATCGAGACTACAAGGGCGAAACCCCATACTCCGCAGCCAGGGAGTGGGCACAGGGTTTCATCGTGAAAGCGAATTCGGGATTCACGGAAGGAACGGTTGGCCTGGGCATCGACGCCATTGGCATGCTGGGGCTCAAGCTGGATTCTTCTCCCGACCGCACAGCTACTCAGTTGCTTTCGTACGACCCGGTAACTCGTGAGGCGAAAGACGAGTACTCCGAACTAGGCTTGGCAGTGAAAGGAAAAATTTCCAAGACGAAGCTCTCGGTCGGAACTCAATTCCCTGCTTTGCCCATCATCAACGCGAGCCCGGCGCGCCTACTTCCGCAGTCGTTCCGCGGCGCGTACATGATTTCCGACGACATCGATGGCCTGACTGCACATGTGGGGCGCATGGACAGGGTCAACCTGCGTGACTCCACCGACTATCAACCGATCGGATTAGCGTCTCCCAATGGTCGATTCCGGCCGGGAGCTTCGTCCGAGCGGTTTGATTTCTACGGCGGCGACTATCGCTGGTCGGACAGCCTGACCCTGCGGCTTTTCCATGCAGAGCTTCGCGACATCTACACCCAGGACTTCCTCGGGGTACTTCACACACTGCCGCTCGGTGAGGGAAAGCTCAAATCAGATATTCGCGTATTCAACAGCCGTGATGATGGTCAGGCCAGAGGCGGAAAGGTCGACAACCTGAACGTGGGAGGAATGTTCAGCTACCTCTGGGGTGGTCACAGCCTGGGTGTTGGTTACATGAGGCAATTCGGGGACACGGCTTTCCCCTACATTGCCGGCGGGGAACCGGTGGTTTTGAGTGATGGAACGATGAGTGCGGATTTCGTTAACCCCAAGGAGCGAACCTGGGCCGTGAAGTACGACTATGACTTTGCCGCGTCGGGCATACCGGGTCTTACCGGGATGATGCGTTACCTGCATGGCGACAGTATCGATCTTCCTGCGTTGGGCGGCAGCAATCTCACTGAGTCGTCCAAGGACTTCGAGCTGGCTTATGTCATCCAATCCGGCCCCGCTAGAGGCTTGGCATTTCGGGTACGAGAGGCTTTCTATCGAAACCAGCAAGGAGCGGCCTCGACCTTCCGGAGCGATAACGAGACGCGCATAAACATCGACTACACGATCAAGGTCTGGTGAGCGGTAGGCTCTGCCTGCGCATGACGCAGGCAGAGCCTGACCTCACGCGGTATGGCCTCCGAGAGTCTCGGCAACCCAGTCAGCGATGAACTGACCCGCGTTAATGCTGTTGTCGAAGCTGGAGTGCTGCACACCACCTTCACGTTCGGTGAAGATCTTCAGTTCGCGCTTCGGGCTATTTACCAGTTGCTCGAAGGTGCGGTGCGCCCACTTGAGAGGGATCTGCGAGTCCTTCTCGCCATGGGTGACCAAGAACGGAACCTTGATGCGGTCGAGCACGCCATCGAGGTGCACGTTCTCCGAAATCCGCATGAAGTCATCGATGTCCTTCGCGCCCCATACCCAGCAAACATGGGCCCAGTAGTGCGGCACCGGGAAGCTGCCCTCTTTCTCGAGACGACGCTTCTGGACATCGCGCCAATCGTGGTTAGCACCCCACACCACGCCGCAGGCAAAGCGAGGCTCGAAAGCGACTGCGCGAGGGCAGTAGTAGCCGCCCAGCGAAACACCTTCCATACCGATGCGTTTTGAGTCCACTTCGGTACAGGTTTCAAGCCAATCAACTACGCGACTGGCCCAGTGTTCGCTGTCGTAACGTGCGGTGAGCCCATGCAGTCGCAGGGCTTCGCCGGTGCCAGGCTGATCGATAATGAGGGAAGACACCCCGCGTTTGGCGAGCCACGCCGGCAGGCCCACGCGGTATTTCATTTCTTTGGTGGAATCGAGGCCGTTGACCTGAACCAGCAACGGTGCGGGCCCTTCAACTCCTTCGGCGCGGACGAGGAGCCCGGAGATGACTTTCCCCTCGTAGGGGATCTCGACGCGCTCGCAGTTCTCCTTCGACATCGAGATGCCTAGGGCAAATGTTTCGAGGAAGCGCTGGTAGAGAGCCTCACGTCCAGGGGCGCCGTGAGCCTGAAGACGCTCGCAGGTGAGGTAGTAGGTGGCGGCACGGCTATATTTCTCACCTGCAGAGAGCAGGCGACCGGCGAACTCATCCTCCTCTGCGAGACGACAGAGCTTGTCGGCCATTTTCGACCAGGTCTCGCGGAAGGCCGCGGTTCCAGCTGCATCTGGCTGTTTTGCGGCCTCCTGAAGGGGAGCGCACATTTCTTCGATTTCGCCCATGCGGGCACCCATCTCGATGGCGAGATCCACCGACAGGTTCCAAACGTAGTTGGTAGGGAAGTAGCGGAACATGTTCTTGTTGTCCTTATGGGGGCGGAAAGTGAACCCGGAAATCTCAGGCACGCCGGGCACGATCAGATCAGGACGTTATGCAGAGCAGGGAGCTTTGGCCAATCGCGAGTAGGGATGCGAGGTATCGCGAAACGAGATGCTGCAGTCAGCAGGTAGCTCTGAGACTGGGGAAGCTAGAGGCAGCGAGGCGCCATCGTAGATTGATGGCGCTTTAAATGAGAGGGGGTGGGCATGCCCCTATGAAACCGCCACATCGGCCTGTGCGCCGGCTTGGTCGAGAGACTGGATAAAGTCGTGAACCTTCTCTCTCAGCCAGCGATGCATGGGGTCACCATCCATGCTGCGATGCCACTGCATAATCTCCCGCATCACGGGAATTTTGACGGGCGGCGGGATAATCCGTAGAGGCAGATATCGGGCGTAAAGCTCCGCCAACCGGCGATGCATGGTCGCTACTCGATGGGTGCCCACCAGCAGCTGAGGCAGCGTATTGAAGTCGTTGGTGATGACTTCGAGGCGGCGTTTGAAACCGTACTGGCTCATGAACCAGTCCTCGATGCTCAATTGCCGGGAGCGGCCGAACGCAACGGAGATGTGGCCCATCTCCATGTACTGCTCCAGGGTTAGCGTGTCTCCGACAGAAGTATTTCCTTTCCAGACGACGCAGACGTGCTCCTCCTCGAAGAGCAGCTGAGAAGGGTGTCCTTCAATCACATAGCGCTCTGGGACGAACATCAGATCGACCTCACCCCGCAAGGTCATCTCAACTGCCTGCTCACCTGGGGGGTGCATTTCAAACGTGATGCCCGGAGCTTCCTGATGGATACGCTGAATCACCTGCGAAAACAGCACACTGATCAAGTAGTCAGAGGCGATCAAGCGAAAATGCCGCTTGCTAGTAGTTGGGTCGAAGACGGGTTTTGCTGTGATGGAGGAACGAATCGTGAGCAGCACTTCGCGCACTGGTTTGGCCAGTTCAAGTGCATAGGGCGTCGGCTGCATAGTCCGGCCCACCTGTACTAGAAGGTCGTCCTCGAAATACTTGCGGAGCCTGCCCAGCACACCGCTGGTGGCGGACTGTGTCATGTGAAGACGTTCGGCGGCACGGGTAATGTTCTGTTCTTCCAGAAGCACATCAAGTGCGACCAAAAGGTTCAGATCCAAGTGTTGAAAACGCATGGCGATGCATCTCGGTTCTTGTAGTTATTTTTGAGATACCTTCGTGCGACATTCTCGATACGTCAAGAGAACAACCTGCCAGATCGTCTGAAACCCCCTGCCCAGCTTGTTTCAAGCCATGTATCGCGTTTGTGGATAGCTGGCATCCCGACTCGCGATTAGTCAGCACTACCTCACGTCAGCAATCTCCGCTCCAGTCGAGCGGCATGCCTACCGCGGCGACACCACCACCGGCCTTGCCGCCGGATCATAATTTCAATGGAGTGGTAGCCATGAACATTCTTGGCCTTGACGCCTTGGTCTTTGGCGTCGATGACCTGCAAGCCTGCGCTGATTGTCTTCGCGATTACGGACTGACTGAAGTCCACCTGAGCACTGAGGGTGGCCATTTCGAAGCTCTGGACGGATCTGCAATCATCATCCGTCGTCCCGACGATGCGGAGCTGCCGCCGGCAATCGGCCCTGCACCGTCGCTTCGTGAAACCGTCTATGGCGTTGCCAGTGCCGCCGACCTTGCCGCGATCGAAGACGAGCTGAGTCGGGATCGCGAAGTGCGCCGTGACTCCAACGGTGCTCTGCACACCGTAGATGACCTCGGTTTTGCCATCGCCTTCCAGGTTTCCTGGCGCCGTCACTTCGATGCTCCGGCTGACCTCACCAATGCCCCGGGCAGTGCTCCCCAGCGCCCCGCGAACCAGTTGGGCATCACCCCCGATATGGAGGCTCGTCCTCGCACGCTTTCCCACGTCGTCTACTTCGTGCCCGACATGGCCAAAGGTGAAGCCTTCTATCGTGATCGCCTGGGCTTCGTGACCACGGACAGCTTCGTTGGCGTGGGGCCCTTCATGCGCACCAAGGCCATGGATGACCACCATTGCCTGTTCATGATCCAGACCCCGCCCCATATGCAGGGCTGTGAGCACTTCACCTTCCATATGGGCAGCGGTACCGAAGTCCTGTTGGCCGGCACTCGCTTCCAGGAGAAGGGTTGGACGAGCTTCTGGGGCCCAGGCCGTCACCTCTTCGGCTCCAACTGGTTCTGGTACTTCAACAGTCCCCTGGGCTGCCACATCGAATATGACGCTGACATGGACAAGCATGACGACGCCTGGGCGGCTCGCCAGGCACCCATGTCCGCTGACAACTCTCAGTTGTTCCTCTTCACCTCTCGCGAGAAATGGGCCCCAGGCGGCCCGCCGCCCAAACAGGGCTGATCCGTGGATCGCAGCATCGCGCTTTGTCCTTTCGATCGATTGAGAGAGGGCGAGGCGCTCGGCTTCGATCCGTTCGGCACGGGCCGCGACACGTTGTTCGTGCTGCTTCATCGGGGCGAGGTGCGGGTTTATCGCAACAGCTGTCCTCACCTCGATGTGCGCCTGGAATACCGAAAGGATCGATTCCTGTCAGCCGACGGTCAGCGGGTCATCTGCTATGCGCATGGCGCCCAGTTCATGCCTGACAGCGGCGAGTGCGTCTATGGCCCCTGCCTCGGGCAGTCGTTGACGGCTCTGGAGTTCGCTTTTGAGGGCGGATCGCTTGCCCTCCGTCTCGATCCTCAAGGCCAGCCAATTGAGGTATCTCGCAGCGCGATAGGTCGCATCCGAGGACTCGATTAGTCAAATCCCACTGTGCTCGGGAAACTCGACCCCAGCACGAATAACGGCCGCACCTAGTAAGGATGCGGAGAACAAGAACAACACGTGTGAGTAACGTCATGAATACTGCAAAAGTGCTGATAGTCGGTGGTGGCATCGGTGGCTTGTGTGCCGCTATCGCGTTGCGCCGCAAAGGGATTGAGGTCGACCTGGTCGAGCTGAAGACCGAGTGGACTGTCTACGGCGTAGGTATCATCCAGCAGAGCAACGTCGTCCGTGAAATGGCCAAGCTGGGGCTGCTCGACGCCTACCTCGATGCTGCGTATGCGTTTGAGGATGTCGGTATCTACACCACTGACGGTGTTCCCCTCGTGCGTATCCCTGGGCAGCGCCTAGCTGGTCCTGAATACCCTGCCAACGTCGGCATTTCTCGCCGCGCACTGCACAAGGTGCTCACCGAAACGGCGATCGAGCTCGGCACACAGGTGCGTCTCGGCACATCGGTTGAAAGCTTCGAGCAGGATGCAGACGGCGTCGACGTGGTTTTCAGCGATAGCAGCAGCTCTCGTTACTCGCTCGTTGTAGGTGCTGACGGCCTGTTCTCGAAAGTTCGCAGCCTGATGTTCGGCGACAAGTACCAGCCGCGCTTCACTGGCCAGTCGGTCTGGCGCTACAACTTCCCGCGCCCCGCTGAGATTGATCATCTCGCCAACTACCAGGGGCCGTCAGGCAATGCAGGCCTTGTCCCCCTGGCGGAAGATCTGATGTATCTCTTCACCACCTCCCATGAACCGGGCAATCCCTGGATGGCCGAGGACTCTCTGGCAGCGGAGCTGCGCAAGCGTCTGTCGGGTTTCGGTGGGCTGATCGGCAAGCTGCGCGAACAGATTACCGACAACTCGCAGGTCGTATACAAGCCGCTGGAAGCGGTATTCGTCGACGAGCCTTGGTACCGCGGCCGGGTTCTGCTGATCGGTGATGCTGCGCACGCGACCACCCCCCATCTGGGACAGGGTGCCGGCATGGCGATTGAGGACGCAGTTGTTCTGAGCGAAGAACTGACTGCCGGCGGCACCGTGGCCGAGCAACTGCAGCGATTCATGGATCGCCGCTTCGAGCGCTGCAGATTCATCAGCCAGAAATCCCTCTTCGCAGGTGAGAAAGAAATGGAGCAAGACCGCCATTTCGATCGCATTGCTTTGGTCAAGCAGATGCTGGAGCTCACTGCCCGTCCCATCTGAGTCCCTGCCAGGTGCGCCACGCCTGGGCGCACCTGATTACAAGCCAACACTGACTTACAAAAACAATAATGAGGTGACTTAAATGCTGTCTAGCAAGCGTGCACCCGCGCGGCCGTTGCCGCGACTCAAGCCACTGGCATTCGCAATCTCCATCCTGGCCATCACCGCCGGGATGCCTGATGCGCGCGCATTCGAGTTTGATACCGGCAACCCTGATCTCCGGGCTCGCTGGGACAACACTCTGAAGTACAGCGCCGCGTGGCGCACCAAGGATCAGAGCGACAAGCTGACTGAGGGCCAAACGGCGCTCAACCAGGATGATGGTGACCGCAACTTCGATAAAGGGCTGATCTCCAACCGCCTGGATCTCCTTTCCGAATTGGACATCACGTACGGCGATGTCGGTGCTCGCCTGAGCGGTGCGGCCTGGTACGACGACGTTTACAACCGCGGAACCGACAACAACGACCCCTCCCGCGCCAACAGCTACTCCGTGGATTACGACGAGTTCACCGATGACACTCGCACGCTGCACGGTCGAAAAGGTGAGCTGCTGGACGCCTTTCTCTTCGGCAAGACCGACATTGGTGACATGCAGGCATCGGGGCGCGTAGGGCAGTACGCAATGCAGTGGGGTGAAAGTCTCTTCTACGGCATGAACGGCATCGCCGGTGGCATGGCTCCGATCGATGTGGTCAAAGGACTGTCTGTACCGAACACCCAGTTCAAGGAACTCATTCGTCCGGTGCAGCAAATCTCCGGGCAATTGCAGATCACTCCGGACGTCTCGGTCGCCGCCTACTACCAATTCGAGTGGGAAGCGAACCGCCTGCCGGCCGCTGGTAGCTACTTCTCGACCTCCGACACCTTCGGTGATGGCAACGAACGCATGTTCATTGGCGCGCCGCTGTTCCCCGGAGCCCAGCCGCTGGCGTTCTACCATGGCAATGACAAGGAAGCGAAGGACTCCGGCCAGGGTGGTCTCCAGGTTCGTTGGCGTACGGATACTGTGGACTGGGGCGTATATGCCATCCGTTTCCACGACAAGAACCCGCAGCTCAACGTCCGCCCGGACTTTGCCAACCTCAACCCCCTGAGCGGTAAGGCCGGCGAGTACTACTGGGTTTACCCGGAAGGTATCGAGTCGCTCGGCGCGAGCTTCTCCACCACGCTCGGCAACTTCAACGTTGCGGGCGAGCTCTCCACCCGCTGGAACCAGCCGCTGGCATCCACCAGCCAACACGCTCTGGCGCCCGGCGAAGCGATCAACAACGACGACGATCCCGTCTACGCGACTGGCCGCACCCTGCACGCGAACTTGTCCTGGCTATCCAGCCTGGAGCCGAACTTCATCGCACCGGAAGCCAACTTCCTGGGTGAGATCGCCTGGAACCGGGTCATGAGCGTTAGCAAGAACCACGATGCTCTCGACCCGAATGCTGATCGTGACGCCACCAGCCTGCGCCTGGTTTACGAACCGATGTATCGCCAGTTTCTGCCGGGCCTGGATCTGTCCGTGCCGATCGGTGCCAGTTACACCAACGGTGCCTCCGAGGCGCTCGGTACTGGATTCGGCGCCGATCACGGCGGTGACATCAACGTCGGCCTGAAAGGCAACTACCTGAATACCTGGAACCTGGGCCTGACCTACACGCACTACTACGGCCCGGAGCACACCTTCCTCGACGCAGACAACCACTACACCTTCGAACAGTCGCTCAAAGACCGCGACTTCATCGCCTTCACCGTCAGTCGCACCTTCTGACCGAGGATTTTTCGATGAAACACCACAAGAAGTTCGTTTCCCTGCTCACTGCCTTGAGCGCCTCGCTGTTCTTTGCACACGGAGCGATGGGAGCCGTTTCGGCTGATGAAGCCGCCAAGCTCAAATCGACGCTTACCCCGTTCGGCGCCGAGCGTGCCGGGAACTCGGACGGCAGCATTCCCGAATGGAAGGGTGGCCTCACTCAGGCAGACCCCTCCTACAAGGACGGTGGGAAGCGTAGTGATCCGTACGCAGCTGATCAGGCAGTTCTGACCATCACTGCGCAGAACATGGCTCAGTACGCTGACAAGCTGTCTGCTGGCACGCTAGCCATGCTGAAAAGGTACCCGGACAGCTACAAGGTCGTCGTGTATCCGACGCATCGTAGCGCCGCTGCGCCCCAGGCTGTGTACGACGCGACCTTCGCCAACGCCACCAGTGGCAGGCTGGTAGAGGGCCCTGGCGGCCCGATGCCGGAAGGTGCTGCTGGCGGCATTCCATTCCCGATTCCGCAGAACGGCGCGGAGGCGATCTGGAACCACCTTCTGCGTTGGCGCGGCGCGTCCTGGCACGCGAGCTTTACCCAGTACCTCACCACCGCGGATGGCAAGCATGTGCTTACCAACGACTCCCGCGCAGATCTGCAAATGCCCTGGTACCTGCCGAACTTCAATAGCGACAAGGGCGTGTTCTGGTCGATCCGCATGACTAACGATGGCCCGCCTCTGCGCGCCGGGGAAGGCATCACTGGCCTTGAAAACCTCAATGCCGAGAAGACGGCCGCCTGGACTTACCTGCCGGGGCAGCGACGGGTGCGTCGACTGCCCAACGCATGTTGTGATACGCCGACACCGGCGACTGCTGGCGTAATGAGCTTCGACGAACTCTACGTTTTCAACGGCCGCATCGATCGCTTCGACTGGAAGCTGGTCGGCAAGAAGGAGATGTATATCCCCTACAACTCCAACCGCGTGTTCACTGCTGCGAGCCCGGAAGCACTGCTCGATTCGCACCACATGAAGTCCGACGCTGTGCGCTGGGAACTGCACCGTGTGTGGGTGGTTGAAGCCACGCTGAAAAGTGGTGCGCGGCACGTAATGCCGAAGAGCACCTACTACCTCGACGAGGACACCTGGACTGCAGTCCTGGGTGACCGTTACGACGCCCGCGGCCAGCTCGCGAAAGTCCTGTGGACTTCGCCTGTTGTTCTGCCTGACCTGCCGGGTACCGCCTCGCTCACCACTGGCTTCTACGACCTGCTCTCCGGGGCCTGGTTCGTGGGTGATGTCTTCGCTGGCAAGAGTGAGCAGTACCGAATCGTGCCGCCCTACAAGGACTCGGTGTTCACCGCTGATGCGATGGCGGGCGAAGGCGTTCGCTGATCCTGGCGGGGTGTGAGCCCCGCCTGCTTTACATAAGAACAAAGAAAGGTTGCGTGCGATGAAGAAGATAGTCTCCGGCTTGCTGCTGGCAGCAAGTTGCACCCTGTTGCCTGCCTGGGCATCAGGCACGATGGATGTCCTTTCCCAGCCTGCTGTGGTCGGGCCGCAAGCCCTGAAGGCTGTGCTACTGGACGTCAATCAAGCCGGCTCGCGGCTGGTGGCTGTCGGCGAACGCGGGGTTGTTCTGCTGTCCGACGATGGCGGCCAGCAGTGGCGTCAAACCGCCAGCCCCGTCAGTAGCACGCTGACCAGTGTGCAATTCGTCGATGAAAAGAACGGATGGGCCGTCGGTCACTCTGGTGTCGTCCTGCATAGCGGCGATGGCGGCGAGAGCTGGAGCTTGCAGCTTGATGGAAAGCAGGCTGCCGCGCTTGAGCTGCAAGCGGCTCAAGCCTCTGGCGATGCTGGCCGTCTTGCCGCGGCACAACGCCTGTCCGCTGATGGCGCCGACAAGCCTTTTCTGGTCGTGAACTTCGTTGATGCACAGCACGGCGTGGTTCTTGGGGCATATGGCCTGGCGATGATCACCGAGGATGGAGGCAAGACCTGGCGGTCTTGGATGGGCGAGTTGCCTAACCCGAGAGGCCTCCACCTCTACGCAATGGCACGCGACGGCAATGAATTCATCATCGTCGGAGAGCAGGGGCTCCTGCTGCGCTCCACTGACGGAGGTCAGAAGTTCGTCCCGATAGAGGGGCCGTATGAGGGGAGCTACTTTGCCGCGGCCATTCTTCCCGATCGTCGCGTATTGGTCGGTGGGCTGCGGGGCAAGCTCTTCTCGTCCGAGGACGGTGGAAGCACGTTCCAGGCTGTCGACAATCCGGTTCCGGCTTCTCTTAACGCCATTCGTGTTGTTGGCGATCACCTGGTGCTGGTCAATCAGGCCGGCATGCTCCTCCAAAGCAAGCTTTCGCCTATCCGCCTTCAGCCTATCCCCGTATCCGACGGACTTCCGTTGGCGGCTGCCACTCAAGCTGCCGATGGCGCGCTGGTAGCTGTCGGTGTGGCCGGCGCGCGTCGACTGGCGCCTTCCTCCAATACCAAGACCGCGGACTGAGCCATGCAAGTACAGACCTCTCCGGCGCCGTCCAACGGCAGCCTCGACGATTTCGATAGCGCTTCTGGCTCCGTGCTCGAGCGTGCCCTATTCAACCACCGCGCACTGGTTCTTCTGCTGTGCCTCGCTGCAACCTTGATACTCGGCTGGCAAGCGACACGCCTAACGCTCAATGCCAGTTTCGAGAAGATGATTCCCCGCGAGCATCCATTCATCGTCAATTACCTGGAGCACCGCCAGGAACTGGCAGGTCTGGGGAATGCGGTACGCATTGCCGTCGCCAACCCCAAAGGCAGTATTTACGACAAGGACTACCTGCATACGCTGCAGCAGCTCAACGATGAGGTGTATCTACTTCCCGGTGTCGACCGTGCGGCGATGAAATCACTGTGGACGCCGTCCACTCGTTGGACGGGGGTAACGGAGGAAGGGCTCGAAGGCGGCCCGGTGATTCCCGACGGCTATGACGGCGGGGCTACGAGCCTGGATGCCCTGAAGCGCAACGTGGAGCGCTCCAACGAAATTGGCCAACTGGTAGCGTTCGATCAGCGCTCCAGCATCGTTTACGTGCCCTTGCTGGAGCGTACGCCCGATGGTCAGCCACTCGACTACACCGTTTTCGCCCATGAGCTTGAAAAGATTCGCTCCACCTATCAGGCCCAAGGTGTCGAAATCCACATCACAGGCTTTGCGAAGGTCGTTGGCGATCTCATTGATGGGTTGAAGCAGATCCTGATTTTCTTTGCTGCCGCGATCGCCATCACCGCCGCAGTGCTCTATTGGTACACGCGTTGTGTGCGCAGCACATTTCTGGTTGTCACCTGCTCCCTGGTAGCGGTGATCTGGCAGCTTGGCCTGTTGCCTCTACTAGGGTACGAGCTCGATCCGTATTCGGTGCTGGTTCCCTTCCTGGTGTTCGCGATTGGCATGAGCCATGGCGCCCAGAAAATGAACGGCATCATGCAGGACGTTGGGCGCGGTATGCATCGCCTGGTAGCGGCCCGCTTCACTTTCCGCCGGCTCTTCCTGGCAGGGCTTACCGCTCTGCTGTGCGACGCCGTTGGCTTCGCAGTACTGATGATCATCAAGATCCAGGTCATCCAGGATCTGGCAGTGATCGCCAGCCTTGGCGTCGCTGTACTGATCTTCACCAACCTGATTTTGCTCCCAGTGCTGCTTTCCTATGTTGGAGTGAGCCAGCGAGCTGCACGCCGCAGTCTTCGTGCTGAGGAGGCGGAAGCAAGCGGAGAGGAGAAGCATGCGGTATGGCGCTTCCTTGATCTGTTCACTCACAAGCGTTGGGCGACCCTGTGTGTTGTGGTCGCCGCTCTCATGGCTGCTGGTGGATACGCTGTCAGCCTCAAACTGAAGGTGGGCGATCTAGATGCCGGTGCGCCTGAGCTTCGTCCGGACTCTCGCTACAACCGAGACAACGGCTTTATCACCCAGCACTACGGCGCGAGCAGCGATGTATTTGCAGTGATGGTGAAAACACCAGCCGGTGAGTGCTCCGCATACAACACGCTGAAGCGGGTGGACGATCTTGATTGGCAGCTTCGTGGTCTAGAGGGTGTGGACTCCACCAACTCTCTGGCGTTGTTGAATCGCCGAGTCCTGGTTGGACTTTCCGAGGGTAATCCCAAGTGGTACGAACTGGTCAATAACCAGGCGACGTTGAACATGGTCACTGCGGGTGCACCACGAGGTCTGTACAACGATGACTGCAGCCTGCTGACCCTTTATGCCTACCTCAAGGATCACAAGGCTGACACGCTCACTAGCGTCGTCGAGAGTGTCGAGGGATTCGCAAAGAACAACGACACCGAGCACGCTCAATTCCTGCTTGCCGCAGGTAGTGCAGGGATTGAGGCCGCGACCAATATCGTGGTGAAGCAGGCAAACCGCGACATGTTGTGGTGGGTATACGGTGCGGTAATCCTGCTCTGCCTTGTCACCTTCCGTTCGTGGCGTGCCGTTCTCTGCGCGGTTCTTCCCTTGGTACTCACCTCAATTCTCTGTGAGGCACTGATGGTCGTCCTGGGGATGGGGGTGAAGGTTGCGACTCTTCCAGTGATTGCCCTGGGTGTGGGTATCGGCGTCGATTATGCGTTGTATGTCATGAGCATTGTGCTCGCGCAGCTGCGCCAAGGAGCCAGTCTTTCTGAGGCGTACTACCGGGCACTGCTCTTCACCGGGAAGGTGGTGATGCTCACTGGCGTGACCCTCGCTATTGGTGTCGGTACCTGGATCTTCTCTCCGATCAAGTTCCAGGCAGATATGGGCGTTCTGCTTGCCTTCATGTTTGTTTGGAACATGGTCGGCGCCCTGGTTCTGCTGCCTGCGCTTGCCTACTTCCTGCTTCCCAGAGGTGCGGCTGCAGCTTCGGTCGCCAAAGCCGCGGTTCCGCACAACCTGGAAGCAATTCACCACGACCGCACCTGCTGCAAGCCCCACGCAACTGTTCCCCTGGCGTGAGCCAGGGGTTCGGACAGTCCGCGACATAACGACAAGAACGAGGACATCTGAATGGCCCGCATTACCTGCCTGCTGCCCACACTGTTGATTGAACTAGCTTCTGGCCTGTCCAGTTTTGGTGCCTGCATCTGCTCCCTTGAGGATATGCGCCATGAGCACTGAGCGCAGCGCTGGAGCCGCACAATCCGTTTTGCTGCTTTTTGGCAGCTGCCTGCCGGTGCTCGGCGCAGTATTAATCGCTCCGGTACTGCCGCGCCTGCAGGCTCATTTCTTTGATTCGCCTGGTTCCACGGTGCTGGTTCCAGTCGCGCTCACCATTCCAGCGTTGATGATCGCTCTTGTGGCCCCCATCGCAGGGGCTCTGGTCGACCGCTTCGGTCGTCGGGCGTTACTCCTGGCGTGCATGCTGGTTTACACACTCTGCGGGACACTCCCCCTTATTCTGGATTCATTGCCGCTCATTGTGGCGAGCCGGGCGGGCCTTGGGCTCGCTGAAGCTGGGATCATGACCTGCTGCACCACTTTGATTGGTGACTACTTCGAGGGCGAGCGGCGGGAGCGATTGTTTGCGTTGCAGATGGTCGCCAGCTCGCTCTCCGCAGCGCTCTTCATGGCCGTAGGCGGCTCGCTCGGTGAGGTAGGCTGGAGAGCACCTTTCGTGCTGTATGCCGTAGGGCTGCTGTGCATACCTCTCATGGCAAAACTTCTCTGGGAACCCGCTGCCAGCCAGTTGGAGAACTCCACGCCCAGCAGCTCAAGTTTTCCTTGGACAAAACTGCTGCCGCTCTATCTGGTCAGCCTCCTCGCGGGCGTCAGCCTTTTCATCGTGCCCGTCCAGGCCGGATTCCTGCTCAATCTGATTCACGTCGATGCGCCTCAACAGATCGGCATCACGATGGGAGCTAACCAGCTGGGAGTTCTTGCTGGGGCGTTGCTCTTCCATATCTTTTCGGGGTTCTCAGCTCCGCGACTGCTCGCCATTGGGTTTGTGATTGCTGGTGCTGGTGGCGCCCTGATGAGCCAGACGGAAAACGTGGCGCTGATGGTAGTCGCCGTACTGATCAATGGCATGGGCGTGGGGCTACTGCTTCCGACGCTGATTACTCAGGTCATGCAGGAAGTTGATTTCACCCAGCGTGGGCGGGCTACTGGCGGATTCACAGCGGCGATCTTTGCTGGCGAGTTTCTGAGCCCCTTGATCATTCTCTCGCTGACGGGTGGAGACCATGCAGGGCTGCCCTTTGCCCTTCTCCTGTTTGCAATTGCTCAACTCGTACTGGCTCCGATCTGCCTGGTTCTGCTTCGCAAGCGCCGAAAGGCGTACGTGGCAGAAGCTGTATGAGCGACCTTTTCAGTCTGACCGGGAAGATCGCGCTGATCACTGGCGGTACCCGAGGTATTGGCCTTGCGGTGGCGCGAGAGTTAGGTCGCGCCGGTGCCAAGGTCATCATCAACAGCGAGGATGCCGATGCGTGTGGTCAGGCTGCAGCTGAACTGGTCGATGCTGGCATTGAGGCCTATGCGCTAGTTGCAGATCTGCGTTACCAGCCGTCCGTGGCTGAGCTGGCGAAACAGGTGCTTGAGATGTTCGGCCGCGTGGACATTCTGGTCTGCAATGCCGGCGTTGCCCCCCATATGGGGGCGCTGGCGACCGCTAGCGACGCCGAATGGGATTTGACCTTCACCGTCAACTTGCGCAGCGCGATGTGGCTTACGAGCGATTTGCTGCCCGCGATGGCGAAGCATGGCGGCGGTAGCGTGATCCTGATGTCGAGCATTGCCGGGGTGCGCGGAAACAAGTCCTTGGGTCTGTACGGAATGTCCAAGGCCGGCCTTGCGCAGCTCGCGCGCAACCTGGCTGTGGAGTGGGGGCCGAGCAATATCCGCGTGAATGCGATCAGCCCCGGCGTGATTCAAACCGAGTTTGCACGCCCCCTTACTGATAATCCTGAAGTCGTACAGCGCCGAATAGCCTTCACGCCATTGCGCCGCTTCGGCTGCCCCGAGGAGGTGGCCGCTTTGGCAGTTCTACTTGCCGCTCCTGGAGGCGCCTTCATTAGCGGCCAGAACATCATCGTCGACGGCGGTACCACCGTCGGTGACGGCAATTGATAGGAGAGAATATGCAACAGCTTCCGACCTTCAAACGCGTAGTAACTGGGCATGACACCCGCGGCCAAGCTGTGGTCATGAGCAGTGGTGCTACCCCGAATAACTTCCCGCTTAAAGCGATCCCGGGAACCGTCTTCTACGAAGTCTGGAACAGCGCAACGACCCCCGCGCCGTTGGACAACGCTGACGATCCCACTTCGCAGCCGTTGCAGCTCAGCCCAGGGCCCCTGGGCAGTGTCATTCGCGTGGTCGATATTCCACCCGATAGCGTCCAGAACCAGGTGAGTGCAGAGGACGCTGCGGCAGCATTCGCGGAGATTGGCGAGTCCCATGCTGGTACCGGGAAGACGGACTCCAAACACAAGCTGATGCACCGTACCGAGACGCTGGACTACGGGATCGTCACGGAGGGTGAGATCTGGCTCGTTCTCGATGGCGAGGAAGTTCATCTGAAACGCGGAGACATAGTAGTTCAGCGCGGAACCAATCATGCTTGGAGCAACCGCACCGAGCAGATGGCGCGGATGGTGTTCATCCTTCTCGACGGCCGTTATGCGCCGGATCTGCAGGAGCTGCTGCCGTGAAGCTGGCCACACTGAATGATGGTACTCGCGACGGGAGCCTGATCGTGGTTTCCCGCAACCTTCAGTTTGCAGTGGATGCAACTGGAATTGCCGCCACAATGCAGGCTGCTCTGGACAGCTGGGAGCTTGTTCATGCTGATCTCGAGAACCTTTATCAACGCTTGAATGCGGGAGACGTTGCTGGCTTCTTTAAACTGGATTTCGAGCAATTGGCTGCACCGTTGCCTAGAGCTTGGCAGTGGCTGGATGGTTCGTGCTTCCTGAGCCACGGGGAGTTGATGCAAAAGGCTTTCAACCTGGAGCCCATTGAGGGCGTCGATCGAATTCCACTCATCTACCAGGGGGCGGGCGACGACTTTCTTGGCCCGCGCGCGGATATTCCTTTGCCGAGTGAAGCTCATGGCATCGACTTCGAAGGGGAATTTGCAGTCCTCGTGGATGAGGTTCCGATGGGGTGCCCGCCTGAAGAAGCGCTGGGTCATGTGCGTCTTGTGTTGCAGCTGAACGATGTCAGCCTTCGTGCCCTCGCTCCCCGTGAGATGAAGACCGGTTTCGGGTTTCTCCAGGCTAAGCCAACGACCAGTTTTGCTCCCGTAGCTGTCACTCCTGATGAGTTGGGCGAAGCCTGGCGAGGTGGCAGGGTGCATCTGTCTCTGAGCGTCGAGTGGAATGGTGAGTGGTTCGGCAATCCCCATGGTGGGGCCATGCATTTTGGCTTCCATCAGTTGATTGCACATGCAGCGCTGAGTAGGAAGCTGAGCTCAGGTACGGTGATTGGTTCGGGCACGGTTTCTAACCCCGATCGATCCGTTGGCTCGGCCTGCATTTCTGAGCGTCGAGCCATCGAAGCTATTGCAGACGGTTCACCTAGTACTGGCTTCATGCGCTTCGGCGATAGGGTACGTATGGAAGCCAGGGGCCCCCAAGGCGAGATCCTGTTCGGAGCGATTGACCAGCGCGTGGTGCAGGGAGGTTGGCCATGCGCGTAATGGTCACCGGCGCCAACGGATTCGTCGGACGAGAGCTGGTCTCTCGCCTACTAAGCCAGGGCGAGATCCGCGGGAAGAAGATCGATGCTCTGTTGCTTCTTGATCAGAAGCTGGATGGCTTGCCGGACGATACGCGCCTGCGCCGGCACTATGGCAGTGTCACCGATCCTGCTTTGCTACGTCGGGCGCTGGCTGACGGCATCGATGTTGTGTTTCACCTGGTCAGCGTGCCTGGTGGGGCGGCAGAAGCGAATTACGAACTGGGATATCAGGTCAACCTTCTAGCGAGCCTGGAGCTGCTCCATCAGCTACGGAGCAGTGACCGCCCCCCTGTGTTGGTCTATGCAAGCAGTGTTGCCGTATATGGCGGCGAGCTTCCTGGGCGCATGGATGAGTCTCAATCTGCTAACCCGCAGCTCTCGTATGCGTCGCACAAGCGCATGATCGAGATCGCCATTGAAGATCTGGCCCGGCGTGGTGAAGTCGATGGGCGAGCGCTGCGTCTCCCAGGCATCGTTGCACGTCCGCGCGAACCGAACGGATTGAAGTCCGCATTCATGAGTGACCTCTTGCACGCCTATGCAGAAGGGGGCTCTTACTCTTGCCCTGTGTCGCCGCGGGCGACCGCCTGGTGGATGTCTGCCCGTTGTTGTGTGGAGAACCTCTTGCACGCGGCGGAGCTGAAGAATTTGGTGGAAGAGCGGGTTTGGCAATTGCCTGTTCTGCAGCTTTCAGTCGCCCAGATTCTCGATGCACTGGCAGCACGCTTCGGAGAGTCCAATGGCGAGCAGATCGAATTCTCGCCCGATACGCAGTTGGAAAATCTCTTCGGTCGCCAGCCGCAATTGCGCACGCCTCGTGCTCGTGCCTTGGGCTTCTGTCATGACGGGAGTGCAGCAGCACTGCTGCGAAACTCACTGCCCAACGCTGCCCGCCGTAGTCGACCGACAACCGCCAAAGTAGGAGTTGCTTCTCATGAATCTCAGTAAATGTCGGATGCTCGATCTGTCGGTCTGCCTCGAGAACAATCCATACACCGACCCGCCGCCTCTGTTGCCGAAGATCGACTACATGGATCACCAGGAAGGCTGGCCCGAGATGGCAGCGATGTTCCCTGGCCTGCGCAAGGAAGACTTGCCTGGCGATG
Source organism: Pseudomonas sp. NY15435 (assembly GCF_048068295.1). Classification (NCBI taxonomy): domain Bacteria; kingdom Pseudomonadati; phylum Pseudomonadota; class Gammaproteobacteria; order Pseudomonadales; family Pseudomonadaceae; genus Pseudomonas; species Pseudomonas sp. NY15435. The sequence continues at coordinate 109,741 of NZ_JBLUQA010000016.1, forward strand.
AGTCGTGGGCCGCTGAGCGCCTCACCATAACCACGCATAGTGGCACGCATATGGACGCACCTTGGCACTATGCCTCTACTACGGACGGCGGTAAGCCTGCGTTCGGCATCGATGAGTTGCCGCTCGAATGGTGCCTGCAGCCTGGTGTGAAGCTGGACTTCCGGCATTTTCCTGATGGCCATGTTGTAACCGCCGGGGAAATCGAAGCCGAGCTGCAGCGTATCGGGTACGACCTGAAGCCACTGGAAATCGTCCTGATCAACACTCGGGCCGGAAGCTTGTTTGGTCAGCCCGGCTATCTCGATGCAGGGGTCGGCATCGGTCGCGAAGCTACGCTCTATCTACTGGAGCGGGGAGTTCGCGTAGTAGGCACCGATGCATGGAGTTGGGACGCGCCCTTCAAGTACACGCGTGAGCGCTTTGCCGAGTCAGGCGATGCATCCATCATCTGGGAAGGGCATAAGGCTGGGCGGGATATTGGCTACGGGCAGATGGAAAAGCTCGCCAATCTCGATCAGTTGCCGGCGAGCGGCTTTTGGGTTTCGTGCTTCCCCTACAAGATCCGTCACGCCTCCGCAGGTTTCGTGCGTGCTGTGGCGCTTTTCGAATAAGTAACTCGCAAGTTTAGACCCGGCTCGGTATTCCCACAGGGCCGGGTCATTGGTTTTTTAGAGTCCGCTTCCAACCCATAGCGGACACTGAGGCTCCACGCTGCAAGTCTAGACAGCGTGACCTCCTCTAAACGTTCAACTTCGGCTGTCAGCGTCCACTGTCGGGCCAGTGAGTTTCTCGGCAAGTCAGCTATCTGTCGTCGCTCACTTGCCCCCAAGGTTCGCCCGAGCCCATTGCTCAGCGGTGGTTACTGGAGTCGACTGCTGTTCGTTGAAGGTGCCCACTTTAGGCCATGCCACACCTCTGCCTTGGGCAAATACAGCACGGTACTTTTTGATGTGATGGGTAGGGTCTTTTCTCAGCTCATCCATCAGGTACGGAACAGTCCACACGTTAGTCTTGAACGGACGACCCAGCGCATTTTCGAGGATGTTCGCGACTTGCCCATACGACACCGTGTCGCCCGAGAGATAGACAATCTCGTTGCGGAAGTGAGGTTCAAAGAAGACGATCTCCGCCGTGAGAGCTCCGATGTCGTCTGGTGTGGTGAGCGTCACGCTGTTCTCGAGACTTCCGAGCGCGTTAACGGTGTCGTTGTCGAAGTCGACTACCTCAAATACGGGCTCGAAAAGGAAGCTGGTGAACATGCCCGTCGAGATAATTACCCATTCGGTTTTGTCTTGCGCGCGGAGCGCCTCGCGTACATCGAGTTGAGCATCGAAAAGATCTTGGGGGCTGCCCCGACCGATCACTTCGAAATCCACGCCAAACTGCCACGGGAAGTAGCGCTTCACGCCCGACCTTAGCGCTGCTGTCGCTAACTTCATGGGGGTTTCTCGACCCGCGACCATGCCGGCGCAGCCTATGACGGTATCGAACCGGGCAAACACTTCAGCTAACTGATCAATTGAATCGTTCACCAGATCCGCAGCGACCATCTGAATGCCTAGCCCACGAAGCTCGTCGATTTCGGCCTTTTTCTCCGGTATCTGGGTGTTGATGGTTGACTCCCGGAGAAGAACGCTGATTTGGGAGCCGGGTGCGCGTTTGGCCACTCGTGCGAGATTGTGCAAAACCGGAAGGCCCAGTTCGCCAGCGCCGAGAACAAGAATGGATTGAGGGGAAAGCGGGGTTGCTTCGCTCATGATTTCTCCTGAGGCGTGATGCCTATAACATGAGCGAATGCTGGCATGATCAGGCAGTACTCGTAAGAAGGCACACGCGTGATACCTAGGAGGATAAATGACCAATCAGGACGCTCTGAGCCAGGCAGAAGCCATCTGCCGAACGCTCCGAGAAGATGACGATGGCGTCAGACGGGAAGTCCTCGCCCACGCGGGTAGCCGATGGTCATTGGGCATCCTGCATGCCTTGGGCGTGTACGGCACGATGCGCCACGCCGAGATAAAAAGGCAGATGACTGGGGTGACCCAGCGAATGCTGACCAAGACGCTACGCGCCATGGAGCGGGATGGATTGCTGCTTCGACGGGAGTTCGGGGAAATTCCGCCGCGTGTCGAATACGAGCTGACGCCGCTGGGTATGGAACTGTTGGTTCGGATGTCTCCTGTTTGGATGTGGGTGGTAGAAAACGCCGAGGAGTTCCGCAAGGCGCGGCGCGCTTTCGACCGTCAAGATGACAAGAAACCAGCCTGGCAAATCCCCACGTCGGCTCCCTCTAATCCAGAGTAATCGATAGCGTGTACTTCTCATTCAGAGCAGTAGCACTCGACCTAACCTCGCCCAAAATCGAACGCTCGCTTCTGGCCTATTTCTGCCACTGGCGAGGCGGAGCTACCGCCCCATCGCGGACTTAAATGTTCAGGACGTAGGCACGATCCTCAGCGTTGCGCGAAGCCCGCCGGTAGAGAGATTGCTCAACTGCACGCTTCCTCCAAGCCGCTCCATGATCATCGCCACAATTGACAGGCCCAGTCCGGCGCCGTTCTCAGAACCTTTACTGTAAAAACGTTCGAAGACACGCTCAAGGTCTTCCTCGTCGATGCCTGGCCCCTGATCTTCCACGTTGACTACGATGGCGTTGCCTTCGCGGTGTAGCGTGACGTTGATTCGACCACCAGCTGGTGAGTGATTTACTGCGTTTGCGACCAGGTTCTGCAGAGCAATGCCCAAAGCGCCTGCATCACTTTGAAGCTGACAGTCGCCCTCGGTGATTTCCAGAGACGGTTCCAGGCCTTGATCCAAAATCCAAGGTGTCATCTCCGCCAATGTCTCCGTCGCCACTACAGCGACATCGACCGTCACCCAGTTGCGTTGCCCGAGTCGCGGCTCGATTCTCGCCATCGTCAGTAGCTGGTTTACCACTCGACTGAGACGATCCACACCACCAACCAGAAACTCCAAGGCTTTATCTCGCTCAACATCGCTCCTGGCCTCAAGCGCGTTCTGCGCATGCAGCCGAAGGATTGCCAGGGGCGTACGCATCTCATGGGCGGCGTCGGCGATAAATCGATGTTCACGGCGCAGCAGCTCATCAATCTGCCCCAGCAGCCGGTTGAGCGCCGCCTGCATGGGTTCGAGCTCTCGAGGTAGGGGTACCAGCTGCAGTGGCTCCAGTGACTCTGCATGCCGCGCTCGGATGACGCGTGCCATGTTCTGCAACGGTTGCAGCCCCCAGCCGATGGCCAGCCATACCAGCAACGCTAACGCGAGGCTACCGATCAGGAAGGGAAATAAGGTGTGGCGGACGATGCGGCCGATCAGATCATTGCGCACATCGTTGCGCTCACCGACCCAGATCACCAACTGGCGCTCTGGCACGGGAAGCACGAAGCTGCGCCATTGCTGCTCCCCCACCATGATGTTGGAAAAGCCGGGCTCGGTCAGCGGCCGAGTGAAGCTTGGGGCGCTGACCGTATGTACCAGGACTTCACCGTTGATGCGCCACACCTGGAAGGCGAGTTTGCTCTCGTAGGGGTGACCGATGCGATGCTTGCCCGCCTGACTCAATGCTTCATTGAATGCCAGGTACAACGCATGGCGATCCTTGTCGTCTAGCGGCATGCTCATGACGCCTTGCAGGAGGCGCGCGTTCTGCGCCAGATGGGCGTCGTAGATCTCGTCGATCTCGTGGCTGCTGTCGTGATAGTTGTAGAGCGCAAGCAGG